>CAVULE010000014.1:0-28138 GCA_963742315.1 uncultured Verrucomicrobiae bacterium
TTGCGAAATCATCGATTTCAGAGCGTCGCTTTTCATTGCAAAGCGAACGCGTTTTACGAATGGAAAAACAGTTTTCCGAGTGACATCATCGCGGTCGGGAATGGTGAGTAGAAAGTGCGTCAGTCTAGCACAAATTCTAGCACAAACGCGCCAGACTTGCCTTTGTTTGCGCGCGATTAAAGCGTGAGTGGGCGCAGTTCAAGAGAGGCTTCGGAAACCGTGTATGGTGCGAGTTTTTCTAAGCGTCCTTTACGGGCCGAAAGCTTGGGTCTACTTGACGATGATCGTGCCTTTCATGACCGGGTGAAATGTACACGTATAGGGAAAATTTCCTGCCTCCTTAAAGGTATGTCGCCAAGCGGCATCAGAGGCGATTGACCCAGAATCGAACGTGGCCGACGTGGCCGTATGCGGCGTGATATCATCGTTTTTCCATTCCACGGTATCCCCTTTTTTAATTTCAATTGTCGCAGGAGAAAATTTCATGTTTTTCATGGCCACATGCACGACCAACGGCGCGTTGGCGTCTGCGACCGTGCTCTGGACGGCGCTGGCAGAAGCAGTGCCCGTTTGAACAGCTTGCGGAGTCGACTGGGCTGCCGGCGGGTTGCCCCGATCCACGTTCGTGGCGGTAAAGTCGGCGCCGTGGCGGGCCGAAAAAAATCCTGCAAAGAAGAAGACGATCCCGCAAATGACCAGCATCCAGAGCGAGAAGGGCTTGATCGTAACGCGTCCGTCACGTTTCTCACGCTGAACGGCGGCGTGCAGCTTTTGCACATTTTGCTCTTCTCCGTAATCGACTCCCTGGCGGTCGCGCTGCAAGGTGGGCTGGCTCATTCGGAGAAGCCCCGCAGGCCCGAAGTCCGCTCTCCATGGAACGGACTCGGGATGCGGGTCAAGGGTCGTGCTGCGGTCTTGCATTTATTTGTTCAGCGATTTCTGGAGAGTCTTCGCGTGCTCCAGATGAGATTCGAAGATCGGTTTGCCGCTTTCCAGGAGCGCCTTCAGTTCCGCGTTCTTGGCGTTTGGCAGCAGGACCGTGTTGAGAGCACCAATGACTGATGTGTGATAGGTGACTTCGTTGTCGATGTAAGCCTTATCGAACTCAGCGCCGTGCATTCCCTTTAGCTTCGCCATCATTTTGTCGCCATCCGATTTCAAGCTCTTGCTGGTGTCGCTCGCTTCCGGCGTCAGGTTGATTTTTTTGGCGAGGGCAGCTGCCTTGTCGTTCACAGCAGTGTGATCGCGAATCATGGTCTCAGCGAAAGCTTTCACTTCCGCGTTCTTTGTCTTTTTCACGGCCAACTTGCCGTAATCCACGTCAACCGTGTCGGCCGTGAGCACGATCTGGGCGATCTGGGCATCATTAGGCGGGGCGGCTGCGGGCGCGGTTTGGGCGTGAACAGTTGTGAACGCCGCTAGAGCGGCGGTGGTAATCGTAAGTGCAATGATCTTAAGCATGGGAAGGTTCTCCTGTTTTTGTTTTTGGTTTGGTTTGTTTTGGTTTGGTCATGGCACTAGTTTATCGTCCGGCGGTCTTGTGACTAAGACTCAGATTAGATCGTTTCGATAGTATTACGCTATGTCAGCGAATCGTGATGCGAAGCGAACCCCGCGACTTGAAACGACGTGGATCACCTGGCTCCGAAAAACGACAAGTTCGCCGTTCGACATCGTTTAAGCCGGCGACGAAAAGTAAACCACATGGAATAGCCTGCAGCACAATGCTTCGTACCGGTGTCACGCCGATGCCGCCGGTTCTTCGATGCGCGACGGATACTCTGGCTTATTGCTAGCCTGTTGCTGTTGGCGTATTGCATACTTCGCCGCGATTTTCTGCTTATCGTGGTGCAAGCATCAACATCACCGCCATCGTCATGACTGTTTTCCTTGCGGGAAGAAGCAACAGCATCTGTCCGTATCATTTGAGCGTCGTTGAGGCTCGTCGCCGTCCATCTCCGAAATGAAGCGCGATTAATATGAAAATAACCCTCTACCGGAAATCCGGCTGTCCCTGGTCGGCCGCCGTCATGGGCTTTCTGAACGAGCTGAACATTCCTTACGAGATTAAGAATGTGACGACCAATCCTGCCTACCTGAAGGAAGTGGAGGCGGCCTCTGGCCAGAGTAAGAGTCCGACCCTCAACGTCGATGGCACGATTCTGCCCGATGCCAGTGTGGAAGACGTGGCCAAGGCTTTGGAAGAGCGAGGAATCGTTATTTAATCCGAGAAGCTCGTTTCAGTTCTTTCAATTCTTCGACGCGGACTGTCGCGGGACCGCGGATGGGAAAGTGCATGAGATAAACTGGCGTGCCGTCGATGTCGGTTTGCCAACCCCAATCGCATTTCCGCGTCCGGTAAAACGTGTTGAAGGCAATCTTGCCTATGAAGCAAACGACGCGCGGTTTGCAGTTTCGAATGATTTTCAACGCACGCCTGATCCCAGCCTCTTCCTCACCTTTCTTCAACATAGTCACATCCACGGTGGGACGATCCACGAGATTGACGAAATTCAGCCCGTATTCCGGCAGGAATTTCGCGAGATCTGAGCGACTGGTCATCTCAGATCCTTTTTGCTTCCTGGAGTAAGCCGGCGCGATTGAGCAAATACCAAAACATCGTGTTGTTTGAAAACGGAACGCCACGTCGATACGAACCGTGTCGCGTCGGACCGCGGATGGCAAGCTGCATGAGATAAACTGGCGTTCCGTCGATGCAGTCTGCCAACCCCAATCGCATTTCTGCGTCCAGGCGAGACGTAGTCGATGGCAATCTTGCCTATGCAGCAAACGACGCGTCGCGTCTCAGTTACGATAATTTTCTACGCATGTCGATCCAGTCATTCTTCAGATTGACGAAGCACATACTTCAGCAGATCGTGAGATCCTCAGCTGACTGGTCATTTCGTGCAGATCCTTCGATTCTGCTTCATTCGAGTAAGCCGGCTCGATTGAGCAAATACCAAAACATCTTGTTGTTTGAAAAAGGAACGCCACGTCGAGACGAACCGGGATGTGGATTGATCCCGACAAACAAAATTCTCGCATCCTTTGATGTCTTGTAGGCGATCATTGTGCCTGGGCGTCCGCTCTTTCTTTCGAGTCGATGTTCTTTTCTTCGGTCGCGACGAATTCTCCGCCGGATACGTAACGGTGCTGCCACGGACGTGCGCGAAGGGAGTTAGCGTGTGAAGCCGGCGCAGCTTGAGACTCATGATGTCCTCGGTGCGAATTCCGCGAACGGTCAATGCGTCGCCGATGAGCGAGCGATGACAGCGCCACGGCACCGCTTCCGCGCACATCAATGCGATCCGGTGTTCTTTCGTGAGTTGAATCAATTCTTCGATTTGCTTCTCAAATTCCGGCGTCTGCATGTAATCGGCGTAGCCTCGAAAAGATGCATTCCGCCAACCGGTATTGAGAGAGTCATCTTTGCATGCCGCAGACCGCCGAGACCAGGCATGTGAACATACCCGATGCCGGCTTTCTTCAGTGATTCGGGCAGCGAGCATCTTTTGCGCACACGGCGGATGCGGTCAGATCAAAGGAAGCTCGTCGCTTCGTCCGGGATGCTCGAATCTTTTTGCAAGCCGCGTCTTTCGTTTACGAGAGAGACGCGCGACGTTGTGGCCACGCAGTTTTCCGATTGCCGCATACACGGTTGCCTGGCAACCGCACGGCCATGAATGTCGCGCCGCCGGCAGAGCGAGACGCGCACGTTAGCTGAAAAGCGCATCTTTTCGCGCCCGCGTGCCGGCGCAACCACGACGTCGGCTGACGAGCGCATCATTCGCGAAGCGGCACACTGAGCTAATTTTTTCTCGCGCAAATCGGTGCAGTGACATTGCTCATGCTGAAGGTAGATGAGTCGTGATATGAATGGGCAAGTTAGTCATGGGCGTCGTTAGTTGAGTGCAGATTGCTCGTAAATCGTGACGGTCTTCGGCAGTTCCGTTAAACGGCGGAGGTATTGCTCGTTCGAACATCCTCGATTTCCTGAGTGTGCGCAGCAGAGATAGCTTCGCGTTTTTCACATCGCCAGCCTCAGAAGCTGGATCTGCGATGACGCCATGTAATGCCCAAACCCGATCAGAGAACGAATCGTTTTCCGTTCGTTTCTGAAAAGCTGGGGACTCGATACGCGTCGGATATGTGAGCAGTGCAATCATGGGTCGAGTTAGGTTGACGCCAACAATCTATTGCTCGCGCCGTAAACGACGAAGATTCATATTCGATTAGACCGTTAGGTTTTCGTTATGTATCGTTTCCAGCGTGGAATGGTTGAATTTTCATCATCTGCGCTACTTCTGGACCGTCGCCAGAAAGGGAGGCGTACGAAAAGCGGCTGACGAACTTCACGTGTCGCAGCCTTCGATCAGCGCTCAGCTCAGGCTCTTGGAAGACTCGCTCGGCGAAAAACTTTTTAAGCGCAGCGGCCGCAATCTCGTACTTACCGAAATGGGCCACTTGGTGCTCACGTACGCAGACGAAATCTTTTCCGCGGGACGTGAGTTGATGAATGCAGTGAAACAGCGCCCTGGCGGGCGTTTGCTCCGACTAAATGTCGGAATGACGGACTCGATTTCCAAGCTGATGGGTTTTGAATTCCTCAAACCTGCGATCAGGTTTTCCGAACCGGTTCATGTCGTTTGCCGTATGGCGGCGATCGAGGTTTTGGTCAATCAATTGCAGGCGCACCGGCTCGACATTGTGCTCGCTGATGAACCAGCCTCGAGCAGCCTGAAAGCAAAGACTTTTAACCATCGGCTCGGACGTTCCGGTGTCACTTTTTGTGCGGTGCCAGCGATCGCTAAGAAGCTCCGACGCAATTTCCCACAATCTTTGAATGGGGCTACTGCATTGCTGCCGACAGAAAACATGGGCATGCGAGCGGTGCTAGAGACTTGGTTCGATACTAAGGGAATTCATCCTCGTCTCCTCGGAGAGTACGAGGACTCCGCGCTGATGGTTTTTTGTGCCACGGCCGGACGCGGCTTTACGGTCGTGCCTACCGTGGTTGCTCGAGAAGTCCTGAAACATTGGAGCCTGAGAGTTATCGCGAATGTCGACGAGTGCGGGACGGAATTCTACGCGATCACCGCAGAGCGGCGAGTGAAAAACCCGGCAGCTATGGCCATCACGGAACATGCATATTCGAGTCTGTTCGCTTAGGCGTCCTACTCCTACTACTGCTGCTCCCCCGGTGACCGTAAACGTGTATCCCGGAACGCCGCGTCACTAGTTAAGAGTCGGCACGATTAGCGGCTTCGCGGAGCAAGCTTCGAGATCGAGCGGCCGTGTGAACATGGCGAACTCGCCATCAGGCGTGCGCGGCCATTCTTCGTGGTCGATCACAGTAAAGTTCGGCGCCGTTTTCGTCGGGGATCACAGATAAAGCGCTGATAAAGGATGGCGAGATGAAACAAGCCGGTTGTTCCTTGTGCCGGTGGCGAACCACAGCAAAAATCCAGCGCCCGTTTTAGGCCGGAGACCACCGTCCCAAAGCTTCGCTCGATCGCACCGCCGGCGAGCGCCGAGAAAGCCGCCGCGAGCAGCGCGTCGAGCTCTGAATGATCGTGCGCTCTTCATGTGGGCTTTCTTGGCAATTTAACATCTCTGCGCAGCAAGCGCAGGTTCTCCGCAATTGTCTTGCGTCTTGCTCACTTCTGCGTGCATGGGGCGATGAACTTCTGGGTGAGGTATTTTCTCAGGGTCGGCAAAGGGTATGATAACGCCATCCCGATTCCTTATTTGCTGCTAGGCTATTGTTGCTCGCGTTCAACGGGCGAAACTCGAAGTATGAAAATCACTCTCTACCGAAAATCTGGCTGTCCTTGGTCAGCCGCAGTCATGGGCTTTCTGAGCGAAATGAATATTCCTTACGAGATAAAGAATGTGACGACTAACCCTGCCTACGCCAGGGAGATCGAGGCGATCTCGGGTCAGAGTAAGAGTGCGACGCTTAGCGTCGATGGCGTGATTTTGCCAGATGCCAGCGTGGAGGAAGTGGCGCAAGTCTTGGAGAAAAGAGGAATCGTTATTTAACTGCAGCAGGATTGGACTCGACGCGAGTTAGGCGACCACTGGCTCGTTTCAGTTCTTTCAACTCTTTCACGCGGACTGACGCCGGACCGCGGGTGGGAAAGCGCATGAGATAAACCGGCACGCCCTCTATCGCCCTCTGCCAACCCCAATCGCATTTTCGAATACGGTAAAAAGTGTTGAACGCAATCTTACCGATGAAGCAAACCACGCGTGGTTTACAGCTTCGAATGATTTTTGACAGCCGCTTGATCCCAGCCTCCGCTTCCCCTTTCTTCAACATAGTCACATCAACTGTGGGGCGGTCCACCAGGTTTACGAAGTTCAATCCGTATTCCGACAGGAATTTCTTGTCGTAGATTGCCTTGAGCGATTGGTCATTTTTCAGATCACTCTCAGTTTCGTGAAGCAGACCGGCGCGATTCAGGAGATACCAGAACATCTTATTGTTGGAGAAGGGAACTCCGCGCCGGTAAGAGCCGGGATGTGGATTGATGCCTACAAACAGGATTCTTGAGCCTTTTGATGTTTTGTAAGCGATCATTCTGACTGGAGCGATTGTCGTTTACTCTTCGGTGATATCTTCCTTGTCGGTTGGAGCGAATTTGGCGCCGGATAAGTAACGGTTGTGGCGTGGACTTTCGCAAAGGGAGTAAGCGTACCAACACGCCTTGGGAGATCGATGCAGATCGCGATGCCTTTAAGTATTTTGAGCAGGCGCGCCATGGTCCGTTAGTCTGATTCAACCGACACTGGTGTGCACGAATGTTCTGCCGTGACAGAGGTCTACTCAGAGCTTAATAGAATCGTCGGCTCAAGCTGCTTTTTTAAGGCTCGCCTCAGGCTGGAACTGCAGCTTGGTTACCTTCAACCGGCGCAAACCGTGCGGAACATGCCACACAAACTCATCGCCAGCGCGGTAGCCAAGCATTGCGGTGCCTAGAGGCGCGAGGACAGAAATCTTTCCGTCGTTGACGTTCTCGTCAGCTGGGAACACGAGCGTGAATTCCATGCGTTCACCGCTTTCAAGATCAAGCAATTCGGCGCGGCTATTCATTGTAATGACATCGGGTGGGACCTCTTCGAGAGCCACGATTCGCGCGCGCTTAAGTTCGTTCTCCAGCAACCTCAGCTCCCATTTTACTCGCTGCGACAACTTGCCAGTGACGGCGATCACTGAACTAAGTTCAGCGTGGTCTCGAGCGGTGACGATGATATAGTTTTCCTCGTTCACTTTGTATTTTTACTTTTGTTGGAACTCTCGTCTGTCGTTGAAAGGTCCGGGATTGAGAGCAGTCATGACGTGAAATTCTTTTGCTGAAAGAGATTTGACGATTTAAACGGGTTTGTATGAGGCCAGTATGCAGGGGCTACGCGACGAACGTGACCTTTATGATTGATCAAAATGCCCTCAAAGTTGTCAGAGGGCGGTCGCCTGAACGCGCGGGCTGGTGTAGCTCGAGCGATTCGTACGCGCCTCGCTAACGTCAGGACAGCCACACGAACGGTCAGAAGTAGTAAGTCAACGGCGTGCAGAATAACCTCAATGATTCTGTTCAATTGAATTCTTAGTGCTCCTTTCATGTTGACACCTTCGGTAGAAATCTAGGTTTGACTAAGACTTAGAATGGAATGGCTCGATAGGATTTAACTATGTTTCCACGATAGTTGATTAGCAGCGTCGGTCCCTTCAAAATCGAGTCCGCGCTTGCGCCATGCACTCTCTTCCACCACCCGGTAACACCGCGCTCGAACAAAAGCATTCACGCGTAATCGAACTTGAGTTGCGCGATATAAGCCAGCTTTTCAACTCGATGGATCCATCCCCGCTTGAGAAAAAAGATCTAAATGATGATGTCGAAGAATTTATCGTCTCCTGGTCGGAGGAGTACCGGCCTGACCAGGCGTTAACGCTGCGAATTTATCTGCAGGAATGGCCTGCAGAAGATCGCACAGAGCTGGTGCGAAACAGTATCCACAATTACTTTGCCTACCGCGCTAATCTTAATCATCTCGCCTTTCGGCGTCTGATGAGACGCGGCCGTACCAGCTTGCTTATAGGATTGTTGTTTCTTGCCGCCTGTCTTATTACAAGCAAGCTCTTGCTCGGCGATCTTGAAGGAACCTGGGCCCGCATTGTGCGCGAGAGTTTGACGATCGCCGGTTGGGTCGCGATGTGGCGGCCGATGGAAATATATCTTTATGATTGGTGGCCTTTGCGCCGCAAAAGCCGGCTTTATCAGAAACTGAGTCAGATCCCCGTGCAATTGATGGTAAAAGCGGATAAAATGGCCTAATTATCACCCTCTGCGCTGTTTCTGGGCCGTAGCGCAAACAAGTGGTGTCCGTGAAGCTGGCGGGAACCGATCGACCGGGTAGCGTCCGCAATGAGGATCAGCCCAAGCGCTGGGTTCGTGTCGTGGCGTCTGCGGACTCAGAAAGCGCGATTCCATTGCCGGAATCGGCGCGGCCTTCAGTTGCTCGGCGACGACGGGATAAAAAAGGTGAACGTGCTGCCGTTGCCGGGCGAGGACTGCACTTCAATTCGCCCGCCGTGTCGGTCCACGATGCGTTTGCATGTGGCGAGTCCCAGGCCAACGCCGGCCGCAGATCCTGCACGTTCGCCGCGGTAAAACGCATCGAACGCCCGAGCGCAATCGGCCGCGTTCATGCCAATGCCGTTGTCACGCTCCGAGAAGAGCCAGCCATCTGTGGTTCGAGTTGCAGACACGTGAATGTGCGGCGGCATTGAACTGCGGTATTTGATGCTGTTCTCGACGAGGTTCTGCAACAGCTCCGTCATCAGCGCGGGATCGGCGCGGATCGTTGGGAGCGGATCGTTTGTGATTTGCGCGCCTGCATCCTCTACTTGCGCGCGGAGTGCCTGGCGAACGCTGTTTAGAACCGATTCACAATCACAGTCCGACAGCGTCGCCTCGCCGGCGCCGATGCGCCCGTACGCCAGGAGCCTTTGGATGAGACTACTGATCCGGGCGATTTCCGCGACTATCGAGTCGATCCACTGATTGCACTCCGGATCAGAATGAATGGCAGGTTGCGAAGAAATGATTCTGATAGCCAGAGCGATCGAATTCAGCGGGCCTCGAAGATCGTGAGAAACAATGGAGGCGAAGTTCTCCAGTTCTGCGTTTGACCGATGCAACTCACGCACGGCCTCTCGCAGTGCCTCTGTCTGGCGCGCCAGTGCGCTCTCGGCCTGAAGACGCCGCCATACCAGCAACAGCGCCAGCCACAGCACCCCTGTGACCATCGCGCGATCGAAGACCGACATCCACCAGGCCGCACCGGCGGGCTCAAGGATGTAGCCGATCCAAGTGAGCGCGGTGCAGATACCAGTTAGGAAAAAGAGCAAACGTTGCCCGGCTGCGCGCGCGAGCGCCGGCACGAGACAATATCCAATCGCCGGAGTTGCACCGCGCGGCAGCACGATATCCGCAAGGAACGAAGCGGCGATGATGATGACGCAGCCGATGTACGATTGCAGCCGATCAGATAAGAGTCTGTGACTGGCTTTCGACGAGCCGGGCGCAGGAATTGTGCAATCGTGATCAAGGCCGTTACCGATGATCGTGCCTTGCATACCCCGCCTTGGTTAAAACTCCAGAGTACTAGAATGGTCAAGAGTTCTCATTCGAGTACCGGAGCTGCATAGTTGATCGTTGTTCCCCGGATGAACATTGCGCGGCGTGATGGCGAAGACGTTGCATCCATCGGAAGTCTTGCTGTTGTCGTTGACGCTTAGAACAAACGTTTGGGAACGTTTGCCAATTCCTTATTCATCCTCGTCTTCAGATCGATGCACTCTGCGTCTTCAAGCAAACCCTCAGCCCATCGATAAACTTCGGATTCTTCTAAAGCGTTATGCGTTTGAAGGCGCCGGCTTACGGCGAGGGCTTTCTCCTTTACATCTGAAAGAACGGCTGATCTGCTTTGCCCGGTGCGGCCGCGCTCTTTGCGCAACTGTGTTATTGCCGCCGCCAATTCCTGCATGAAGAAATCGTGGTCCTCGCGGAGTCGAGCGATTGTGTCTCGTGCGGCCTGAGCCGAAGGCGGGCGGCTGCCGTTTTCCTTGCGCTGCTCGGATCTCTCCACTGCCGCAATCAGCGTGGGAAACAAATGAAGATGTTCGGTACGAATGTGCACGGCCAGTCGCGCCCAGAAAACGTCCAGGGTGTCAAAGCTTTGGTCTAGGTCACCTTTTTCCACTGCGGCGAAAAACGCGCCGAGCAATTCATCCAGCTCGGAATGATCATGCCCGAGCAGCTTCGGAATTCGCGCAGGGGGGACATCGTCGTTCGATGTCATGGAGTGACCTCCAGCTCGCCGGCTGCGCCAATCGCCATTGCGCGCATGCTGTGATCGACGATCGGATATTTGCCCGGCTGCGGCATGATGGCGTCGAAAATGACGCCCTGACCGGGCGCGATCGGATATGTGGAAACTCCGCTAAGCGCATGTTTCGCGTCAGCGTCGGGGTAAACGGCGGCGAACATTCCGCCGATGATGTGGAAGGCGCTCCCGAGATTTGGTCCGGCATTGATCACGTAGAGCCGGACACGTTGCCCGACTTTAGCCGTAAGCGGATGATTGTTGTACTGAAAGGCGATGCCGTTGAAGACAACTTCATCGGGCTTGACGCTCATCATCTTGTCGTAATCGCCCGTCATTAGCGTCCCTTCGGCTTGCGCAGTGTACCATTCGCTTTGCACCAGCACGTAGCTGACGTCGGCGGGCGGCAGCGGCTCGGATGGATCGACGATGATGGCGCCGTACATTCCGTTGGCAATGTGTTGGAGCACTGGCGGCGTGCCGCAGTGGTAAACAAATGCTCCCGGAGTGGCGGCGACAAATGAGAACTCAAGCTTCTCTCCGGGATTGATGGAGCGATACGCGACATCCGGCGCGACCTGGGCGGCGTGGAAGTCGATCGAGTGCTGCATTGTGCCGTTGTTGACGAAGGTGACGTTGACTGTTTGCCCCTGGCGAACATGGAGAATCGGTCCTGGCACGGTGCCGTTAAATGTCCACGCCTGATATTGCACACCGCTCGCGATCTCAATCGTGGTGTCTTTCGACTCGATGGTCACGGCAACAACATCGCCGTTCCCGATGAGTGGCGGCAGCGCCGGTGAAAAGGCGTGTGCGACCGGCGCACCCGAGGTGATGCTCAACGGCGAAACGGCGGCGGCGGCGTTTTGCGGAGTTGGAGGCAAGCCAGTCCTCGCGCTGCCAAGTGTCGATATCGCAAAGACGAGGACGACGATGATTCCGCCGATCACGCCGAGTTGCTGGTCCCAATTGAGCGCCGGCGGCGGTTGCATGGAACGTTTCGGTGCCCATTCCACGAGCGACGCCCATTTCGGATAGCGACGCTCAATATAGTAATCGAGACTGTAGGGATTGGGACCGAGCAGATGCTCGAAAAACGCGGCGGCGATGAACACGAGCGCGTACACCAACGCGGGGCCGACATTGGTTGCGCCAGAAGTATAAGGGCCCCCAAATCCTTCCGCGGTGGACCAGATCAGGAGACTGAACAGCGCGCCAGCGAAGTAAGTGATGCGGCGCGCGAAACCGAGCAGCAGACCAATAGCAATTGCCGTTTCAATGAGCCGTGTGGCGGAAATGAAGAATGGGGTGTGCATCGTGACCAGACGCAGCCACATATGAAACCACCCTTGCAACCAATGCGGCTGTGCGTTCGCGGCATTCTGAAGGTAGCCGACGTAATGCGCGGCAAATCCCGGCTGCCATTTCAGGTAGGCATCGATCGCCATGAGAATGCCGAAGGCGGTGCGGAGTGCCGCGGCGGCGACGATCAACCACGCTGCCGATTGGATTTCGTGGGTTGATTTTGTGTTTGCTTGATTTGCGACGGCTTCCATCGCTTAGCTCTTTTCCAGCAGCATTTCACCGCGCGCGATGGCATTCATCGTGCAGAGTTCGCGCGAGCGCGGCAGGGTCAGTCAGCACACCCATGCGACGCGCGAACGTATCGGCAATGCACATAGCGCGGCTTTTCGCTTCCTCGCTCTTTGGTCCAGCGAAGTTTTCGTCGACCGTTTCCGCGAACAAGAGTGAGCCACCGTTCGAAATGTGCCTGCTGCACTGGAAGAACGGCGTGCTTTGGAAATGGCGCGCCCTGATAGTTACCGCTCCCGAATAGCAGGGATTGCCAGAAGCGGTACATCGTCGGGAGATGCTTTGGCCAATCAACCTGCGCGGTCTCGTTGAAAATCGGGGCGAGCAGCTCATCGCAGTTAACTTTGGCGTAGAAGGCATCGACAAGTGTCTTCACATCTTCGGGCGTTTCGATATCGCAGAGCACATTCATGAGGTTACTATCCACGCTCCTGCCAAGCGCGACCGCGCCGCCTTCGTTTTCCCAGCGAGCGATCCAGCGATTGATTTCAGTGGGGCAAAATGCGCCGCCACCAGGTCTATTGTCTTCCGGGAAAGAGAGTCTCTGCACGGGCGGATGTTCTTGCAGGAGGAAATTAGAAGAAGGAAAACTGAGCATTAGCTGGTTCATTGGATTGTTGAATGACGGCCCAATTTAGCTCCGGGAGAATCATCCACGAGGACTCGGTTTCGAAAAAAACCATAGCTTTAGACTATGCAGCTCGGCAAGGTTCCTTCGACAAACTCCGGCGCCCGGAGCGTCAATCGGCACCGGTTCTTCGTCCGGCAGCAGCGGCTGTATCGCTTTCGGCGCCCGTTTCGAAGGTCACCTTCTCCACCGAATGGACTGGGAACAGGCGCGCCGACTTCGACCGGGTTTTTCCTGCTGCATCTAGACCCACACGACAGCGCCCGCAACCAGCACCACGGCAAGAATAAATGCTGCGACGACTGTCCATTTGCTCGGCGATTTGTACACCGTTGCGGACGGCTCAACGCGTCGCCGGTGCGGCCGGTTCCCTGCTGGAGGTCGCCAAATCCGGACCACCTGAGCGTTCCGCGCTACTTCCGAGCTCTTCAATGTTGTAGTTTGCATATTAGTCTTTAGACGAGAGGGTTGATATGTCTCGTCAAAGAGACTCTACGCATTGTGCTCAATTCAAATAATACTTTGATTCGATCAAACACATAACTTATCGCTATGTTTTCACGGCGCACTCGGAGGGGGATTGAGTTAGATCGCTCGAAGCCCACTAGGTTATTGTAACGGATCCGCTGATTCACAGCACCAGCACTAAGAACTGAGTGCGTTTTGGAAGCGTTACTCTAATTTCCCAATCCGGGAAATCGCCTTGTCTTAAGACGGCTGCGCGATTAACGCGCTTCCGGCCCATGATGGGACAGGAAATGGTCTTCACCCGGTCTCTGTTCTCTGTAATGGCGAGTTTCGAATGCTTTCGAATGCTGGACCACGATTGGTACGTCCGATTCGATAGTGCTCTCGTAATTAGTCTCGCGCGGAATTGGCTCTGGGTCGGTCAGGCGATTAAGATGGACATGCTCCGTCCGTCCTTCCGGAACCGTGATACAATAAGGCCCAGCCGGATCGCGATGGCTGTAGTAGACAGTGATCTCAACGTGTGCCTTCTGGCCCGAAACGTTGAGAAGGGACACGGTTTCGTCCCCAGTAGCTGGAATCCATCCTTGGACGATGGCCCAATGTTTGCTGCTGATCGTGATACCTGTGTTTCCCGCCTCGTTGGAAGATTCTCTATTCAAGGTTCGCAAAGATCCGTGATTCATTCCCGCTGTTCTCTGATTCATCATGGCGCGCCGACCGGACTCAGCGATCAAAATCTCCGGCCGCTTCGGGCTGATAATCAATCTTCGTCACTTTCATTCGGCGTAATCCGTCGGGGACGTTCCACTCGAACTCATCGCCGACGCGATACCCGAGCATTCCTGCTCCGATCGGGGCTAGCACAGAAATCTTTTCTTCGTCGATGTTTGCTTCAGAGGGGAAAACAAGAGTGAAGGCAACACTCTCGCCGCTCTCGAGATCATGCATCTCAGCACGCGAGTTCATCGTAATCACGTCGTTGAACACATCTTTTGGATCAACGATGACAGCTCGGTGCAACTCTTCGGTCAGAGCTTTCAGATCCCCATGCTTGCGCGGATCGGAAGCCTCTACTTCCATAACCAAGTCTTCCAGGCGCTGTTTGTCCTGGGTCGTAACATAAATGGGATTCTTAATCCCATCATTGTCTTGGCGGGACTGTCTAACTTGCGTGGTCATCATCATGGGAATTAAACATCCTCGCAATCGAGTTACTAAGACTTATGTACGATCATAACGATAGTCTTTCGTTATCTAATTGCGGCGATACTTCATAGCATCCGATTCCTGGATTCCAGATTCGTCAATTCTCGGGATCAATATTGATTCGCAACCAGAGTCACTCAGATCAGAAACCGATCAGATAATTAGTCAAAGAGTATACGACTTATATCGTCCTGTGATCGACGTATCTTCATGAGACGAGAGCGAGGTTCATGAAGCGTTTAGCAGGAGTGTTCCTGTTCGCGGCGATCACGTTGAGCTTAGCGTTTGCTGCGCCTGTTCCACCACGATCGCAGCTTCGGACAAACGATTACACCTGGCATCCCGAAACCTCACCGCAAGGGCCGGTGTTGATGGTGATCAGCTTGCCGGAACAACAAGCTTATGTTTATCGAAATGGCGTCCTGATCGGCCGAACGACGATTAGCTCTGGACGCGCCGGTCATCGCACGCCGACGGGCGTGTTTACCGTTCTGGAAAAGGCAGCGCAAACATTATTCGAGCATCTATAAGGGAGCGGCCATGCCTTTCATGGAGCGGCTGACCTGGGGCGGGATCGCGCTGCACGGCGGACAACTGCCGGGCTATCCGGATTCGCATGGATGTGTCCGCTTGCCGAAGGAATTTTCGCAGCTGCTTTTCGGCGTGACCAGGGTCGGCACGACTGTGGTGGTCGCGAATGAATCTTCGGATTCCGCCCTGGTGACGCATCCCGGCCCGCTCATGGCGATGCCGGCGAGGATGAAAAACCTGAAGCTGGAAAAACTAAGCGGCCTTGATTTCAGGTGGCATCCTGAACGCGCGCTCACGGGACCGATGAGCATCGTGATCAGCGAAGCCGATCGGCAAGTCGTTGTTTTTCGCAATGGCGAACCGATTGGTCGCGCGCGTTTTGAAGTGCAAGGAAGCTATCACTTCCCGACCGCGGTCTTTAGTTACCTGGGACGCGAGAATAACCAGAATCGCTGGCTCGGCGTCGGTCGCGATGCGGAGGAGACGGAAAAGATGCTGGCTGCTTTGCGTTCGCACGTCGTGGTCGCGCCTGCCTTTCGGGATTTCGCACAGAGCGCACTGCAACCGGGAGATACCATGAGCGTGGTGCCGTTTCCGATTGTGCCGCGGACCGATGCAGCTTCGCCAGTGGAATGATTTTAAAAGTGAAAGAGAAAGGACAGGAATTAATGAAATCGAAAGCGGAAGAAGAAAAATACTGGCGTGAACATCATCACACATCTGTATCCGCTCGTGGAGTCATGCCGATGAAACACGAATTCAAAGTTGGCGACCATGTTGAGTGGAACTCGGAAGCCGGCCGTGTCCGCGGAACGATCCAAAAAAAGGTTACCTCGGCGATCAAGTTCAAGACTTACACGGTCCACGCCTCGAAGGAGGAACCGCAATATTTAATCAAGAGCGACAAGACAGACCACATGGCCATGCACAAAGGTGCGGCTCTGAAGAAACTCAGCCAAAAGAAACCGGTCAGCCGGCGTTAAAAACTATTATTAGGAGATCTATGCTATGCCGATATACAAAGTTAAACTGAAGGCCAGAGACGAGATCGCGGCTGGAACAATGGCGTTCCATTTCGAAAAACCGGAGGGGTTTGTCTACAAGGCGGGGCAATTCGCCGATTACACTCTGATCAATCCGCCTGAAACTGACGCGGAAGGCAACACACGAGGGTTCTCTTTGGCGAGCGCTCCTTACGAGGACTATCTGATGTCCGCCACACGGATGCGTGACACGGCGTTCAAGCGAGTATTGAAAACAATGCCGCTCGGCACGGAACTCACGTTGGATGCTCCGTATGGATCGTTCACGCTCCATAACAATGCGGCGATCCCCGCCGTTTTCGTGACCGGCGGCATCGGCGTAACACCGGTGCGGAGCATTGTGCTGCAAGCCATTCACGACCAGGTCGCGCGCCGAATTATCGTCATCGATTCGAATAAAAGGCCGGAGGATGCAGCCTTCCTGAACGACTTGAATAAGCCGCAGGAGAAGAATCCGCACTACACCTTTGTCGGGACAATGACGGCGATGGAAAAATCAAACCGGGAGTGGCACGAGGAAATAGGACACATGACCAAAGCGATGCTTTCGAAATACATCGATGATTTGGCGGTTCCTATTTACTACATCGCGGGGCCACAGGGAATGGTGGCCTCCATGCGCAAGGTATTAACCGAGTCAGGAGTCAACGATGACAACATTCGGACGGAAGAGTTCACTGGCTACTAAGGTCAGCGAAAAAGTGAAACACGAACTAAAGCTCAAGCGAGTATATGAAGCGCCGCATAAGGATGATGGCACCCGCATTCTGGTGGATAGGCTCTGGCCGCGCGGTTTGACCAAGGAAAAGGCGAAGGTCGATCTCTGGTTGAAAGAGATCGCTCCGAGCACGGAGCTTCGGAAATGGTTCGGACATGATCCGAAGAAGTGGCGAAGCTTTCGCGACCGTTATCAAACCGAGCTCAAGGATCACGCCGATCAGCTCAAGTTGTTAAAGAGCAAAGCTAAAGAAGGAACAGTTACTCTGATCTACGGCGCGCGCGATCAAGAGCACAATGAGGCGCTCGTCCTAAAGCAGTTTCTGGAACGAACGGCGTAGAGTGCCTTCATCGAGCTACAGCAAGAGCCTTTTTAGGCACCGGTGCGAGGGCGTCGTCCACGATGCTCTGTGCTTCCTCCAGGATGCGGCGCAGATGATCTGGTCCGCGGAAGCTTTCCGCATAAATCTTGTAAATGTTCTCCGTGCCGGACGGACGCGCAGCGAACCATCCGTTCTCCGCCACCACCTTCAACCCGCCGATGGAAGCGCCGTTCCCGGGTGCGTGAGTGAGGATGGTCTGAACTTTTTCGCCGGCCAGGTCTGTGGACCGGACTTGCGGCGCCGAGAGCTTCCCTAGCATTTCTTTTTGTTCCGGAGTGGCCGGTGCCTCAACGCGGTCATAGAGGGACTCACCAAACTCGCGCGTAAGCTCACGGTAGATCTCTCCGGGGTCACGGCCCGTCCGGGCTGTGATCTCCGCCGCGAGCAAACAAGGGATGAATCCATCTTTGTCGGTCGTCCAGGCGCTGCCATCGCGCCGGACGAAAGACGCGCCGGCGCTTTCCTCTCCAGCGAAGTCAAGAGAGCCGTCGAGTAAGCCGTCAACGAACCACTTGAATCCAACCGGCACTTCGTAAAGCTTCCGGCCGAGCCTGGCGGTGATCCGATCAATCATCTGCGTGCTCACCACGGTTTTGCCGACAGCTGCGTCCTTGCGCCACTCGGATCGGTTTTGAAACAGGTACGAAGACGGCGACTGATAGGTAGTGATTCGGCGGCAGCAGCCCAGCGCTTTTGGTGACAATTCCGTGGCGGTCATGATCCGTGTCGCAAGCGAAAGCGAGGTCGAAGCGATCCTTCATCTCAATCAATCGCTGCATCGCGTAAGGTGACGATGGGTCCATGCGAATCTGGCCATCCCAATCAACAGTCATGAACCGGAAGGTCGGATCGACCGCCTCGTTCACTACCGTAAGCTTCAATCCATAACGTTCCGCGATGGGCTTCCAATAATGAACGCCGGCGCCACCGAGAGGGTCGACTCCCAGGCGGATGTTTGCGCCGCGAATGACATCCATGTCGATCACGTTGCCGAGATCATCGACATAGGTGTTGAGGTAGTCGTGATGATGTGTTGTGGACGCGCGAAGAGCTCTTTCGAACGGAATTCGTTTCACGCGTTCCAAACGCGCTTCGAGAAACTTATTTGCTTTCGCCTGGATCCAACCGGTGACACTTGTATCCGCCGGCCCGCCAGTTGGTGGGTTGTATTTGAAGCCGCCATCATGCGGCGGATTATGCGAAGGCGTGATGATGATCCCGTCGGCGAGCCCGACCTTCCGGCCACGGTTATAAGTCAGAATGGCATGAGAGATAACAGGGGTCGGAGTGTATTCATCCCGTTCCGCGATCATCACGTCGATTCCATTGCCGGCTAACACTTCCAAAGCGCTGGCCATCGCCGGCACCGAAAGCGCATGTGTGTCCATGCCGAGGAAGAGCGGACCGGTGATTTGTTGCTGCTTTCGGTACAGACAAATGGCCTGAGTGATGGCGAGGATATGCCACTCGTTAAAAGTGTTTTCGAATGCCGAACCGCGATGGCCGGAGGTTCCAAACGCCACGCGTTGCTGGGGCACCGAGTAGTCGGGAACTCCTGTGTAGTATGCGGTGACAAGCCGCGGAACGTTAATCAGCTGCCCTGACTCAGCTGGTTTTCCTGCAAGCGGGCTGATGTTCATCATCCCAGGACCACCTCGACTTTGTGATTCGCCGCGTCATCCGATAAGGGAATCGCGTCGCCTGGGTGCAGAGCCCCGCCATCTAGATGAATGCTCGAGACGCCCCGATTGACTCCGCGTGGATTCTCGACCGAGATGTCGTATCGAGTCGAGTGATACCGAAATGCGATTTTGAAGCCAGGCCATGACTTCGGTATGCATGGGTCGATGACGAGGGTCGCACCCCTTAAATGAAAGCCGAGGATCCATTCAAGTCCGGCGCGATACATCCATCCGGCCGAACCGGTGTACCAAGTCCATCCGCCCCGCCCAACATGAGACGGTTCCGCGTAAACATCGGCGCAGACGACGTAAGGTTCGACCTTGTAGCGAAAAATGTCGGCGCGCGTTCGCCCATGATTAATCGGATTCAAAATGGAGAACAGTTCACCGGCCTTGTCCCCGTCTCCCAACATTGCAAATGCGATCACGGCCCAAACGGCACCATGAGTGTACTGGCCTCCATTTTCCCGGATGCCCGGCGGATACCTCTTAATATATCCGGGATCGAGAGGTGTTTGATCGAATGGTGGAGTAAAAAGGAGGACCAGTTCGTCATCGCGGCGGACGAGTTGTTCGTTTACCGCCGCCATGGCGGTTGCGGCGCGATCCTTTCGCGCGGCGCCGGAGATCACTCCCCATGACTGCGCGATCGAATCAATTCGACATTCGGCGTCGGAGTGCCCACCCAGCGGCGTCCCATCGTCGAAAAACGCCCGGCGGTACCATCCGCCATCCCACCCATTTTTCTCAAGCGATTCCGCGATTTTTGCTGCTCGCTGCCGCCATTTAGTTGCGCGGGTCTGCTCGCCGCGACGATCCGCCAGCGGAGCAAATGCCGACAGCGCGGCATGAAGAAACCAACCGAGCCATATACTTTCCCCTTTTCCGCCAACTCCCACTCGATTCAATCCGTCGTTCCAGTCTCCCGTCCCGATGAGAGGCAGACCATGCACTCCGATAGTGAGACTCGTTTCAAGTGCACGCGCGCAATGTTCGTAGAGCGGCTCCTCATCCTTTGAAATTGTTGGCTGAAAAAATGATTCGTGCTCGTCATGTCGCAGCACCGCACCGTCAAGAAATGGGACCAATTCATCCAGCACGCCGAAGTCGCCCGTGACTTCGATGTATTGCGCGGTGGCGTATGGAAGCCAGAGCCGGTCATCGGAAATTCGCGTGCGTACGCCCTGACCCGACGGCGGGAGCCACCAATGCTGCACATCGCCTTCAACAAACTGGCGCGCCGCCGCGCGCAGCAGATGCTCTCGCGTGATCTGCGGCTTTGAAATATTCAATGCCATGACGTCCTGGAGTTGGTCGCGGAAACCGTAAGCACCGCTGGCCTGATAAAGCGCAGCTCGCGCCCAGATGCGGCACGCGAGTGTCTGATAAAGCAGCCAGCGATTCATCAATACGTCTATCGCGCGATCGGGCGTTTTGATCTGAATACTGCCGAGGACATCATTCCAAAGGCCGGTGGCCGCATTGAAGACGGCGTCGAGATCCGCTGTGCGGTAACGCTTGATCAAAGAAAGCGCCTCCGCCTTTGTCTCAGTCTGCCCGAGAAACAACACGATCTCCTCCGTACCGCCGGACTCGAGCTCAATCCTGGTTTGAAGGGCGCCGCACGAATCGAGGGCTCCACCGACTTGATTCGTTAGGCGCGTGCTGCCAACAAGCGCAGCGGGACGATCGAGCATTCCATTTCGACCGAGGAATTCTTTTCGGTCGCCGGTCCAGGAGAGCTGTCGGCCGCCAAGATCTACAAAAGCGACGCGCTTCCCGAACCCGATGCTCCAGTGATTCCGCGCGAACATCACGCGGGTTTCGGGATCAATCTCGGTCACAAGGAACGGGGCGGAAGCGTCGCGTGAAGCTCCCAATACCCACTCGACATATCCGGTGATGGAGAGACGCCGCTTTCGGCTCGACTGATTTCGAATCTTTAATCGAGAGATTTTGATCGGATCGTCTGGGGCAACGTATTGTAAAAGCTCGAGTGCAATACCATTCGATACGTGCTCAAACCGGCTATATCCCTGACCGTGTCTGACGATATACCGCTCAGCTTCTTCGCGAATCGGCAGAGCCGTTGGCGTCCAGAGGGTGCCGTCGTCCTCGTCGCGGATATAAATTACCTCTCCAGGTCGATCTGTTACGGGGTCGTTTGACCACGGTGTTAGCTGATTCTGTTGGCTGTTGATCGACCAGGTGAAGCCTCCGCCTTCCACCGACGTCTGGAAGCCGAAAGAGGCATTGGCAATGACGTTAATCCACGGCGCGGGGGTCCATTGACCCTCCCCCAGGATCGTCGAATACTCGCGCCCATCATCTGAAAAGCCTCCGAGCCCGTTAAAAAATTCGAGTTCAGTCCGCGCCGGAACCGGCTGCGGCACTCCTTTGGGCGCGACACGCCTTTGCGATTTCGCGGCGGCGAGTTCCGACTCGTCCAAACGTCTTAGTTGTTCGAAAAGGCTACCGCGACGGCTAAAAAGGACCGCGCGTGCCGCGCTTTGGAGAAGACCGCGAGCCTCATCTGACACAAGCTCCGCTCGCAGAATGAAGACTGCTCCGCGCGCACTCGCCGCTCCCGCGAGCCGGCGAGATTCAGTCGCGCGCACCATCGCCTCCAGAGTTGTGCGCAGATCCTGAGCGTAGGAAGCCGGGTTTTCATTCAGAATCACCAGGTCCACGGCCAACTGCTTCGTTCGCCAATACTCGTGAGCCTGGAGTAATTGCCGGACGATCTGAAGATCCTCCATGTTGTCGATGCGGCATACAATGATCGGTAGATCGCCGGAAATCCCGTAGCCCCAAAGCGCGGACTGCGCGGCTTCGCTCCGTGTGAGCACATCGGAAGGCGGACGAAGCGCCGGGTTTGAATAGAGCACGCCGCTGGCGAGGCGCTGGAACATGGTCGCTTCGTCAGGGCTGATTCCGAGATGGAACAATTGCACCTGCGCCTGCGTCCATGCCAGCGTGAGCAGGCGTTCGAACGCCGCCGGGTTACCGTGTTTGTCGACTAGGTCGAGCAGATCGCTACGGGATGACGCGGTGAGCGTCCAAAAGGTGATGTGCGCAGTCGCTCCCGGCGCCAGCCTCACGCGGCGGCGAAGGCTAAAGATTGGATCAAGCACAGCGCCGGCGGTGTTGGAAAGAGGCTGGCCATCAATGACCGAAATCGGTGTGCGAATAAAACGGCCTCGACCGAGAAAACGCGCTCGATCGGTTTCGAACTGAAGGCCGCCGAAGGCGTCCCCTTCGACGACGGTAAAATGCGCCGCCCAAAGTTCGGGTTCCTTGGGCGATCCACGGCGGCGTGTGGCAAGAATAGCGCCGATGTCCTGCACGAACTCTGTTTGCACGAACAAATTGGAGAACGCTGGATGCGCGGTGTCACTTGCCTGTGGGGCCAGCACGATTTCCGCATAGGACGTCAACTCGATTTCCCGCGTCCGGTTTCCGAGGTTGGAAATCGTGACACGACGCACCTCAACGTCGTCTTCAGGCGACACCGCTACTTCCAGCCTGGTAGTGATTGATCCATCACGTCTGGAGATCTCGACCCGATCCTCAAAGAACGATGCATCGTAGCTATCGGGTTCGACTGCGGTTGGTTGATAGCCTGCCGACCAGACCGCGCCGGTGTCGACATCGCGAAGGAAGACATAGCTGCCCCAGCAATCGCGGGTCGGATCCTCGTGCCAGCGTGTGACCGCCAGATCGCCCCAATGGCTGTATCCCGAACCCGCCGCGGTCATCATTACTGTGTAGCGACCGTTGGAGAGAAGCTGCGTTTGGACAGTAGCCTGATGTGGCGACTGGAAATGTCGCAAGGAAGGCGGAATGAGTTCGCGTACATCGGCTGCGGCCTTCACTTCTTCGTTCTCGGAGGCGGATGGCGTCTATGTCGCGCGGCGTGCGTTCCTGTAATAATAGCTCCGTCGCCCGGACAATCGGCTCCGAGTGAAAGCGAACGCGCATCGCTCCGTCGTGAAGTGCATTGTCAAGAGCGAGGATCGTCATGGCTTGATGATGCGCCATAAAGCAGCGGACGATCGCCACCTTCTCGTCCTCAGGGAGCCGCGCCGGCGTGTAGTCAAGAGCCTCATACCAGCCATACCGGCCGTGAGCGCCTGCCGCCTCGAGGGCTGCGAAATTTCGTACCGCCGCCTCGGGCGTAATCATCGCCGCCAAAGCGGTGGCGTAAGGTGCGATGACGATATTATCGGCGAGGGAACGCTTGAGCCCGAGACCGGGAACGCCAAAGCTTGAATACTGGTAGGTGAACTCCAAGTCGCGGGCATTATAGGCCGATTCCGATACGCCCCACGGAAGCCCTCGCTGGGCGCCGTATTCTTCCTGTCGCCGCACAATGTTGCGATTGGTCACATCGAGAAGGGAGCCGGGCGCAGGGCGCATCACCAGATTTGGCATCAAGTATTCGAACATCGATCCGGACCACGAAACCAGCGCCACACGGCCGTAAACCGACGTGACCGTTCGCCCCAGATGAAACCAATGCCGAGTCGGCACATCGCCTTTGGCGATCGCGACGAAGCTGGCGAGCCGGGCTTCGGAAGCGAGCAGATCGTAATAACTTTCATCGAGTGATCCTTCACCGGCGCGGTAACCAATCGACAGGAGCTGGCGATTGGCATCGAATAGCAAACCAAACTCCATCGCTTCAAACATGGTCTGCTCCACTTTGATCAGCTCTTCGAGGCGCGCCTTGAGCGACGGTGCCGTCGCTACGTCCAAATCGCGCTGATGGCTCGCGATTGTCGCCTGCAATGCGACTGCCCAAGCCAATACTTCCGGGCAGCCGGAGTCGTTGCGTTCCGCAGTGAGCGTGCGTGCAATATCAACAACGGTGTCAGCGTGCAGGCTTAGCTCACTAAAATTCGGAATTCCGTTGCCTTTGCTCAGCGTATCCAAGGCGCCGGAAAGAGTCTCAAGCGCGTCCTCCAGGTGTTTTCGCGTTACAGTGTGAGTCCGGCGATCCTCGGCAAGCGAACCGAGCGATTCGCGCGTGAGCTGTAGAGCATCGTGGATTCCGCGCAACCATTCCACGCGAGGTGTCGGGGAATTTATCATCTCGCGACAGGCTGATCGAAGCGCGATCAGGTGTCCGGCGAGATTCCCGCTATCGACAGCAGAAATGTATCGCGGCTCCAATGGACGCAGCTCGCGCGTGTCATACCAGTTGTAAAAATGCCCACGGTATCGCTCCAGACCCTTCATCGTTCCGAGCGTCGCCTCCAGCCGGTCCACGGCATCGTGCGTTCCGATCCAACCGAAATCCCGCGCCGCGACGACGGATAAAAGGTACAGGCCCATGTTTGTCGGAGATGTGCGATGGGCGATTGTGGATTTCGGATCTTCCTGAAAGTTGTCCGGTGGAAGTGCATGTTCCTCCGCGGTGACGAACGTTTCAAAAAAGCGCCACGTTCGGCGCGCGGTCAGCCGCAGCGCTTGTGCATCCGCGCCCGTCACTGGATTGGCGCTGGGGAGAAATAGCGGGAGACTCGCCCAGACCGCGACGGCCGGTGATAGGATCCAGAGAATTAGGAATGCGGCTGCGACCGGCAACGATGCTGGCGCCGCCCATCCGACAACGATTCCAGCAAGAGCCGCCAGCCCAACGCCGCCGCTCATCCATAGGTACATCTCGAAGACACCGAGGCGCGCGCTGACTTTTGACTGTGCGGCCGTGACCCATTCCAGCAGTTTCCGGCGCCTGACAAAGAGACGGAAGAGAGTGCGGAGAATCGCGTCGGCCATTAACCACGCCTGCGAAGCGACGAGGGTGATAAGAAGCGCGAGCTGTAACGAGGCCAGAGCAAAATCGGCCCCGACCATGTACCAATGTCTTCGCTGCGAGAGTCCGAATCGTCGCGGTATGATTCCGACGAAAGCCGGGATAAAGGCGGGGATTGCAAAAGTTGCGACAACAAATGCCGTCCAAACCACAGCCGCGTCCAACGGCAGCAGCCATCCGGCTAAGAGTGCCAGATAAATTGCCGGCGCGGATAATGTCCGACGCAAGTTGTCGAGCATCTTCCACCGGCCGATGAACGGAATGGCGCTTCGATCGTGCTCGCTATCTGACTTCCGACCTCGACCAAAAATCCACGGCAACAACTGCCAATCACCGCGCGCCCAACGATGTTGGCGAGCCGCTGCGACATAGTAGCGCGAGGGAAACTCTTCAACCACTTCAATGTCCGTGACGAGGCCGGACCTGGCGAAGATTCCTTCAAGCAGATCGTGACTTAGAAGAGTGCTCTCCGGGATTCTTTGTTCAAGCGCTGCCTCAAACATGTCGACATCATAGATGCCCTTGCCGCTGTAGGAGCCTTCTCCGAACAGGTCTTGATAGACGTCAGAAACGGCGAAGGCGTATGGATCCAGTCCGCTCGGAATTGTAAACACGCGCTGAAACAACGATCCCTCGGAGTTTTTCGGCAGCGATGGTGTGACTCGGGGCTGCAACACAGCGTATCCCTCGACCACGCGGCCATTGACCGGATCGAGTCTCGGACGGTTGAGAGGATGCGCCATCTTTCCGACCAGACGTTTGGCCGTTCCTCTCGGGAGTCGGGTGTCTGCGTCCAACGTGATCACGTAGCGAACCTCCGGCGGCGGAAGAGGGAGAGCGCCATTAATGGCTATGAAAGTGGTATTGTTGGCGCCCCGAAGCCATCGATTCAACTCATGCAACTTACCGCGTTTGCGTTCCCATCCTATCCATTTACCCTGTCCCTCGTTCCACATCCGCTGTCGATGGAGGAGGTAAAATCGCGGACCTCCCGGCGCCGCACCGTAGCGCTGATTCAACTGAGCGATGCCGTCGGCTGCTGCCTTCAGAAGCTCGTCATCAGTGGGCGCACTTTGCGTGGCGGAATCAACCCAGTCCGATAGGAGCGCAAAATAGAGATCGCCGTCCTGATTTGCGAGGTAGTGCACTTCCATGCGCTCGATCTGCTCATCGAGCGCGCTTCGCGTCGTCAATAACGTTGGAACTACAACGATCGTCCGCAATTCCCCCGGCACGCCATCGCGAAGCTCGAGCGCCGGAAGTGTCTTCGGGTTCAAATCATTGGTAATGGCGCGATTAATGATCGCGACTGCCAGGTCCGATGCAGGAGCGAGACCGAGAACGGCGAAGAGAACAAGAAGCCACCCGCCGACACCGAACTCTGCAAGGGCAATCAATGGCAACGCCATGATGATTGCGAGAATCACGGCGATACCTCCGACGTAGCCCATGATCCCGGCTTTTGTTCCGGCGCGAATCAACCAACTGCTAACGGGAGCACGAAACCCAAGCTCTTTCTCAAACTCTCGCCGCCCATTTGCGATGAGATAATAGCCGGGCTCTCGTTCGCGCTCTACGGTAGTGGCGCGAGTGGCTGTAAAATCGCGGTCCGATCGCTTCGCGGCTGCAATCGCACGCTGCACGACATCTAGTTCCGACCGCCCCGATCCTCGCGCCAGCCTTTCGATCACATGCCGATAGCGATTGCGCGTGGGGAAGTCCATCTCTGCGAACGCGCTCTCAGTGCGAAGAGCGGCATCCACGAGGCTGCTGCTTTCGAAAATCTTCGCCCAATCCAGCGCCGATACGAGACGCATACTCGTGATGATGTTTCGGACAGTTACATTGGTCCCAACCTGTCGCTGATGTTCCGCTCTAACGATGTCATCACAACGCGCGCCCACAGTCGCGACACGTTCATCCAGCCACGTGAGAGCTGGCATGACCCGTGGATCCTGATCGCGCAAACGCTCGATCAATCGCACGACAAAAGCCTCTGGTAATCGCCTGGAGTTGTAAGGCGTCAAGGCCATCTCGGGCGAAATGACCGGCTTCCCGCCGACGCCGAGCAGCTGGTCCGCCAGGCTGTCAGCCTCGATGCGTGCTGCTCGTGCCTCGACGATCTGATCGGCCGCGCGGCGCAAGTTCTCGATGAGGACAATGCGCAACGCGATAGCGACGGCCCAGAGTTCACCGATCGTTAGCGGTTGCACACGCTGGTAAGCGGCCAGGAATCGAAGCAGCACCTCGCGATCGATCCGGCTGTCGGTGTGAGCCACGAAAGCCCAGGCGACGCCGAGCACCCTGCGGATAACCTTCGAGATGTCCCTCCGCGAGCTTGGGTAATCCGCGATAAAAACCGCGTGGCAGGTCGTCACGGACCTGGCGAATCTGTTCCTGCGCGACATAAAAATTATCGAGCAGCCATTCGCCCGCCGGTGTGATGTGGCGTTCATCGCGAACAGCCTTCTCGACTCCTCGGTAGGCATTGAGTAGCGCGCGGCGATTATCTTTCAGGCGCCGATCAAGTCGCCGGCCGCTTTCCGGACTCGCAGTGATGCGCTGTGCAGCCGCCAGGCTCTCGGCGTGCTGCTCGAGACGCTCGATGCCAAAGAGTTCGCTGCGAATTAGCGGTTCCGGCTTCTGTGAGAAGGCTGCGGTTCGACCCTTGAACAATCGAGTGACGACGTCTTTCGAAAAGAGGGACTCGTTCTTTGTCGGTTGATTACCACTCACATCCTCATGTCCGTAGGAGCGAACGTGGATCGGATTGATTGAACGCGTTTTTCGATCATGACGCGAAGAATGAGATCCGTGAGACTTGCGAGCCAACGCGGTCGTCATGTCACGCGGTCACCTGCGCCGCCCCCGTCATCGCAGCTTTCGTCGAGTCGACGTAAACAGTGGATTCGTTGTAGCTGATCCGGAAAATCTTCTCAGTCGGTATGTGAATTCCTTTCCCAGATAACCAATGGCCGGATTCGACCACCATTTCACGAAGCACCCAATTTCTTCCGCTGACCAAGAAGTCAGCGACCTCGCCGATCGCTCCATCAATTCCTTCAACCTTATAGCCTTTTACAACCCGAGTGCTGCGAAGGTGTGAATCGACGCCATGTGTTTTTGCGGCAGTCGGAGGTGGCGGAGGGGCGACTACGGGATAGCCCGCCAGACCCCACAGCGGCCACGTCTCCGCGTAATATGGATAGCCATAGTAACGGTGATATTCCTCTTCGTGCTGGCGCGACACGGGCTTGTGCTCATCAATGGACGGGCTCTTTTCGATTTGCTCCTTCGTCAGGTTAACGAAAAGCACGCTGCCTTTCGGATAAAGGTGACCCAGCGCATGCGGAGAAATCAACACCTGGCGGTCAGTAAGCCATCCACCAGTGTCGGCGACCAGATAGCGAATGGTCCAAGTTTTATCGTCGAAGTAAAAGTCTCTGACGTGACCGATCTCACCGTCGGTGGCCCGCAGTTTTTCTCCGTAACGTTGTTGAATGCTGTGTAACATAATATCCTTCCTTCCAGTTAAACTACGCTCAGCTTGCTAAATCCTGCGGCTTCATCGGTTCCCTCCTGAGTAGATTTAGAGACTCATCTCGTTCAACATTGCATCCGCACCAACCGTCGGCCAGTACTTAGATTGAATCATATTGATAGCTTTTCCTTAT
>CAVULE010000015.1:0-552874 GCA_963742315.1 uncultured Verrucomicrobiae bacterium
CGCGATTCGATTACGCTTATCATGGGGTCCTAACTTGGATCCTTGTAGTTTCGCGAGAAAAACAAAATGGCAACCCAAATCGGAGACGTGGCTAAAAGGAACGCGCCAAGCAATAGGCAAAAGATTGCAGCCTCGACCTCATCGCCGCTACCGGACTGAGGAACTTCCCACATGACCAAGAAAGCAGCCGGAAATGTACCTGCCGGGAATATAATTTCTGTAGCCAATCAGAGGCAACGCCAACGCAAAGGGGGATTTGATAAGACACCGAGAGCATCAACAACCGAATCTCGCCTTGCGTTTCGTTGTTCGGCGTTGGAATATTCGGTCGCGAGTGCTGGCTTTCCGCGTGCCATAGCAATGACGTGAATAGTAGCGCGATTACCAGACGCTTTATGGCAGATACGATAGTTAGATTGATGACCTTCTAAGTTTCAGGTTAACGATGGCGCTGTCACTGGTGACAATACCTGACATTAAGTCCGATATTGCCCTGCACGCATCCTGGCCCCGGTCTGCGGGGTGCCGCTAAGTCATTACGACGTCAAGAGTCCCATTTCAGATTAAGCTCACCCTCGCCAGCGATGGCTGGTCTTGTTCTCGTTAGGCCGCGGACTGTTCATAAACCACTGGCGGGGCTTCCAATGAAACGATTTGTTGTCGCAGCAATGCTTGCGTTGATCAACATACGTCCACTGCAAGCCACGCTCGCACCTCGCTAGCTGCGGACTATAAACGTGTAAGCATTTGTCCTATATGTAGTCCGCGTACTGACTTTAGACTAACGAGGTGTAGGCATTTGTCCTATATTGGGTCCGCGCGGTGGTTTTATTTGGGTAGCCCAAAGATAAATCACAACTTAGTTGGCGGTTGTTGCGTTATGTTCTTGAAGTAGTAGCGTCCCGGAATGGCGGTATTGCGGGAAACTATCACGACACTAGAAAGGAACAATCCCATGACTCCCAAGCTTTCAACTCAAACTCACATCAGAGACTGCGAAGTGGGGACCTTTATCAAAAAGCGGATGAGCAAATTTCTTTGCGCAGGAGTTGCGCTCTTTGTTATTTCTACCGGAGTAGTATGGGCCGCGGACGAGTCTGACGGCGGATTCCTGCCAAACGCACGCATCGTTTCCACCGTCCGTCCGAACGGGCAGTTCATTTGGGTTAGCAGTGAAGGCTAATCAGGATGACGCGTTTTTCGCCGCGGTGGATGACAACACAGCAACTCTAACCGTGTCCACGATTGAGTTACCTTTGAATCAGTAGCTTCCGTCCCGCTCTGCGCGAGGCGTTTTCCGTGAACTGGGTTTGCGCTAAAAGCGCCGTAATTCGGCCACGCGCGGACGGTTAGCCCAGCACCAAATGGCTATACCCCCCAAACTCCCCCTTGCTAGATTCAAGCAAAGTCTGACGGTGGTCGGACGCAATCTATCCAAGTCCTCGCTAATCCAGGTTCAGGCAGCGGTAAATTACCTGTGGGTCGGCAGGTGGATGGCCGACCGCGGCTTCGTTTTTCCCGAACGAGTACCTGATCGCAACGACGTCTTCGTTTCAATCGCTCGGCGCGTAGCCGACAAGAAAATTCTTTACCTCGAGTTCGGGGTTGCCGCTGGTGAAACTATTCGGTGGTGGAGCTCGGCGCTCAAAAATCCCGGATCGAAATTGCATGGATTCGACAGCTTTGAAGGATTGCCCGAGGCAGCCGGGCCCTGGACGAAGGGCCAGTTTAGTACGGACGGCAAAGCGCCGAAAATCGACGATCCCCGGATTTCCTTTTATATAGGCCGATTTGATCAAACCCTGCCCGCGTACCAACCGCCGCTGCACGATCAACTCGTGGTCAATCTCGACGCCGATCTTTACTCATCGACGATTTTTGTTTTGCGAACGCTCCGTCCCCACCTGAAATCGGGGACCTACGTTTACTTTGACGAGATGAATCATGTCGATCACGAACCGCGTGCCTTTGATGAATTCGTCGCGGAGTCCGGTCTAAAATTTCGTCCGATCTGCGCTGATCGCACGCTTGCATACGTCGCGTTTGAGATCGCGTAGTGGAGGCTCCGAAGATTGCCAGGTAAAAAAAACGCCACACACGTGCTGTTCAGCTCCTTCATGCAAGCGATCGAGGCTGGAATCTTTTGCCTATTGCTTGGCGCGTTCCTTTTAGCGACGTCTCCGATTTGGGTTGCCATTTTGTTTTTCTCGCGAAACTACAAGGATCCAAATTAGGACCCGGCTATGTTTAGGCTCAATTCGAGCGGAGACTAGAGCAGAGTTTGCGTTGGCGCATCGCGCGGAAAGAGGATGCCGCATTCGAGCAAGCATTCGCAAAAGCGGCGCCGTAAAAGCAATACCGAATCAGAGGCAACACCAATGAATCGACGTCAGCATCCGGGAATTCCTCGGGATTCCGCAGCCAGCCAAGATGCCCGAAATGAAGTCAGTTCACCCGCGGTAATAGGGATGTTTGATTCGCGCCATCGCTCACCCTGCGGGCTTTGTCCATCTCGCACCGTTCCCCTTGCTCGATTCTCGCCGCGGCGAGTAAACTTTTTTGATTAACCGCGCGATCAACTTCGGAGGAGATGGTAATGCTGGGAGACAAGCAACGGACGGGGCCGCCGCTACACTGAATTGCGGAAAGACGATCTGGTTCGCAAAAGAAAAACGCGCCTCCTGTTCCGTTGTCACGGAAACAAAGAGGCGCGTTGAAGTGGACTAGATTACCCTCTTAATCCGCGTCCAGCACCACTCGGTCGACCATCATGTCGTCGCCCGCACCGACGTAGTGCACATGTACGGGAACACCAACTCTCACCCGCGTACGCACAGTATCCTCATCAAGCTCTTTGCCGCTTTTGGTTACGTAAACGACCTTTTTCCCAAAGCGGTAGTGCCGCGGACCGGCTGTTTCTTTGAGCACAATGCTGCTGCCAGGCATGTACTCGGTAATGGTGCCGTTGCCCTCAGTGGTTGTAGTAGTGGTCGTGGTTTCCGACACTTGGGCCCACGCGAACGGTGCGGCCAATCCTAATGCGATGCATAGTATAACTTTTTTCATATTTCTCTTTCTTATTGTAATTACTGTTATTTAAGTTCGCTTCCCATCGGCCCGGTGGACGTAGGTGTAACGCAGTAAGCTCAGCACCAGCGGGATCTGGGATGGCCCATCTTACCCCGGGGCGGCACAGGGTGAATTCTCGGTTAACCGGGGGAAAAGGAGCGCCTGTATTTGCTCGGTCGCTTGTAGAGTGCCCGATGGAATCAATCGTGGGCAAGTTACGCTCTCGCCCTTCATCGCGTGCCCGTTCTGTTCTTGCAAATCGCGACGGAATTTGCCACCATCGCCAGCATGCTTTCTCCCTCGCAGCCGATACCACGAAGCGTAGAAGATAAGCTCGCAACTTTGCGACGGCTCGATCGAAGCCGAGCATGGAACTCCCTCGACGACCAGCTCTACTGCACCATCTGCAAAAATGTTATCTCGGGCCGCCAGATTGCAGTGGTAGGCGGCACTAATGGCCTACGCGCTTTGCATCTCAAATGCTCCACGCCCGGTTGCTTTTCCACTCCGGCTGACTGGCTCTTGCCCGTTAAACCTGACACTGTCCGCGAAATTGACATCCTTTTTCGCGATAACGGCGCCTGAACCTCCTGATTGCTAGGGCCGATGATTTGTCGACAGCATTTCTTTCGCTGGAAAGAGACGCGATACGGTCAAAAGGCGCTAACGGGAACGCGACGCGTCAGAACGTCGCCGAGGGTACGTCCATAAATTTAGGGACAAAGGTGTCGGTGCGAGTTTTATTTGTTCTTCAAAGATCCCGACGATTACGAAGTGGAGATCGCGTTCTGGCGCTGGATCGTTGATGCGCACAAAAACGATGGCAAACGCTACATCATCCAATCTGACGAGCTGCTGAGCGCGTTCCCGGAGCTGGAGCGAGTTTTCGCCGGTCCAATACGGTTGTACGCCGGGGGCTTCAAAGCACCGGCGTGCAACTCTTTATCCTTTTTAGTGGCTGCCCGTGGTGTCAGTGCCGCCCTGGGTGGATTTGGATTTGCCCTCAAAACCGCCGCCACCTTTGACGTCTTTTACGGGCTTCAGGTCACGAATTATGGCGTCCTTTATGTCTCTTTTGACTCGGCGCCAAGCGGATCGAACTACATCGATGTTTGGGATTTGTGTCTTCATGCTCAAACCGCCTCCACAATTATTTCGTCGCAACCTTTTAGCGACGAATCCCGACGAGAGCAAGCCGAAAAGTTGTTTGATCGCGTGCACAAAAGATGCATGCATAACCGATCGCCTTGAAAAAAAAGGCGAGCCATCAAACCCCATGGCGAACACACGGAATTTGTCCTTACGCTGCGCCACCTATTTAATGGTATCCGTTCTTTTGATTAATTTGCGCAATAGCGCGTCCGCCGGTGAGCACGTTTTAAGTTAAGGCGCGCCGCTGCCTGCCGTCGGGTTGTCCAATCCAAAAGTACGACGCGCGACGGTGTCGATAGGGCTTGGTGGTTACGCGCCGCCGATCTTCGCAAACTCGCACTCAGTGAGCACCGTTCGCGATTCGTGAAATGACCACGCGCGGTATGATGCCACTCTCGTGTGTGTAACGCTCAGATAACTCTGCCGCGATATTTACGGCGGCAGAGCGTTGACAAAGAGTGATCGTCGCGCCACCGAAACCGCCTCCGGTCAGACGCGCGCCAAGAACGCCTGGCAGCTGTTGCGCAATCGAGACGAGCAGATCGAGCTCCGGCGTGCTGTTCTCAAAATTCTTACGCGAACTTTCGTGTGACGCGTTCATCAACCCACCGAATCCCGGCCCATCTCCGACAGCAAGTAATTCCAAGGCGCGCAAAACGCGCTCGTTCTCCTCCACGACGTGTGCAGCGCGACGCCGTAACAAATCGGGCAGGCCGCGCCGACTCGTGAGTGCGTCAGAAGTGACGTCACGCAGCGCGCTTACTTGCAGCGCGTCGGCGGCGGCGCGCGTTTCTCGGCGACGCGCATTGTATTCACCTTTCGTCAGCTCACGTTTTTTTCCCGACTCCGCGATGATAAGGGCTAATCCTTGAGGGAACGGAATCGCGCGCACTTCTTCGCTCCGACAATCGAAGAACACGAGGTGATCAGCGCGGCCAAAGAGTGAAGTGACTTGGTCGAGCAAGCCCGATCGTACACCAGCGAAGCGGTGCTCGGCGCGCTGACACGCCTTCGCAATTTCGAGCGAGCCAAGATTGCGCCCGTAAAGCTTGAGTAAAAACAGAGCGGTCGCCAATTCGAACGCAGCCGAACTCGATAATCCGCAACCCGCCGCAAGATCGCCGCTGACTTCAGCAGAGAATCCTTCGACTGGAATAGACAGCGCGATCAGTTCGTTGGCGACACCGAGCGCGTAGTTGGCCCAGCGATTTTCTTCGAGCGGGCGAAGTGCCGAGCGAGCGATCTCAACGTGACCCATTGTGCTCGATTCGATCGAAATCATTCCGTCGTCGCGCTTCCGTCCGCGCACGGTCAGACCGCGATCAATGGCCGCGCCGAGCACAACGCCTTCGTTATAATCGGTATGATTGCCGAGCAATTCGACGCGCCCTGGCGCATAGGCAGAGGCCGCCAGCGGCGAAACGTTTTTAGATTGGTTGCTCATGAGAGGGCTGCTCGAAACTTCGCGGTGGCAGGAATATGCGTTTGGATTGCTTAGGAAAGTATATACGAAACGAGCCGCAATTCGCGGGCAAGAGCAATCCCCCAGCCGTCTCGACGTGGGCAGAACAACGTCAGGATTGGCCGTCGGACTCATACGACGACGAGTATCTGGATTAATGCAATTTGGAAGCCGCGCAGCTTTAACGATTCGCAACCAACTATGGCGCAGGTTTGCTGAGGGCGACTTGGTCGCTCACTTTCGGTACAGCCGTAGTAAGAGCTTCGATCTGCTTCTGCTGCTGTGCAATAATCTCCTCCTGCTTCGCCACAGTAGAGTCTAATTTGCTGACCATCGCTGCTTGCTCCTGCATTTTGTGCTCTTGGTTAATTCTTTTGTGCTCTTTTAGGAACTCATTGAGCAACGTCGCGTTCACCGCTTCGTATCGGACAGCGATGATTTTTCCGTCATCATCGCGAACCACTAAATCAGAATTCACGTTCTCTACTTGCTCTGCCACCAGGCCAAACTGCGAGGATGCCATCTGGATCAAGCTCGTGCTTGTAGCGAAAGGTAACTGGCTTGAGTGCAAGAATCGTTTCGCTCGCGCAATCCATAGGCTTAATCGCTTCCTTGAATCGAGCAGAAGAGGCAGTGACGCCAAGTTTCCCGGATGAGTTAACTACGACCTGAGTGTCGGTAACTGCCACACCAGACATGCCGGCGATAAACGTCCCATTCTGCGTTCCTTCTTTGCCGATGCGAATCTTGTTAGCTTCGCCCGTCGTACCTGGAGCGCCAATGTCGCTGTTCCGCCAACCTCGGGAGCAAGCTGAGTAAGCGCGCTGCTAGAATCGGAGTTAATGAACGCGTTTGCGCGGCTCTCCCATTCGTCGTTGAGATCTCGTGTCTGAAGGTGAGTAACAGAACCGGCAGCGGTTGGCTAGGCATCAACCGGGCCAGCGTTTTGCCGCGTCGGCTGTTGACGAGGTAATCAGGAAGTTGGCGTAGGCGAAGGACGCCGATGATGGCCCTTCCCATGTTTCTTCTTTGGCGTCGGTGTCGGCGTAGCTCGTCGGCGTAGCTGTCGCGTCTGGGGTTGAAGTTGGGGTTGGCGTGGGAGCGGGCGTTGGGGTTGGAGTCGGCGTGGCTGTCGGAGCAGGAGTCGGCGTTGGCGTTGGAGAAGGAACGGGCGTCACTATTGGCGAAGCTGTCGGTGTCGGCGTGGGTGTTGGCGAAGGAGCCGGTGTCACGATCGGACTCGGTGTAGGTGTTGGTGTTGGTGTTGGTGTTGGTGTTGGTGTTGGTGTTGGTGTTGGTGTTGGTGTTGGTGTTGGTGTTGGTGTTGGTGTTGGTGTTGGTGTTGGTGTCGGTGTTGGTGTTGGTGTTGGTGTTGGTGTTGGTGTTGGTGTCGGCGTTGGGGTAGGCGTTGGTGTCGGCGTCGGGGTTGGTGTCGGAGTAGGAGTGGGCGACGCTCCCGGCGTGGATTTCATCACCACGTTCGAGTCAGAACTTTCAAGACTTCCTTTGTACGCCGCTACCGTATAGTAATACGCACTGCCAGCAGGAGGTGCTACGACGGTTGCACTCGTTCCTGTTCCTACGAAATCGGCATGCTGGCTGTAGTTTCCGGTGCTTGTTCCATAATAGACTCGATAGCCATCAATATTTGGGCTTGAAGGGCTAGCCTGCCACGTCAACGTCAATGTGGTTGCAGCCGCCGCCTTCTGGAGGAGGAGTCCGGTGCATAGCAACACAGATGCTGTAAAGGCGGCCCCGTGCAAGATTCTACTGCGTATTACTGCGAACCTCACGAAACGTTTTGTGCAGCTAAAAGCGCGCCACAGCGCGTCGCAACGGACACCAGTGTCGCGTTTTTATTTCCCGCCAAGGTGAAGACCGAAAAGGCGACGAAGCAACGCGGAACGTTTTCACTTCGAAACAAATTGAAGCGTTGATGAAGGCGGCCATTGCCAGTGATCACGGCAAGCCCATCTTCGATGCTGGCGAAGAATGGCGCGGCGCGACTCTGTTTGCCTACTTCATAAGGGCACGCCTTCAAGACGTGGCGAACACACCGCTGAATTACCACGGGGGAATTGCTGGGCGAAAACCGCGCTACACCCTCGCATCTACGGTGCAAGCGAGGGTGCGCCGGAAAGCCTCATGGCGAACGCACGGAATTTGTCGTTACGCTGCGCCACCTATTTAATGCTATCCGTTCATTTGATTGATTTGCACAATAGCGCGTCCACGTAAAGCACGTTCACGTTAAGCGCGCCGCTGCCTGCTGCTGGATTGTCCAATCCAAAGGTACTGCGTGCGACGCTGTCGATCTTTTCTACTTATCAAACGTTCCATTTGCGCCTTGCAAGCTGCTGCGTCTGCGAAGGTCAAAGAGTGTCCGTGTCAGTCGCAGTGTTGTTGGCGGTATTTGGATCGATGACTCCTGTCGGGACCGAGACTGTGGCGGTGTTGGAAATAGAGCTTGTAGCAGATGCGCTAATAGTCCCGGTCGCCTTATAAGTAATGTGACTACCTGAGGGCATAGCGACTGTTTGGGACACATCCCCGCTGCCGCTGCTCGTGAAACCTGTGGCGCCGCCGCTTTGTGTCGCGGTAAATGTGATCCCGGTAAACGTGCTGGGGAAGTGGTCTTGGATAACCGCGCCAGCGATGTTGCTTGGGCCAACGTTCGTCACAACGATCGTATATGTGTCTTTCGTTCCCGGCACAGCAGAAGTCTTGCCGTCAGTTACCGTAACTTTCAGGTCGGCTTTGACGGTTATGCTGTCCGTATCGGTTGCGGTGTTATTCCCGGGATTTGGGTCATTGACTTCAGCCGGCGGAGTAACGCTTGCCGTATTGGAAATGGTGCCGGTCGCACCCGGATTTACCTTCCCTTTTGCCTTGTAAGTGATCTTGCTGCCCGGCGGCATCACGACTGTGTCATTGATATTGGCTGCCCCGCTCGCGCTAAAGCCAGAAGCACCGCCCAGTTGAGTAGCTGTGTAGCTAACATTCGTGAAGATCGTCGGGAATGCGTCTGTAATCGATGCGCCACCAACAAATCCGGGTCCTAAATTGATGACATTAATCGAATAAGTGTCTTGCGCGCCCGCGGCGACTGCTGTTTTCGAATCGTTTACAGTTATCTTAAGATCGGCCAGTGCCGGGCACGGTGTCGGCGCCGGTATCGCTAGCATATCGGCACGCCGTGGAGTGATGCCGCCTGCTTGGCCCGCATAGGGACCACTGCTGACTATAAAGTTCTGCAGGGCAGCATTCTGGAAGTCTTTCTTGTATATCTCCATACACCGTATTTTTAGATCAAGCGCGACATGCAGAGTTGCATCGAAGTCGTCGGCTGAGATTGCGGGATTTAGAGTTTCGCCATGTGTCGGGTTGGTCGTCCAGTGTAGGAAGAGTTCGTTGGCGGGAGGATAGTTCGACGTAGTCGTACTACTCTGAAGCGGAGCAACCGCGTAGCCAAAGTGGCAATTGTAGGTGTTCGCTGCATAGTCGCTGACCTCTCTCATGGAGGTAAGGGGATCTTCAGCTGCATTCGATGGGTTGAACGGCGGAACCGGGTATCCCATCGCAGTCGTGTTAGGGAAGACGCTCATGTAGAAGTCGATGATCTGCTTCGACGATGATTTCCAGGCATCCACCTCCGCCTGCGTCGAGCCGAGAGCCGCCGTGTCAAGCGTTCCTGGCGCAATGTCCCACTCGTCGTGGTTGCCTATACCGGCTATTATGACGTAGGACACGGCGGGGTTGCTGTCGTAGCGCGCACCAAAGTCGGTGATGAACTTCTGCCACCGAGTCATGAACACGGGGTCGCCAGGAACAGGAATCGTGCGACCGATGGCCCCAGGTGTGTCCTGCATGGTGTAGGACTCCGCGTTGTAAGGAGCCGCATAGAGCCAGGCGGGGCAATCTGTACCAGCATTAATAGATATTCCGCATTTCTTGTTATTGGCAGCGGACCATGCAACTGCATCATCTAGGTACTGCCAATTGTAGGTATCTGGAGTTGCTTCAACGTCCGACCACCTTAGCAGCCAGCGCACGCCATCGCAGTTCGCGTTGCTTATCGCGGTTCCTGCTGAGCTGAATGCTTGGTTGGTTGCTGACAAAAAACCACTCGGAAAGATATACATACCTTTCGGTGCTTCCTTCATCGTCGCAGCGTGGGCTGATGCTGCGATCAGACAGAGCAGGAGAATCAATTTCGGCAGCGTGTTCATCGTTTAACTTGCGTCATGATTCACGGTTAACCTCGGTCGATTCAGATTTATTTGGCCGCAGCATTGACGCCAACGTTCACCGGCGTCCAGCTTTATCTTCCTAGACGCAGCGTTACAGAAATGGTGAGTACATTCAGCTTGGGAGTGCTTCTAGGCGACGTTAGGGCGCTTCGAGTTCCCGTCAGCGTCTTTTGGCCCTCTCGCGTCTCTTTTCAGCGAAAGAAATGCTGTCAACAAATCATCGGCCTTAACGATGAATCGTTTTCCATCGCGGGTAAGCATCGACGCAAAAAAGAAATCCGTGCTTGGTAAAATGCTTGGCGATGCCGTACGACCAGCTCTCTGCGTGTAAACGATCCGCGATGATCCCCATTACTTCGCACGTCCACTTTGCCCCAAGCGCGGCGCTTTGGAGCTTTTGCTTCTGATTCAAGTTTCGTGCAGATGCGCGAGGTATTCGCGCGAATCGCGACCATCCGGCAGCGGTGTTCGCGTCCCATAAATCCGCGCCAGGCCTGCGCTCACAAGCAATTCGTTTAGGTCTCTTCCTTCTGCTGTGATTACGATTGCATCGTAGCGCCAGAGCGCGCTGCGGCCAAGAGCGCGTCGCCAACGCGTGTAAATTGTCTCAGAGTTGACATAGGCTTAGGCGGCTGCCAGACTGTCAGTCCATGCTCGATCCGGATTACTACAAAGTGCTACTAGAAATCGGGGTCGGCAGAAGGTTCTGGCAATCCAATCCTTCTGCCGAGAATGCTCAGGCTTTCTACGTGCGAGTGGTCAGGCCGTTGCGACAACTCCAGCGTCGAGGTGTCGTGGAAAAACTTCAGGAAATTACTCCCACCGACGATACAACTCCTATCGCTGTGGAGATAATCGGCCAGGTCAATCTTTCCAAATAAGCGAACAGTCGGAGCGCCCTAGATTCTCTTCCGGGTAACGGCGCTGCAATGAAAATGGGCCTGTAGCTCAGCGGTTAGAGCAGGGGACTCATAATCCCTTGGTCCCAGGTTCGAATCCTGGCGGGCCCATTTTTTGGCCGACGCAAGGATCGCTCGGTATATTGGGGTAGCGCCCAGCTCCGTAAACCCAGTGTGTTGTCGCCTCGGGAAGTGTCCGCGCCGCTATCTCCTCGAAGCGGAGGGGGACGATGCGACTAGTGGCATCGCCGCACCGCGGCGTCAAAGGCAAAGAGCAGCACCAGGGCGACAAACCCTAAAAGCAGGGTACTGCCTGAATCCGGCACATCCCCGATTTGAAATTGGTTATGCCAGGGCTCTGAGGCGTTCGGGAACAAGCCGAGTTCGCCGCCGGTCACGTGGAAGCCCGAACCATTCGGCATGGTGATGTCAAGGTGCGCGCCGTAAATATCCAGCGGGAAAGACCCGTCCTCACCAGGTTTGCCCGTATCATCACCTAAAAGCGGGAAAAAACCACCAAGAGCAAGGCGGAAAGCTTCTCCACCGGGGTCAGTGGTGACCGAGCCTCCGAAAGATGTAACCGAACTAATTGGATTACCGGCCGCATCAAAAAGGTAGCCGCTGCCGATCGGATTGTTGATCGTGCCCGCGCCGAAGACATCCAGCATTGGAAGCAGGAGAAATGATGAGTCTGTGCTCTTGAAAAGCCGCACGAAGTTATTGCCGCTAAAGATCAGATCCAACGAGACCGTTTGCCCATTGAGCTGGAGATCACTCGGGTCGCTAAAGCTGACGATCTTTTCGCCCGTGACCCGCTCAGGCGGACCCAGATCGATTGTGATCGTAGTGGCATAGCTAGAGGCCCAGGAAATCGAACATCCGAGCGTCGCCAGAAGCAGAAGCGTTTTTCTCATTCAGTTTTTCGCGGCAACGTCGACTCAACCAATCAAATGGTGGAGGCAGCAGTTGAAGTGCCAAAACTGTATTTGGTTACAACTATTGTGCGTGCGCGTGGCTGATGGGAAACGGTGGATTTTTCAGTCCTCTGCTCTGAACCGGTAGATAGTCGTTCGCCTATTTCCGTTATAAAATCGCGCTCTTCCCCACTTTAAAAGCTTGACACCCTGCCGCGCTGTTTCTCAAGATAATGGCGATTACGTCATCCGACGTTTCAACGCACGTTCCGCCGGGCTCAAGAAGTCCGTGGGGCTGGATCCTTCGCTGAGCGCCGTCACACGCGATCTCCACAACCAACCGAAGCCCTCGACTCAATAGTTCGGGGTTCCGCGCGGCAACTAAATCGCAGTCAAACAATTCCACCTGAACAAAAAAGATGAAATTCCAAACAACAACTCTACGCACAAGAAATTCCATTAGCCTGTCGCCCTTACGGTGCAGTTTCGTTCTGATCGGGCTCACGCTCGCGTGCTCTGCTCCTTCGTGGACGGCCAGAGCAGCCGACGAAGGTGTGCCGAACCCGAACGCAGCTGAGATTACCAACGCCGGCGATGAGACCGCATTACCCACAGCGTCCAGCGTGTCGGTTTTTGCCAGCGGATTGAACAATCCGCGCGGCCTGAAGTTTGGCCCAGACGGCTTTCTTTATGTCGCCGAAGGGGGAACTGGCGGCGTGAACCCCGCCTGTGTAGTGGTCCCTGCTGTTGGGCCGTACACCGGTAACGTTACTGGCGCGCGCATCTCCAAAATCAGTCCCCGCGGCTTTCGCACGACGGTCGTGGACAATTTGCCGTCCAGCCAGACGAGTGCAGACTCTGGCAGTCTGATCAGTGGCGTTGCCGATGTTGCGTTCATCGGAGACCAGCTTTATGCCTTGCTCGGCGGAGCTGGCTGCTCGCATGGTGTGTCAAGCGTCCCTAATGGCGTGCTACGCATTTTTCCCAACAGCGATCGGCGTCTTATCGCCAATCTCAGCGCATTTCAGAAGACTCACCCTGTCGCTAACCCAAATCCAGGCGACTTTGAGCCCGACGGAACATGGTACAGCATGGTAGCAGTCGACGGTGATTTATACGCCGTTGAACCAAACCATGGCGAGCTAGATAAAATCACGACATTAGGTCAAATCTCTCGTGTCGTTGACATCTCCGCCAGCCAGGGCCACATCGTGCCGACGGCGATGGTCTTCCACAATGGCAACTTTTACGTCGGAAACCTTAATACTTTCCCGATTGTTCCAGGCTCTGCCAAGGTGCTCAAGATCACACCAAACGGCCAAATAACAGTTGCCGCCAGTAGGCTTACCACGGTTCTCGGTGTTGCTTTCGATCAAAAGGATCGAATGTATGTGCTGGAGAACACCACGGGGAACGCTTTCCCAACGCCAGGGACCGGGAAAGTGGTAAGAATCGGTCAGTTTGGCAATGCCAATCTAATTGCCTCGGGACTGTTCCTACCGACAGCCATGACCTTCGGTCCTGACGGCGCACTTTACGTTTCCAACGTCGGCTTTGGACCACCACCGAATGGCCTCGGGCAGGTTTTAAGAATCACGATACCGTAACGCCGACGCGAGCTGTCGCGAAAAGTATAGGAACACTAATGAGGCGCCGTCTTGCCGGCGCGATTTCTCTTTTTTATTGAGAACGGTAATTTCGGCGAGGCAGCGAAATAGACTGGCGCGGTCTCGCCTATTTCCGGGCAGAGGGAGCAGGCTTTCAGCTGGAGAGAATGCTAGCATCCTGATGGCGGCAAAGCTTTCTTCATCGGCACGAATTTTAGCGGCACACCGGCGGCATCGTAAAGAATCAGATCCGTCGCGGCGTAACCGCACGCGCGATAAAATTCGACGCCCGGCAGGGTGGACATTAATTCCAACGAAATGAATCCATGGCTGGCAGCGTCCAGTTCGCAGCGTTCGAGAATTGCACGCCCAATTCCTTGGCGCGCAAAGTTCGGGTGAATAAAGAATGCGCGGACCTTTGCGGGTTCAAAACGTGGATCGAGCAAGCCCGCGTCGCGTTTGGAAAATTGGTCGCCGCCGAAAAGTGTCTTGCGTTTACTCCAGCCGCCGCAGCCGATGATTATGTCGTCCGCTTCCGCAACAAAATAAGTTCCATCTTCAATCAGCATGCTATCCACCCCGAAAACGGACTTTAGCGCGGCGCTGACCTGTTCCTCGCTATAATATCCGCGACTCAATTCGCGCGCTGAAATCGCGATTAATTGCTGGATGGTCTCGCGATCGGCCGGGGTTGCGATTCGGATTTCGAAGTTCACACGGCTACAGGTCGCGATTTCTCGGTGGTCTCCTAGTTCCACCAGCCGGCGACAAATCCTCCCATTAAGCCGAGCACGATTCCGACAATTAGTTCGATGCGAGTATGGCGCCGCAGAAACAAGCGCGACCATGCTACCAGGACGGCGAGCATCAACGCAATCGCGCCCCACATCAGACCGATTCGAAAAAGAATTATCGCGCAGTAAAAGGCAAAGAGAGCGTGAAGTGAAAGTTTCAAACGAAAATTGGCCAACCAGGAGACGAGGAAGAGGCCGAGTGTGACCATTCCACCGCGGATGATGTAACTGGGCGCTTGCAACCACCACATTGCGATAACACCTGCTAACGAGAACGGAACCGCCCACGGAAAAAAGCGCTGCCGTTCTTTCCGGACGGATACATCGGCATCACTCCATCGGCCCGAACGAACTCCGGAAAGAAGCAGGATGGCGGTTGGCACCAGGGTGCTGAGGAGCAAGGCCAGGAGAATGGGTAAACCGGTGCGCGGACCGAGCTGTGTGCCCACGACAATCGCAACCGACGCCAGGACAAATACCAGCGGATGACCAATCCAGGAAACTAGACGCGCGAGGGTCGTCACGCGCCGATGATGCGCCCGCTCACTTCGCCGAAGCCAACTCGGTAACCATCTCCCTGGCACCAGCCCCTGATCGAAAGGGTGTCGCCATCTTCCAGCCACTTTCGGGTTTCACCGTCTGCTAACTTCAGCGGATTTTGCCCGCGCCAGGTCAATTCCAGCATGCAACCGCGCGATTCCTCGGTCGACCCACTGATCGTCCCGCTGGCAAGCAAATCGGCCGGCTGAAGGTTGCAACCGTTGACGGTGTGGTGTGCGAGTTGTTGCGCAATGCTCCAGTAAAGGTTCTGGAAATTGCTCCGCGTGATTGTTTGCGGCTCGCCCATCTTGGTCTGCAAGCGTGCTTCCAATTGGATGTCAAAAGTGAAATCGTTTGCGCGTTTCAAATACGACATGGGTGCTGGATCTTGGGCCGCTAACGGTTTTCGAAACGGATCGAGCGCTTCCAGCGTTACCACCCACGGCGAAATGCTGGTGCAGAAGTTTTTCGCCAGAAATGGACCGAGCGGCTGGTATTCCCAAGTCTGAATATCGCGCGCACTCCAGTCGTTCATCAGCACGATCCCAAAAATGTGGTCTTCCGCCTGATCGATTGAGACGGGCTGGCCGAGAGGATTTCCCGGACCGATAAAAAACGCTGTTTCCAATTCGAAGTCGAGGCTTTTGCTCGGGCCGAAAACCGGAGCGCTTGCATCGGGCGGCTTCGTTTGTCCGCGCGGTCGCTTTACCTCTGTTCCGCTGACGACGATTGAACTGGCACGACCGTGGTAGGCCACCGGCAGCCATTTCCAATTTGGCATGAGCGCGTTCTCCGGGCCACGCAACATCGTGCCGACGTTGTGAGCGTGATGATACGAAGAATAAAAATCAGTGTAATCGCCGATGCGCGCGGGCAGTTGCATCGTCACCTCGCTTTGTTTGTGAAACGCGTGCGCCCGTAGGTCTGCGTTGTCCCGCAAGGTGGCGGTTTCGGTCGAGAGAAGGTTCTGCAAAATGTCTCGCGTTTTTTTCCATGCCGGGCGACCCAGCGCCATGAAAGCATTTAGTGCATCGCTCGCAAACAGCGTTGTAGCTGCCGCCGTCTCTGGCGGCAGATTTCTGTTTCTGCCGCTGAGGACAGCGGCAGCTGCAACGTCGGAAAAGAAGCCGCGCTCTTCCAGAACTGAGAGGTCGAGAATTAAATCGCCGATGGCGACGCCGGCGCGCGCCGCACCGTCACGCGGTCGGAAAATCCCGTACGGGAGATTTTGAATCGGGAAATCCGAATCAGCCGGTACCTCTATGAATGATTTAAGTGGCATTTGGTTTTTATAGAGGCGTTGCGAGACGCCAATTGTAGCCGCGTCTCTGCGAGACGCGAACACGGGACTGTCGCCGCGGTTGCTGGCCGCGGCCGACGACCGCGGCTACAGAAATCTTTTCGCGCCCAAATCTTCCCGCTAGCGGAGCACAGGTCTATGACCTGTGCGCCCAGCGGACATTCTGTCCGCTGACCGTTTCCAGCGGGTTACAAACCCGCCGGGCACACAGGCCCGCGGCCTGTGTTCCATCAGAGCAACCCTAGCGCACGCAAATCTTCGCGGGGCTCGTCGAAACTGCAGCTGCCGAACGAAGTGACAAATTTTCGTCTGTCGCGCAGCCGTTTGACATCGATTTTCCATTCGCGCCACGCGAAAAATTCGTCGGTAAAGGAAAACGAATTCGCATTTTCATCTTCCAGCATGAGCGCTGTTTGTCGTGAATCCCATTTGTATTCGGCCGCCAACACCGCTGCGCCGAGCACATTCAAAAAGCCGTGCATTTTCGTCTGCACCTCATCGCGAAACATGCGGAGCGGATGATGCAAGCCCGCGGTGAACTTGATCGGAACCTGGTGCGTGACCGGCGTGACCAGTGCCTGCGCGATCTGCGCCGAAGTTGGAAACGCATCAGAAGTCACACCACCGGTGCGTAATTTGTAGCCGAACGTGGGTGAATCAGCATTGGAATTGAGTTCGGCAACCAACGCGATGGTTTGTTCTGCTCTGCTCGACGGCGCTTCCCAGAAAGTGGGCAAAGATCCGAGAGTCGACCTCGCTTCACTTAGCAACTCCGAATCGACATCGTCAGGCAGAAACATTTCGAGCTGGTTGACCGACACAAGATCAACATTGTGCACGGACAACGAACGAATCGCCGCATCGGTCTTCGCCAGCGCCGCACAAAAATCAGCTGCGTTTTCAGTTTTTGGCCCGAGCGCGGAAACTTGCAGCGGGTGAAGCGGATCAAACTCCGTCAGCAACTGTTTGGCGGCGCCAAACTGTTGGACCGGGAGGACGAATGCGCTCAGCATCCACGCATCGGTGGAGCGCAAATATTGCGCTTGATTCTTGAGCGCCGGCTCGAGCTCGAGCTGGCACGGCGGAAACATTCCGGCGTAATCAATCGAGTGCGCGAGCAAGGCGCGCAGTGAAGCGGCGACCTCCGCCATTGGCTGCGTTACGGGAACAAACCGCGCGTTGCTTTTGCCTTCATCACCCGCTCGACCCCGATGGCCATCGCCGACATGCGATGCGAAATCTTGTGCGCTTTCGCGCGCCGAATCACCTGGGTAAAGGAATGCTCCAGGATGCGGAAAAGTTTGTCGGTCACTTCGGTCTCGCTCCAGCTGAAAGCCTGCAAACCCTGCACCCATTCGAAATAGGAAACGATCACCCCACCAGCGTTGCACAAAATATCTGGAATAACGAAAACTTGGTCCCAGCGTTCATCGAGAATTTTATCCGCTTCCGGCGTCGTCGGCCCGTTCGCCCCTTCGGCCAGGATGCGACACTGCAACTTGTCGGCATTTTTTTCTGTGATTACGCGATCAACTGCACAAGGCGCCAGGACATCGCATTTCTGCACCAGCATTTCGTTGGGATCGATCCGATCGCCTTGATCGAATGCACGCAAATTTCCTTTTTTTAAAACGTGCTGCTCCGCTGCTTTCACGTCGATTCCCTTGGGATTGTAAACGGCAACGGTCGCATCGCTGATACCCACGACTTTGATTCCGGTCTTTAGCGCAAGCGACAGGGCCGCGACCGATCCGACGTTGCCGAATCCCTGCACGATCGCGGTGCACTCGGTCGGATCCATCTTCAACATGTCCATCGCGCGCTCGATCAGATAAACGACGCCGCGTCCGGTGGATTCGCGGCGTCCTTCGGTGCCACCGATTGAAACCGGTTTGCCTGTGACAATCTCACTCACCGCATAACCCTGATACACCGAATAGGTATCCATGAACCACGCCATCACCTGCTCGTTCGTTCCCATGTCCGGTCCCATGATGTCAGTGTGCGGCCCGACAAACGGAATCATTTCCTGCATGTAACGGCGCGAGACTGCTTCCAATTCGCTGCGCGAAAGTTTCGTCGGATCACAGGCGATTCCCCCTTTTGCTCCGCCGTAGGGCAAACCGTTGAGCGCGCACTTCCAGCTCATCCACATCGCCAAAGCGGCCGTCTCCCCCATCGAGAGATCGGGCGCGAAGCGGGTGCCGCCTTTGGTTGGACCAAGCGTGAGGTGGTGTTGCACGCGATACCCTTGAAAAGTTTTGGTGCTGCCGTCGTCCATGTGCACCGGCAGAGTCACGGCAATGGCGCGCTTTGGCAGCATTAGCCGCTCGCGATGGCTATGATCGATCTCGAGATAGTCGGCGATGACGCGAAATTGCTCGCACGCCATTTTGAAAACGTCGTCTTGATAGATGCCCAGCGCTGAACTCATAGATTTGCAGGCGCCGAAAAAGGGGCACCGAAGTCTGCTATTTGCGCTTGCTGCCCCGCGTCGTCAAATCGAATCCACCGTGGGGTGCGGTTACAAGCGCCGTTAGGCGCGACCTGTTTATAGAATCGGGCCAATAAACCATCCCAAAGCTCCATAGCAGCGGCATGGAAACAAGTCGCGTTTTACGTCGCTCCTAACGGAATTTGCCGGATTGGCAGATGGATGGATTGTGTTTCACGGTAGGGCGAGACTCCGTCGAGCCACGCGGCTCCGCAGAGCGTCGCCCTGCCAACAAAAAAACGAGGGGCGAAATTAACTGCTCGCCGGCTCAATTTTGAAGACTGTTCCGCGTCTCTTGAAAAGTTTGGCAACCGAGGAGCGCGCCGCCTAGATTGCGCTGGTTATGAAAGATTGGCGTAAAGTTCGCGTGGAAACGCTCGCGGTACATGCCGGGCATGAGATCGATCCGGCGACCGGCGCGGTGGTGGCGCCGATCCATCTCTCCACCACGTTCGAGCGCGATGTCGAAGGAACGTATGCGCGTGGGTTCATGTACACGCGCAATGATAATCCGAATCGCAAAGCGTTGGAGGAAGGTGTGAGTTTGCTAGAGGGCGGCGCCGCGGCGGCGGCCTTTGGCAGCGGCATGGCTGCGGCAATGGGTTTGCTTGCCGCACTCGCACCCGGTGATCACGTTCTCGCCCACGTGGATGCCTATTACGGCACCAGCCGATTGCTGCGTGATCTCTTCTTGCGCTGGAAACTGGAAGTGGATTTCGCCGACATGAGCGACCTGCCGTCGGTGAAAAAAGCGTTGCGGCCAAATACAAAGCTGGTGTGGATGGAAACGCCGTCGAACCCGCTCCTAAAAATTGTCGATCTGGCGGCCGTGACAAAGATCGCGCACGAAGCCGGGGCGGTTTGCGTTTGTGATAACACTTGGGCGCCCATTATTCAGCGGCCATTCGAAGTCGGCGCCGATTTCATTCTCCATTCCACCACCAAATATTTTGGCGGCCACTGCGATGTGCTCGGCGGAATCATTATCGCAAAACGGGACGACGAATTTTTTCAGGATGTCCGCTCGATTCAATCTTCGGCCGGCGCGGTCCCCTCGCCCTTCGATTGCTGGCTGATTTTGCGTGGAATGAAAACATTGCCCTGGCGGATGCGAGCGCACTGCGAAAATGCGGCCAAAGTGGCGGAGTTTCTCGCGCAAAATCGAAATGTTGAGCGGGTGCATTACCCGGGCCTTAAATCGCATCCCGGTTACGAGATTGCCAAACACCAGATGTCGATGTTTGGCGGAATGCTTTCGTTTGAAGCAAAAGGCGGACGGGAAGCGGCGATGGCGGTGGCCGCGAAAACGAAAATTTTCACGCGCGCGACCAGTCTGGGCGGAGTGGAAAGCTTGATTGAACATCGCGCATCCATCGAAGGACCGGGCACCACTTCGCCGGAAGGGTTGCTACGATGCTCGATCGGCCTGGAGCATCCGGACGATTTAATCGAGGATCTCGATCAGGCGCTTGCTTAACAAGGAGCGGCGGTCTCCGAACGGCCGTGTTTTAGATCAGGGACGCGTTCGCGTCCCGTAGAAACTAACATCGCCCGACGGAGCGGCCGATCCACCTCGCCTGTCGCGATAGGTGGATCGAGCAGTCCCTTGCTCGATGCTAATTTAAATGGCGGTCAGCGTCCGCCGCTCCTTGAGATTTTTCGCTTCACCAGAGCGAAAACATCGCGCACTTCGTCCACACGCAACAAAAATGCCGCGCCGAAAAATACCAGAGCGCTAACGATAATTGTGCCAAAGAGGGCGAAGAGTTTTTCAAAGAAGCGCAGATGCTCCCAGGCATCCAGCCAACAGTAATTTGCCAGCCAGCAAATTAACGCGAGCAGCAAACCAGCCACGCAAATCTTGGCAAGACCCGCAAACATGCGACGGCTTTCCAGTCCCCGCGTCTGCCGCCACATCAGCGCGTAAAGCAAAAGAAAATTGATCGTCGCTACAATGCTGGTGGAAAACGCCAGGCCGCGATGTCCCCAACCGAGCCGGAAAGTGAAAAGCCAGTTCAGGAAAAGGTTTGTTCCAATCGCGAGGAAGCTAACGATCATTGGAGTGTTGCGTTTGCCGATCGCGTAAAAGGCCGGCGTCAGCACTTTCAAGGCGGAGTAAGCCACCAGGCCGATGGCGTAAAATTGCAGTGCTCCGGCGGTTTGCTTCGTCATTTCGGCCGTAAACCGGCCATGCTGATAAATCACACTGATGATCGGCGAAGCCAGCATGGCCAGCCCAATCGCCGATGGAATAGTGAGCAAAAACGCTAACCGCATTCCGCTCGCGAGAATGCTCCGAAATTCATCGATATTTCCGACGGCCGCGCTTTTCGAAACCAGCGGCAGAGTGACGGTGCCGATGGCGACGCCAAAAATTCCGAGCGGCAATTGCATCAAACGAAAAGCGATGTTGAGCCAGCTCACGGGGCCGTTGCCAAGACTGGCAGCGAATCCGCTATTGATCAGGACGTTCACCTGCACGGCGCTGGCGGCGATGATCGCCGGAGCCATCAATGTAAGCACCGCCCGGACGCCTTCGTCGCGCCACTGAAAATCGGCGCGGTATTTGTAACCGACGCGCCGGAGGGATGGAAACTGCGCGGTTAATTGCCACATCCCACCGATGAGCGTCCCAATGGCCAGGCCGGTTAACGAGCGCGCGCCGAAATGCGGATCGAGCCACCAACCGATGCCGACGCCGCCGATGATTGAGCCAAGGTTGAAGTAACTCGACGCCATCGCGGGCGGGCCGAAGACATGCTTCGCGTTCAGCATCCCCATCACCAGTGCCGCCAGCGACACCAGAAACATGAACGGCCACATAATTCTCGTTAGCCAAATGGTGAGCTCGGTTTTGTCGGGCGGCCAGCTCCACCACGTCAGCAGATCGACCAATTGCGGCGCGAAAACGATGCCGAGGAGGGTAACCACGCTCATGAAAACGGCGGTGAGCGTCGCTACTTTGTTGGCCAATCGCCAGGCCGATTCGTCCCCTTCGGTGGCAATTTTTCCGGAAAACGTGGTGATGAAGGCAGTGGAAAGGGCGCCTTCGGCAAACAAATCGCGCAACAAATTCGGCAGACGAAAGGCCATCAAAAAAGCATCGAGATATTTTCCCGCACCGAAGAGCCCGGCGAAAATCTGCTCCCGAATCAGCCCAAGAATACGGCTCGATAAAATCGCGACCCCGACAATTCCAGTAGCGCGTGTGCTCAGGCGCCGATTCTCGGAGGCAGTCATGCGCAAGAAGGAATCAGACTCGCGCCGTTTGGGAAATGAAAACTGTTATTTGAGGAAGAGGCTCATGCTGTCGAAGTCGATGATACCATGACAGGTGTACAGTGTATCCATCCCCAGGATCCCGCTGATTCTGACGCCGCTTTGCAGCAACGTGAAGTTAGGCAATGCAGTAACACCAAATTTTGCTGGCGGCGTTTTGAAGCCGCCAATTTTAAGGTCATTGATTTTTCCTGCGCTAACTTTGCGCGCCGCGCCACGAGCAAAATGCGCAGACACTCGTGTTGCTTCCACCGGAATGCCGACCGATTTAAGGAAAGCTTCGTGAAAAATTGTGATAAATGCGCCCGTATCAACGAGCAGACGAGCGGGTTGCCCATGGATCGAACACGGCACAGTCAACGCGCCGTTTCTCTCCCGCCGCAAGGGGATTCTCGTGAATTTTTCCGCCGCCGCGACGGAACTGAGGTTCATTTGCCGTGTTTGATCCACTTTAAAGAAAACAAGTTTCGTCCAGCAATTGATCACGGCTTTATGCCGAGTGAGAAGATCCAGACCCAGGACGCCATCAACGCCAGCGTCCCCAGTGTCGGAATGGCTTGAGTCGCGCAGCGTCACCGGAGTGCTGCCAAAATTCATGCTGCCAGCTGTGAGACTTTGCGCGAACCCAACGGGAAGCAACTGGCCATTAATTCGCGTAAACTCGATATAGCGCAGACCGCGCTGCGACGGTTGCACGCCAAATGATTCGGCCGAGGCCGCATCCAAGATGACTTGGTTGGAGCCGGTATCGACAAGCAAATTTGCGGGCTGCCCGTTGATGCGGACGGACATTATCATTTTGTTCAGAGGCCTGTAATGGACTCGAACAGCCTTGTATCCACTGAGCTGCGTTGGCCGACCGCCTTTGACCGAGGCCACGGTCGAAGACGGAATGATCAAAAGAAGAGCTAAGACGATACGAAAACGCCGAACGCGCTTCGACATTGCTTCGTCATTCGTCATTCGGATCTTCCGTCACATTCCCGTTGGGCAATCGATGAAGGCCCATGGAACTTTGAACCGTTTGGATAAATGCGCCGCCCGCGCCTTTACGCCAAAAACCGCGGTGGCGTAATGTCCACCGAGCAGGAGATTCATCCCCAGTTCGTCGGCCGCCACTGCCGCCCAATGCGGCGCTTCGCCGGTGATAAAGGTGTCGATCCCCTCCTGCGCAACCTTGTAGATTTCCGAGCCGGCGCCGCCGGTAATGATCCCGATTCTTCCAGTTTTCTTCGGACTGAACATGAAGGCTTTTACGCGACCACTCAGCGCTTTTTGCAATTTGCGATCAAGTTCATTGCACGGCAACGAAACGCGCGCCTTTCACGCCAATCAATTGACCTTTTTCTTCGAAGAACGGCTGATTCGATTTAAGTCCGAGTGCTGCAGCGAGCTGCGCGTTATTGCCGAGCTGCGGATGGAGATCGAGCGGCAGATGTGCACTGTAAACCGCGATGTTGTTTTCAAAGGCGAGTTCCAGTTGCCGGCGCAACGCTTTGGTCACGGGACGCAGGCCCGGCGAAAATCTGCTCCCGAATCAGCCCAAGAATACGGCTCGATAAAATCGCGACCCCGACAATTCCAGTAGCGCGTGTGCTCACGCGCCGATTCTCGGAGGCAGTCATGCGCAAGAAGGAATCAGACTCGCGCCGTTTGGGAAATGAAAACTGTTATTTGAGGAAGAGGCTCATGCTGTCGAAGTCGATAATGCCTCGACTGAAGTCCAGCAATTCCATCCCCAAAATTCCGGCAACCTTCCCCTGCCCGTGTTCCACGGCGAAGTCCGGCAGCACCGCCCCTGAGAGTTTCTGTGGCGGGACATGATAGTTACCGATCATTAAATTGTTGACCTGGCCGATTCCCACCTGACGCGAAACGCCATCGGTGAAGCTACCGCTCATTTTGGTCGGGGTAAATGAGAGTCCAAATTCTTTCGCCCGCCGCAAATCAAAGGTGGTAACAAAAGCACCGGTATCGACCAGCAAACGACATTGGTGACCATTAATGGAGGCCGGGACAGTGAATGCGCGAGTGACCTCCTCTCGCAACGGAACTTTCACAAAATGCTGCGAAGTGGCGAACTGAGCGATTTTCAGATGCGCCGATGAATCGGTCTTGAAGAAAATTGTCTTGGTGAAGCAATTGATCACGGCTTTGTAGCGCGTGAGAATGTCTGCGCCCAGAACTCCGTCATCGTTGTCGCCGGTTAGCCGTGAGGCCTCTGCGGCATGTGCGTTCGTCGGAGTGAAGAGCGCGATCGGGCCGCTGCCGAAATCCATGGCACCGGCCCGCAAACTATTGATATAGCCCACGCGATAGCTCTCGCCGTTTAGATTTGTGAATTGGCCGAAAGGCGAATCGGCTCCAACCGGCGAAACACCGAGGGAACGGGCGCGGCCAGCTTCCAAGACGCTGTAACCGGCGCCAGTATCGACAACAAGACGCGCCCGATGCCCATTTACCACGGCTTCCATGAGCATCTTGTTCCAGGAGATGTAACGGACCGGGACCGCAACATAGCCCGGCAACGAAGGTATGGTCGCCCGCTCCTTTGCCGCCAGGACGTGGTTGGTCAGGAGAAACGTCGCCGTCGCGAATATGAATGTCGGTAGAAAAGCCTTTTTCTTCACTGAGGGATATTCAGGATTTGTTGAGCGGTCCGGTTGTTTTCGGTGGTTGCGGAGATTCACGCACAGCGGCGCCGTTCATGTAACTTTGTAGGTGTCGCTCATAGACACTGCGATCACCTTTCACCAAAGATAGCGCGCGTTTTTCGTCTTTTATTGCTGAGCGAAAATCGCCAGTTTCAGCCTCGGCCGCGGCCAGAGTATCGAGAATCATCGAGCTGCGATGGTTGAGGCTCTGGTTGACCCCCCGCGCGAATTCGACAGCCCGCTTACCGTCACGGACACTGCCGTCGGGACAAGTGGCCAGCAGCCACGCGTAGTTGTTATGCGCCATAAGATTATCTTTATCGAGAGCTATGGCCCTTTCCAGGTCCGCACGCGCAGCGCGATAAGAACCATTCAGCGCCAGCGCAGAGGCCCGCTCGAAGTACAGTTTTGATCCATCAACCGCTCGATTTGCTGCCGGAAGCAATGCCAACGCACGATCATAATAAGTAATCGCCTCCGAATAGCGATGGCGAAGGACGGCCACATATGCCTGGAGCGAGCGCAGTTCTGACGAGTTCGGAGTAATCCGTTCGAAGGCCTCAAGCGTCTTCGCGACCGTCGGCCAGTCTTGTGCGCGCACAGCCTTCTCCAAGCGGTCAGACTGTTCTCGAGCAACCTTTTCTTCTTCGGAGTGCGGAACCGACCATGCCGAGCCCCACCCACGCTCCCGTTCGTTTGCAGCCATAACCTTGCCTCCAGCGGCGAAGACCACCGCCAGGGCAATTCCGGGTATTAAGGATCGCAAAAACACACGCGCGTTGGTAATAAAAAGTGCTGTCGCAGTAAAGAGCAGGTTTTGGGCAAAACAGTAATCTCAAAGTCCCGTTGGCAAACTGATGAATTCCCAATCAACCTGGAATTTTTTCGCGAGATGGGCCGCCAGGGCTTTGACGCCGAAAGTTTCAGTGGCGTAATGACCAGCGAGCAAAAGGTTGATGCCCAGTTCTTCGGCGGCGATCGCAGCCCAGTGCGGCGCTTCGCCGGTAATGAAAGTGTCGATTCCTTCCGCGGCGACGCGTTCGATCTCACTGCCCGCTGCACCGGTAATGACGCCGATAGCCCGGACCGTTTTTTGAGCCCGATGCGAAGGTTTTCACCGGACCGGCCACCTCCTTTTCCAAGCGCTTGATTAATTCGCTCAGTGCCACGTCGGCCAACGCGCGTCGTCCGAGCAGTGATCCTTTCTCTTCGAAGAACGGCTCTGATTCTTCGAACCCGAGAGCGCGCATAAGCAGAACGTTGTTTCCAACTTCCGGATGCAGATCGAGCGGGAGATGAGCGCTGTAAACCGCGATGTTGTTTTCAAAGGCGAACTTCAGTTGCCGGCGCAACGCTTTGGTCACGGGACGCAGGCCCGGCCAAAACATTCCGTGGTGAACAACGAGCAGATTAGCGCCGCGCTTCGCGCATTCCTCCAATCCGCGGCTGGAGAAATCCACCGCTGCCGCAATTTTCGTTACCTGGCCGGAATTCTCCAGTTGCAGGCCGTTGAGCGCATTCTCGTAATCCTGAATTTCGCCAAGCCTCAAATGGGAATCGCAATAACCGACGATCTCGTTCAGAGCGGCCATGTCATGACTTTGCCAAGGCGCGGAAATTTTGGAAGCGAGTTTGCTTGACGCTGCCACAACTCTTGTGAGTCTTATTTGCTTTGATGGAATACACAGACGCTCCTTCCACTCAAACCGCGGCTACGATGCTTTGTCCGAATTGCGGCCAGCGCCTGCCGACAGACGCGCAGGCTTGCGATCGATGCGATTGGAAACGGGAAGGCCCCGTTCAGATAGCGGAGGGCACGGCGAGCGACGCAATGGCCGCGTTGCTCAGCATCGTTCCGGGGCTCGGCCATGTTTACAAAGGTTACCGCGGCATCGGACTTCTTTTTGCGTTCGGCACGTTGATTGTGCTCGGATTCTCGGGCCTTGCTGCGATTGCAAGCGCGGGGTTCGGGCTCGGGCTCGCCGTCTTCTATTGGGTCGGCGTTGCCATGCACGCCTATGCCATCAAAGATCGCGTCGTTCCGTCGGAGAAAGACGAAGGCGAACAGTATTAAGCGTTGAAGCGCTAATCTGTAGTCGCGTCTCTGCGAGACGCGCGAGTTAATCATCGACGCGTTTAACAAACTCTTAGACTTCCAGTCGGTCGTGGTCATTGCAGATTGAGGTTTGGAGCGAGTCCCCGATGTCTTCGGTAACGAAGATTTTGCGTGTGTGGCGAGCTGGATTCGGTGAAGAATTCTGAACAGTCGCATGTCGCTGAGTATCGTTTTCATCTGCCTCGCGCTCGTTGTCGGGATTTACTTTTATAATAACCCGCTCAAGCATGGGCCGTGGTTTTTAAGCCGGCGGTTCATTAACTGGTTCCCGCTCGGGATGACTTACGCGTTCCTTTACATGGGACGCTACAATCTCACGGTCGCGAAGAACGCGCTCGGCTCGCTCATGTCGAATGAAGATTTCGGCCTTATCTTCGCAGCCGGGACAATCACCTACGCTTTCTCGTTTTTGATCAACGGTCCGCTGGTCGACAAAATTGGCGGGAAAAAGGGAATCCTCATCGCTGCGCTGGGGGCGGCGGCGGCGAATGTCGCGCTCGGTGTCATCACCTGGCTGGTCCTGACTAATCGCATTCACGTGCGGCTGCTCCCGATTTTTTCGGTGACCTACGCGCTCAACATGTATTTCCAAAGCTACGGCGCGGTCTCGATCATCAAGGTCAAGGCACACTGGTTTCATGTGCGCGAACGCGGCGTGTTCGGCGCAATTTTCGGAACGCTGATTTCGTTCGGCGTTTATTTCGCGTTCGATTGGGGCCAGGCGATCATCGACATTACAAAACTCAATGCCCCAATGCCGACGAGCGCAGTGGAACGTTTGGTGCGCGCGATTTTTGTCCCGCCCGGCCTGACAATGGACGCAACCTGGGCGGTGTTTTTTGTTCCGGCCGCGATCCTCGCGGTGTGGGCGTTGCTCGACATCTGGCTCATCCGCGATACACCGGAGCACGCCGGTTTTCCGCATCTCGATACTCACGACGCTTCCTCTGGTCACATGCACGAGGAATACAGCGCGCTCAAACTGCTCAAGATGGTTTTCCTCAATCCGCTGATCGTAATGTTCGCTTTCGTGGAGCTGACCGCCGGCGTCCTGCGCAACGGGATCATGCAATGGTACACCATCTTTGGGCACGATGTGAAACAACCGGGAGCCGAAGTCATCCTGGAAAACTGGGGACTTTTGCTCTGCGTCTTCGGGATCGTCGGCGGATTCGCGGGTGGTTTGATCTCCGATAAATTTTTTCAATCACGTCGCGGACCACCCGTGGTGATTTTCTGTGCGTTCATGCTCATGATGACGGCAGTGATGGCGATGAATCTTTTTTCGTTTCCGTTTGTCGTGGGGATCGCCGCGCTGCTGATCGTGGCGGCGGTTACCGGTGTGCATTCATTAATGTCCGGGACAGCGGCCGCGGACTTCGGTGGACGCAAGGCCACGGCTACCGCGTCTGGGATTGTGGATGGATTCGTCTATCTCGGGAGCGGCGTGCAATCGGTCGGCGTCGGCTATCTCGTGACGCATCATAGCTGGCAATGGTGGCCGATTTTCCTCATGCCGTTCGCGCTCATCGGCGGGCTCGTCGCCTGGCGCATCTGGCACGAACTCCCCGCCGCGACGCGCGTTTACATCCAAACTATCGAGCGACAACATTTGGTTCTCGCGACAACAAATCGAGACGCGGAACACGTAATTCAGACTCTGAAAAGCTGATGGCGTAAGCTTGGCTACGCAATTGGTGAATCGGGGAGCGACCTCAGAAAGATCTCATCACAAAAGACGCAAAAACAAGTTTACCTTTCCCCGCTGCACCGGCGCCGCGGAAAATGGTGTTCGAGAGCCTCACCGCCATGCGCGGAGTGGCGGCGTTGCTGGTTGCATTCTTTCACCTCCGCTATGGCGTCATCGGAGTGCCGTTGTTTGATCTGTATATCTTCCAATTTCGTTTTGGGAGCCGCGGTTACCTCTGGGTTGATTTCTTCTTTATCCTCAGCGGCTTTATTTTGGCCTACCGCTATGGCGACGCCTGCAGCAAGCTGAACCTGCGCGGCTACGGACATTTCGTCTGGCAACGAGTCGCCCGCATCTGGCCGCTCAACGTGGTCACAGTGCTGATCGCGATTGTCTATCTCGGGAGCAAGTACGGGGCGAGTTATCTCAGGCGAGACGCAATCGTCGCCAACCTGTTACTCGTCCACGGCTGGGGCCATTACTTTGCTCCGCCTCTGGATTTCCCTTCCTGGTCATTGAGCTGCGAGTGGGGGGCATACCTCGTCCTGCCGTTCTATCTCTGGGCGGTCTGGCCGGTAAAACGCGGGACAGCGCATCTCCTATTTATCGCAGGCTACCTGGGATTGTTGTTATGGTACTCCGCTCACTTTGGAAATGGAACGCTCGATCGGCTCAGAGAAAAATGGGGACTCGGCCGTTGTCTGATCGAGGTGGCGATCGGAGTGAGTTTGTTTCAATTGAATGCGCTTTATCGATCGCGAAAAATGGAACCAATATATGACGCGGTCGCAGCCGTAATTTTCTGCGCCATCTTCGTCGTCTTTACCTACACTACTTATGACTTCTACGTCGTTCCGTTAGCGGCCGGCTTGATTCTTTGCCTGAGCCTTGCCCGAGGTCCTTTTACTCGTGTGTTGGAATGGCGGCCAATGGTGTTGCTGGGCGAGATTTCATTTTCGATCTATATGCTGCACGGATTCGTACTCTGGCTTTGCCAGGATATCCCAGCCAGCTTCAAGGCCAGGCTCCCGTTCTGGACCGGGGCGCTCTGGCTCCTCGCTGCTCACCTGTTAGTGATCGGACTCTCCTACCTGAGCTTTAAGTTTATCGAACGGCCTGCTCATCGCGCCTTAACGGGCCGCTAGTTTCGTAAACGTTCAGTTGTCCAGATCGATAATCTGCGAAGTCGCGGCGCCCGACTACGGACTAACGACCGGACACCTGATAACGGATAATTAGTCGGGATTCGCGATTAATGGTCCGTTGCCGTAGCCGGCGGGAGCGTCGGTGGTTTCTTTTGTAGAAGGTCGAACACCAGCAGACCCGCGGCGAGCAGCGCCGTGGTGATGACGAAGATGGCGAATTTCTTACGACTCCAGGTGGGGAGGACCTCATTCGGCGAGAGCTCTTCGGTACGTTTCATCCCTTCGGGCGTTGCTTCGAAGGCCCACGAAATAAATACCACCGCGACAAACCCGAGGACAAGTAACACAATCAAGGTTTTGATCGCCCAACTCGGTACTTCAAACTCTGGAATGAATGCTATTTGAATTAGCAGCCACGCGATTACCGCATAGACGATCGCACCCTTGTGAACGTTGCGCCGCTTCAGTTCGGCCAAGAAATTCTTCATTCAATTGGGTCTTACTCCATAAACAAAAAAAATTTAAGCTTTAAGTTTTAGATTTCACAGAAGGGCGCGCCCGGTTCAGGTTTCGGGAGAATACAAAATGTAGCGAGCCAGCGGTCGAAGCTCGGGCGTCCGCCAGGAAATGGGTTAACGTAAATCGTGGATTCACCATCATTGCTCAGTGTTCAGGACTATCACCGTGCGGCTTGCGCCAAATTGCCAAAAGGGGTTTTGGACTATTATGAGGGTGGAGCATTGGATGAAATTACGCTGCGCGAGAACAGCGCGGGCTGGGAACGGCTGAAGCTTTACTATCACGTCCTTGCCGGAGTTGGGAGGCGCGATCTTGGCACCACGGTTTTGGGTCAACCGATCTCCCTGCCAATTGGGGTTGCGCCAACGGCGTTTCAGAAACTTGCGTGCGCGGCGGGCGAGATCGCGGCGGCAAAAGCGGCCACGGCGGCGAGGACCTTGTTCATTCTCAGTTCGTTCTCGAACACCGCAATGGAGTCGGTTCTTCCGCAGGCGGCGAGTCCGCGTTGGTTTCAGCTCTACATCTACAAGGACCGCGTCATCACCGAGGAGCTGGTGCGACGAGCGGAAGCGGCCGGAGCGGAAGCAATCGTCGTGACGGTTGACACACCCGGTCTAGGGACACGCGAACGCGATGTGCGCAACAGCTTTCGCCTGCCGGATGATCTTTCGCTGGAAAATCTGGCGCCGATGGGCAAAGGCAATTTTCCAAAGGTGACAGGCTCTGGTCTGGCCGCTTATGTCCGAGAAAACTTCAAGAGCGACCTCAAGTTTGAAGATCTTGATTGGTTGGGCGGATGCACGCGATTGCCAATAATAGTGAAAGGTGTCTGCCGCGGCGACGATGCGCGCCGTGCGGCCGAGCATGGCGCGAAAGCGGTGGTCGTTTCGAATCATGGCGGGCGACAACTCGATACTGCGCCTGCGACTTGCGAAGTTTTGCCAGCTGTGGCCGATGCCGTGCGTGATCTTTGCGAGGTTTATGTCGATGGTGGGATTCGTCGCGGCAGCGATGTCCTCAAGGCGATTGCGCTTGGCGCCCGGGCCGTCCTGATCGGTAGACCAATTTTATGGGGCCTGTGTGTTGGCGGCGAGCAAGGCGCGATCGCCATTTTGGAAATTCTCCGGCGTGAGCTGGACGAAGCTATGCTGTTATGCGGTTGCACAAAGCTCGGCGATATCAATCGATCGTTACTTGCGCCCTAATGTCAGAAGTCAGAAATCGGAGGTCAACTGACAAACGCTAACATCAACTGATAACTAATCGCGATTGGCGATTTGCATTAATTCTTGGGCGCGAGCGAGGCAACAATCTTTGCGAACCGCGGGTCATTTCGCAATGGATCCCATTCTGGACGCAAACTAAGATGACCGTAACTCAGGGTCGCGGGGGTTCCGGCAAGGTAGGAGAGCGTTTCCAGGGCGCGATCGGTCTCGCCGGTCCAGGTGTAGATGATTGCGAGGTTCTCAACCAGCGAAGTGCCATTGATTGAGTCCTTGCTGATCGGAAGAAGCTCGACCGCGCGAGTCCCTTCGCGAATCGCGTCTTCTTTGCGGCCCAATCCGGCATCAAGAAGTCCCAGCACGGAGAGGGCGGCGGCATAATCGGGTTGATCCCGAGTTATCTTCTCCATCGCCGCGCGAGCCTGTTGGAAAGCGGCATGAGCGGCATCGGAATCGCCTTTCGCGCGAGCGACCAGACCCTGACACCACTCGGCTGGAAGTTCGATGTCCTCAAAAATGCATTGGCTTGTTCCCATCGCCTTGAGAGCAAGTTCAGCTGAAGCAAAGTCACGTTCCGAAAGAGCGAGATAAAGCCACAGGTCGGCGAGGTCCGCGATAGAAGCCGGTTCCTGAGCGAGAACTGTAGCAATCGTTTCGTGCAAAGGTTTCGGATCGGCGTGCCAGTCCAGTTCAACCAAGCCGCGCTGGCCGCGCGTGCCAACGTCGCCGGGGACTATCGCCAAAACACGATCAAGCACTGCTTTTCCATCGGCATAGCGACGCAGGTAATGGTAATTAATGTAAAGCTGCTGAAGGATGTTGACATTGCGCGGATCGAGGTCGAGGCCCTGCTCAAAATTCCTGGCCGAATCTTCCCAGCGACTTTGCCGGCGGTCGATGTAGCCACTCAGTTCGAAAACAAACGAGTTATTCGGCAATAGATGGCGTGCAAGAACGAGCTCGTCGCGTGCACGATCATAATCGAGGTAGGCACAGTAGAGATGGTAAGCATTGGCCAGATGCGCTTCTCCCGAGTTCGGTCGCAAACGGCGGAGGGTCTCGACCGCATGCTCCGCCAATGCCAGCCGGGCAGGCGTATGATCTACTCCGACAATGTAGACTTTGTCATGGGTGTGGGCCAACTCGTAGTAGGCGAGGAAGAAAGCAGGGTCACGCGCGATAGCTTGTTGCAGGAGATCAACTACCAGGGACAAACTTTCTTTCTCCCGCGCACTAAACACGGTCATGGCGCTGAGATTTTTGGCTTGCACGTATAACTCGTAGGCAACCTCGTCGGCGGTAGGCCGTTCTTCGATGGCCGCTTTCTCTTGAGGTGATAGTTTGGCCCTGAGTTCTCCGACAATTTGTTCCGCCACCTCGCTTTGCATGGCGAAAACATCCGCCAGATCGCGATCGAACGTCTTCGACCAGATGTAGGTATCGGTGCGAGCGTCAATCAGCTGGGCGTTGATGCGGACGTGCTGGCCTTCACGTTGCACCGTGCCTTCCACGATGTGGGCCACACCAAGAGCGGCGGCTATCTCGCGCAGATTCCTTTTCGCGTCGCTGGCGTATTGCATTACGGAAGTGCGGCTGATCACTTTCAGATCGGCGACCTTGGCCAGATTGGTCAGGATCTCGTCATGCACGCCCTCCGCGAAATGCACGTTTTGTTTTTCGTCGCTAAGATTTTCAAAAGGCAGGACGGCGACGCTTTTTTCCAACAGCACGCGGCCGGCTTGTAACCAAGCTTGATGAGTCCGGTTCCAATAAAGGAAGGCAATGGCTCCACCGAAAAGAAGAGCAACCGCGACCGCCGCGAATAGCCTAGTTGATCTGACTCTGGCCTTCTTACCCGATAGCGCTTGCTTACATTGCGGCGGCAGCTGCGGATTACCGACCTCATCGTTGTAGAAGTTAACGAGCTCGATCCTGGCGCCATGCTTCACCTCACATGTTCCAATATGGTGAAGGTAGCTCTGCCAGGTGCCGAACTCAGCCAGATCGTCAGCCGCTCGTTGAGAAAGGAGAATGTGACCGGCCTCACCGCAATCCATCACCCGCTGCGCGAGGTTAATACCGGCGCCGGTGACATTGACCTGGTCGTTGACATCCACCACCCGGCTGACGGGCCCACTATGAATTCCCATGCGAACGGCGAGCCGGAGATGTTGCTTGAGCGCACGCGCGATTGCCAGCGCGCACTCCACCGGCGTCTCCACGCTGGTAGTAAAGACGAGGGCCATTCCGTCGCCGGTCGGCAGGCGAGTCAACTTGCCGCTGGCTTCGGCAGCACGAAACTGAGCGGTGTCGCGAACGACTCGATTTAATTCATCAAAGAGTTCGCGCTGCTCATGGATGCGCAGTTTGGAATACCCGACGGTGTCGATAAAGAGGACGTGAGCTATTTCCAGCTCGAGCTTGGTTTTGTCCTCAAGAGCCATGAATAATCATCTCACCTGGCGGCAAACTTAACTTTACATCGCTTCAATCGTCGAGAGTAATCAAATTACCTTCTTACCATGGAGACGGAAGAGATCGATGCCGAAGGCAGCAACATTAAGAACGGCCATGATTAAGCCGAAAAGATAAAGACCCATCAACACCGCAATCGCGCCATGCATGGCGATGATGCCGACGAGCCAGATTAGCCGGGTGCGGCGCGGCCAGATAAAAATGGGATAGCTGGTCTCCAACAGACAGATTCCAAAGCCAAGCGGTATAAAAAGATATTTTCCGTGGATCAGCATCTCGCTCGAAACTATGTCAAACGGAGGGCGAGTTAGGGCGCGCCAGAGACTTTCCCCATTCCACCATCCACTGCCGAGAAGCTTGGTCAGGCCGCTGAAAAAGTAGATGACGCACAGGTGCAGTTGCAGAACGCGTTGCCAGAAACTTTGTAGCTGCGCGTTCTTCGGCGGCCACTTTCGCCAGCGCGAATCCAGGGCCAGATGATCCGGTAATGGCGAAAGCATCAGATAGAACAACCCGATGGAAGTAAAGTTATCGACACCGTAAGAGAGTAGAGCGCTGCTCTTAATTGCAGAAAGATGAAGGAACCAGGCGGCGATGGCTGCACTTCGACAAAATATCCCGGCGACCAGGCAAAGGCCCACAGCCAGGAGCCCGCTCCAAATAACCCACAAGACAGTTGCTTCGGACAATCCAATAAATTCGCCGGCTGATATAAACCAGCTGACGCGTGGGACCAGCGCGGCGCCGAGAGTGACCAGAGCTTCCGTTAAGTCTCGGGTGACGAAGCTCCCAGGGCGGAGCGTGAACATCTGAAGCCAGTCTGCGCGCGAGGTAATACAGTAAAGGATCAGTTGCAATCCCAGTCCGATGCGGAGCGCGACCAGCCAATGATCCGAGGTCCCGCTAAAGAACCAATCGTTTACTTGCTGCCATCGCCGCGCAATTGGCTTCAAGGTCGTGGCGGCTCAATCTTGGTAAATCCAAAATCATAGGCACATACTACGGCGTAGGTCGGCTCGTCGCCGCGTTTGTACCCCGCCATGGATGGTGTAATCACAGCCCCAAAAACGGCGCGGATTTTTAATGCATCTCGATGATGTTGCCAGACCGAATAGGCCAGCATTTTCAAAATCAACTGTCGTAACGGCTCGTATCTGTTGGCGGCAATGAAATCGAGCAGAGTTGGCAGGCGCATACCGGTCTCGAGTGTTCCGACGCTGGGAAGTTCATACTCGGTCGTGCCATTGGGATAAGTTAGTTCAAATACCAATTTGTAGCTATAAGGAACGTTGGGAGCAAAGTAGCCATAGCCAGCCTCGATGCCCGCGGCATGCAAATAAAAGGCGATGGTCTCGCGCATCGGATTATTAGGCGGCAGCTTTTGGCCAAGTACGGTAAAGGTTGCGTCTTCCAGCACGCGCCAATGCGGCTCTAATGCCGCAGGCAGATAACTAGATCCATCTGCCAGCACGGCAAACAAGTCGCGAAAAGCGACCGATGTTAACAAAATGAAGTGCAGGGCAAAACCTATCAAATATGCGCGTTGGAAGCGCATCGCATCAAGGTTATCGGCCGCGCAACTTACTCGCTGTACTTGCGCAGGATTGGAGCGATCTTGGCAACCATTTCGCGCGAGGTCTCCTCGTCCTCATTTCGCGGACGTTGAGGATGAGATGCAGCCGCCATCGTCGTAGGATGCGATGGACTGCCACTGGGCTGAGGTGTCGGGCCGGGCTGAGTCGGATGCGATGAAGAAGCACTACCGATTTGGATTCCCCATCCGGAAAGAGCGTTTTGTTTGGCATCGCTCGCAACCTGCGCGACGGTCGCTTCACCGATGATTTTGTCCGCAAGAGCGCCGTGCGGTTTGCCGGAAGGATTGCCGTCCTTGTAAGTCTGAATTTTGTAAAGCGATCTCTTATACTGCCCAAGTATGGCCATCACCGAGTTTTGATCCGCCTGCGAAACTGATGTGCCCGGAATAAAAATCCGCCCGTCTTCGATCACTACCTTTTTGGATTTATTCCCCATCATCGAACTGCATGCGCCCACTCCGACGAGAGCCGCCCCAACGCCGGCAGATACGATCAATACTACTGCGTTAGTTTTCATAGCCCTCCCGTTTGCTCCTACCCGGCCCCGATAGCAAGCTTAAAATAAACGCAAACGCCAGCTCACATATGATGCGGTGTCTTCTTCGCTTGCCTCGCCCTATGTTGTCCCTGTTCTTTAGAAACAGGAGTGTGCGAACCCGCTCCCCGATGGTTGTGCTTGGATGTGGGTGAACGGAATTGTCTCCGCGAAGGTAGGGAAGCTGTGTGCGCGCACTTTGGTCCGGCCTCAAAACCGGAGGCGAAATCGATCGAAGCAGGGGTCGCTAAAACGGTGTCCGCCGGTTTCTAAAACCCATGTTGCGCCATATTGCGTCACAATTTTCCGAAGATCGCTGTCAGCGCATTTTTTCCTTGCCCGCATTCACCTAGTTTGATACACGGCGTTTTCACGACCACACCCAACAATGAAAACCATAATTCTTCTCATTTTAACGTGCAGTGTCTTGGCGCTCCCGGTGCAAGCCCAGAACAACGCCAACGTTCCGAGCCAACACAACGAAGCCACTATCGACCAACTCCAAGCCGAGATGGCTTTGGGTAAGCTCACCTCAGTACAGCTGACCAACTATTACATCGCCCGCATCAATGCGCTCGACCAGCGAGGTCCCGACCATGGTGTCAATTCGCTTATCGAGCTCAACCCTGACGCAATCACATTGGCGCAACGCGCGGACAATCTGCGCAGGCAGGGTAAGGTGCTGGGGCCGTTGCATGGCATCCCAGTCCTGTTGAAGGACAATATCGACACCGGCGACAAGATGCAGACGACCGCTGGGTCGTTCGCGCTATTCGGAAGACCTGCCCTGCAGGACTCGACGGTCGCCGCAAACCTGCGCGCAGGCGGCGCGGTCATTCTCGGTAAAACCAACCTTTCAGAATGGGCGAACTTCCGCTCCTTCGAATCGACCAGCGGTTGGTCCGGTCGTGGCGGTCAAACGAACAATCCCTATGGGCTCGATCGCAACCCGTGCGGCTCGAGCGCGGGCTCGGCTGCGGCCGCTTCATCGAACTTTGCCGCAGTCTCGTTTGGCACTGAGACTGACGGTAGTATCGTTTGTCCGGGCAACGCAAGTGGCGTCGTCGCTATTAAGCCGACAGTTGGTCTTACCAGCCGCGCCGGTGTAGTGCCGATCTCTCATGTCCAGGACACGGTCGGTCCCCATGGCCGCACGGTCGCAGATGCGGCAGCGGCGCTGGGCGTCATTCAAAGCCGCACTTTCGACGGACGCGATCCTGCGACCGGCGGGGTTCCTCTGGGCTGGCAGGGAACAGGCAAGACGCGCCCTCGCAACATTCCCACCGACTACACTATATTTTTGGACCTGAAAGGCCTTAAAGGAGCGAGACTTGGTCTGACTCGTGCAGGTCTAACAGGATTCACTAACGTAACGACACCGCAGCCGGTGCTCGACGCGTTCGAGGAAGCAGTGAAAGCACTCACAGACGCTGGCGCCACGGTAATCGATCTCGATGCCGCAGGTTTTACCTTTCCATCAGCTGACGGTGAGCTTTTGGTTCTCGCCTTTGACTTCCGCAGAGACGTAAAGGCATACTTCGCAACGCGCGTCGGCGTACCGGTGGCAGGCGGAACGCTGCAAACCGCCATCGACTTCAACAATGCCAATGCTGACGTCGAGATGCCCTTTTTCAATCAGGACATCTTCGAACTTTCCGCTTCGCTCGCTCCTGGCGTTAATACTCCGCAGCCTGCCTTTGGAGGTTTGACTTACAATCAGGCCCTGGCCATTGACCACGACGCCGGCGTGAACGGGATTGATAAGGCGATTGCAAGGTTCCACCTCGACGCTGTTGTATCAGCGACCGATAACCCCGCCTGGTCGACAGACCTGCTCTACGGCGATCACTTCATCTTTGGGACATCCGGCCTCGCAGCCGCCCCTGGATATCCTATTGTGCAGGTGCCCGCCGGCATCGTCTTCGGTGCGCCGCTCGGCATCAGCTTTTTTGGAACGGCATTCAGCGAGCCGACCTTGATTAAGCTCGCCTCAGGTTTCGAGGCGGCGACGCGCGTACGCGCGCACAACTTGCCTACGTTCGCGGACACAGTCCCCGCGCGTCATATCCAAGGCACAACTCTCACGCGGCCGCGCCCACCGACAAGTTCCCTGAAGCCGGAGGAGGCCGCAAAGAAGATACCTCGTCACATGTGATCCAGTAGTCGGAAGATTTTTCGGTTCCGTCAGGTCCTTCGATGCGCCCGATGCGTCGGAACCGTCGGCGCTTTTCGCTCAATTCGCTGTCTGCGGGAATGACAGGCGTCGAAATGGCCGAGTTGGTTCGGTGCCGTCATCGCCTTGATTTCAGGGTATCCTGCCGCCTAACGAGAAGCGGACAACTACGTGCCGAACGCTTTGAAGATTAAGCTGCCGCAGGTCACGCCCGCTGAGACAATCTTGATATGCCTTGTGCTGAGCAATTGTTTTAGCAACATCAATCGGCTGGCGCGGATAAAACAACAGCTCGCACCGGTTGATGCTCGGGCTCACTTCGCGAGTGATTGCCATCAACTGCGCCGACATCACTGCTTTAGTGCGAGATCGGCGACAATTTTTTCAAAGCGCGGATCACTGCGCAATGGATCGAGGAGCGGATTGACTCTAAGTTGCAGCGCGAACCAACTAGGTTCTTCCACCGTTTTTTTCATCCAGGAAAATGTCTGTTCGGTGTCGCCGAGTCGCGCATAAACCATCATGTAGTGATAAGCGGGAACATGCTGACCGCGCGCAGTTTCCGCCTGTAAGCGTTCCAATTGCTTTCGCGCCAATGCCCGCACGGCGGCGTCGAATCCCGATGCGGCGAACGTTTCCTCGAGAAGCTGCGCCTGTTCGGGCGCCCCGCTCAAGGACAATGCTGCGCGCCATTGAATAATCGCCTCGGCTGGCATTCCGCTCATTTGGCAGGCATCACCGAAATATTCGTGCGCGGCCGCATAGCCGGGATGCAACTCGAGCATGTTGGCGAACTGTCTTCGGGCCCGATCGTAGTCGCGCAGGAAAAAATAAATTCTTCCCGTGTGCAACTGCAAGCCGGGAAAAAATGGGTCGAGCTGGTTGGCGTGCTCAACTTGCCGGAGTGCTTCATCTCCGCGCCCCAATAAAACAAGGCAGAGTCCGTAGTGATGCCGGATGTCGGCAAAGTTTGGATTCAATTCGGCACCGCGATGAAATGCGTGTTCGGCTGCCGGCCAATCTCTTTTATAATAAACCTGCACCGCGGCGTAGGAGTTGAGCGCTTCGCCCAGCGTCTCATCCAACGCCAGCGCTTTGTTGGCGGCATTTTCAGCCTCTGGCCAAACATCCGGCGGCAGGATCCCGTTACACGCCCCAAATGAATAGTAAAGACTGAGACCCGCGTAGGCAGGTGCGTAAGATGGGTCGAGTTCGACTGCTTGTTGAAAATAATCGCGAACTTTTTCGTAGCCAGGCGCGAAAAAATTCCGCCAGAGATGACGCCCCTTTAAATACAGTTCGTGCGCCTCGATATTTGTTGTCGGCTGCACCGAAATCGCCCGCCGTTCCGCTCCGCTCAGTCGGGCCTGCAAGGCCTCGGCGATGTGGGCCGCGATATCGCTTTCGACCGCGAAAATATCGTCCAACTCGCGATCGTACCGCTCCGCCCAAAGATGCGCGTCGTTCTCGGCATCGATGAGTTGGACATGGACGCGTACCTTATTGCCGGCTTTGCGCACCGAGCCTTCGAGAATGTTGGCCACGCCAAGCTGTCGGGCGATTTCTGGAACGTTTTCAGGCGAACTCTTGAAGCGTTGCGTCGATGTGCGCGAGATAACCTTGAGATCCCCGATCCTCGAGAGTCTGGTCAGAATTTCCTCTTGAATTCCATCGGCAAAATAAACGTTCGCTTTATCTTCACTGAGATTTTCAAACGGCAGGACCGCAATCGATTTGCGCAAAATGGGCGCGTTCGGTCCGACTTCTTTCTCGGGCACTTTTTCTACTTCGAACTTTTTCGGCGTCTCTGGATTGCCGGCGTCATCCGAGTAGAGATTGACGATTCCGAGCGTCGCGCCGTGTTTTACTTCGCAAATTCCCAAATCATGCAGGAGCGGCCGCCACCGCCCATATTGTTCGAGGTCGTCGGCGACGCGTTTGGACAACAGAATGTGTCCCGCATCGCCACAATCCATCACGCGTTGAGCGATGTTAATACCGGCTCCGGCGATGTTGGCTTGTTCATTTAAGTCTGTGACCTCCTTTACTGGGCCGCTGTGAATTCCCATACGGACGCGGAGGTCAGGATGATTCTTTAACGCCTTGCTCATCTCCAGGGCGCAGGTGACCGGCGCTTCCGGGCTATCGCGAAAAACGAGCGCGCCACCGTCGCCGGTCGGCAAACGCAATAATTTGCCTTCTGCTTCGGCCGCGCGGAATTGCTCCGTCGCGCGCGCGATCTCCCGCAATCTTTGCAACCGCTCGCTCTGCTCGTGTATGAGCAGCTTGGAATAACCCACGATGTCGATGAAGAGAACGTGCCCGATTTCGAACTTCACATCGGCTTCGGACGACATGCGATTTCTGTAACATAATTTTCGGTTTTTAACGAGCGAGCTGCGCCATCGCGGTGCACATTTTCGTTATCGCATCCATGGCAAAACTGCGGACTGGGCCTTGGACGCAAGGAGTTATTGATGCTCGGGCTGACCTCGCGAGTGATTGCGATCAGGTGATGAAAAGAGGACGCGGCACTCAGTGTTACTTCGTCGGAAGAACGGCAAGGATTTGGTCAAAGCGCTGATCATTGCGGAGAGGATCCAGGATCGGAGTCACTCTCGTCTCAAAAGCAAACCAGTTGCGTTCCTCCACGGTTTTTGCCAACCAGACAAGGGCCTGCTCCTTATCACCCAATCGGAGGTAGGCCGTTAGATAATTCCAGGCGGGAACATATTCACCACGCGCTCTCCTTTCGTTGAGGTGCTGCAATTGTCTTTGCGCGAGGGCGCGAACGGCGGCGTCGAATCCGGAAGCGGCAAAAGCTTGTTCGAGGAATTGCGCCTGCTCCGGTTGGCCACCCAAGGTTAAACTCGCGCACCATTGCGTAATGGCTTCGTGCAGCATTCCTTTGCGTTCACAGGCATCACCAAAATGTTCGTGCGCGACAGCATTCGTCGGTTGGAGTTCCAATGTGGTGGTAAAATAGGCAATCGCGCCATCGTAATCGCGCAGAAAAAAGAGGATCCTCCCGGCAAATAGATGCAACCCGGGAAAGAAGGGATCGAGCTGTTTCGCCAGTGCGATTTGGGCGAGCCCCTCTTCGCTGCGTCCGAACAGAACGAGACAGAGACCATAATGATGGCGGATTTCGCCAGAACTCGGATTCAGTTCTGCCCCGCGAAGGAAGGCGCGCTCGGCGGCCGGCCAATTCCTTTTATAATATAGCTCGACACCGGCGAGGAGATGATACGCGTCGGCCAGCGTGTCATCCAATTCGAGCGCTTTCTGAAGGGCCGTCTCGGCAGCCGGCCAGTGCACAGGCGGTAAAATGGCGTTGGCCGCGCCAAACGCGTGATAGCTACCGAGACCAACGTAAGCGGGCGCAAAGCTGGGATCGAGCTCGATGGCGCGCTGAAAATATTTGCGGACCTGTTCGTAGCCAGGCGCGAAAAAATTACGCCACTGATGTCGCGCCTTCAGATAGAGCTGATACGCCTCGGTGTTTTTGGTGGGTTGTGATGAAATCGCGCGACGTTCGGCACCGGTGAGCCTCGCTTGCAGCGCGTCGGCAATCTTTGCTGCGATGTCGCTTTCAACGGCAAAAATGTCGATCAACTTGCGGTCGTATCTTTCCGCCCAAAGATGCGAGTCGTTCTCGGCGTCGATCAGCTGAACGTGAACGCGGACCTGGTCGGCAGCTTTTCGCACGCTGCCCTCCAGAATTGTCGCTACGCCAAGTTGCTTTGCGATATCAGGAATACTTTCCAATGAATTCTTGAAACGTTGCGTCGATGTGCGCGAGATAACCTTGAGATCCCCGATCCTCGAGAGTCTGGTCAGAATTTCCTCCTGGATGCCGTCGGCGAAATAAGCGTTCGCTTTATCCTCGCTCAGGTTTTCAAACGGCAGGAGCGCAATCGATTTGCGCGGAATCGGCACGCTCGGTTTTTTCTCGGCAGCTTCCTCGGCTTTGAATTTTTTTGGTGTCTCCGGATTGCCAAATTGATCCGAGTAGAGGTTAACGACGCCGAGCGTTGCGCCGTGTTTTACTTCGCAAATTCCCAGATCGTGCAGGAGCGGCCGCCACCGCCCATATTGTTCGAGGTCGTCGGCGACGCGTTTGGACAACAGAATGTGTCCCGCATCGCCACAATCCATCACGCGTTGAGCGATGTTAATACCGGCTCCGGCGATGTTGGCTTGTTCATTTAAGTCTGTGACCTCCTTTACTGGGCCGCTGTGAATTCCCATACGGACGCGGAGGTCAGGATGATTCTTTAACGCCTTGCTCATCTCCAGGGCGCAGGTGACCGGCGCTTCCGGGCTATCGCGAAAAACGAGCGCGCCACCGTCGCCGGTCGGCAAACGCAATAATTTGCCTTCTGCTTCGGCCGCGCGGAATTGCTCCGTCGCGCGCGCGATCTCCCGCAATCTTTGCAACCGCTCGCTCTGTTCGTGGATGAGCAGCTTGGAATAACCCACGATGTCGATGAAGAGAACGTGCCCGATTTCGAACTTCACATCGGCCTCGGACGACATACGATTTCTTTACCATGATCTTCGGAATCTGACGAGAAATCGGAGGCCTGTGATCTTAGAACAGAGTACAGGACTTACTTCGCGACGCTGAGCCGCGGGAGACCGGCAGCTTGCAATTCCTGATCGAGCGCAGGCATTTCTTGCGCGACGATTTCTTTCCAATTTTTCGTGAGTTCAGCGGCTTGGGCCCGGACGTTGTTTACTGCTGCTTTGACCCGATCGGTGGGTGGGGCGTCGACGCCTTGAATTTCCTGGAACAAATCCCTGGCCGAGTCCAGAGCGTGCAGAGAAGGAGTCGCATTCGGTCGCGGGTTGGGAGGTCCCAATTCCCTTAATTTGCCGTTCAGTGCATTCAATTTTTCCTCGACGTTTTTCGGGAGCGACTGCTCCCTTAATTTGGTCAGCTCCTCGACTAACGAATCGAACATTCTCCCGATTGGCTCAAGACCAGCCCGAACGTCGGAGAGTTGCTGCGACAAAGTCAGTTGCTCCTCCAATTCAGCCCGCGACATTTTCACCCGCGGATCCATTTTGACGGTCAACGGTTGGGTGTAGCCCTTGCCACCGACTGTCAGGACAACGGCATATTCTCCGGGCACGACCCAGGGCGAAGTCGGCGAAGCCGGCGTGTCCCGATTAACCGCGGACATTGGATATTCCGGTTCAATGCCAGGCAGTGGCATGTAATGCATGTCCCAGAGAAATCGATGCAAGCCGCGTTGTGCTGAAAGCGGCTGTGGCGGACGGATCCAATAGTCGGGAATTCTTAACTTCTTAGAATTAGGGAGCACTGGTGCGTCCGTGCTGGAATAACGCCGAACTAGATTTCCTTTGTTATCTTTGATCTCAAGCGTGACCGGCGAATCTTCCGCCAGGAAATAATCGATCATCGCGCCGTCAGGCGGATTCTCGCCGGCAGGTTCATCCGGCGGAAGCGGCGTGTCCGTGTTAAGACTCCAGCGAATACGAAGCGCGGTCTGTGGTTTGAAAAGAACGGTGTTGCGTTGGTCCTTCATTAGCTGCCGAAGCGGCGTGATGTTATCCAGGATCCAAAAGCCCCGTCCGTGGGTGGCCACGGCCAGATCGTCGTCCTTAATAATAAGATCACGAATGGACGTGGCCGGCATGTTGAGTCGCAATGGTTCCCAGTTATCGCCGTCATCTAACGAAACATAGACGGAGCGTTCCGTTCCAGCGAACAGCAGTCCCTGGCGCCGAGTATCTTCCCGGACAACGTTTACCGTCTGACCCGCAGAAATTCCATGCACGATTTCCGTCCATGTCTTGCCGCCATCATGGGTCCGATAAATATGAGGGCGCACATCATCGAGCCGGAGTGTGTTCACCGCGGCGTAAGCGGTGTTGGCGTCGAGGTGGCCCGCGTCGACGATCGAAATTTTCTGCCACGCCGAAATCGCGGGCGGCGTAACATCATTCCAGGTCTTTCCCCCATTTGTCGTTAAGTGAATCAAGCCATCATCGGTTCCGCACCAAATGCGATTCACATCCAGCGGCGAGGGCGCAACGGTATAAATAACACCGCGCTGCTTTGCCGCAGCCGTGGGATCGGCGCGATATTTTCCGATACTCGCCGGCAGCTCATAGGTCTTGCGCGTTAGGTCAGGACTGATCTGTTGCCAATTCCGCCCACCGTCCCGCGTCTGCCAAAGGTTGTTCGCGGAAAAGAAAAGCAGATGCGGATCGACCGGAGAAAAGACCACCGGCTGGGTGCGGATCACTCGAAAGTCGGGAGAACGCAAGGGCACTGGAAGAATCCCCTGGGCCTGGCCGGTGCGTCGATCGTAGCGTGTCAGCTTTCCACCATAGATAATATCGGGATCGAGCGGATCGGCGACGACATAGCCATATTCCTCGGCCGCGACCGGGTGCCAATCACGGAAGGTGATCGCGCCATCGATGCCGCGACTGGCGATTCCGACCGAGCCGCTCTCTTGTTGGCCACTGTATAAGCGATAGGGAAAAGCGTTGTCCGCGCTGACATGGTAAAGTTGCGCGGTCGGCTGATTATACCATGAGCTCCAGCTTTGGCCGCCGTTAACCGTGATAATCGCCCCCTGATCGCTGCCCAGCAGAATGATGTTCGAATTCTCCGGGTTGATCCAAATGTTCTGATAATCGTCGCCGCCCGGCGCGCCCCGCCAGCCTTCCCAAGTTTTGCCGCCGTCTATCGACTTCCAACAAACAACGCTGGCCGAGTAAACGATGGCAGGATTCTTCGGGTCGAACCGCACGACCGGTAGGTCGCCGCCGCCGATTCCGGCCGATGGCCGCGAATCATCTGTAATGTTAACCCAGGATTGGCCTCCATCCTCCGATCGAAACATATTTGATGCGACCAACGTTCTGACAGTGGCGAGCAATGTTTTCGGCGAACTTGACGCGACCGCGAGGTTGGCTTGAACAATTTTCTCCGGGAGACCCTGGCGTAATTGGTTCCAGGTTTTGCCGCCGTCGGTTGATTTGAAGATGCCGCCATTGGTGCCATTCCAAGTGCTATTTTCCCAGGGTCCTTCTCGTGATTCCCACAGGGTCGCATAGACGACATCTGAATTGGTCGGATCGATCTGGACGTCACCGCCGCCAGTGTTTTCGTCGCGGTAGAGAACCTTCTCGAATGTTTTACCGCCATCGAGCGAGCGGAAAATTCCCCGCTCTTCATTGGGACCGTATGGATGACCGGCCACCGCAACGAAGAATCGATCCGGATTTCGAGGATCGACCGCGAGCTGCGCCACCTGTTGTCCATCGCGCAATCCCAAATGCGTCCAGGTTTTTCCCGCGTCAGTCGATTTGTAAATGCCATCACCAATTGATAGATCGGGTCGATGCAACCCTTCACCGCTGCCTACATAAACGATCTCCGGATTGGAAATCGACACCGCGATGGCACCGACCGAACCGGTTGGCTGATCGTCAAAAATCGGTTGCCATGTTCGCCCATAATCGATCGTTTTGAAAACGCCGCCATTGACCTGCGCCATGTAAAAGACGTTTGGCTGAGAGGGAACGCCGGCGATTGCACGAGTTCGACCGCCGCGGAATGGTCCGACGTTGCGCCACCGCAGCGCGCCAGCAAAACCCTCGTCGGCCGAGAGTGAGCAAGGTGCAAGGGCGGCGAACAATATCGTCAGACCAAAGAAAAGAAATCGTAGAGCTGGCATATGGGAGCCGAACCTCTGCTGCGCCATGTGGGAGCGCAAGAAGACCCGTGAATTCGGAAGTCATTCTTGCCAGCCAGAATCACTACGGTTGACTTCCCCGTCATTTACGTGAATATCGCGGCGCTTTTGCTATGTCCGATGCCGACCTACGCAACCGCATCAAGGAGATGATGGTGAAGAACCTGATGCTGCAAATCACGGGCGACCAGATCGCGGATGATGCCCCGTTGTTTGGGCCGAACGGGATCGGTCTCGATTCGATCGATGCGCTCGAGCTTGCCGTGGGCTTGGAAAAAAACTTTGGCGTGAGCGTGCCCAATTCTGAAATCGCAACCAAAGTGCTTCGCAGCGTGAACAGCATCCACGATTATATTCTCGAAAAACGCGGCGAATCGGCGCAATCTCAGACATCATCGTGAAATTTCTTTTTCTGGAAAGCAGCCGGAGCTGGGGCGGACAGGAATATCGGACCTGTCTCGAGGTAAATTGGCTGAACGCTCATGGCCACGATGCCTGGTTCGGTTGCCATCCTGCAGGGGAAGTTTTCGCCAAGGCGCGTGAAATCGGCACCCGCCTTGTTCCTTTTGCGCTGACCAAACGGATTGATCCGCTTGTTTCATTTCGTCTCTGGCGGTTTTGCCGGAAGCATCGGATCGACCTGGTGAAAAGTTTCAGCTCGAAAGATCATTGGCTCGCCCTGCCGCTATATTGGTCGGGCATTCCCCTCACCCGCTCGCGTTGCATCACCGATCCGATCGAAGGTGCGAACCGCACATTCGTTTATCGCTACGGGTGCTCCCGGATTATTGCTGATGCGCCGGTGATCAAACGGCAGCTCGTCGCGGATAACAGAATTGCTCCGGAAAAAATCGAAGTGATCGGCTCGGCAGTTGATCTCTCGCGTTTCCATCCAAATCGCGATACGACGAAGTTCCGGTCCGAGTTCGGGATTCCGGCGAATGCGCCGCTGATCGTTAATGTGGGGATGATTCGCCCGGATAAGGGGCAGTTAACCCTGGTGGAGGCTGCCCGCCTGGCCTTGCAGCAAAGGCCGGACGCGCGCTTCGTCTTCGTCGGCGAAGGAACGGGATCACGTAAACTTGGCATTCGGTTGCATGAAGCGATCGAGCGTTACGGGCTCGAGCATCGTATTCTGATGCTCGGTTATCGCTGGGATATTCCCGATATTTTAGCGGCCTGTGATCTGGTGGTAATCGCATCGCTGCGCACGGAAGCTTCGCCGATTGTGTTGCGCGAAGCACTCGCCAGCGGGCGCCCGGTCGTGGCGACGCGCGTCGGCGACGTGGACGAAGTCATCCATCATGGCAAACATGGCCTGATTGTATCGCCGGGCGCGCAAGAAGAGATGGCGGCAGCAATTCTGGAATTGCTGCAAAATCGAGAGCTCGCCGCTAAGTGCGCGCGCAACGGTTTGCAACTCGCGCGCGAACAATTCTGTTTCGATCGCATGATGCATCACAAGCTCCAGGTCGACACTGAAGTAGTAGCGCTGCATCGGGATCAGTCCGCCGTGCGAGAGGGAGCGCCACTGGCGCGCGATTACATCGGGAATTAAACCCCGGGGCTTGGAGGGACATGCGCGGCGCTCCAACGATTACGCGCAATTGACGAATGCATTTGAGTGAAAGCGGCGACTGCCAAGTCGCCGTTTTGCAAAGTCGGGCGAGTTGGAAGTTGCCCCTCCCATTTAAGGTCGCGCGGTTCAATCGCGCTACCATCCTTCTTGAGAATGTAAATGACGTCGCTTCTTAAACTTGACGGCTTAAAGCCGTCAAGTTTGCGCGCGACGCAGCCGCGAATATCGCAGGCGGGGCGAGGAGCGACCTATTCGCGAATGTCTTCGGAATTCCCCCCTAAGAACATTGTATGCAAGCCATCTCCCACATCGGGCCGTGACCAGAAACTGCGGGTTCAACATTTCCCTAAAAATCTTCGCTCCTTTAGAAACTTGACGGCTTAAAGCCGTCAAGTTTGCGCGCACACGAGATCTGTTTGATTTATGGGCAGCTGAGGTCTCGCACCGCCACCCAATCACACGCACTCGGCGCGATTGATTGCATCGATCAATTGCCGAAAACGGCCGAAGCTGCGGCGATGTGGAGTAAGAACGAGCCGCGGCAAGCTGAGAATCTCGGGCTCGTTTCGTTCCTGGGGTAACGCCTTGCTTTGCACAATCGCGCCGCGGCGCAAAACATCTGCGAATTTGTCGTTTAATTCGGCGACGCCCGCGGCGGTGAGTGCGCGCGCGAGCCGGATAACAAGCTTCTCCCCCACCCAGCGCGCCGAATGATAAACACGATAAAAGCCGGTGATCTCTTTCACCGCCCCTTCGACGTCGTGGGTAATTTTAAAAAAATAAAAATCGTCCTCTGAGATGAAACCGATCTTGGAAAGATTCTGGGTCAGAAACTTCATCCATGTTTCCCAGTAATCGCCGTCCGGTTTATCAAGCAAAACCACCGGAATGATCCGGGCTTTGCCGGTCTGCATCAGAGTGAGGACTTCGAATGATTCGTCGAGCGTGCCGAAACCGCCGGGAAAAAGCGCAGCTGCGTGAGTCTCCTTAACGAAATTAAGTTTGCGGGTGAAAAAGTAATTAAAGTTGATGAGCTTCTTGTCGCCTTCGATCGTTTCGTTGGCGCGCTGCTCGAACGGCAACCGAATGTTTAGTCCGAAGCTCATGTCGCGCCCTGCCCCGCGTTGAGCTGCACTCATGATCCCGTCGCCGCCACCGGTAATGATCATGAAATTGTGCGCCACCATTTGCCGTGTGAATTCCTCCGCCACCTTGGCTTCCGGCGAATCTTGGGCGATGCGCGCGGAACCAAAAATGCCGACTTTTCGGAATGCCTGATAGCCGGCGAAGATTTTCGCGGCGTAACGCATTTCTTTCATCGAGCGCGAAATTAGTTTGAGATCGGCGACGCTCATTTTGTCGCGCGCCATTCTCAGCGCGGTCAGGATCATCTCCTCGATCAACTCCGGCGAATACTCGGCGCCGAAGTCGCTTACCAGCTTGTGCACGCGCGCGTCCCATTCGCCGCCGAGAGTCTGTTGTTTTTGAGTAGGCTGGCTGCTGATGGTGCCGGCAGTGAAATCTTCCACGGGAAATTCGTAGCCTGAGTTGTGCCCAGCGCACGGAAAATTTCTAACACCTTGGCGTTCCCTCAGTGGTTGTAGGGAAAGCAAGCGCTCCCGCTTGCCAGGGTTAATCTAAATTGGCAAGCAGGAATGCCGCCCTACAAATTTTGAGTTGCCGACGTCGCGATCAAATCGGCCAGGATTTCCCGAATATGACGGATGGGCACTGAATAATGGCCGGCCCCTTCGATGATGTGCAAATGGCAATTCGGAATTTTCTCCGCCATTTCTTTCGCCACCCCAAGGGAAAAGCTTCGATCGGAATCCCCGTGCCACAAGCGAACCGGCACTCGCAATTCATTCAGCGAAAATCCCCACGGTTGAGCAAACAGTTGTGCATCCGCCAGCACGCCTTGGGCAGACGCTTTCCAGGCGCGGCGTTGACTCTCGAAACAAGCTTCAAAAGCCAGTTCGTCACGCAATGAATCAGCATCGCATGGTTGAAGAAATTTCAAGAGCCAGGAGCGACTGCGCCGCGGAGGCCGCAGTGAAAGAAGCGGACGCGCCAGTCGAAACCCGAGGCGACAGAGAGGAGCTGGGAATCTTTGGTCGGCAAACATCAACCATCGATAGAGCGCGAGCAGTCCAGTGTGATCGCTCAGTTCGGCAATGTTGGGTGCGCCGCTCACCACCGCAAGGACGCGGACGCGCTCCGGTATTGCCCAAGCCAGGGCGTACGCGTAGGGCGCGCCGCCGGAGATACCAAGCACGCGAAATTTTTCCAGTTCCAAGAAATTGGCCAGCTCAGAAACAAGCGGCGCCCAATCGAGCAATTTGCGCCCGGCCACGAAACTCGAATCGGCAATTCCTGGCCGGTCCGGCGAAATAATTCGCACCCCCAATTCGCGGGCGGCGTCATGGGTCAATTGCGCCATCAAGCGCGAGCTCGGCCAGCCGTGACAAAACATGACGGGCTCTCCATTTGGATCGCCATATTCGCTAAACGCGACCCGTTCGCCGTTCCCGCGAATAAAAATTTCGTCCCGCAACGGAATCATTGGCACATTATCTTGATCGGCTTATTTTGCGGCGATGCGAAATTCGTGGCTCGACAACTTCGCTGGTGCGTACAATCGTTCGCTGTAATCCGATTCATTTATGTATATGAATGAAAACTCACAACCGGGCCTCGGAAAAATTTCTGTCCACGGCGACGGCGTCGGCGCGCCCACCCCGGAGTCGACCGAGCGGCGTGCGCGCGAGATCGCGCTGATCGACGAACGTGATCCCAATGATTTTACCGATGCCGATTGGGAACAGGCCCGTCGCGAGTTGATGGGAATCCCGCACACCGCCGCGCCCGAGGAAATTGGTAGCGGAGTAGAAGTTTCCGACGACGAGCATGAAATCGTTCCCGAATCGCCCGGACATCGCGCTCCGCGCCCGGGTTTTGATGAGGACGATGAGACGCTTGGGCAATCATTGGTCACCGACGGTTTGGAAGAGGCCGCGCATGATCAAATGCTGGAGGCGCGTCTCGAAGAACTCAAAGCAGACGAAACCTGAGCTATGCCGGCGATTGGGGAAAAGCCCGTTTCGTCCCGGGCAATATCACCTGCGGAATCGCTGCGTGCGCGTTTTCGCGACGTGCGCGATTTTTCGAAACTGCTGACGCGCGATCTGGAAGCGGAAGACTGCGTTGTCCAATCGATGCCCGATGTCAGCCCGACGAAATGGCATCTGGCGCATACGACGTGGTTTTTCGAAACCTTTGTCCTCAAGAAATTTGTCACCGGATATGTGCCGGCGATCCCGGAATATGCGTTTCTGTTTAATTCTTATTACAACGCCGCCGGCACGATGCATCGGCGCGACCTGCGCGGTTTGATCTCGCGGCCGACGGTGACGGAATCATTCCGCTACCGCGAAGGAATTGACCGGCACATGGAAGATCTTATCGCTTCCGCTTCCGAGGAATTGCTGGATGAACTTGAACCGATCATCACACTCGGTGTTCATCACGAGCAGCAACATCAGGAATTGCTCGTTACCGATATTAAACATGTCTTCGCGCAAAATCCGTTGCATCCAGTTTTTCGAAAACGCGCGGAGCAAAAAACCGAACCGCCGCCACCAATGACATTTGTCGATTTCGATGAAACAATTGCAACTATTGGTCATGATGGTCGCGATTTTTCCTACGACAATGAAGGACCGCGACATCGCGCACTCGTCCCGAAATTTTCTCTCGACTCGCGTTTGGTTACCTGCGGCGAATATCTTCGATTCATTGAAGCCGGAGGATATCAGCAGCCGGAATTCTGGCTCTCGCTCGGTTGGATGACGGTGAACGAACAACGCTGGGAAGCGCCGCTCTATTGGGAAAAACGAGATGGCAGATGGTGGCATTTCACCCTTTCTGGATTTCGCCTGGTCGATGAAAACGAGCCTGTGACACACGTGAGTTATTTCGAAGCCGACGCCTTCGCGAATTTTTCCGGCGCGCGGTTACCGACGGAATTCGAATGGGAGCGTGCGGCGCAAGGTGAGACGATCGACGGCAACTTCGTCGAGTCGGAGCGTTTTCATCCCGCGCCGGCCGCCGAATCGGCTGGGCTGACACAAATGTTTGGCGATGTCTGGGAATGGACGCGCAGCTCTTACTCGCCCTATCCGGGCTACCGCGCCGCGCCTGGTGCGCTCGGTGAATACAACGGCAAATTCATGTGCAACCAATACGTCTTGCGCGGCGGCTCCTGCGCGACTTCGCAATTACATATCCGCACCACCTATCGGAATTTTTTCCAACCCGAAAAACGCTGGCAATTCACCGGAATTCGACTGGCACGCGATGCGGCATGAACCGACACGCCGGCCAAATCGCCGTGCTCGATTTCGAGCCGGCCAATGAAGAATTTTGCGAGCAGGTAGTCGCCGGCTTGTCGCAACATCCGCGCACTTTGCCGTGCAAATTTTTTTACGACGAAACTGGCTCGGCGCTTTTTTCCAAAATTTGCGAGCTTCCCGAGTATTACATAACGCGCACGGAGATGCGGATTTTGCGCGAGTGCGGCGGCGAGATCGCCGAGGCACTCGGGCCCGGGATCGAATTGATAGGCCTTGGCACCGGGGCGGGAACGAAGACGCGAATCCTGTTGGATAATCTCGAGGGGCCGGTCGCCTATCTGCCAGTAGATATCTCGCGCGAACAACTTACCCAATCCGCGATTACTTTTCGCAAAAAATTTCCCGCCCTCGAAGTTCTGCCGGTCTGCGCAGATTACCTCCAGCCGTTCGAGTTGCCTCGGCGCAGCGGCCTTGCAAACCGCACGGTTGTTTACTTTCCCGGCTCAACCATTGGAAATCTCGAGCCCGAAGATGCGGCTGCTTTTCTCAAAAAGATCGCCGACATGATTAGCAACGGTAGGGCGACGCTTCGCGGAGCCACGATGGCTCGACAGAGTCTCGCCCTACCAGACAATTCGCTGCCTCCGTCCAGCGGCGCATTGCTCATGGGTGTCGATCTGAAAAAGTCGAAAGCAATCCTCGAACGCGCCTATAACGACAATGCGGAAGTGACGGCGCAGTTTAATTTGAACTTGCTGGCGCGCGCCAATCGCGAACTCGGTTCGGATTTTGATCTTCGGAGCTGGCGGCATCGCGCCATTTACAATGAGAAGGCCGGCCGCATCGAGATGCATCTCGTTAGTCTGAGGAAGCAAACAGTAACCATTGCAGACGCTGCTTTCAGCTTTGCTGCCGGCGAATACATCACCACGGAATTCTCCTACAAATATTCGCCTCCAGAAATGATCGCGCTGGCCGGTGCCGTTGGTCTGCGTTTTGAAAAAATTTGGACCGATGAACAAAAGTTATTCGGGCTCTTTCTTTTCGTGCTGTAGCTGTCGATTTTCGTGAACGCTCTCGTTCACTTTCGCGACGTCAGCAAACTTTTCGGAAACGATTTCGCCGTTCGCGACGTCAATCTCGAAGTCGAGCGCGGTAAGATTACCGCCCTGATCGGCCCGAGTGGCTGCGGCAAATCGACCATTCTGCGCCTCATCGTAGGGCTGGTCGTCGCTGACGCGGGCGAAATTGAATTTGACGGCGAGCAGATTGCACCCGGAACGATCATGAAAATTCGCCGGCGTCTTGGTTATGTCATCCAGGACGGCGGCCTGTTCCCGCACCTTACCGCCTTGCACAATCTCACGCTTCAACCGCGCATATTTAGGAAAATGCGCGATGAAATCGAGAAGCGTATCGAAGAACTTTGCCAGCTCACTAAATTTCCCAATAGCGCGCTCGACCGTTATCCGCTCGAGCTCTCTGGTGGGCAACGTCAGCGCGTAAGTTTGATGCGCGCTCTAATGTTGTCGCCAGAGTTGCTTTTGCTCGACGAGCCATTCGCCGCGCTCGATCCCCTTGTTCGGGTGAATCTCCAACGCGATCTCAAGGAAATTTGCGCGCGTCTTCAGCAAACGGTTTTGCTCGTTACGCATGACCTGACTGAAGCCGCCTTTCTAGGCGACGAGATCGCGCTCATGAACGAAGGTCGGATCGTCCAGCGCGGATCGATCGCGGATCTCCGCGCGAAACCCGCAAACGAATTCGTTCGTGAATTCATCAGCGCGCAACGGGGTCTTGTTCAGTTATGAAGGCGGGCGAAGAATCAAGGAGCGGCTGCTTCCAAGCCGCCGACTTAACAACACGGCGTTCTGGAGCCCGCCGCTCCTTGAGCAATAACGCGGCGCTCTTTTTGTCAGCATCCGCATTCTTCTTTCTTTCGAACACATTTATTTACGCTGATCCGGTCGTCATCGGCTCAAAAAAATTCACCGAATCGTACGTTCTGGCCGAAATCGCAAAACAGTCGCTCGAACGAGCCGGTATCAAGGCGGAGCATCGCCAGGGGATGGGCGGCACCATAATTCTTTGGGAAGCATTGCGTGGCGGCGGCATCGACGTTTATCCCGAATACACCGGCACGATCGCAGAAGAAATGTTGAAGCAACCTGGCGCTTCGATTGCCGAGATTCGCAACGCCTTGTCGACGCAGGGAATCGCGATGACAGACGATCTCGGTTTCAACAACACCTACGCGCTGGTGATGCGGCGTGATCGAAGCGAACAGCTCCGCCTTAAAACCATCAGTGATTTACGTGCGCATCGTGAGCTAAAGTTTGGGCTGACCCACGAGTTTCTTGACCGCCGCGATGGCTGGCGACCATTGAGCGAGCGTTATCAGCTCGCGCCCTCTCAAGTTCTCGGAATCGATCACGCTCTCGGTTATGCCGCGCTGGCGAAAGGTGAGATCGACGTGAAAGACGCTTACTCAACGGATGCGAAAATCGGCGATTACGGACTTGTTACTCTGATTGATGACCTGCATTTTTTTCCGCAATACAAGGCCGTCTTCCTCTATCGCAATACGTTGCCGTCGCAGGCGAGTCACGCCTTGAATGATCTTTCCAATTCTATTGATGAAACCCGGATGATTCGTCTCAATTCCGAAGCGGAACGGACCAAAAATTACGCGGCGGCTGCGCGACAATTTTTTGGAGCGACGGAGAACGCCAGTCCTTTCGTGTCGGAAACATTCCGCAACAAACTTTTGCGCTGGGTAACCCGACATCTCGAGCTCGCCAGCATTTCGCTGCTTTTGGCCATAATTGTCGGATTGCCGCTAGGAATTATCGCCAGCCGCGGCGGCGCCGTCGGGCACACTATTCTCGGGATCACCGGAGTGATCCAAACGATTCCATCGCTCGCGTTGCTGGCGCTTCTGGTGCCGTTGCCGTTTTTTGGAATTAGCGCGCGCACTGCCATCGTCGCGCTTTTTCTTTACGGTTTGCTGCCGATCGTTCGCAACACCGCCACTGGACTGCAGGATATTCCGCGACCATTGCGAGAGTCTGCCATCGCACTCGGCCTGACCGCAGGTCAGCGATTGCGGAAAATCTTTCTGCCGCTGGCGTCGCGATCGATCCTTGCCGGAATCAAAACCAGCGCGGTCATCAACATCGGCACAGCCACGCTGGCAGCGCTGATCGGCGCTGGCGGATTAGGCGAACCGATTATCAGCGGATTGAACTTGAACGATCATGTCACGATTCTGGAAGGCGCAATTCCGGCGGCGTTACTGGCGTTGCTGGTGCAATTCTTTTTCGATTTGCTCGATCGCGTTTTGATTCCAAGAGGCTTGCGTTTGTAATCATAGCTGCCTCCGCAATTTTGGAGGGCAGGCATTCCTGCCTGCTGTCCTTCCAAATCGGCAAGCGGGAACGCTTGCCCTACAATTCTGAACTTCCGATTGCGGCATGATGTAGATTACGGGCATGGCCATTGCATCGATCAACCCGGCAACCGGCGAATTAACCAAACGCTTCGACGCGCATACCGACCGTGAAATTGAGAGCGCGCTGGAAAACGCTGTGTCGGCTTTCGAAAAACACCGCGCCAGTTCGTTTGCTGAACGCGCTGTCAAACTGCGACACGCTGCCGAGATGCTAGAAAAAGATCGCGAGGAACTTGCGCGGATTATTACCGCCGAGATGGGAAAACTTTTGCATGGATCAATGGACGAAATTGAAAGATGCGCACGCGGTTGCCGTTTCTATGCGGAACACGGCGAGAAATTTTTGAGTGAACAGATCGTATCGTCTGATGCCAGGCGAAGCTATGTCCGTTATGAGCCGCTCGGAGCCATCCTCGCGATCATGCCATGGAACTTTCCTTTCTGGCAGGCCTTCCGCTTTGCGGCGCCGGCTTTGATGGCAGGAAATGTGGGTCTCCTTAAACATGCCTCCAATGTGCCGCAGTGCGCGCTCGCCATTGAAAAAATTTTCCGCGAAGCCGGTTTTGATCCCGGCGTGTTCCAAGCATTGTTGATCGAGAATGAAGCGGTCGAAAAGATCATTCGCGATCCAAGAGTGAAAGCGGTCACGCTTACCGGCAGCGAACGTGCCGGTAGCGCGGTGGCGAGCGCCGCTGGTCGCGAAGTGAAAAAGAGTGTCCTCGAGCTCGGCGGAAGCGATCCGTTCATTGTCATGCCCAGCGCCGGGTTGGACGATGCGATCTCGACCGGGGTGAAATCGCGCATGGTGAATTCGGGTCAATCGTGTATCGCGGCGAAACGTTTCATCATCGCCGACGCGATTTACGACCAATACGTCGCGCAATTTGTAGAGAGGATGAAAAAATTGAAATTGGGGGACCCGAGGGAGGAAACGACTGAAGTCGCACCGCTCTCCTCGGAATACATTCTTCGCGGGGTCGATGATCAAGTGCAGAAATCGGTCGCCGCCGGAGCAAAAATTTTATGTGGCGGGAAACGCGCTGCCGGCCTCGGTTATTTTTACGAACCAACGGTGCTAGCGGAGATTCCCAAGAGCGCGCCTGCTTATCGCGAGGAAGTTTTTGGTCCGGTCGCGCTTTTTTTTCGCGCGCGGGATCGCAACGAAGCCGTCGCTATCGCAAACGATTCCAATTTTGGTCTCGGTGCCAGCGTCTGGACGAACGATGCAGCCGAACAGGAATTCTTTTCGCACGAACTTCAAAGCGGAATGGTGTTCGTGAATGCGATGGTCGCGTCCGATCCGCGCGTGCCATTCGGCGGGATCAAACGATCCGGTTACGGCCGCGAGCTTGGTGCGGAAGGGATTCGCGAGTTTACAAACGTGAAAACAGTCTGGATTGCGTAGCGCTCATCCCGAGCGGAGTCGAGGAATCCCGCTATGAGATCTTCAAGGTTTCGCCGCGGGATCCCTCGGCTGTCGCTCGGGATGACGCGGCCATGTTGATCAAAACAAAGTCAGTTGCTCGCGCGGACGCCTAAAATGTTCAGTCGATAACTCCGGTCGCGGACCAATTCCGACCTTGCGACAACTCATTTGAAATAGTGTCGCGATTTGTTCCGCGAAAATTCCTTCGCCTTTAATCCGCGTTCCCCAGCGCGGGTCGCTCAATCTATCGCCGCCACGAATCGCGCGAATACGCGAGAGGACTTTCGCTTTTCGCTCGGGAAAATGCTCGTCCAGCCAGCGCTCGAAAAGGGGCGCCACCGCAAAAGGCAATCGCATGATCGTATAACCCGCGAATTGCGCACCCGCTTTTGCAGAAGCAGCCAGAATGCCCGGCATTTCATGATCGGTCAGCCCGGGAATAACAGGCGCTACCATTACCCCCACCGGGACGCCGGCTTCATGCAATTTAGAGATCGCTTCCAAACGAGCGTTCGGCGGCGACGTTCGCGGTTCCAGCACGCGCTGCAATTCTTCGACGAGCGATGTAACTGACACGTTCACGGCAGCGCAGGAAAACGCCGCAAGCTCGCCAAGTAAATCGCTGTCGCGTGTGACCAGTCGATTTTTGGTGATGATTCCGACCGGATTCCGGAATCGCGCCAGCACTTGCAAGCATCCGCGGGTAATTTCGAGTTTGCGTTCGATCGGTTGATAGGGATCGGTGACACCGCTGATCGCAATCACCTGCGGTCTCCATTTTCGTGAAGATAGTTCAGCTTCGAGCAATTTCGGCGCATCCATTTTCACCATAATGCGCGACTCGAAATCTGTGCCCGCGGAAAAGCCTAGATACTCGTGGGTGGGGCGGGCATAACAGTAAACGCAGCCGTGCTCGCACCCGCGATAAGGATTCACGCTGGTCTCGAATCCGACGTCGGGACTATTGTTGCGCGCAATGATCGACTGCGAGCCATCGCGGTAAAAGATGGTTTTCCGAGGGCGCGAATCCTCATCGACTTCATCGTGCGGATCCTCTTCAAAATGCAGCGCCTCGAACCGGTTCGCTGGATTAATCGACGCGCCTCGCGAGTGGAATTCGCGGGGATGGACCGTGCGCGCGGCACTCGGAATCTCGCGCACATTTTTCCAGAGCTTTTTTCCGTCAGGCAACGGCCTCACTGCTTATGTTCAACTGAACATAACTCGCTGTCGAGGCATTTTTTGCAGCCGCGGTCCGTCGGCCGCGGTATCCGGCGGCGGAATTCAGCCGCGGCCAGCGACCGCCGGCTACAACGTCGAGCTAATAATTCCAGGGCCAACCGCGCGGCTTGCCCAACGAATTGTCAATGGCACACTTCTCGAACGAAAACCTCGGAGGGGTGGTCGAGTGGTTGATGGCTCCGGTCTTGAAAACCGGCAGGGCGCAAGCCCTCGTGGGTTCGAATCCCACCCCCTCCGCCAACTCAATTGCGGAGTTGCGATTGCGGATTGCGGATTGAAAGCCAGTGAGCAACGAGCAACGCACAGATCACGCCCAGAATCGCGGCGAAGGTGACGTCGGACAAGTAGTGGGCACCGACGATCAAGCGCGAGATCGCAATCAGGATAGGAATCAATAACAATGGCGCGCCGATTTTTTTTCGGGCGAGAAACAACGCGACAAAGAACGCAGTAGATGAGGCGGTATGACCTGATGGGAAGGCGTGAAATTTGGAACGGAATTGTGGGCCGTTCCACTGCGCTTCGGTTTTGACAGATGGACGCGCTCGGCCCGTTGCGATTTTGATGGCGCGCGTGGTGACGCCAGCAAGCGTAAGCGCGATGAGCATCGCAAGAAAAATTCGCATCCAGGCTTTGCTTCCCATAACGAAGGCAATCGCAAATCCAATCGCGCCGGCAATCGCGTGGGCCGGCCAATCCCCCACCCTGCTCACGATTCCCATCACTCGTTTCAATTCGGGTGAGGACTGTATAGTGATCCAGTTCGCGGTCGCTTGATCGAGAAGAAAGGCGGCGATCAACGCGATTACTGCCGTTACGATTAGCGTGATCCAAATTTTTCGCGGCGACGACCGCGTGATTTCAGCTTCGGTTTTCACTCGAACGGCTGCTACTTTCCGGTTCAATCGTGCGACCGGCAATGCGCAATTACATCCTGCTGTTTGTTGGCTGCCTGCTCTTTCATCTCGCGGGCACCTGGAGTTTGCCGTTAATCGACCGCGACGAGCCACGTTTCGCCGAAGCGGCGCGGGAAATGCGCGAGCGCGCCGATTTCATCGTTCCCTATTTCAACAATCAATTTCGATTCGATAAACCGCCACTAACCTACTGGTTTCAGGTCGCGAGTTATCGCCTGTTTGGCGAAAATGATTTTGCCGCGCGTTTCCCGACCGCAATCGCCGCGGCGCTGGTTGCCGTTATTCTGTTGGCGTGGGGACAGCAACTGGGGGATGAGAAAGTTGGTTGGTGGGCGGCAATAATCTTCTCCCTTTCGCTGCAAACCTTTATCCACGGAAAAGCCGCGGTAGCAGACATGTGGGTGGTCCTGTTCGTGACGGTTGCGCACTGGGCGGCATGGGAACTTTTCAAGGCAAACACCGAACATCGAACATCTCTCCGAGCCGTAGGCTCTACGAAGCCAGAGGCGAACATCGAACACCTAACGGTCTTTTGGTGGATTTTTTATATTTCGCTGGCCTTCGCGTTTCTGGCGAAGGGGCCGATTGGATGGACGCCGCTCTTAACGGTTGCGATCGCGCAAAGATTTTATCGTCAAGAACACTTTGCCGCACGTTTCAAATTCGTCCGCGGACTCTTGCTTATGTTGGTGTTGGTCTGCCTTTGGGGAATTCCGGCGCTTATTCGCACACACGGCGAATTTTTCCGGGTCGGGATCGGAAAGCATGTGGTTGAACGTTCGGTCGCTACGATGGAAGGGCATGGCGCATCGTCCGTTTGGATGTATCTGGCGTTGCTGCCCTTTTATTTTTTGACTGTCTTCGCCAGTTTTTTCCCCTGGTCGATCAAACTACCGGCGCTTTGGAAACAACTGCGGGCGCAGCGCGACGGCACCGACCAATTCCTATTAGCCGGCGCGCTTATCATCTTTGGAATTTTCACTCTGGTGCAGACCAAGCTGCCCCATTACACCTTACCGGCCTTTCCGTTGCTTGCGCTGCTAGTGGCGCGCCGTGTCGAGTCTTTAAGGTTTGCGCGCGCGCTCCCGATCGCGGCAACCGCGGTTTATCTCGCAATCGCGCTCTTCCTCAGCCCGTTCCTCGCAAGATTTTTTCCAAGTTACAATCTTGCCCGTGTTAGCCGGCCTGATCTGAACCCTGAAATGGAATTCGGCGCGGTTGATTTCACCGAACCGAGTCTGGTGTGGTATTTTCGCGATAAGGTCCGTGGATTCATGACGCCGCTAAAACACAAGGATGCCAATGAATTTATGGGTCGCGGCGGATCGCGTTTTATTGTGCTGCCAACAGCATCGGTAGCGGAGATTTTTCCGAATATCGACCCATCCTGGCGCAGTTATCACACAAAGGGATTTAACATTCCCAAAGGGCGACGCGCGGATCTGACGATGCTGCTGAAACCAGAGTAGGAAGGGATGGCATCTGCCGCCTACAACGGTTTGCGTTGACGCGTCAAAGCGTTGAAGGGTTGAACCGGCTGAGCATCCGGTGTTGGATTCGCTTCATCGCTTTATCATTTTAACGCTTCAACGAACCCCGTGATCACATTTCTCCATGGCCGCCTGGTGCACGCGCTGCCAACGCAGGCGACGATCGATGTTAGCGGTGTTGGCTACGAGGTTTTTATTCCGCTTTCGAGTTACGACAAACTTCCTGCGGTCGGGCAGCCAATTGAAATTCTCACGCATCTGCATGTGCGCGAAGATGCGCAGATTCTCTACGGATTCATGGGCGCGCCGGAGCGCGATCTTTTTCGCCTGCTGGTCAACCACGTCAGCGGGATCGGGCCAAAACTGGCGCTGGCGGTGTTAAGCGGAATGAGCGTGAATAATTTTAAAGCAGCGGTGGTGAACAATGATGTCGTGTCACTTTCGAAGATCAGCGGTGTGGGAAAGAAAACCGCGGAGCGAATGGTGCTGGAGTTGAAAGACAGGGTCGGGGTGGCGGTGGCCTGGGAAGCGGCCAGCGCGGCGCATGCCCCGACGCCAGAGCAGCAGCAGGCGAACGAAGCGGTTCTGGCGTTGATCGCGCTCGGTTACAAGCAGATCGACGCCCACAAGCTGGTGCGCGATTTACAGGAACGCGAAGGCGCCGGAAAATCGGCGGAGGAATTGGTGAAACTGGCGCTGAAGAAATTTGCAACGGGACGATAGTTCTCGCGATTTGTCATTCTCACTGAGCGCGTTGAACGTTCCCCGCCAATGATTGCGACAGTTGAAAACAAACTGGATGCCATTCGAGACGCATTACCAAGCGAAGGTTTGTTCGCGGATAAAGATTGGCTGATTTCGCCGGACGCGTTTCCGATTTCAGAGAAATTTGCCAGCGAGCTGGAGCAACTCGGACATCGCTTGTTTGTTTTTCAACGGGCGTGCAATCAGCTTTATCAGCTAAGCGTTCGGGGGAAGCAGCCGGCGTGGATCGCGCGATATCTCGACGCCGGGAAACCGGCCGAACTGGTTGAGTTGTCGCGGCAGAAAGTTTTTCGCGACGAGTTACCGCGCGTTATTCGGCCGGACCTTATTCTGACAGAGAACAGTTACATCATTGCGGAAATTGATTCCGTCCCGGGTGGAATCGGATTGACCGGTTGGTTAAATCGCACCTATTCGGCGCTCGGCCAGGATGTGATTGGCGGCGAAGAGGGAATGTTTGATGGGTTTCAAAAGGTCCTGCCGAATGGCGGCGATATTCTGGTTTCGGAAGAGTCGGCGACCTACCGGCCCGAGATGGAGTGGTTAGCAGCGCAATTGAATCTACATCGAACATCCAATCTCGAACATCCAACGTCGAAGTGGCGCGTCGTCCCGGCGGAGAACTATGAGCCACAACCAGGCCGCGATGTTTACCGATTCTTTGAGCTATTCGATCTACCGAACATTCCGAAGATCGAAGTGCTGCTGAGATCGGCGGCGGAAGGAAAAGTGCGGCTGACGCCGCCGCTGAAACCGTTTCTGGAGGAGAAAATGTGGTTCGCTCTTTTCTGGCTCAAGCCATTGCGACAATTCTGGCGGCGCGAGCTGGGCGACAAATATTTTCTGAAATTGCGGCAGGTTATTCCTTACACCTGGTTACTCGATCCCATGCCCTTGCCGCAACACGCGGTGATTCCGCGGCTGGAGATTCACGATTGGCGCGAGGCAGCCAAGTTCAGTCAGAAGGAGCGCGACCTGCTTTTGAAAGTGAGCGGATTTTCGCCGCTGAGTTGGGGCAGCCGCGGGGTGGCGCTCGGCGCAGATTTGCCGCACAGCGAATGGGAGAAGCGAATCGACCACGCACTGGCCAATTTTGCGATCCAGCCCACGATTTTACAGCAATTCCACAAAGGCAGCTTGTTCGAGCATCCTTATTACGACGGCGAAAGCAGCGAAGTGCGAACGATGAAAGGACGGATCCGTTTGTGTCCGTACTATTTTGTGGAAGACGATCGGGTAAAATTGCGCGGCGCCCTAACGACAATTGTGCCGGCGGACAAGAAGTTAATCCACGGAATGCGCGACGGCATTCTGGTGCCGACTAGCATGAATACCGTTAACGGGCCGCGATCGTAAGCTCGCGCCGGTGGATGGGGCCAGCGGGCGTTAAAATGCTTTGGTAAAGATGGAATTCCACTACGTGCATCATGCCGGCGTCGTAATCGCAGTGTTTTTTGAGGAACGATTGCATCAATGCAGGCGAGATTCCTCGGCCGCGCGCGATGGTAAAATGGGGCGTCCAGGCCCGCTCCTCGATCGGCAAATTGCAGGCCAGCGCAGCCTCATTGACGCGTTTGTGCAATTGAAAGAGATGCGGGTGGGCGTGACCAACGCCGATCCAGAGGACGTGCGGCGTACCTTTTTTTGAGAAGGTGCCGAGTCCGGTCACCGGCAAAAAAAATGCGCGAAACGAGATGGCCGTGAGCTTTTCCTTAAGCAAACTGGCGGTCGCCGGATCGACCGCGGCGAAAAACGCGAGGGTGAGATGGATCTGCGGCGGAGCCGAAAAAATCAGGCCGCGATAATGCGGGTCGAGCGCGACCAGGGATTCTGCGATTTTATCCGGTAAATCGATGGCGATGAAGAGTCGCTGGTTGGTCATGCAGACACACCTCGAACCGGGTTAGTCCTTTCGCTTGCCAAACTTCCGTCATCCCGAGCATAAGCGAGGGACCTCCCCCAACGCTGCGGATCACACAAACTATTTTGCGTAACGCATCTCGCGCATGTGAGGTCCCTCCTCGTCTGCGCGAGTCGGGATGACCGCGTGAGATCTGAGCGTAACTTCAAGGAGTTCCTCTTAATCCGGTTCGCGGTGGTCCGATCATCCGTGTTTGCGATTGAAGCGCGCGACTTCGCGTGCCGTTTCGCGATCGGTCGCTCGCTTTTTCAAATCGGCTCGTTTATCGCGCGCCACTTTTCCCTGCGCGACCGCTATCTCCGCTTTCAGCTTTCCGTTTTTCCAATGCAAATTAAGAAGCACGAGAGCGCGGCCGCCGACCTGGGTTTCGCCATAAAGCTTATCGATTTCGGCGCGATGGAGCAACAGCTTACGAACTCGTTTGGCTGACGGAATTTCGTGACTTGCGCGTTCGTAAGGCTGGATGTCGGCATTATAGAGGAAGGCCTCACCATTCTCGATGCGCGCGAAGGCGTCGTTGATGTTGGCTTTGCCGGCCCGGATCGATTTGACCTCGCTGCCTTTGAGTTCGAGCCCGGCTTCGTAGCGCTCAAGGATATGAAAATCGCGCAGCGCTTTGCGATTGAGAATCGTCTCGGCAGTCATTAACCGAGCGATGGTGGCGAAAAATCAGGCGCCGTCGGTGGACGCGCTCTGCTCTTCAAAAGTGAGTTTGCCGGCAATGATTTCCTTGAGAGCAATGTCGGTGAGCGAGGTCCGCGGGCCGGTCTCGACCATTGGCCGATGCCCCAGACCAAGCTGGCGCACACGCTTGGATACAACGTTAATAAGCAATTGCGGGTTCGGAATGATCTGGCTGGCTTCCTGCAAGAGTTGAGTCGTCATAATGCGCAAGGTGTGGACGGCGCGGGTAGGCTCCGCCGGGAATTGGAGAATTGTCGGCGAGGACGACGAAATGGGACCAGGAAAAAGACGAGAGCCGAGCATCGCGACGAAAACGAATCGTGAATGTGCGAAGCAAGCACGCACTTGTCAAAGGATTTTTGTAGCCCGCCGCCCCGGCGAGATCAGCGAATATCTTCTACGTAGCTGGCGATCTGGTAGTCAGTTGCGAATCCATCACCGGCGATTTGCTTGTCGTAGTGGAATCCAGTGTTTCCGTTACCGGTGAAGCTGTAAGCAACGACCGCGCCATACCAATCGGGATTGCCGGTCAGCGAAATGACGCCTTTTGGCGCGTAAATAGTAGCATAAACGTTACCCGGTGGCGCAATGGCAATGCTCTGCGTGGATCCATCTGTTGGGCTAATCCCGTAGAACTGCATATGACCGGGCCGGCTATAGTCAACCGACGGTGTCCCGTCCGCATTGTAAACCCCGACGGCGCCGTCTACGTTGTTGTTCACGAGATCACGCGCTTTTACGTTTAGGCTTCCGGTGAAGTAAATCTTGGCGTTGACCCCTGCGCCGATGGTGACCTTGCCAACATCGCCACCTGTTGAACCACCAGATCCCACAGCGATAGTAACGTAAGTCTCAATTGGCGCGTTCTTGTTAGGCCCGCTGCCCCCCAGTGTTTGCCCATTGATCGTGAGACCGCCACTTAGCGAACTGTAGACGTATTGCGCAGGGGCTGTAGGCGATGTTCCGGCGGGTAGGCTAAGCGTCGAGCCGCTTCCAGTGGCTGAAACTGCTTGTGTCCGGCCAAAGAAGCGGAGGAATGGTGAATGGCACGGTGTTGTCAATTGTTCCGCTGATGTTGGAGTTAGCATGAGTGACGTTGCCTCCGTTTGTCGTTACATTTCCGTAGATTGGCCCCCCTTCGTTAAAGCTCGCACTCCCATCTGACACATCTCCGTTGCGGGAGTCGGCGTAATACGGCGACGCGGGATTGTTGGCCACAAAGGTATAGGCACCATTCTTTGAATTGTAGCTATCAACCACGCCAGCGGAGCCGGGTCCGCTGAAGGCGCTGCTAACCTTGAGCGCGCCCGTGAAAGAAGTCATCTGTGGAACCGCGATCAATTCGATCCGACGCGTAATTTGCGGGTACGGTACTGGTTGAAGCGTCGGACTGTTCATGTCGCCATCTCCGTAGGTGGCCTTAAAATGGTCGTAGTTGAAATCAATCTTTCGGAGGAGCGTGTCTCCGTTTCCGCGCGTGGCGCTGTTTGCCGCGAAATGAGTTCCGTTCGCGTTAAGAGCGGAGTCCAGACCGGTCCGTGGCAAGCCGCTTAGCTTCGCAGTTCCTGCGGCGCGAATCCGATAGTAACCGATGCCATTCTTATCGCTGGAAAACAGGTCGACGGTTACGCTTGCTGAAAGACTGTTGCTTTGGCCGAACGCTGAAAGCGCTTTGACGTAGGCAGGTCCCGGCGTCGGCGCCGCCGAAGCGGTCCATCCATCGGCGAGGAATTTAGAACCGAATGTCGAACCAGAGCTTACAACCTTGCGCACTTCAGCGAAAGCGACATCCCCACCACTTTCAGCGGCGTAGAGCGCTTCCTTCCAGGCTTTCACCTGCTTCGCGGTGACGTTGTAGCGGGTTGTGCAATTCAAGAGTACGTTGGCTCCGATAAAAGAGATAATAAGAATAGTGCAGATGGCACAAATGATCGTGCTGCCCGATTCTGCCCGGTGAAGACGTAGTTGCGTAGGTGATTTCATTTTGCCTTGGTTAGCCCCTCCGCTTGTTACGGAGATAAGCCGTGGAATAGATCGTTGTGCCGCTACGTTCCGCGGTCGCGCCGCCGGAGGTGAAGATTGGCAGGAAAGTTATGCTCGTGGTCAGATACTCCGTGTTGCTCAGTTCGAAGTCCAAAGAGCCGGGAAGCAGATTGTCGGTACTCGACGCGACCGTTGTCAGACCGCCGTTTTCGGTGCGCTGAATCGACTGACCGCTGATCGAGTAGAGCACGCTATTTCCTATCGTCACGGCGCTACTGGCCGAACTGGCGGTCGCGTTGGCAGACATCACAACCGTGGTAGAGTTCGTGCAACTTTGAATTGTCGTTCCGGCTGGAATACCGGTGGCAATTAGCGCTTTACCAACGTCGGCTGAAGTGAACCCGGCCGTCGCGGACGTGAATGTGGAGGAGCCACTAGCAAGAACACCGTCCGATACTGCCCGGTAATCCACCGTTGCACCATTGGCATTGATCGTTATCGTCGGCGTTCGGCGTGCGCCGCTGCTATTGAGATACTCCGGAGTCGTACAGGTGACCGTTTGAGGGGAGCCAGTCGACGTCACAATATAAGATCGCTTCACATCGCGGCTCAGGTAATCGACGATACGAATCTGCTGGACGTGCGCCGTAAAGTAGTTGTCCACGGCATTCATGCTTTTTTGCAGCCCGACCGACGCAGAAATTGTCCCAGCAAGAGCCACGACGGCGATCGACAGCGCGATCAACATTTCGCTGAGTGTAAATCCTTTTTGGTTACGGACGTTCCCGAGCTTCATTTTTTTGTTCCGGCTGAGATGATGGTTTCGGTCTGCTCGCTCTGGGATCGGCTGCCCAGGGTTGTCGTCCACGTGTAAGTGACGTTGACTCTCACGAGTCCCGTCCCGGCGGGGGTGTCGTTGGCGAGGTTGGCGTCAGTTGAATTGATGGTCGGAGTGACAGAGGCGCCAGGGAGGCGGGTGATCTGCGTGTTGTTAGCATCCGGTGTCGGATAATGGCTCAATGTGACCACCTCGGTTACATTCTGTGCAAAGGCCGACCCATTGGATGGCGTGGTCATCAAAGTCTGAACGGTGGTGGCGTTGGTTAGATCGGTGAACGATAGATTACGCAGCTGCTCGACGCGATCTTGCACTCCCTGAAGTGCTCCCACTGTTTCCTTGGTGGAATCGATGAAACGCAAGCACTTGGCATTGAGTTCAAACATGGTCACAAAAAATCCCACCAAGAGCGCAATCGCGACGAGTGTCTCAATAAGCGTTGTGCCCGAGATGTGATCTTTGGGAGTCAGTTTCACGAATTATGTATACTATAGATTTCATAATCAGTATAGCAGAGAGAATGCCGCGGAACTCCCAGACTGAGCGGCAAAGGCGTAAGATAGCTCAGCTATATCTATCTTAAAACAAGGGTGTTATGAATTTGTTGCTCGCCCCGCTCCGTATTCGTCACAGTTTTTGCCCCGGGAGGGCGACCGTCTCTCCTTGCCATCATTGATTAAATAGGCGAAGTAATTTCGGTGGCTGCGGCGGGGACGCGGCCGTACATCGCGGGCTGTGGCTCAGCTTGGTAGAGCGCCTCGTTCGGGACGAGGAGGCCGTGGGTTCAAATCCCACCAGCCCGATTAAACGCACCTGGTTAAGGCATGAACGAAACCGTCCTCACTACCATTGCGTTTACCGGATTCACGGTCGCATTTTTTCACGCCGCGATTCCGACCCACTGGCTCCCTTTCGTGGCAGCGGGTCGTGCGCAGCGCTGGACCCATTCCAAAACCCTCCTGATTACCGCGCTAGCCGGCACCGGCCATGTCCTCGCGACTGCGGTCCTCGGTTTAATCCTAACCATTTTTGGAGTCGCGCTCAGCTCGCGCATTGGCACGTGGTTCCCGCGAATAGCGGGAGCACTGCTGATCGGCCTTGGTCTATTCTACATCTGGCGACAGCTTTCAGGCCATGCTCACAGCCACACTCACTTATTTTCAAAGGGCGGGCATGAGCATGAATTGAGGGAATCGCTGGCGCACTTTCGTGGGCCGGATATTTCGCGCACTCGCACTTCCGACTGGGTCGCAATTAGCAGCCTGTTTGCGATGCTGACCTTCTCACCGTGTGAAGCGTTTCTGCCGATTTACGTTTCGGGAATACGATTCGGCTGGGGCGGTTTTGCTCTGCTAACTCTCATTCTCTCGACCGCCGCCGTTGCCGGAATGCTGGTATTCACGTGGCTGGCCTTAATCGGAATTCGCGGCATCGGACTTGGTTGGTTTGAACGCTATGAAAGCCTGGTGATGGGATCACTTCTATTATTAGTTGGTGTAATGGTCTTGGTTTTTGAAAAATGACCAAGCGATTTGCTTGGCGAAACTGTTTGCCATCCTGCACAAGCAATGCTTGCATTTCGCCTCACCGCTACGCCAAAGTAATCTTCCCGCTATGGGTTCTCTCAAAAAACGACGCAAAGCTAAAATCTCGAAGCACAAACGCCGCAAGCGGATGAAGGAAAATCGGCACAAGAAGCGCCTGCGTTACAAGTCGTAAGCGGCGACGACAGGCGGTTTGCCTCGGTAGACCGACACGGTAGATTCAGGAAGGATGATGGTTACGCGCAAGCAGGCAGTTTATCTTGCGCTGCTTCTGCTTGTATGCGGCATCGGGAAGATCCTATCCGCACCGGTACCACCTACGAAATCGCAAAAGACGACGGCTGTGCGCCCGACGCCGAAGCGAACCGATTTAATCGACGATTCCTTGGCTCTGTCCCCTGCGCGAGATCTAAATCTGAGTATTGAGGGTGGGCACAAGGCCGAGGCCCTCGCCCATTTTGCTGAAGGAATCAATTTTGAGGAGGACGGCGAAATGGAGAAAGCCCTCGAAGCCTATCGCCAGGTTCTGAATGTCGATCCCGGGCAGATCGAGCTGGCGGTTCGTGTCGCGGCGTTGCTAACGCGGGACGATGATTATCCGAGCGCGATCGATGTCTTAAAAGATGCGGTCAAGGTGCATCCGAAAGCGCCGGAGCCTTATCTGGAGCTGTCTTTTATCTACGCCAAGTATTTAAATAAAGTCGATCAAGCGATTGAATTCGCCAACAAAGCCATTGCGCTGGATCCGCAGAAAATTGACGGCTACCAGCGATTGTTTGAGATCTATCTCACCGCCGGCGATGAAAAAAGGGCGCTCGAAACTCTCGATCGCGCCGCCAAAATGCCAAACGACGATCCGACCTTCTGGGCAAGACTTGGCCGGCTTTACGGCTCGGTTATTTTGAAACCAGACGCCAAACCAAATCCGGAACAAACCGCGCGGCTCAACGATGTTTTTGAGAAGGCGGCCGCCAAAGGGCAAAATAACGCTGCCGTCTTGAAGGAGGTGGGGGATTACTTCGCCTCCACCCAACAGATCAAAGAAGCGCTTCCGTTTTATTTGCGCGTCCTTGAGCTGCAACCTGACGACGCCAATGTCCGGGAAAAACTGGCGACGGGCTTTGTCTTAACAAATCAGCGGACCCGCGCAGTCGAAACGCTGGAAGCAATCATCCAAGAACATCCCGAAAAATATCAGTCCTACGAATTGTTAGCCCAGTTGCATGATGATGAAGGGCGCGCCTTGGTTCGTACTAATCAAACCGATCCGGCAAATGCCGAGTTCAAGAAGGCGGCGCAGAACTACGAACAAAGCCTGCTCATTAATCCAAATCACGCGGCGACGTATTTGCGGCTGGCGGAATTATTGCTCGTTCCGCTGAAACAGAGCGAACGCGCCGTTTCAGTTTTAACCGAAGGGCGCCGGCGTTATCCCGATGCTCCCGAATTCGCCTATTACCTTGCGATTGCACTACGCGAATCGAAAAAGGCGAAAGACGCGGTGATCATGTTCGAAGAAGCGCTCAACGAAGCGCAGAATGCCGAGGCTGATTTTTTGAAACCACGCTTTTACGTTGAATATGGCGCGGCGGCACAAGAGGCCGGGCTCTACGACAAAGCGGCGGAACTTTTCCACAAAGCCATCGCGATGGATCCGGCTAACGCGGCCGAGCCCTACAATTACCTCGGCTACATGTGGGCCGAGCAGAATAGTCACCTCGACGAAGCAGAGGACGCCATCAAGCGCGCGCTTCAACTTGATCCCGAGAACGGTGCTTACCTCGATAGCATGGCCTGGGTAGAATACCGCCAGGGAAAATACGATCAGGCACTGGAAAATTTAAAGCGCGCTATTGAAAATTTGCCGCGCGAAGACGCCGTCGTTTTCGAACATCTTGGCGACGTCTATTTGAAATTGAACCGCGTCTCCCAAGCGCTCGAATCGTGGCAGAAGGCAAAAACACTCGATCCATTGAATAAGGACCTAGCGGCAAAAATCGACGGTCAAAAAACCCGTGTCAGCAAAACCAATCCGACTGGAGCGAAGCCATGAGTGAGGCTCGAGGCACTCGTTATCCGGCGGAGTGGCAGCGTAAAGCCATCTGGGCTGCGGTCAGCGCGCTCGCTGTTAGCTTCCTCATTTTCGTATTGGTCGCGGCGATCTGGATCATGGCGAACGTAATCAGTTTTCTGCAACCGATCCTAATTCCGGTCGCGATTGCGGCCATCCTTGCCTATCTACTTGATCCGGTTGTCACACGAATGGCCGCCAACGGCCTTGGTCGAACGAAATCGATTATTCTGCTTTTTACCATTGCCGCGCTCGCACTCGTCGGCATCGGCACCTGGCTGGTGCCGGCAATTGGAATGCAGAGCTCAAACCTGGCGAGAGAATTACCGCAATACACCGTCAAAGCGCGCGATAAGATCGTCGATATAATTTATCGCTACGAGCGCACCTTTGGCACCAACGATAAAACGCGAGCGAAAGCTACCAGTGGGATCGTAGAGTGGTTGCTCGGATCAAGTCCGGTTCCGACGCCGAAACCAAATCCGAAGCCCGCTGCCACCACCGCGCCGGAGGAAACTCATCCGATTTCTTCACCATCCGCCACCCCACCATTGGAGGAGATCGCGCCCGCTCCGTCGAAGTTAACCGATGCCGAGCGTGGCCGCATTCAGGAGTTGGTGGAAAAACAACTGCCCAACCTTGAAAAACAATTACCCAACCTCACTGAGAAGATCTGGGCGATCATCAAGCAAAGCATTGGCGGGTTTCTCGGCATCACCGGTTTTCTTTTGAGCCTGGTCCTGGTACCGATTTATTTATTTTTCCTTCTTCAGCAACGGCCCGCCATCCAGGCTCGTTGGAAAGATTACCTGCCGCTTCGTAATTCGCCTCTCAAAGACGAAGTCGCCGACGTTCTCCTGCAGATCAACAGCTACATCATCGCCTATTTTCGTGGACAACTCCTCGTCTGCCTCGTCGATGGCATTCTGATTGGCACAACCCTCGCGTTTCTGCCTCCGCCCGGATTAAATTTTGCCGTCCTCATCGGTTGTCTTGTTGCCATTCTCACAATGATTCCTTACATCGGGATCATTCTTTGCTGGATTCCGGCCGTTTTGATCGCCGTCGCGCAATGGGGCGATATCACTCACCCGTTGCTCGTCACGCTCATATTCATCGTGGTGCAGAATCTGGAAGGCTTATTTTACGCGCCGCGCATCGTCGGCAATTCCGTGGGACTTCATCCGATGACGGTGATTGTTTCGATTTTCGTCTGGGGTTTGCTCATTGGGGGATTGCTTGGTCCAATTTTGGCAGTGCCGTTGACGGCGACGATCAAGGTATTGCTCGCACGATATGTGTGGGGTGAGGGTCTGCGCGAGGAAGCGTTTGAAGCGATCGAAGAGGTTCCCGTCGTGGCAGAAGCGGAAGCTGAGGCAGAGACGGCGCGCGCTTGAATGGTACTCTATTTAGAGGGAATTGCGCACAGTCCATCGCGAGACCATGACAGATCCGGTGATGCACCAACTTCGGCGACAGATAAACAGAACGGCTTCGGTAGGTCGGGCCCGTCCTGTCCGTGGCGGTCTGATTGTCCTGGCGGTCATTGCCGGATTCGCGCTCGGTCTGCTTGTTCTTAGCATCGGTCCAAAATTCGTTAACGCTTGGCGAGAATCGCGCTTGCTACGACAAGCCGAAACGAATTTGAAACAGGGAAATTTCAATGCCGCGAATGATGCCGCCCGACAGGCGCTACAGATCGATCGTGATTCTTTGGCGGCCTATGAAATTCTGGCCGAAGCAACCGAGAAACAAAATCGCGCCGAAACTGTTGTCTGGCGCGCGCAGATCGCACGCTTGCAGCCGCGCGACATCGATAGCCAGCTCAATCTCGCCTCGGCCGCTTTACGTTTCGGGCAGCTCGATGCAGCCCGCAAAGCACTCGATAGCGTGCCGAAGGAGAACCGCGAAAGCGCGCCTTACCATGTGGTTGCCGGATGGTTGGCGCGCGCGCAGGGAGATGAAGCAGGCCAGGAACGCCATTTCGCCGCAGCTTTGGAAAAGGAGCCGCGCAACGAAACGTATCAATACAACCTTGCCGCCGTTCGGATCAAATCGCCCGATTCGCAAAAAAACGCGCAGGCGCGGGAAGCCCTCGAGCAGCTCGCCAAAAGCGCTCCGTTTCGCGCCGGATCTCTTCGCGCTTTGCTAAACGACGCAATCCGGCGCAACGACCTCAAGGCAGCCGATCGTTTCGCGCAAGAACTGCAATTGAGCCCACAGGTCACTTTCGCCGACGACCTGCTTTGCTTGGATTTTTACAAAAAACTCGATCAGAAAAAACTGGCGACATTACTCGAGAAAGTGAAACCATTGGCGGCGCGGCAACCCGAGGATCTCGCCGCTCTGATGGCATGGATGAATAGTAATGGCATGAGCGCCGAAGTCCTGCGCTGGATGGAGAAGTTGCCGCCAGAAAAAACCGCTAATCCTCCGCCGGCAATCGAAGTCGCCGATGCTTTTGCCGCGCAAAAAAATTGGTCGCGCCTTCGTCGTTGGACAAAAAGCACTAACTGGGGCGACGTTGAATATTTAGGGCTCGCCTATCAGGCATATGCCAGGCAGCAGTCTCGCCAGGAAGGCGCCGATGCGGAATCTGTTTCTCTCTGGCACGATGCCGAGCGCGCGTGCGAAGAAAATCCCGAGCATGAAATTCGCCTGGCTCGCCTGGCTTCGAAATGGAATCTGCCGAGCCAGGCGGAGCAACTTTGGTTGCGCGTCGCCCATAATCCATTGAGCCGCCGGGAAGCGCTCGATGCCTTGTTTGAGATTTATCGTGCCAGCAATGATCTCCCTAATCTGTATCTCACCGCCATGCGTCTGCATGAAACTTCCCCGGAAGAACCGCTGATTGCGGCGGAATATGCCCGTCTCTCGATTATCCTCGATCGCAACCAAAGCGAAGGTCAGCGCGTTGCCAAAGAGGCCTTTGATCAAGCGCCGACCGAGCCGCCCTGCGCCGTTGCCCAAGCGCTTTCTCTAAATTCGCAGGGTCGAACTCCGGAAGGAATCGTGATCTTGCAAAAACTCCCGGCGGAAAAATTGCACGACGCCCGCGTCGCACTCTACCTCGCCGTACTCTTGGTGAGTGATGGCAAAGCCGATGCCGCTCATGAATTCATTGACGCCGCCAATTCCGGCTTCGCTTTCCCCGAAGAAAAGAAACTCCTGCAGGAAGCGTTGCAGAAACAATCAAGCAGCACGTCTGCGACGCCAGCACCTTCGCCGACGATCTCGGCTTCACCCCCCAATCCCTCGCCGCATTAATCGAATCGTCCCTTTTCGTGTAAATGCCCGCTCGTAGTTTTTCAGAAACTTTTACGCCCCCGCAGTGTTTCCAGTTGGTATAGCTTAGGGATCAAAGGGAAACGCCGGGAGCGAAATGCTTCCGGCGTTTATTTTTTATGGCGCGAGTAATTTCCACTGCTCGACTTCGATTGCCCTCGTCGTGGGACGAGCGCATCGCATCACACAAATCGAGGTAAAACCAACTTTGCGAAATGGCAGCCGTATGTTGTCCGCCAGTCTTTGCTTGGTCTTTGACGGTAATTTTGCATACAGCAAACTCAGATGCGGGTTGATCAGGTAACGGCTCCGCGGACCTTCCGCTTTCCAGATCGCGTCGCCCAACTGTTGCAGGACACTATTTCTTTCGAACTGCACGAAGAGCGTCTTCGCAAATTGTTCACTGAATCGAATGCTATGAATCGCCAGTTCGATGTCGACCGGTCCGAGCTCACGCAAAACTTCGAGCGGAGCACGCGAATTCTCCGGCACGATAAAAATGGTTACGTGCGGCTCGAACAACGGAGCGCCAAATTGCCTCGCCAGTCTCCTAATTTCTCGCAGGAACACTTCACGCGCCGCCGCTTCCGGCAGCAACCAGTACGCGATCGCATGGACCTTCTCTGCCATCTGACCTCGTGCCAAAGCTCCCGTCATCCCAGGGCGAAGTCGAGAAATCCGGCAGCGAAATCTTAAAGATAACCTTCACGGGCTCCCTCGGCTTCCGCTCGGGATGACAAAGGCGGAGGCGCCGTTATCATCTTCCTATGCCCACAAATGTCCTCGGCACCGAACTGCAGTGTTGCTGCCGCGATCCCCTCACCGGATTCTATCGCGACGGCTACTGTCGCACCGGGCCCGGTGATGTTGGGTTGCACACCGTTTGCGCCCAGGTAACTCGCGACTTTCTCGATTTTTCAGTGTTGCAAGGAAACGACTTGGTCACGCCGCATCCGGAATGGGAATTTCCCGGGCTAGAGCCGGGCGACAAATGGTGCGTCTGCGTGACCCGTTGGAAAGAAGCGCTCGACCACGGCGTCGCCTGCCCGGTTGATCTGGAAGCAACCCATGCGTCTGCACTGGAGTTTGTTACCCTCGAAGAATTCCAAGCCCACGCGTTGAAATAATAGCGTTCACCGGCACCATTAGCGCGTCTTGAAATTACCCTTTAGCCTTTTTCTGGCGCTTCGTTATTTAAAACCAAAGCGCACATTTCTTTCCGTCATCACGTTGATTTCGGTGATGGGCGTCATGCTCGGTGTCACGGTCCTGATCCTTGTTATCTCGGTAATGACGGGATTTGACCGCGAACTACGGCAGAAGGTAATCGATTTCGACGCCCACATTCTGGTTACGACGGAAACAACACTCACGAATTGGCGCGAGCTGACAGAAAAGATTCGAGCGATTCCCCGGGTAGTCGCGACTGCGCCCTTCGTTCAGGGACAGGTCATTGTCGAACATGACGAGCGCCGTCTCGCTCCCACGATCCGCGGTATCGACCCGGAGCAGGAAGAAAAAGTCATCTCCCTGCAAAAATTTGTAAAATGGGGAAAACTCGACCTTGATGGCGATACCACCGTTCTCGGAATCGAGCTGGCGCGACAATTGGGTGTGCGGGTTGGCGATAAGGTGACGGTCTATTCGCCGGGCAATCTTTCCATAGTTCTCGACCGAATTAAGAAACTCGAGAGCGCCAAAGGCGATGAGGAGAAACAAGCCATCGAAGAATTGCGCGAAGTCGTGCTTCCGAAGGATCTGACCGTAACCGGAATCTTCGAGACCGGTCATTATGTACACGATTCTCAGTATCTGCTGGTACCGCTTTTCATCGCTCAAGAACTCTATAATTTAGGTGACGCACTTCACGGAATCACGGTTAAAACCGAAGATCCTTATGATGTCGATGAGGTGAAGGCGCAGATCGAAAAGTTCCTCGAAGCCCCCCAGTTCGCGCTAACTTGGATCGATATGAACCATCAGATATTCGAGGCGATCCGGCTCGAGCGTAATGTGATGTTCTTTCTTCTCTTCTTCATCGTGGTCGTCGCTGCCTTCGGCATCATGAGCACGCTGATAACCGTAACGGTGCAGAAGCGCCGCGAAATCGGGATCATGAAAGCACTTGGCGCGAACATTGCCCAAATCGTCTGGGTTTTTTTGGGACAGGGAATGGTCGTCGGATTTTTCGGGACCCTAACCGGACTTGGACTTGGCATGACCCTGATTCGTTATCGCAATGAATTTAGTCACTGGCTGGCCAACACTCTGCACATCGAAATCTTCCCGCGCGAGGTTTACCAATTTTCATCGATCCCGGCCGAAGTAATTCCGCGTGACGTGACCTTGATTTGCCTAAGCGCATTTTTGATTTGCTCAATCGCCGCGCTCATTCCGGCATATTTCGCCGCGCGCCTGGATCCGGTTAAGGCACTGCGTTTCGAGTAATTGTCTCACAGCCATCCTGGCTGTGGCCGACCCGCATCTCGCCCGATGATGGTACTGCTTGGCAGCTACCCTGCTGGGTAACAAAAAGAAAGGCGGCGCCCTTGCGAACGCCGCCCTCCCCTCGCTGCGATATACGCCGTTATTTCCCCTTGGCTTCGTGCAATTCCGTCATTGCGTTGTGCATGTCTTCGTGCGCCTTGACGATGCCGTCGAGCTTGGTCTGCTGCTCCGGTGTGAGCAGCGGACGAATCTGCGTGAGCGAAGCATCGATCACTGCCTTGGCCTTCGTCATCGCCTCCTGATGGATCGTCTCTAGCTGCGGTTTCGCCTGATCCACGATCGGCTGCACCTTGGCCTTTTGTGCATCCGTCAGGTTAAGAGACGAAGTCATTTCCCACAGTGGATTCATATGCCGGCCGCCGTGCGGCCCCCCGGAAGGTTGCGCCTGCGCAAAACTAAAAGCGCCGAGCGCGATTGCTGCAATTACTGTCAGTGTTTGTTTCATGTTTTTATAATTGTTGCGGCGCATGTTTGCGCCTTTGATAACCATTGACCGCGAACCCCATTCTCCGGTTACAAAAAAAATCGTCATTTCGAGCGAAAGGCCAGAGGTCCAGGGGCGAAAGCCTCAAGAACTCACGGCGGGATCCATCGACTCCGAGCCGGGGTAGCGTTTTCGCTCGGGATGATACTTTTTTGTAACCGATACGGCTTGATTCCGGTCACCGTCTTTGGTGTGGATACCTTTCTCTACGCATGGATTACGATGAGCACGCTCGCGCACTGGTCGACCGCGCACGCGACGGTGATGACGAGGCTGCCCGCGAACTCATCCGACAATTGTACCCGATGGTGGCAAAGATCGTGCGCGGCTATCGTCCGCGCCGTGCGGCCGAAGAGGATTTAACGCAAATGATTTTCATAAAAGTTTTCCAAAACCTGGCGCAATATTCCGGCAAGGTGCCAATTTCGCACTGGGTTTCGCGCATCGCGGTCAATACCTGCCGCAATCAGTTGATGGCGGAAAAAGCGCGGCCGGAATTGCGTCACGCCGATCTGAGCGAAGAGCAGGCTGCCATGCTGGAAAATCTCGCCGCTTCGGATGAGGCCCTTTCCCCCGATCGTAAGCTCGCCGCGCGTGATCTGGTGGAAAAGTTGCTCGCTATGTTAAAACCGATGGAGCGCCTGGTTATCGATATGCTTTATCTCCAAGAACGTAGCGTGGCCGAAATACAAAAGGTCACTGGTTGGACCGCTGCCGCAATTAAAATAAAAGCCTTTCGCGCGCGCCAGAAGTTGCGCAGACAAATCGGAGGCTTGCTATGAAGAATCGGGACGAAATCTTAGATCGCTTGTTTCGCGCGGCCATTGCTCCCGTGCCACCGAAGGAAATGCCGTTCGGTTTCGACACTCGCGTTCTTGCGCTGGTCCGTGCGTCTTCGCTCAACGGATCGGCCATCATCGCGCTTTTCGCTCAGCGCGCTGCCATGATCGCGCTGGCAGTCATTGCACTGGCATCAGTGGGAGTTTATCGCGCCTCAACTTCTAACGACGATCTGCCCGCGGAATATGCGATGGCAGACAACGCCATCCAAAGCAGTCTGGGCGAATGAACAATTCTTTGCGATGGAAATTAATTCTCGCTTTCGTGTTGGTGTTCCTCGCCGGCGCCGCCTGCGGATTTTTCGGGGCCCTCCATGTGCACCACTTTTTCGCACGAATGGATTCCGGGACGATGGCGCAACATCTGAAACATCGTTTACGCGCGGAATTAAAGCTCACGCCTGAGCAGATGCAGAAAATCTCACCTATTATCGACCGCGCCGCTTCTGAGTTAAAAACGAAACGCGAACAAACCACGCGCGATGTTCACGAGATTTTTGAACAAGCGCATCGCGAAATGCAACCATTTCTCACCCCGGAACAGCGCACTACACTTCAGGAACTGGAGAAGCGGCATCGCAACCTCTTGCACCGGCACGGCTTGATGGCACCCGGCCCATCTCCGTCGCCAGAGAACTAAATCCGGGCCGCAGATTTGTCCCTAATACCAGATAACGTCAAAAGTCTGTCTTGGATTTTGCGGTAAATGAATTTTCCGTATATAACAAAACAAGTAAGCTAACCTATTCTTCTCCTTCGAAATAATCGATCTCGTTTCCATTCACGATCACCTCATCGTTACCTTCTTTCATCACCGCAAACTTTCCGCTATCGGGATAATAACAGGAATCTCCCCGCGGATTGTCTGCGATAATGTAATACACAAAGTCCTCTTCGCCTGCGTTGGCTAACTGATGCGCTTCGCCGGGGCCAAAAAAAAATGCGTCGCCCTCGGTCACGATTGTCGATCCATCTTTATCGCGAATACTCCCCTGTCCGGATATCACCAGATAAAGCTCCGACTCCGCCGAATGCGAATGATAAGGACAAAGCGTCTTTCCTTTTGGAATTCGCACCAGAGCCAAATCAAACGGATGTCTCTTCCGCAAATCGAGGGATTCCGGATCCCGCCCGAGGGCGATTGATATCTCTTTCATTCTGCGGCCAAACTTTCCTTTCGGCGACTGCCGCACCCGCTCTTCTATGTCTTTCAAATTCACCTTGCGCATAAAATCATTATCGGTGTGTTACAGTTTCCATTTCTTCGGCAGCTTTTGTTTTAACTCTTCGACCGGCGCGAAGAGATCGCCCATTTTTTCCACGCGCGATAACGTTTTGTCAGACCGAAATTTCAGCGAATCAGCTTTTTTCTTTTTTAGGCAGTTCGCGACTTCGTCCCAAGTGACTGGAGTGGAGACAGTCGGCTCTTCCTTGGCGCGCAAACTGTAAACGCAGATTGTTGTTTTGTGTTCGTCGTTCTGGCTCCAATCGACAAATACTTTTCCCTTCCGCAGTGCTTTCGACATGTTGGAGGTAACGAGATTGCCATGTTCGCCTTCCAAATGTTGGGCGAGAGCGCGCGACAGATCTTTAGTCTGATCAAAAGTGGCCGACGTATTCAGCGGCACGTACACTTGCAGACCCTTCGAGCCGCTCGTTTTGGCAAACGCTTTCAATTTCATTTTGGTTAATAAATTGCGCAGCCAAAGCCCGACCTGACAGCATTGCACAATGTCGGCCGGCGCACCGGGATCGAGATCGAAAACCATCATGGTAGGCCGCGCTACATCCTTTTTCTTCGCTAACGCGGTGTGTAACTCGAGATCGGCGAGATTGGCCGCCCAGACCAGCGTCGGCAAGTCCTGCGCCAGACAGTAGTGCATGATTCGGCTATTGCCTTCACTCCAAACCTTCGCTGTCTGCACCCATTTTGGCCGATGCGATGGACAATTTTTTTCATAAAAAAATTCGGCATCCACTCCGTTGGGATAACGCTTCATCGTCAGAGGTCGATCGCGAAGGTGCGGCAGCAGGACTGGCGCGATCCGGATGTAGTAATCGATCACCTGGCCTTTGGTGAAACCGACTTTCGGGTAAAGAACCTTGTTCAAGTTCGAAACCGCGAGCTTTTTTCCTTCAACGACGAGTTCAGCTTTCTCTGGCATACAATTCTAAGCTGCCGTCATCCCGGACTTCTTCACGCAAAAAATCGCTCCGGCGTCAGCAGGGGTTGCGGTTTACAAATGCGGGCTACGCAATGTTCCCAGGTTTCATGCCCACTTAGAATTTCGATTTCCACCCGTAAGAAAAAGATGGGAACTTCGGTCTTTGCCAGCAAGGGAAACCGGACCGCGTCTTTCTCAGTTGTCACCACCATTTCCAGGTCACGGCGGATACATCGATTGATGAAGCTTCGCAGTTCCGCGTCAGTGTAGCGGTGGTGATCAATGTAACGCTTGGCGATTTCGATTTTGGCCCCCAGTTTACGCAAGCCGTCTTCGAAGCTGTCGGGCACGGCGATCGCGCAAATGGACCCGATGAAGGCGCCGCGTAATTTCTCCAGCGGCGCAATCTCGCCGGTCACGACATTTTGGAGATGCAAGGGCTTGTGCGCGCACTCGATAATCTCTGCAGTGCGATTATAACGTCGGATTCGCTTGATCAATTGCTCGTTCAATTCGCCGGTGCTTTTGGTGATAAAGATATAACTGGCGCGCCGTAAATTACGCGGCGGTTCACGCAAGGTTCCGCGCGGCAGCAGAAATTCGTTCCCAAAAGGCGCCTGTCGATCGATCAGCACGATATCGAGCCGATGTTTGAGATGAAGATATTGCAGACCGTCGTCAAGCAGCAAGGTGTCGGCATTCATTTTTTCGATCGCGAATAACCCGCTCTTCACCCGATCCTTGTCCACCAGGACAGCGACACTCTTCAAGTTGTGCGCCAGCATGTAGGGCTCGTCCCCCGCCGTAAGAGAATCGAGCAGCAGCGATTTCCCATCGGAGACGACGCGTGGTGGATCGGGATTGTCGCCGCGTAATTTCGCCAACAAACCCCGTTTGCTCGGTCGCGGCACGCTTTTGTAACCACGGCTGAGAATGGCCACGTGGCGTCCTCCTTTTTGCAAAGCGCGGGCAAATTTTTCGACAATCGGAGTTTTCCCCGTGCCGCCGACGGTGAGGTTACCGATGCTGATGACCAGACAGCCCAGGGCGCGTTCCCGGAAAATACGTTTGCGATAAAGAAACAATCGAAACTGCACCAGCCGCTCGTAAATGAGTGACAGCAAATAAAGAAATGAACGCAAAAGGGCCGCACGAACTCCACCGCGCCGTTCGAGAATTACGTCGATCGCTAATTGCTCCAGGTTTTCCAGAGAACGGCCCATTAGATTTTTGATTTCAGATTACAGATCGCGGATTTCAGAATTTGGACGCCTTGGTTGTCGGCCCAGGTAACGATGATGCCTGCGTCTTTCTGACGCGACGCGCGCATCATAGCGCCGGCGATTTTTCTGGGATTGCGCAGGGTAATAGCACAAATTGCGGAACCCGACCCGCTCAAAAAGGCGCCAAGTGCGCCTTTCCTTTCTGCTGAGCGAATCGTGTCCCCAAGAAACGGGACTAATTTTTCCCGAAACGGTTGATGCAGATAATCTACAAAACAGCCACGTAGTCTTTCGTAATCCTGCGTCGCGAACGCGGCTGTGATGGCCGATGCATTTGCGACGTTTCGGACCGCGCCCGTCCGCGCAATCTTGGGAGGCAATAGTCGACGAGCTTCGTTGGTAGCGATTTCGAAATTTGGAATGAGCAGAACGAAGCGAAGCTGCGGAGAAACATTGAAATGCTGGATCTCCAGGCCGCGGGCGAGGGTGAATCCGCCAAAGCTCGCGGGTGCGCTATTGTCCGCATGACCTTCCAATTCGGCACAAAGCGTGAACAAATCGTGTCGGGTGAGATTTGTCCGCGCAATTTGGTTCAAGCCATGAAGCACGCCGAGTCGCACGGTTACACTGCTGCCAAGGCCCCGAGCAATTGGAATATCGCCTCTAATATCGCAGGAAAACTCAAAGGCCTTGCATTGTGTGGTTGCGAAAAATTTTCTTGCTGTATCTCGAACCATTCCGCTGACCGCGCCGCCTTTTCCTCGGCTGACCGTTATCTTGTTATAAAGAGAAAGGGCCACCCCAAGACAATCGAAGCCGGGCCCGAGATTCGAAGTGCTGGCGGGAACGCGCACCGTGATTTGCTGCACTCGCCGAGCTTATCGTGCGCGTCGAATGCGGCAAGACAGGCGATAATGCGCGATTAAATTACAACAAAACGTGAAATCGACCTGGATCGACCGCGAATTGATGAGCGATTTGGAAGCGGAGGGAACGGATGCCTATCGTCTTTCGACGATCACGGATGGCTGGGTGGAGCGATTCGGGCACGATATTCTGATTTCCTTTAAGAATCAGGCGGCACGGGAGCGGTTGACCACGGAATATTTTCTCTGGGCGGAAGCAATGGGCTTCAATACACAACGAATGTTTGAGCGTCTTTTGCCGAAGCGCAATGAAGAGCGTAAAGCGCCAAAACTAATTCTGGGTGATTCCAATACCGGCTCACGCAGCGTTGTAATCGAGCGCGGTCTGCGATTCGAGATCGATTTTAGCGGCGGCTATTCCGTGGGACTGTTTATCGATCAACGCGAAAATCGGAGCTTTATTCGCACGAGTGCACCGAAGCGAATGCTTAATTGCTTCGCTTACACCTGCTCATTTTCAGTGGCGGCGGCAATAGCTGGCGGGAACACGGTGAGCGTGGACTTGTCCCAGAAATCTCTCGAACGCGGGTGCGCAAACTTTGTGCTCAACAACTTGCCGGCACCAGGACACCATTTTATTGCCGACGACGTTTTTGAGGTTTTCCCGCGACTATCGCGCAAAGGCGAAAAGTTCGATTTAATTGTGCTTGATCCGCCAACATTTTCGCGTTCACACCGCGGAAAAACTTTCCAGATCGAATCGGATTTCGAGGGTTTGGTCATGGCGGCGTTGGAGGTAGCTGATCGCGATTGCCGGATCCTGCTTTCGACCAACTGTGCCGCGCTCGACGGACGCGCCTTGGAAGTTATGGCGCGGTATTGCTTGAAAACATCGCGTCGAGCGGGCAGCTTTCATGCTGAACCCCGGCCGGTTGAGTTTCCTCCCAACAGCGGCGCCAGCACGACGTGGCTGACGTTGCGCTAGCGGGATAAGAACACGCAAAGCGGCCCTGGCAACCGAAACAAAGTTATGGACGAAAACACTGACATTGCATTGCGCAGCGTGCGCTACGCCCAGGACCAATTTTCCGAAGTGGTAACCCAGGCGGAGGAATTCGTGCGTGAAAAGCCGGGACAGTCGCTTCTCATTGCTCTTCTTGCTGGATTTATCCTCAATCGCCTGCCGATTGGTCGCCTGTTTGGTGGGCTGGTTCGCTTGCTCGTGTTCGCGCTCAAGCCGGCGCTGCTGCTTTACGGCGCAACCAAAGTCTACGAGGTCATCCAGGAAGAAGAATAGTCGCAGCGATCTTTTGGTAGGGCAACGCTCTGCGGAGCCGGCAAAGTCTCGCTCAACATCACCACTCGGCTCGACGGAGTCTCGCCCTACCGATCTGTATTCACACCGAAAGGGGCGGTGCGTCTAATCTTCCATGGTAAAGCCAACTTTAACCGCCACCTGCCAATGATCAATTTTGCCGTTTTCGATGTGACCGCGTGTTTCCGTAACCTCTAACCAGCGCATGTTGCGGATTGTCTTTTTGGCACGCGCCAATGCGTTCTCTACCGCCGCTTCGATCGATTTCGGCGAAGAACCAACCAGTTCGATTTTCTTGTAGACGTGATCGCTCATGAGGAATCCTTCCACGAGGAGATCGAATAGGACAATGCCAAAAGAACATGGAAGCGTTGAACAGCTTAAGCGTTAAAGCGGTTGCTAATTGGTTCGCTTCAACGCTTCATCCGATCAACGCTTCAATCCGCCACCTGCGCGAGCTTGCTCTACAAAACGGCCCGCGATATTAGGAAGCTCGCATGGAAACCAACATCGAATCGCATCTGATCGAGAAGCGCGTCTTCAAGCCCGCGAAGGATTTTTCAAAGAAAGCACGCATCAAATCGCTCGCCCAGTATCGAAAAATGTACCGCGAATCGATGCGACGACCGGACGCGTTTTGGGTGCGAGAAGCGAAGGAACTGGTCTGGCGAAAGCCGTGGAAAAGAGTGCTCGATTGGAAGGCACCCTTCGCGCAGTGGTTCGTCGGCGGGCAACTCAATCTTTCGGAAAATTGCCTCGATTGTCATCTTGACGGTCCGCGACGAAACAAAGCTGCCATCATTTGGGAAGGCGAACCGGGCGAGAAACGCACCCTCACTTATCAGCAATTACATCGCGACGTCTGTCATTTCGCCAACGTGCTGAAGCGAAACAAAATTCGGAAGGGCGATCGCGTTATCATTTATCTCCCCACGATCCCAGAGGCCGCCATTGCGATGCTGGCATGCGCACGGATCGGTGCGGTCCATTCTGTTGTTTTCGGTGGATTCAGCGCGGAGAGCATTCGCGATCGCATCGCGGACAGCGGGGCGATCGCGTTGATTACGGCGGATGGTAGCTACCGGCGCGGGGCAATCGTACCGCTAAAAAATAATGTCGACCACGCTCTGAGTGGCGGGACCTCGGTAAAACGTGTGATCGTTTTCAAACGCGTCGGCAATGAAATTCACATGGAGGAAGGGCGCGACGTTTGGTGGCATCGCGAGCTGGAATACGTCAGCGCAAATTGTGAGCCCGTTGCCCTCGATTCCGAGCATCCGCTTTACATTCTTTATACCAGCGGCTCGACCGGAAAACCGAAGGGAATTCTGCATACCACCGGTGGCTATTTGCTCGGCATTTATTCGACCATGAAATATGTTTTCGATGTCCGCGACGAAGATCTTTTCTGGTGCACTGCAGACGTGGGCTGGGTCACTGGCCACAGTTACGTCGTTTACGGTCCCCTCACCCTGGGAGCGACCACTTTGATGTATGAGGGCGCGCCCAACTGGCCGCAACCAGACCGATTTTGGAAAATCGTCGAAGATTACAGAGTTACGATTTTATATACCGCACCCACAGCGATTCGCGCGTTCATTCGCTGGGGCGATGAGTGGGTGAAGAAGCACGATCTTTCGTCCTTGCGCCTCCTTGGTTCGGTGGGCGAGCCGATCAATCCCGAGGCATGGATGTGGTATCAGAAGACGATTGGGGGCGGGCGCTGCCCGATTGTTGATACTTGGTGGCAGACTGAGACTGGCGCAATCATGATCACGCCATTGCCAGGCGCAATCCCGACCAAACCCGGAAGCGCAACGTTGCCGTTCTTTGGTGTCGATGCCGCAGTAGTGGACGAACGTGGCGAAGAGGTCGGCGCAAATGTGGGTGGGAAATTAATCATCCGAAAGCCATGGCCATCGATGTTGCGCACGATCTATGGGGACAAGCAACGTTACCAAAAGCAGTACTGGAGCGAGTTCAAAGGATGCTATCTTACTGGAGACGGAGCACGGCGCGATCGCGATGGTTATTTTTGGATTGTTGGCCGCATTGACGACGTCCTCAATGTCGCGGGACATCGTCTCGGCACTTCGGAAATCGAGAGCGCATTGGTCGCGCACGCGAAAGTGGCGGAAGCAGCCGTGGTAGGTCGACCTGATGAAATGAAAGGGCAGGCCGTCGTCGCGTTCGTTACCTTGAAAGGAATCGCCAGCCCATCGGCCGGGTTAAAAACAGAATTGCGCGATCATGTCGGCGTTCACATCAGCGCGATCGCGAAGCCAGATGAAATTCGATTCGCGGAAGCATTGCCAAAAACGCGCAGCGGCAAGATCATGCGGCGTTTACTAAAAGAAATTGCCAGCGGCAAAACCGTGACCGGCGACACGACAACTCTCGAGGATTTTAGTGTCCTGGCGAAGTTGAGCGAAGAGGAATGATTTACGGAACGGGTAATTCCCTTTCGATCAATGGCGCCAGAACGTGAAAGCGTTGTCATCCCGAGCGCAACGAGGGACCTCGCACTTGAAGTTTGGGGCATACTAGTTAGCTCGCGTGCTCAATCTTCGTTTGTGAGGTCCTTCACTTCGTTCAGGATGACCTGCGCGGTCTGTTTGGACCGCGCGTGTAAAAGGCGCGGTTCCTCTTGCGGAGCTTGCTCAGGAGTGAATTGCTCTTTTTCAAAAGAATTGTTCGGTTAGCATTCGCTTGTGAGTTTCATTCGCACCGGTCTGCGCGAGCTTGGGTTGAAAGTGCGACGGCAACGCACGCGCATGGCGCTGCGACACGTAAAGCGGCAGCTGCAGCGCAGCGAAATTTATCTCGGACGCGAAGGCACCGCCCAGGCCGCGAGCTTCCCGGAAGTCCGCAACGAGATCGTCGCACTTAAGAAACTCGAGCAGGAGCAAAAGGAAGTGGCACTGCGCATCACGCAAATCGAAGTTGCGGTCAAGCAAATCGAAGCCGAGCGGGCAGAAAATGCGCGTGCCCAGGACGAAGCGATTAGTAAATTGGAGACGGAGAAAAAGCCAATCCTGCAGCGGCGAGACGACGCGAAAAACGCCGCCACTATTTGTGAGCGCGAGCTAGCGAGTGTGGAATCGCGCTTGCAAGCAAATGATTTAGCCGATCGCGAACTGCTCAAACAACTTTCAGCCTTGCAGGCGCAAGCGCCGCCCCCGGCCGACCTGGATACACGCACCGCGGCGCTCGCCGACAAACGCGCGCGGCTGCCGCAAGAGCGGGCGGAAATTGTTCGCGCTCGTGAGGGAAGCGCGGAAGCGTGCCGCCAGGCGACACAAAAGCTGGCCACGGCGGAAGAAGACTTGTCGGCCGCGGAGCGAAACATCACACGCGTACGCGAGCGATTCGAAGCAACCGATCGCGCCTTGGCCGAAAAGGTACGGACGCAGCAAGATGCATTGCGGGATGCTAGAGCGCAGCACCAGACGGTCGAGGAACGGAAGAATCCGGCTTACCTGAACATCGGTCGCCATCTTGCTACGCGCGGCATCGCCCCGCCGAATGCGCCGCATTTACTGCATGACGTCCTGCGTCACCGCCAATCGGTTCAACGTCATAATGACCATAGGGAACAACTTAGCGTTCTCTCGGCGCAAATCGATAAGCAGGAATTGCGAAAATTTTATTTCGTTATCGCCTCGATTCTCATCTTGCTGGCAATTGTCCTGCCCCTGGTCTTTCACTCTCCGCCCAAACGTGAATGGCTGCCGCGCGAAACCGATGCCATTCTCTCATTAAATGCAGAGCGGTTTGATCGCGATGATTTGCCGAAGAAATGGCGGAACGAAGATTTTTGGCTGCAAACCTGGCCCGGCTTAATCGGCGCCGCTTCGCAGATACCGCGCCTAAGAATTCCCGGCGACGCTGCGCGCGTCACCCGAGCCCTGTCCACGGTTGAAAATTCGCCGCCACGAGAATTTCTACTGGTGGAAGCGCGCAATAATATTTCGACGGTCGTGCGGACAATAGCGGAAGATAAGCAATTCGAACGACGTACAATTAGCGGCCTTCCGGTCTGGCAGCAATCCGACTTCAGCATCGCGCGCGTGGGCCCCAAAACACTCGCCGTCGGCATGCCCGATGGAGTGGACGAGTTGGTGCGAGTGCGCCTCGGACTGGAGGCGGATCTGCAAATCACGGGCGAATTTTTCGATCGTTACCAGGCGCTCGATCCGGAAACAACCTTACGTTTGATTTCGCGCGATCCGCCTGGATTGGCTCGCGCGTTTCATCCCATTTTCCCGCGAGAACTTCTGGACAGCGCGCAATTGCTCGGACTGGGCGTTTCCCTCCAGGCGCCGGCGAAAGCGCGCCTCCTGTTGAGACTGCCGTCGGAAAACGCGGCAAGTGATCTGGCCAAGAACATTCATGATGATCCGCAGCGTTGGCTACGAATCGAGCAATCCGATCTCCCCCTTTTCGCCAGTCCGCCCGAAATCAATCGCCAGCATGCCGATCTGGAAATCCGCTTCAACATTCCGGAAAACAGCGCACGACTTCTGCTCCAACGCATCGCCAAGACTGATGCACCGCCAGCCGCGACCGCAGCAAACTAATCCCGCGATGGCCCTCATCGTTTTCGCAACCTTTTTGCTCGGCCCACCGATTGTTCGCGCGCAACTTTCGGCGCTCCCCACAAGCGATTTCGCGTGGGTTGATCTCACAACCATTGCGCCGCCCATTCGGATTGAATTGCGTTATGCGACTTCAGAGAATATCGCGCATCGTCCGCTCTATCCGTCGAGGATGCAGCCACTAATCCGGGCGGGTGTGGCGCGAAGATTGATCACCGCTCAGGCAATCCTCCGACGCTACAATTGCGGCCTGAAAATCTGGGACGCCTATCGGCCGCGTGATGCCCAGGCACAATTGTGGCGACTCGCTCCGAGAAATGATTACGTGGTCAATCCACACGGTGGTTCCGGTTCGTTCCACAGCTGGGGCGTGGCGGTTGATGCAACTCTGGTAGACGATTGGGGGCGGCCACTCTCGATGCCAACCGATTTCGATGACTTCACACCGGCGGCGATGCTCCGTTACACTGGCCGCGATCCGCTCGTGCGCAATCACTTGTATCTTCTGCAAACAACAATGGCGGACGCCGGCTTCTATGGATTGCGCACCGAATGGTGGCATTTCACTACTAGTGACTGGAAGCGTTACGTTCCGGAACGGCTTGCGAAACTTAGTAACGCCGTCGTCCTCGCCGCGACTAAATGACCGCCTTTCTTCACGCCCTCCAGCGGCAACCGGAATATATTCACGTCCTCATCAATCCTCTTCCGATCTACGGGTTGGCGGTGGGTTGGATCGGATTGATCATTGCATTGTTTCTTCGGAGCCGGCCTGCACAAATCGCAACGCTAGCTCTCGTTTTAATCAGTGCCGCTGCGGCCTGGCCGGTCTATGAATTCGGCGAGGAAGGTTACGATCGTGTCTTGTCGATGACTGATGACGACGGACACGCTTGGCTTGATGAACACCAGCGTCGCGCTGAGCTACTGATTTATTTCTTCTACGCCTTGGCGGGACTGAGCGCGGTCGCGATCGCTATCCCGATAAAATGGCCCATGACTTCAACCTCGCTCGTCATCATCACCATTCTGCTCGCCGCAGTTGTTCTCGGAATGGGGGGCTACATCGCCTACGCCGGCGGTAAAATTCGGCACCGGGAATTTCGAACCGAGCCGCCACCGAAGAAATCGACCGAGGGGTAGTCGCGCCAAAGGGCGCTCTCCAAATTTTCACGCGCGACAATGGCTAACGAATTAGACCGTGCGGAACAAAAAGTCGAAGACCGCAGCGCTCCTCTCAAAAAGGAACTTGGCCTGCGCGACCTCGTGCTCACCCAAATCTTGTTCATTGTCGGCTCAAGCTGGGTCGGGACCGCTGCAAAGCTCGGGCAATCACATCTCTTCTTCTGGCTACTTGCCATCTTACTTTTCTACATTCCCCAGGCGGCAGTCGTAATTTATTTAAATCGCCTCATGCCGCTTGAGGGCGGCATCTATCAATGGGCTAAAATCGGGTTCAACGAATTTGCCGGCTTCATCGTGGCTTGGAATCTCTGGCTACTCTCTATCACCGTCATCGCGCTTGGGGGAATGTTTGTCACGACTAACATCTCCTACGCCATCGGCGAAAGCGCCGCCTGGATGCCGAACAGCAAATGGTGCGTGTCATTGATCAGTTCCGTCCTCGTGATCGGCCTTGGCTGGACCGCCATACGAGGCCTGGCTTTAGGCAAGTGGGTTCATAACATCGGCGGCCTTGCCATGCTTCTGGTTTACGGCGCGCTCATCGCATTGCCGTTTATCGCCCTTGCCCGCGGTGAGTTGAGACAATACCAACCGCTCCAGATCGCTGCGCCGACGGTATCGATGTTCTATTGCCTTAATATCTTCAGCAAACTGTCGATCGGTGCGCTAAGCGGATTCGAATACGTCGCAATCCTTGCCGGCGAAACGCGCTCGCCCGCACGGGACATCGGTCGCTCAGTCATCATCGCCTCTCCCATTATTGCTTTGGCATTTATCCTGGGCACGAGCTCAGTCCTGGCATTCGTTGGCAATAACCCCATCGATTTGATTGGGCCCGTGCCGCAGACGTTGCGTCTTGGTCTACGCTCGTTCCCCATCGCTGGAGCGATTGCGTCCGCCGGCATCATCCTGATGACGGTGCGCACCATTTCTTCAACGAGTGTTCATTTTACCGGCACCTCGCGCTTGCCCATGGTCGCGGGCTGGGACCGGCTGCTGCCAGTGTGGTTCACGCGGTTGCATCCAAAATACAAAACGCCAATCAACTCCGTGGTTTTTGTCGGCATCATCACGCTGGTCATCGCTATTTCCAGCCAGATTGGCGCTGGAATTCAGGAAGCGTTTCAACTCGTCGACAACGCAGCCAATGTTTTCTACGCTATCGTCTACTTCAGCTTGTTCGCCCTCCCAATTTTCGGGACTTCTGCTGTTCGTTCCGGCGCACCGGTGTGGTTGCGAGTCGCGTCGGCGTGTGGCTGTGGTGTTTCATTGCTTGCCATTTTCTTCACCGTCTATCCCATCATCGACGTCCCGAACCCCCTAGTCTTCGGCACGAAAATCGCCGTCGTTGCCTTTATCGCGAACGCCATCGGTGCTGCCATCTTCGCCGGTGCACGCCGAAAGCGTCCCGCCTAGTCCAAACGTCGCGCCCGGGAAATTACTCTGTCATCCCGAACGAAGTCAGGGACCTCACCGAAGCTGCTGGAAGACGCTTTAACTCAGTTGCGTAATCATTCAGCTATTGTGAGGTCCCTTGCCCCAAAAGCATTCGGGGCTCGGGATGACGTCGCACGCGTTTCTTAATTTCGCCCGCAACTCTCGCCGATCCAACGAAGATACTCGGCCGAGCCCTCGGCGATGTTCAACCGTACGATTTCCGGAACATCATACGGATGCAACTTGCGCAACCGCGATTCGAATTCCGGATAACGGGCCGCCGTCATTTTGAAAATCGCGAATACTTCCGCACTCGTCTCCACCTTCTCGTTCCAGAAATAAATTGATTCCACCGAAGGCACGAGGTTCGCGCAGGCGACGATCGCATTTTCAACAAGGTCGCGTGCGATCTTTTGCGCTATTTCTTTGTCGGGAAACGTGCTGAACGCGATGACAATCTGTTCGTTCACGCCGCTACCAATTCCGCCTGCCGGCAAATCCAGCCGCCGCCAAGGACAAGGTCATTATCGTAAAACACCGCCGCCTGTCCTGGGGTAACGGCTTTTTGCGGGTCGTGCAGACGGATGCGCGCGCGTTGATTTTCCATCGGCATTAGTGTTGCCCGCGTCCCCGGATGATTATAACGAATCTTGACCGTGACTTCGTGCGCCATTGTAGCCGCGGTCGCTGACGGCGGACCGGGGTCATCGTTCCCGGCTCCAGAAATCCAATTGACGCGATCGATCTCGAACTCTTCCACCAGCAAATCTTCCGCCTGACCAACGATCACCCGGTTCGTTTTCGGATCGAGATCGATGACATACCGCGGCTGCGCTGACCCGCCCGGCAAACCTTTGCGCTGGCCGATGGTAAACATCTCAATCCCGTCGTGCATCGCAATGAAGTTACCGTTGAGATCGTAAATTCCGCCGGGATGAAATTGGTTCTCGCCAAGGTGCGATCGGAGGAATGCTTTGTAATCCTGTCCCGGCACGAAACAAATCTCCTGGCTGTCCGGTTTGTCGGCTACTCTTAGGCCGATTTTTCGGGCAATCACGCGGATTTCGGATTTCGACATTCGACCGAGTGGAGTGAGCGCACGCTGCAATTGCTCCTGCCGCAAACTAAACAGGAAATATGACTGATCTTTCCGTGAATCGATACCTTTGCGCAACACCGCGCGCGTGTAGTCGCGGTCGCCGTTCGCGGCATGGTGATGTTCAATGATCGCGTAGTGTCCGGTCGCGATATAGTCACATCCGAGCAGCTCAGCCTTTTGCCAGAGATTTCCGAATTTCAATTTCTCGTTGCACATCACACATGGATTCGGCGTGCGACCGGCCTGGTATTCGCTGGAAAAATAATTGATCACGAGTTTTTCGAACTGATCCGCCTCATCGACCACATAATGTGGAATTCCGAGGGCACGGGCAACTCCGCGTGCGTCGGCCACGGCCTGTGGCCCGCAACATTTGTCCTCCGCACGCGAAATACAGTCCTGCGGCCACACTTTCATCGTCACCCCAATGACGTCATAGCCTTGCTCGCGCAGCAAATAACCAGCAACGCTGGAATCGACTCCGCCGCTCATGCCAAGAAGCACGCGCTGTTTGTTTCGCGAATTCACTCGCGGAAAATCGGCGAGGGCGCGCAGTTGGTCAACGCGAACCGGATTCGTTCCGCAGTGTATATGCTTAGCGTCGACCGATCCTCTCATTAACACCCTGCTTTAGCTGGGTGTTAATAACCGCCTGAGGAACCCTAACCGCTTCAGCGGTTTTTCGTCACTGCACAAGAAAACCGCTAAAGCGGTTGCAGTAGTACTCCTGGCCCATGCACCTCGCTGAAGCGAGGTGTTGATGAAATGGGATATCCGCAACGCTAAACATGTTCTCTGCAGTTACCGATTACGGCGCAGCTGGCAACTGCGCTTCAGCTGACCGGACTTTCCGGCTAACGTGTACGCTGTCACGTAAAGTAAAGCGCCACGGCAAATGGGCCGAGCGCCGAATGCCGATTCTCTCGTCGGCAACTACGTCACTCGAAGCAGCTGCCTTTCGAAAACAATAATTCTCGTTGCTACACAAATCCATCTCGTCCTGCCGCTCCGTAATAGCCAATGCCTGCGTCAGCTTTCCAGGACCCGAGCAAAGTCGATGAACATCATGGACGTGCCGTCGCTTCCTCATCAGCGCGATTCCACGAGTTGGCTCGAGCGCACGGATGAGAACAAAACCGTTTTCCCTTCCTTTCACCAAGACATTCAACATCCAGTGAACGCCGTAATTGAAATAAACGTAGGCCACCCCGGCATGATTTCGCTCGACGAACGCGCGCACACTCGGGCGCACAAAGCAATGACAAGCTTCATCGCCGATTGCGTTGTAGGCCTCCGTTTCGACGATTACCCCACCGCACGAACTCCAAATTAGCTCGCACCCGATGAGATCGCGGGCACAGCTGAGGGGGTCGCGCTGGAAAAAATCTCTCCTCAGCATTTCGCCCCGCTCCATCCCGGCTGCCAGCTGGTTCACTTTTCCGGTTTGTAATAAAGCGGAAGCGTGATTTCGCAGGAGACCGGCTTGCCATCGCGAAAAGCCGGAATGAATTTGGCATTGGCAAAATCATCCAGTGCAGCGTCGCCAAATCCCAAAAGCGGCGGAGATTCCTTGACCACTTTTTCTTCCTGCAAATTTCCACTTCCATCGATTTTTACCCAAAGGTCGACCGTCCCGTCCACCGCCAGCGGCGCCCGCTCCGTGCTCGGATAATGCAACCCGGAAAACTTCGAGTCGCCGCCCAGGCAAAGTTGCGGTCCGATAAAATCGGTTTCTTTTTTCAGCTCGCTCTCTTCCTGATTCGAGAAAATCCGCAGCCGCGGTTTGTTATCAACCACCTCGAAAAGCACGGTCCCGTAAAAAACGACCGCGATCGGCTGATGATCACGCACCGCTGGAATCATTTTCGCGTTCGCCAGCACTCGCAGCACTTCCTGCTCGAGCAATTTTGAATCGGGCGTGCCCCTATAGGTGCCGCTCCATTTTAGTTCGCCTGTTTTCTCCACTCCCGCGGAAAACATTACCGCGGCATCTTTTTGCCCTGCTTTCAGCAACAGTTTCTCGTCAATGCGATTGATAATCGCCTCTGGCGACTTGCCGATGAGCGCCGGCCGGTACAATGGCAGATCTTCGGCCGAACATTTCAGCACGAACCCAACAAGAAGCAGGAAAAGAAAACGGCGCATATTGGAGAAGAACGCAATAGCACCAGCTAATGTTTGCAAGCGCAAACTACGCGACGCGGCCACAGCAGTTTTTGTATTTCTTTCCGCTGCCACAGGGGCAGGGTTCATTGCGGCCGACCTTCGGACCACCCCGCCGGACTGGCAGGTCGAGTTTCATTTCGCCAGCACCGTCACCGTTGCCTCCTGCCATTGCCATTGCAGGTTGCGGCTGAGGAATTGGCTTCGACGTGGCAGATCCAGCGGCAGGAGCGTGTTCTTTCAACAGAAATTGCGGAAGTGTCGCCAGGAAATTCTCGAATGCCTGCAGGTTCGAGGTGCTGCGGAAAAGGTTGTGCAACACTTCGTTCTTAATGTTCGCCATCAGTTCGACAAACATGTCGTAAGCTTCCGCTTTGTATTCAATCAGCGGGTCCTTTTGCGCATAGGCGCGCAGATAAACACCTTCGCGCAACGCGTCCATCGCGTACAAATGTTCCTGCCAAAGCCGATCAATCGCGTTAAGAATGATATAACGCTCCAGGCTTTTCACCGCCGTCGGTTCTTCGTGCGACGATTTTCGCTGATAGGCATCCTTGATTTTTTCAATCAAAAATTGCGCGTTTGCCTCCGGATCGCGCGTTTCGAATTGGGCGCGATCTTTATTTAGTCCGAGTGGGAAGGTGGTATTGACCCATTGCAGCAGGCCGGCGTAATTCGCGTCTTCGCCTGGCTTCCCGGTTCCAAGATACTCTTGAACTTTGGCCGGCACCGCTTCATCAATCACCTCGTAGATCAAGGGGCGCGGTTCCTCGCTATCGATCACTTCATTGCGATAACCATAAACAACCTCGCGCTGATTGTTCATCACGTCGTCCATGTCGAGCGTGCGTTTGCGAATGAGATAATTGCGTTGCTCCACTCGTTTCTGCGCCGTCTCCACCGACTTATTCAGCCATGGATGTTCGAGCTCCTGTCCTTCTTCCAAACCGAAGCGCTCCATTATTTTTGTCATCCGATCGGCCGCGCCGAAATTCCGCATCAGATCGTCTTCGAAGCTGACATAAAAACGTGATGCCCCCGGATCTCCCTGGCGCGCACAACGTCCACGCAACTGCCGATCAATCCGGCGCGATTCGTGGCGCTCCGTGCCAATGACGTAAAGGCCGCCTCGACCCGGCACCCCTGAACCGAGTTTAATATCGGTGCCGCGTCCCGCCATGTTCGTTGAAATCGTGACCGTTCCGGCTTGACCGGCGCGCGCGACAATCTCTGCTTCCTGCATGTGATATTTGGCGTTCAGCACATTGTGCGGGATTTTTTCCCGCTTGAGCATGCGCGAAAGCAACTCGCTCGCTTCCACTGAAACCGTGCCGACGAGAACTGGCTGCGTTCTGGCGTGGCATTCCCTAATCTCGTTAATCACCGCGTTGTATTTCTCACGCCGCGTCTTGTAGATGCGATCATTCGAATCTTTGCGCGCGACCGGCCGATTCGTCGGAATAACCGCGACATCGAGCTTATAGATGTCGTGGAATTCGTTTGCTTCCGTTTCGGCCGTGCCCGTCATGCCGGCCAGTTTTTGATAAAGCCGGAAATAATTTTGAATCGTAATGGTAGCGAGCGTTTGTGTTTCGCGATCGATTTGCACCGCTTCTTTTGCTTCCACCGCCTGATGCAACCCGTCGCTCCAGCGTCGCCCCGGCATCTTTCGCCCGGTGTATTCATCAACGATCACAACTTTGTTTTCTTCCACCACGTACTGCACATCCTTTTCAAACAAACAGTAGGCGCGCAGTAATTGTGAAATGTTGTGAATTCGCTCGGCCTGCGTGTCGCAAAGCTGTTGCCGTTCCCCTTTTTGTTTTTCTTTTTGCTCGTCGCTCAACGAATGGTTGAGATCGATCTCAGTGAACTCGCTGATCAAGTCCGGCAGCACGAAGGCGTTCGGATCGTCCGGGTTCATGAACGAGCGACCCTGCTCGGAGAGATCCGCTTCCTGCGACTTCTCGTCGATGGTAAAAAATAACTCTTCCTTTAACGCAAAAAGTTCGTCCTTCCGCGTGTCCTGATAAAATGACAACTCCGCCTTGTCGATCGCCTTGCGCTTTTCCGGGTCCTCCATCATGCGTAACAATTGCTTGTTGCGCGGTTGACCGAGCTTTACTTTGAACATCTGGAGCCCGCCTTCTTCCAGGTCACCCGCGTCGAACTTCTCTTTGGCTTCGCTCGCAATGCGATTACAAAGCATGGTCTGTTTGCGCACCAGCTGCTCGACGAGCGGCTTCCACTTGTCGTATTGGTGCGTCGAAATTGTCGCGGGTCCGCTAATGATTAGTGGCGTGCGCGCTTCGTCGATCAGGATGGAATCGACTTCATCGACAATGGCGTAGTTGTAGCCACGCTGCACCTGCTGCTCGCGCGTCGTCGCCATTCCGTTGTCGCGCAGATAATCGAAACCGAACTCGGAGTTTGTGCCGTAGGTAATGTCGCAGGCGTACTGCTGGCGGCGAACGCTCGGATCCTGATCGTGCTGAATACAACCGACCGTGAGGCCAAGAAAGCTATAAAGCTGCCCCATCCACTCGGCATCACGTCGCGCCAGATAATCGTTCACCGTGATCAAATGCGCGCCGCGCCCGGTGAGTGCGTTTAAATAAAGCGGTAAAGTCGCCACCAGGGTTTTGCCTTCACCCGTCGCCATCTCGGAAATCTTGCCACGATGCAATACGATTCCGCCGATGAGCTGGACATCAAAATGCACCATTTCCCATTTCATCGGCTGATCGCAGACGGTGAAAGTGTGCCCTCGCTCTGTGAGCCGGCGGGCGGCATTTTTTACAACCGCGAACGCTTCCGGCAAAATTTCATCGAGACGTTTCCATTGCTCCTCCGGCGTGGGCAGTTTAGCCAAGTCCTCCTTCCAACTCGCAGTCAGTCCGCGCAGTTCGTCATCAGAAAAACTCTGAAATGTCCCTTCCAACTCGTTGATCTGACGGACGATCGGCGCCATTCGCCTGATCTCGCGCTGATTTTTCGAGCCTAAAATTTTCTTTAAAATCCAACCAACCATGTCATGTTCATTATCGTCGAGATTCCGCGATTTGTCATTCGAGCGAAGGCGGGGACTCTCAGCGCGTTACCTTTAGGGATTCGTTGGCAGATCCTGCAGCTTTCGCCATGCTCGCCACGACACGATAGGTCGCTCGACATGGCAGAGGCTGCCGCTAACATGGCCCCATGAAGAAAATCATCTCCACCTCGGAGGCCCCCGCGGCAGTCGGGCCGTACTCGCAGGCCATTCGTATTGGCAATTTCGTCTTTTGTTCCGGCCAAATCCCACTGGATCCAAAGACTGGCGAAATCGTTCCCGGCGACGTTAATGCACAAACGAGGCGGGTAATGGAAAACATCGCAGCCGTGCTCCGGGCAGAGGGACTGAATTTTGGAAACATCATCAAGACGACCATTTTCCTCGCCAATCTCGCCGACTTCCAGGCGGTAAACGAACTCTATGGCTCCTATTTCAAATCGGACCCTCCGGCACGGTCCACAGTACAGGTGGCCGCGCTTCCCAAAAACGCGCAGGTAGAAATTGAAGTTGTTGCTGCCACGAATGCAAACGGCGGAAGGGCCATCGATACATGGGAATAATGCTGTCATCTCAGCGTAGCCGCGAAAACAATGAACGATCCGGGTGAGAAATGCTGCTAAGCCGAAATATGCTTGCGAAGGATTCTTCGGGCACTGAGTTTCGCGGGTTGAGGAATGGAGAATAATCCAGAGTTGCCGTGGACGGGAGAGCGGTTTGTCCCAAGTTGTACCGGTCAGCTGCTCTATGAGCATCTTCATCGCTACGCCGTTGCGGCGGCCCTAGCCGATGGTAAACGTGTCCTGGACATCGCTTGCGGCGAAGGCTACGGCTCCAATCTTCTCGCCGCCACGGCCGCACAGGTGATAGGCGTTGATATCGCGTCTGAGGTTATCGCGCACGCACGCCAGGCGTATCGAAAAGAGAACCTGATCTTTCGTGAAGGGTCATGCCTAAACATTCCTGTAGAAGATCACAGCATCGACCTTGTCGTTAGCTTCGAGACGATCGAGCACATTGATGAGCCGCTCGCTTTTCTCCAGGAGATCAAGCGCGTCCTAGCAGTGGACGGCGCCTTGATCATGTCCAGCCCGGACAAGGCCGAATACACTGATCGCACCGGCGCGACAAATCCCTTCCACCAACGGGAACTATACCACGAGGAGTTTCTTCTTCTGTTGAAGCAGCACTTCAAATGTTGCCGCATCGGCAAGCAAAAACTGGTTGCCGGCTCCTGGATCGCCGCCGACGACCTCGCCGCTGAGGATACTTTCGGCACCTTCAGCGGCGACATTCATTCCATTGCCTTTCGCCCTGGAGTCTACCGCGGTGTTTATTCGCTCGCCCTTTGTTCCGACGCGCGCCTGCCCGCCTGGAAGCTGGGTGTCTATGCGAACAGCCGGGAGAGCGAGAGGATTTGGGAGCTCCTCGAGCGATTTGGCAGCCCGGAGAACATCCAGAATACGGTCTCATCGCTTGAGCAGCGAGCGGCGCGTCAAGCTGGGCTGCTCGCGCAACTTAAAGATCAATTGAACAGCAGTCGGGTAGGTCTCACCCGTGCACAAGCCCGCGTGGATGAGCTGACGGGCGATCTTCGCCGGCAACTACTCGCGACTAAAAAGCTGACCTGGTTGCTAAGCGAAACAGAGAAGTCGGCTGCGCGGCTGCGCGCTTCACGCCGATGGAAAATAGCTAACCCGTTTGCCGCGCTCAAAGCGTTCTTAAGCGGCCGCGAAGTCGAAGGCTATGGGCATTTGGAAAAGATTGTTTCCGATTATTTGCAATGGCGCCCGCATCATCCAGAAGTCTACAAAATCGATGAACGGATCGGGGGACTCGAGCACCCCTCGCTCGGGCCTCCGCCACGACTCGCTGGCCCAAATGGAAGTACTGCGGTGCCAATCACTCCGCCCGCTCCCACCAAGCCTATCGAGTTCCCCGTCCGCGACTCAGTGGATGTTTCGGTAATCATCCCTGTTTTTAATCAACTTCAATTCACACAATCATCCCTCGCCTCCATTCAAGATAATCAGGCAGACCAAAGTCTGGAAGTCATCGTGGTAGACGACTCTTCCACCGACGGCACCGAAGAAACTCTCCCCCGAATTCCGGGTCTGGTTTACCTCCGCAACGAAGAGAATGTGGGGTTTGTTGCCTCTTGCAATCGGGGCGCTGCCAAAGCACGGGGTAACTATCTTGTGTTCTTAAACAATGACACCGTTGTAACGGCAGGATGGCTATCGGCATTACGCGAGACTTTCCAGTTCGAGCCGCACGCCGGCCTTGTCGGTTCCAAATTAATCTACCCCGATGGCCGTTTACAAGAAGCCGGCGGGATTATCTGGCGGGATGGTTCGGGTTGGAATCGCGGGAAATTCGATGATCCTCGCAAACCAGAATACAATTTCTTGCGTGAGGTAGATTATTGTTCCGCCGCCTGCCTTATGCTCCCGAAATCCCTTTTCCAAAGGATCGGCGGATTTGATAGTCGTTATGTTCCCGCCTACTACGAAGACACAGATCTGGCTTTCAAGGTACGAGCGGCCGGATTCAAAGTGCTTTATCAACCGCTCAGCGAGGTGTTCCATTTCGAAGGAGCGACCGGTGGAACTGACATATCTACTGGCACGAAGAAGCATCAGGAAATTAACCGAAAGGCGTTCGCAGCGAAGTGGAAGGACGCTCTCGCCGCCAAACCTGCCAACGGCGACGTTGCTGCGTTGGAACAACTCCCGCAAGGGTATAAACGTATTCTTGTTATCGACCATCAACTGCCCATGCCGGACCGGGACTCCGGTTCGCTTCGCATGTTTCAGATCCTGACGATTCTCCCTCATCTGGGACACAGGGTTAGCTTCATTCCCGACAACCTCGCCAACATCCCGCCTTATGGCGACGACTTGAGGAAACGTGGCATCGAAGTAGTTCTGCGTCCGCACATCAAAGACGTGACCAATTATATCGAAACTCACGGTCGGAAATACGATGTCATAATTCTAAGCCGCTGCGGAACGGCAAAGAAGCACATCGCGGGAGTGAGGCTCCATGCTCCTCAAAGCCACGTGATTTTTGACACCGTCGATCTACATTTTTTGCGCGCCGCCCGCGAAGCAGAGCTGACACAAAAAGTCGAATCCAGAACGCAGGCGCGTGAAACGCAGCAACAGGAATATGCCGTTATTAACGAAGCCGACGAGACGTGGGTAGTCAGCGTAGCTGAACGCGAGCTGTTGCTGCAGGATTTGCCTGGCAAACAGATCGAGGTGGTTTCAAACATCGTTGACATCCAGACGCCGACGACAGCTTTCGCCGACCGTGCCGATTTTCTGTTCATCGGCAGCTTTCTGCACCCACCGAACGTTGATGCCGTGCTTTACTTCGCCAAAGAAATTTACCCGCTCATTGCACAGCATCTGCCGACCGCGAAATTTTACATCATCGGTGACAAGGCCCCTCCCGAAGTTGTCGCGCTCGCGAGCAAGAATGTAATTGTTACCGGGGCCGTGCCTGACGTCCGGCCATTTTTTGAGTCGGTGAAATTGTCTGTCGCACCGCTTCGTTTCGGTGCCGGCGTCAAAGGAAAAATCAATCAGAGTATGGCATTTGGAGTACCCGTCGTAGCCACTGCAATCGCCGTCGAAGGCATGTCTTTGACGCACGAAGAAGACGTGCTTGTCGCAGAGGCACCGGCAGATTTTGCGAGAAACCTAGTGGCGCTCTACCAATCGGAAGAGATGTGGAATCGGCTTTCTGAAAACGGCCTAACGAAAGCGAGATCGTTGTACTCGCCTCAGGTAGCCCGCGAGCAACTGTCTCGGCTTTTCAGCGACGAACATACCTCTAAGTCCTTACACCGCCGCGCGCTGGCCGTCGCCGGATGATTCTTCTCGTTATTAGGCGCGCCGTAAACAAAACAATTTCGACATGACTCAACCCGAGCTGAGCATTGTTATTCCATTTCTAAACGAGAAGAGAGTGCTACCCCTGTTGCGCGAGCGGTTTGAGAACATTGCGAAGCGATCGGATTTCTGGGAGCTAATTTTTGTTAGCGACGGTTCCACTGATGGTAGCACCGAGTATGTTGAAGACTGGTCGCGCGTAAACCCAGCGGTAAAACTTGTGGTTCTAACACGCAATTTTGGCCATCAGTACGCTGTTTCTGCCGGTCTGGCTTTGACTTCAGGGCGCTATGTCGGAATCATGGATGCGGATTTGCAAGACGAACCGGAGGTGTTGCTCGACATGTATCAACTTCTCCGCAGTGACAAACTTGACGTGGTTTACGCTGTCCGGGCCACTCGCCCAGAGGGAAGATTAAAGCGCTTCTGCTACTACATGTTTTATCGGCTATACACATTTTTAGCTGATACTCCTGTGCAAGTGGACAGTGGGGATTTCTGCGTAATGACGCGCCGCGCGGTGACACTTCTTTTGGCTTTACCGGAAAAGTTGCGCTTCGTGCGCGGGCTACGAGCCTGGCTTGGCCTGCCGGCCAGGCCATTTCCCATTTCCCGGGCGGCTCGCGCCGCCGGCCAACCTCAGTATTCCATTTGGCAGCTAGTGAAGCTTGCCTCAGCAGGACTTACTTCCTTTTCGACTAAGCCACTTCGAATAGGTCTGATTTGCGGCGCTCTTCTCTGTTTTCTCGCCCTCTTGACGGCTCTGGTCTACGCTATTATCGCGGTTTTTACCAATACCCGCATCGCCGCACCGGGATTTTCAACCCTGGTGATTCTTCTACTGTTCTCGAATGGTCTTGTCTTTCTCTACCTTGGAATACTGGGAGAGTATATCGGCCAAATGTTCCTGGAGGTGAAAGGGCGTCCACCATTCATTATTGAACGCACCATTAACTTCGAAGGACAGAACTCGCCTGATGAGCGAAATTGAGTTCCTTTCACCGCCTAGTTCGGTTTCGATGGCAGATGAATGGTTTGACCTGGCAACTACGGATCACTTTTGGATTAAATGGCGTCACTCCGTCCTGCTGAGACAGCTCAATCGCGCGCGTTTTCGCGGGAAGATCGCTCTGGAGGTTGGATGCGGCCACGGGCTGGTCCGCGAGATGTTGGAGCGCGACCGCGGAATTCGGGTTGACGGTTGTGATCTAAATCAGCATGCATTAGAAAAGGCGACGAGTGGTAAGGGGCGACTGCTGGTCTATGATGTATTCGACCGAAACTCGGAGATGCTTGGCGCTTATGATTTGCTTCTTCTGATGGATGTGATCGAACATATCGACGACGATTTGGAGTTTGTTAAGGTATCACTTCAACATCTCAAGCCAGACGGGCTTGTCGCAGTTAACGTTCCGGCACATATGACCTTCTACAGTCAATATGATGAAGTCGCCGGCCACAAGCGCCGTTATGGTGTTGCTGATATCAAATCTCTTTTCCGCCAAGCACGTCTGAAGCCAATATCTATTGCACAGTGGGGGTTGTTTCTTTTGCCTGCCCTCTTAATGCGTAAACATATCCTTCGTCTTACACCACCGGAACACACCATTCGTGTGGGTTTCGTTCCGTCAAACCCATTTTTGCACGGTATCCTAAAACGATTACAAGCTCTTGAGACAAGTATCCCGTTCTCAATGCCCATCGGCAGCTCCCTACTTGCGGTCGGACGCCGTATGTCGGACGCGTCTACCTAAATGGAGCAGCGGACAGAACCAGCGAAAACGTTTTGGCAGCGGGACGGAGTTTTCCTTCTGTTATTGCTGCTGATTTTTCTCCTTCGCTATACCCCGTCAATTTTGCGTGGGGATTTGTTCGGTCCATTCAAAGATAACATTTGGATTTATGGCCCTATTTTTTCCAGGGCTTCAGAGATTGCGCTGCATGGCAGCTGTCCATACTGGCTCGACACCATGCTTACTGGATATCCGTTGTTCGATTCGCCTCATTTTTCCATCACTTATCCGTTCTATTTCCTTGGCTGGATCAATTACGGCATTGAGCTCGATGCTGTTTTGACGTTAACGCGCCTCACCTTTTTCCATCTGCTCATTCTTTATCTCAACTCCTATGCAATGATTCGACTTGCCGGGGGCAGCGGTTTCGGCGCGCTTTGTGGCGCGACCTTAGCTTTGATTGGCGGCAGCACTGTCGGTTATTCGACCTGGATTACTATTATCGCAAGCTATAGCTGGCTACCGTTGCTAATTGGCAGTGCAATCTGGCTCCTTAAGAGACCAGGCTTTGCCAGTGTTCTTCTTTTGAGCGCTTCAGCCAGTTTGCTTATCATCGCGAGCCCGGCGCAATCGGTGATTCACGCCCTGTTGTTCTGCCTTTGCTTTTTTGCTTGTGCCCTACCGTGGTTTGTAAAGAACCAGGGGACTGGTCACGCGCTGAAGATAATCCTTTCCCTTCTGGTGGCGCTCGTATTTGTGGCCGGTCTTACGGCCGTGGCCACGATTCCGATGACGATTGACACCGCCAGCATGATCCGGCATGTCGGCGACAAGACTGCCGTGATCGGACATCAGAGGATACCATGGCAGGCCTTTACAAGCCATCAGCTTGAGCCTGCTCAGCTTTGGCATGTGTGCGTCAGCTCCTGGCCGTTAGGCATACTTGGCGGTCCCTACATCGGCCCTCTGGGCCTTGCCGGAGTGACTTTGTCCTGGCTGCGTTTCCGCGGGCAAGAGCGGTTCGGCAAGTTTTTAGTGATCTTCTCCACACTGTTTGCCATCTATGGTTTGCTAGCGGGTTTGGGCACTCACAGCGGCATCACTCAACTTCACTTTCATTTACCATTACTGAACCGTATCCGAGAGGCCGGGCGTCACCTTATCTGGTTTACTATTTTTGTCAGCCTACTTACGGGCCTGGGTTTCGACACATGTGCGCGGCATTTTCGGCTTTCGCTATCCGGGAGGATTGGAGCTGCAATTGTCGCCAGCGGCCTGTGGATCGTCGAGTTGGTGATTGCTTACCGCTCACACACATGGAATTGGCTCCCTCTTTGCGTTATCCCTGTCGGACTGCTACTCCTCTATCTAGCGAGAATTGGAATAACTGCTCTCGTTGCTACAGGCCTCACTTTTTCTTGTCTGGCAGCGGCGATCGCTCACAACGGAACCACCCCGTCGTACCTGGCAAGCTATTATGATCCCGAAAATCTTACTGCCTTACGTGTTATCCAAGGCTTAACGAATTTACCCGGGATCTACACTTCCAGGGTCGCTTTCCGCGACTCCGCCTTCTGGCCAGGCCATTGGGCTATGGATGCGAGCTTCTATGGCATCAGGAGCTTTTATATGAACATGACTCCGGTACCGTACGATCAGTTTTGGGACATGAATCGCGAGTCCCTCCCCAACTACCGGGAACTAATGGGGGCCCGTTACCTGGTTTGCGGAGAGAAGGAGAAACCCCGCTCCGATTCAGACACACTGCTTTTCCAGGACGGACAGTACCGTGTCTATAGGCTCGCCAACTCAATGCCGCTTACTGTCCTTGTTCATGAGCTCGGCGGATACTACTCGGATGCCGCGCAGTTTTACTCCAGAATAACTCTCGGCTTTGACTACAATCGCATCGCTTATGTTTCACAGCCCGACTATAATCATGTTAGCGCTTTCCTGCGTCAACGTTCGCCCCTCACCGGGGAAGCGCCCGATTTTGTTCAAATTGTGAAATCTGATTTCAATAATCGGGCGCTTTGTGTTGCGACGTCTGCTCCTTCACTGCTGATTTTAAACGAATACTATAACAAAGCCTGGCACGCCCGTGTAAATGGTCGCGAGGTACCGCTATTGCGCGTGAACCTTAATCAGGTAGGCGTATTACTCCGGCAGGGTCGAAATATTGTTGATTTCGAGTATAAACCAGCATTGTTCTGGAAATTGCTGATTCTTCAGCGAGCCACGTTCGCCATCTTGGTTCTGACAGCAATTGCTGCCTATTCAGTCGGCAGGTCAGCGAGCCTGAAGCGGTCAAGTCTGGTAGAGACAGGAGCCGTCTCGCCAGATACAGCGTGAAGTTTGGCTCTTTGTTGATCCCTTGGAAGCAGATACTGGATTAAGAAGATGGTTGCGAGTGCCAGTGCTATACAACTATTTCCAGGATCTTATCGGCGGCAACAGATTGCGGAAATGGTTTATCGACACTCATGTGCGCGCGAAGGCAGGAGATAAGGTCATCGACATCGGTTGTGGCCCCGGACAAATACTGCCGTGGCTGCCACCTGTTGAGTATATTGGTTTCGACGTGAACGGAAGCTATATTGCTGCTGCCCAAGGCAAATACGGCGACAGAGGAACATTTGTTGTTGGTGACACGGCGGCAATTTGGGACGATCCGCGATTTCAGGCGGCGGACATTGTCATTGGATTGGGTATCTTGCATCACTTGGATGATGAGCAAGCTGCACACTGTATCCGGTTCGCTCATCGCGCTCTAAAGCAAGGCGGCCGCTTTGTATGTCTGGAGGCGTGTTGGATCCCGAACCAGGGATTCGTTTCGCGATACGTTATGTCCCGCGACCGAGGCCAGCATATTAGAACAGAGCAGTCGTATTACGATCTTGTCCAGACCGCTTTCAAACACCCCATGGTCTGGGTCCAGCCAAAGGCGCTGCGAATCCCCTATGCAACGATCGTTCTCGAATGTGAAAAATGATTTTGATTGCCCACCGTGACCTCACCGTGTTAGCACGGTGAGCGATTAACTTAATGGCACGCTCTGGCAACTTTGGCGACGTGGTTGAGCGCATATTCCAAGTTGCCACGGGCATACTAGCGCTGGCTTTTCTAGCGTCGGGAATCCTCTTCCTCTGGAACGGTCACGTGACTGTCACTGCTTTCGATATGTGGCACTTGTACACCGTCTCATTGAACCACTCGTTCTGGCAAGCTGCGTTATTGAAATACGGCAGTCATTCAATGTTTTTCCCGACCTTACTTTGGTCAATTGATCTTGCCTGGTTTCGCGCCAATCAACAGCTATTGTTTGTCATAGGATTAGTTCTGCTTATCTTATCCGCGATCGTGTTACTTGTCGCGACATGGCAGGATAAGACGATCGGCACGACAGCAAAGCTCGTCGCTACACTGGTAGTCGTGGTAGCGAATTTTTCCATGACCAGAGCTAGTATCACAGCCATCGGGCCGTTCAATTGCATATGTTCGCTTGTAGTCGTTGGAGCGCTTGTCGCCTTTTATACTCTGGCACTGATTTGCGGCGGAACGGGACCTTATTGGACGCTAATGGTTTTGGTAGTGACGTCCGGATTGATCGCGTCATTTAGCTTCGGAAGCGGCTTTGCCGTTTGGCCTACTCTCCTCATCTTGGGGTGGAGTGCGCGATTATCCTGGCGCACTCTCGGCCTAATTTTAGCCGTCGGGATTGTCGCGGTTATTACCTACGGTGTATTACCTGGCGCAGCGCCGGCGATTACTCCGGAAAATGCGATATCCCTCGGTACCGCGCTCCGTAGGTTCTGCAGTCTGCTCGGCACACCATTCCTTTATGCAGCAGCAGCATGGAGTTCTCCTGCGCTCTCTCCCGCGGCGGCGCAGTCCTCTAACATTCCGGTTGTTTGCGGCACCTTGGGCCTGGGGCTCGCGGCGGGAGCCGTCATCCCGAGGCTGGTCCGACGCGATCTGGGCGCAAGCAAGCTCCAGTTCATTGCTCTCGCCCTTACGGTTTTCAACTTCGTAGCCATGGGATTTATAGTGATCGGCCGCACCGCTCACATGCACGCCTCCCCCGGCGAAGCAGTTGCGCCGCGGTACATGTTTTGGAGTTCGCTTTTTTGGGCGGGTCTGTTTCTCATTTTCGTTCAGAGCGTAGACTCAAAAAAATGGGCGAAGTGGCCGACCTTTTCGGCGCTGTCAGCGCTACCCCTTTTGATTTTTCCGGAACACTACCAGGCAGCTGCCTGGGGAAGACAAGTGCATCTAATAATGGAATCTGCAGCTACGAGTCTGATAAATGGAGTTTGCGATACCGATATGGTCGCCCAGATGTATCCGACCCCTGCCACCGTATATAGTCTCGCGAAGCAGTATCGCCAACGTCGGCTTGATATGTTCGCTGACGGCTTGCAGGATTGGATCGGAGTTTCAGAAACAAATTTGTTTGGCGGCCATTACAAATCGGTAGACTTAAAAGGCAGCATTGCAGTCCAGTCGCTTATTCGGTGCGCAAACGGCGCCCCCGCAGCGCGAGTGACCGGCTGGGCCATTGAGCGAGAAACATCTATTCCAAAGCAACTCATCCTTGTCAACGCCGACGGTAAAGTTTGCGGGCTGGCACGGCCGACAGAGATACGCTGGAATATTAATAGGCAGTATAAACTGCCTAAATTCGCGGCCAGCGGATTTCTTGGTTACATTCGCGATTTTAATCCACAAACGCCTTATTTTGTTCGGAGTGCTGATGACAACAGGCTTTCCACGGAAACTCTTCGCGTTACTTCATCCGTACCGATGGCCGCCAGCCACTAATGCGAGGGCTGTTGGGATGGTTGATGCACCAGTCGTTCGTGACTGCAAATCAGGCGATGTCCGTGAACGTCAAAACAGCACAGTCGGAGATAGCAGCCGGGCAGCCCATTTGATAGCAAAGTGGGTCCTATTTGTAAGTTATGTTTCCGCCAGTACGTTGGTTTGCCTCCACTCGCTTCCAAGTGGTAGAAGGTGGGCGTAGTATAGCTGCAATCGAAAAGCATTGCAGCTAACTTGCTTGACCATGGCTGATGCCCGAAGCTCGCATGGTGGAGAATTTTCTTGCTATGTCATGCGAAACGACTGCCTGGGTCAAATGTGTTTCATACAGGATCCGGGGCACGGCATCTGAGACTGATTACCAAGCTGGTCCCGGTGCCATAGGCTGATCACATGCAACCAGGGACGCTATTTTTTCAGTGCAACATCTGTGGCACGCTCTGCACCGTTGAATTAGCGTCGCTTGCACGCGAAGCTAAATCATGTCCTAATTGCAACTCCAGCCCACGGACTCGTGCTGTCATTCGAACCCTGTCCAGTTGTCTCTTTAAGGAGAACCTGATTCTCTCTGAATTCCCAATCCGCAAGGACATTAAGGGCTTGGGATTGACTGACGCAGAGAGTTACGCGTCGCAGCTAAAGGAAAAATTCGATTATGAAAACACGTATTTTCATCAGGAACCGCGTCTCGATATAGCCTCTGATAGTATCGCGCCTGAGCAGCGTCAAGTCTACGACTTCATCATATCGTCTGAGGTGTTTGAGCACATCGTCCCTCCCGTGCAAGTAGCTTTCGATAATGCGTACCAGATGCTGAGACAGGGCGGGCTGTTGCTATTAACAGTCCCCTACGGACTACAACCGGAGACGATTGAGCATTTTCCGGAACTCTACGAGTTCACTTTAGTAGAACGTGACGGTGGTTGCGAACTTCATAATCTTACTAAATCCGGCGTGAGACAAACATTTCGAAATCTGGTGTTTCACGGCGGACGCGGATCAACTCTGGAAATGCGAGTGTTCTGCTACTCTGGCTTACTGCGTCTCTTGAGTGCCGCCGGTTTCGTTGATGTTGCAGTCCATAGCGCTCCGGATTTTCGGCATGGAATTTGGTGGCCGCAGCCCTGGAGCTTACCCATCACAGCGAGAAAATTGCCTGCTGGCGTGCGCCCATAAAATATGGCCGCGCTGCCCGTCCCATGGGGTAGCAACTAAGGCATTGGCGGCCTGATGAGAACAGAGATCTGCGGGATAGCGCTGTAAAGTCCCTGCGCCATGCGCGTTAGAGTGAATTCAAACGGTCCGCCGGCTGAAGAAAGGATTTCGCTACAATCGGGTCAGGTAAGTGTTGCTCGCGATGGCTTCCATGAATATACAGTTGGATTCTACGCGGGTTTATGAATAAACCTATTTTTATAGTCGGCTCCCCCCGCTCCGGCACCAGTATTCTGACTTGGTGTCTGGGTCAGCATTCGAATATCCTCGTACAGGAAGAATCAGATTGGCTGGGCCGTTTTGCCCTGGATGTTGAGGCCGCATACCAGAGCGGGACACATCGCGGCGAACGTTCCCAACTCGGCTCTCTTGGTGTGCAGCGGCCAGAGTTCTTCAACTGCTTCGGCGATGCTATCAACAATCTCATACTTCAGCATCGATACGAGCGAAGGAGAATCGCCCTCGAGGAGGCCATGGCCACCCCTGCCTCAGATCTGAGGCTGCCTGCGTTTCAAACCGAACGGTCCGACTCTGACCCAAAAGGCCGCTGGGTTGATGGAACGCCCGAGTATTCCTTTTATATTTGCGGGCTTCGCAAATTGTTTCCAGGGGCCGTCTTCATCCACCTCTTACGGGACGTTAAGTCGGTAGTGCGCTCGATGCTCAAATTCAAACAGACCGGTGGGCCAGCTTTGGTGGAAAACGAGGAGCAAGCCTATGACTATTGGTTGCGAACCGTTCGCGCATGCTTCAAGGCGGAGCGGGCTTACGGTTCAAGAGTGATTTACCGAATGCTGTATTGCGATCTCGTGGGGGATTCGGCCCGCACCTTGCGGTTGTTGCTCGACTTCCTCCAGGAGCCTTATGAGCCGGCTTGCCTTGAGCCCCTGCAACACCGTATCAACAGCTCCAATGTGCCGCCGGATTTTACTCCTGTCGATCCACAGACCGGTCAAGAAGTGGAGGCACGGCAGCTTGAGGCCGAGTTGATGAATGACCGCACGCCGGTCCCTCCTTCAGGGGCGATCGCTGCTGAACTGGAAGCGGAGTTCGAGAAAAGAGTTCACCATAATCAGAACGTGAACACGTATCATCGGAGGGCCTTGCGAAAAATTGCGGCGCTGGAAAAGCAGCTCGAACAACTCAGAAGTGAATCCCCAAGCCGCCTCAAGCCCTGGCGGAGGTGGATGCATCGAAGACAGCACCTATGTAAATCTGTTCGTTCTGAGAGGATTTCGCCTCAGGAATGATCCTGTAATGACAGAGCACATCGTGCCACTTAGACGTATTTCCAGATAATCGCCCGATTATTTTCGGTATCTCCCAATATTCAGGTCAATCTTACTGCAAGGGAGATGGTTTGAACGCTGTTTTTGACCGCACTACTAGCATAGTCAGTCCTGGCTGGACAGCAACCGCGTTTGGCATACTGCACGATGGTGGAATGAAATGCACTGTCGCCCGAAAGTTATTTTCTCTTTATCGAATCCTCAAAAAATTCCGCAAAACGACTTCCACAAAAATATTCACGCAGTTCGTCATAATTGGCGATCACACTACGCAAATTATCGCAACCAAGTCTCCGCGTGGTAGTGGTCAACTCGCGCGTTGATACACTAAGGAAGCGAAGAAGCTTATCAAGCTGGCTGCGTTCACCACTGATCAACTGCTCGTACGAGATAGAAAAGCTTCGATGGCCTGCAAAAAGGACTGTAAACTTTGCTTGCCGGATGAGTGTCGTTTCGAAATCTCTTTCGCAATCCACAGGGTCCAGCCGGATTGGAGGTAGCTCGGGAATTGATTGTTCGCCTACGGCTAACGTGACCCGTGTGATGTTCGCCGCAATGTAGTGAGACAAATATCGACGAAGCAAATTGTTGCGTCTTAGGTGCACAATCCGCAACTTGCGGTTACGTACGATCTCGTTCCGCACAGTCTCATATCCCGGCAAGACGAGCTCATCGTGCTTAAGCTTGAACCCAACTGCCTTCTTTCCGTCCGGATCAAGGACGAATTTGTACAGAAATCTGATAGGATCTCGGTATCTTTCGGCAGAAAGCCATTCGATGAAACCCGGATCCTCTCTGCTTCTCTGGAGGTACTTGCCAGAGAGTCCTCTTACTTTGTCTGGAGAGAATACCTCATCATGTGCGCAAATCTCAGGATGAGATCGAAGTAGATGAACCAGCATGCTACTTCCCGACCTGGCAGGGCAGGTAATCATGAAGCCATTATCGCGACGTGGAATTGACCTTCGCCCAGGGGCAATCACCTCGCGTCTTATGTGCCGGCTTGCTCTCTTTGGCCGATTCAGCCGGTTTTGGTTTTCCGAGGCTTCGTAAGGAGAACTCGCTATCAGGTGGCGTTGGCGGAGAAACCGCACCGCTCGTTGACCGTGGCACAGCCCTACTTGAACAACCCGAGCCGCGCTCTCACAAAGAACGTGCGCATACCGTCCCAGATGCCACGCTCTCGAAATCAGCCAAGGGAGAAAATGATGATGTGACATGACTCTGGACGGGAAAGCCGCTGATCACTTAAGCCGCACACGCAGCATAAACTGCAGAGACCGCGACTAATAGTCGAGGTTCTCGTATTTGCAAGCTCTCATGAGCGGCCATTTGCTTACAATTCGTATTGTCGCGTTTCGCCATTTCGTGTCCGCCATATGTCCTTGAACGATAGAGATACGCACTCCGGCACAGGCGTTTCATTCTCGCCCATACCGGACGGGCGTTTTATCTAGCGCCCATCGTTGACCCCAGCGTTTCTCGCGAAGGGGAGATCGTGGCGAGGTCACAGCCATCAGCGATCCTTGCATCTTGCTACAGAGCGAATTGCAGATAAATGCTTATGACAGATACAGACGCGCGAAAGACATCGCCGAAGCTTCTGCCCATCCGGAACCGTCGGCTCACACCATCAAATAGAAAGTGCAACCGATAGACGAAGATCGAGCATTGCCCGAAGCGAAGCTTCGCGAGAAAAGGCTGTCCCTTCAGAAAGCGGACGAATGCAGTCATACGAATTTGGTTTCGCTTTCTTGGGAACTGCGCCGCGCCGAACACGAAGCTTGGGAAAATAAGGTCCGGCGTGCAGACTTAACTGCTCGTCTGAACGACCGCGACCGTTGGATTGAGAGCGTTGAACACTCGTGGGCCTGGAAGATAGCGAAGCCGCTATGGAAGTTACAGCGACGCTTTTCCAAACACGTCGCCGGGTCAATTGGAGAACTGTCCGACCTTGTTTATGCTCTTGATTGTCCAGATGGCTGGAACCCTTCCAATGGTATTTTAACAATAAGCGGATGGTGTTTCGCACATGGTGGGCCACAGGTAGTTGGGGTCCGGGCGAGAGTTGGTCGTAAATCCTATTTCGGCCACTACGGCTTGATTCGAGAAGACGTAGCCCAGAAGGTGCCGGACTATCCGGGAGCTCGTTACGGTGGGTTTTCGATAAACATCCCACTGTCGCCTGGAACTTCGTCAGTGCGGCTGGAAGCGATTGGGCAGGGTACGTCGTGGAAGTGCTTTGTCGAACGTGCGCTCGAGATCACGGCTGAGGATGGCAGCTCTGCCGCTCGTGAAGTTTCGAGCGAAGATGCTCGCCCCGGTCGGATCAGTGCGACAGACAAAAGATATGGGCACCAGCTTCCGATCGTCTATCCCAGCGTGCGTGCAAATGAAGTTGTTTCCGTTCTCAGGCCTCTGATTGTTCATCATGCCGGCCGCGTAAAATCAAAACTGCCGCTGATTAGCATTGTTACTTGCACCTTCAACACACAGCCGCGCTGGCTCGCAGAAGCTGCCGCAAGCGTGCTTAATCAAACATTCGCAGATTGGGAATGGTGTTTGTCAGATGCCGGATCGGACAATCCCGAAGTAGGTGAGATGCTACTATCGTTGGGGAAAGCGCATGACGCGTTTAAGGTTAGCTTTGCAACTCGCGCTAGCGTGAGCGCGGCGCGCAATCGGGCTCTTGAGCTTGCTCGAGGCGAGTTTGTTTGCTTTCTCGATCATGACGCCCTGCTCCATCCAGAGGCGCTGGCCGCCATGGCTGGGAAGTTGCGGGAAGGCTTTGATGTCGGCTATTCGGATGAGGACAAGCTCGACGATGCAAGTGGTCTCTTGACAGAGTCGTTTTTCAAACCTGCCTGGTCACCGGAGTATTTTCGCGGCGCAATATATGTTGGCCATCTCCTCTGTCTCCGGCGCGAACTGGCTGCAAGTGTTGGATTTGATCCGGCATTGGACGGTGTTCAAGACTTCGCTTTTATGCTGCGAGTAAGCGAGACGAATGCTCGGATTACGCATATCCCGCGGGTACTTTACCATAAGCGAAAAATAGTCAGAAGCATCGGCGCGGCTTCTGATCGCAAAGCAGACTTGATGACCCTTGAACCAAAGGCATTGAGTGCGCACTTGGAACGAATGGGACTGCCTGCTCGGGCTGAATCAGGAGCAACTCCCCATCGGCTGAAAATAGTACCAACACCGCGCAAGAGCTTCCCGAAGATCAGTATCGTGATTCCGACGAAGGACTCGCCAGAACTGCTTTCGCGCTGCCTCAACGGCCTCTACCAAAACACCCGCTACCCGAACTTCGAAGTGATCCTCGCCGACAATAATACAACGAATAAAGAAGCGCTGGAAGTAATGCGCGCATATCCTGCAGTTCGTATTGAAATACCCAATCCCTTCAACTTCTCCCGCGCCAACAACACGGCCGTGCGTCACGCAGCCGGGGAGTACCTGGTTTTTCTTAATAACGATACTGAGATCATCTCCGAGTTATGGCTGGATCATTTGGTTTACTATGCCGAGCAAGAAGACGTCGGCGCTGTGGGCGCGCTTCTCCTGCATGAAGACGGCGGGGTCCAACACGCCGGCGTCGTGCTGGGAATGTGTGGAACGGCCGACCACATGATGCGCGGTTTCACGGTGAACTCAGATGGTTACGGCGGTAATTTGTCGTGTCCACGCGAGGTTTCGGCCGTTACCGCAGCGTGCATGGCGATGCGAAAATTAACTTTTGAAGCGATCGGAGGCTTTAATGAAGATTTCCGTAACGTCTACCAGGATCTTGATCTTTGCCTGCGCCTACGCAGCCGCGGCTTACGTATCATCTGGACACCTCGCGCTTTGCTGCTACACCACGAATCGCATTCTCGACAGAAGTCTGATGATCCGCTCGACCGCCAACTGCTGCTAGACCGATGGGGGGAAGTGATTGAGCAGGGCGACCCCTACTACAATCCCAACCTTAATGTAGAACGCGGCGATTATAGTTGGCGGACGTAGATATTTAACTTCGCTGTGCGGAGAACGGTCTGACTGTCAAACCAGGATCCTACTCATTCCAACGGAGGCTCGACCTGCTCATGTTCTTGCGGAGCGAGCTGATTCCGCGCCATCATCCGGGCGCAAGTGTTCCACCGTAGCAAAGCGTCGTCGTTTCCAGACGGGCGAAGCGCTTCCGCTTTTTCGAACCAGCGCATTGCTTCCCGAAAGCCTTCATAGGCCAAGTGACTGCACCCGGGCGTTCCTCGCGCGAGCTGAGCTTTGGCGCGGCGTTCGGCCAAAATTCCGCTGTAATAAGCGCGCTCGTAGTCCCCTTTGATTTTTCCAAGAATTTCCTTCGCCTGAGTGTCGCTCACCCCGTAACCTTTGCTGAAGCGGTCGGTGATGGCGAGCAGTAGCGTAATAAGTGCGTGCTGATTGCCTGGATCAGCCTCCAGCACGTCAAGACAAATGCTTTCCGCTTCGGCTGGTTCGTTTAGTAGGCGATAGCGTTCAGCTTTCTCTAAAGCGGAGGGGATGGCATGCGGCGAAAGCTGTTTGAGTTCGGACATTCGTTAAATCGTTAACTCGTTAAATACAAACCGGTTCACATTCTCGAATCACGCTTCACGTTTTCTTTTACCCGTCCGCCACAACCATCCCAGCGGGTCATAAAATTCATCCACCACTCGTTCTTTCAACGGAATAATCCCGTTGTCCGTGATCTCAATCTCCTCCGGACAAACCTTGGTGCAGCATTTCGTGATGTTGCAGTACCCGATCCCGTGGGCTTCGCGCAACTCCGCTACCCGATTTTCGGTATCGAGCGGGTGCATCTCCAAGGCGGCCGCGTAAATCAAGAAACGCGGCCCGATAAAGCGATCGTACATCTGATGATCACGCAGGACGTGGCAGACATCCTGACAAAGAAAACACTCGATGCATTTCCGAAACTCCTGGACCCGATCGATATCTTCCTGTTGCATTCGCCAGGTCCCGTCCGGCGCATCAGGCGGACGCGGTTTAAATTTCTTGATCTTCTTTTTCACCCGAAAATTCCACGACACATCGGTGATTAAATCTTTCACGATTGGGAATGCCTTCATCGGCTCAATCGTAATCGGCCGATCCAGCGGCAGATCGCTCATTCGTGTCATGCACATGAGCTTGGGCATTCCGTTTACTTCCGCCGAACACGAGCCGCACTTGCCGGCCTTACAGTTCCAGCGACAAGCCAGATCGTTCGCCTGCGTCCGCTGAATGTCGTGCACAGCATCGAGCACGACCATGCCCTCGGAGACTTCTGTCGCGTATTCGCGAAATTTCCCGCCGCTCGCATCGCCGCGCCAGATTTTGAATTGAACGTTCATTCGGAAATTTGCGGGTCGCGCGCGCTACCCAATCCTCTGTTGCTATCGCACAAGATCACTTCATTTCCTCAATCACTTGTTTGAGATAATCCGGCATTTCCGGCAGCGGATCGAGCCGCACATTCATCCTTCCGTCTTCGCCGCGCCAGATGATGGTGTTCACGTTCGCGAACCTTGCATCCTTTTCGGGATAATCCTCGCGAAATTGGGCACCACGACTCTCCTTTCGTTCGAGCGCCGCCCGCGTTACAGCTTCGGAAACAGTTAGCAGGTTTTTTAAATCAAGGGCCGTATGCCATCCGGGATTAAATTCACGATTGCCACTGACGCCAACGTGGCTGGCGCGCTCCCAAAACTTTCTCAAGTATTCAAGTTGAGACGTCATTTCGGTTTCGTTGCGCACAATTCCGACATTGTCTTGCATCGTCTCCTGAAGATCGCGTTGCAGTTCATAGGGATTTTCGCCTGCGCGTCGCTCAAATGGGCGCAATGCTTCACGGGCGACGTCCTCAATTTCATTGCCATTGATATCGCCGAGCTCATTTTCCTTCGCGAATTGGGCGGCGAACTCACCGGCGCGTTTTCCGAAAACTAAGAGATCGGACAAGGAATTTCCGCCAAGTCGATTTGCGCCGTTGATTCCGGCCGCGCATTCGCCCGCCGCAAACAGCCCCGGCAAACGCGACATCTGCGTATCGGAATCAACCCGAATGCCACCCATCACATAATGGGTGGTGGGGCCAACTTCCATCGGCTGTTCCGTGATATCGATATCAGCGAGTTGTTTGAACTGGTGATACATGCTCGGCAGTTTCTTTTTGATGTGCTCGGCCCCGTTCGGAATTTTTTTCTTGATCCACGCGATGTCGAGAAAAACTCCGCCGTGGGGACTGCCCCTGCCCTCTTTGATTTCGCGCACAATGCAACGCGCAATGTGGTCGCGCGTTAGTAATTCAGGAGGACGCCGCGCGTCTTTGTCGCCCTGGCAATAGCGCCAGCCTTCTTCTTCGTTATCGGCCGTCTGCGCGCGGTAGTTTTCGGGGATCGAATCGAACATGAAACGCCGGCCCTCTTTATTCGTAAGGATTCCGCCTTCGCCTCGCACGCCTTCCGTGACAAGAATGCCGCACACGCTCGGCGGCCAAACCATTCCAGTGGGATGGAACTGAACAAACTCCATGTCGATCAATTCCGCTCCAGCGAGATAAGCGAGTGCATGACCATCGCCGGTATATTCCCAACTGTTGCTTGTGATTTTGTAGGCACGACCGATTCCGCCGGTCGCGAGCACGATTGCTTTCGCCCGAAAAACTAAAAAGCGGCCACGCTCGCGATCGTAGCCGAATGCGCCGACGACGCGTCCACTCTGTTTCAACAATGTGAGGATTGTGCGTTCCATGTGGACGTCGATGCCCTGATGCACTCCATGATCCTGTAGCGTTCGGATCATCTCCAACCCCGTCCGATCGCCAACATGTGCAAGTCGCGGATATTTATGACCGCCAAAGTTCCGCTGCAGAATACGACCATCCTTTGTTCGATCGAAAACCGCGCCCCATGCTTCGAGTTCGCGCACGCGATCGGGCGCCTCCTCCGCGTGCAACTCGGCCATGCGCCATTGATTGACGTACTGGCCACCGCGCATGGTATCGGCGAAATGCACTTTCCAATTGTCGCGCTCATCGACATTGGCCAGGGCGGCCGCGATCCCCCCTTCGGCCATGACCGTGTGTGCTTTGCCGAGAAGCGATTTACAAATAAGACCGACCGAAACTCCCGCTACCGACGCTTCGATCGCCGCGCGCAAACCAGCGCCGCCAGCACCGATTACCAAGACATCATGCTGGAAAGTTTCGTAATCGGCCATGGATTCGTTGAAGAATTAAACAGTTGAAGCGGTTGGTGCGCGCCCCTCTGCGCGCTCATTCCGTGCGGTATTATTCAACCATGCTAGCAGCTCGTCGCGGTCGCTACCTCCGACAATGGTATTGATGTGCTGACCTCCATCAGAAAAAGCAGCAACCAAAATGACAGCAAGCGGGCCAATCGCTTGCATTAGCTACGCGTTTGACGAACGGGGTGGCGCTTCAACGCATCTCGCCTCATCGCTTAAACGATTCTGAAATCGTGCCAGATGCCCATCGAGCAAAGGCGCACATAGAGATCGGAGAAGCCGACCCAGAACAGACTCATCCATGCCCAGAGCATGTGGCGGCGGTTAAAACAACTGATGCAGCGATAGGCCTGGTAGCAGGCCGGCGCCCGTGAAAGTTGATCGCGAAATCCACCAATCAAATGTCGGAGCGAATGGCAGCCAAAGGTGTAGCCGCCAAGCAGAACGACGTTAATAGCCAGCACAATCGTGCCGAGACCGACACCAAGGGAAGTTCTACCGGCCGAATCGGTAAACCAAAGTGCCTTCCAAACGTCGATTGAAAGAATCACTATAAAAATCAGCGCAAGATAAAGAAAATAGCGATGGATGTTCTGCATGATGAGCGGGAAGGAACGTTCGCCCAAATAGGTCTTGCGCGGCTCGCCCACCGTACAGGCCGGCGGGTCGGCCCAGAATGCCTTGTAGTAGGCGCCCCTATAATAATAGCAGGTGAGCCGGAACCCGCCCGGCGCCCAGAGAATCAGGAGCGCGGGTGAGAATAAAAGCCAGGCCGGCCACCAACTCGGTTTTGGCCCAAACCAGCTATGGGGTGAATTACCAACGATTTCCGGCGAATAAAATGGTGAGATGTAGTTACCAAAAAAATAATGCGCTCCCTGAAACGCCGCCCAGGTCGAGTAAACAATGAACGTGCCAAGGCCCAAAAAAACCAGCAACGGCTGCGTCCACCAGACATCGGCGCGCATCGTTTCGCCAAAGGAACGTCGCGGCAATTCGGCTGAAACAGTGGACATGACCTGCGAATTATGACACGTGCCGGCACACAGGCAACGCAACAGAGGCTATTGGCCTGCGCGAGCAGCGGACATTTTCTCAGTTGGCGGCAACAGCGGAGTGAAACTCCGCTCGGCGCACGGACTGGAAAGTCTCTGTTCCCGGCACGCTCCCTGCAAGGAAGACAGGCTGTTAGCCTGTGCGCCCAGCGGACATGTTGTCCGCTGATCGTGATTGAACGGGAAAATAAAACCGCTAAGCGTATTTCCGCGTGACCAACTTCCCCGGCTTTTATCGCTCCTCCATTGGCAAGAAAATGATCGTCGCGCTCACCGGCGTGATTCTCATGTTGTTCGTCATTGGGCATCTGCTGGGCAACCTGCAGATTTTTCTGGGACCGCGCTGGGTCAATGATTACGCGCAACACTTGCGTGACCTCGGCCCGCTCCTCTGGGCCGTCCGGATTACTTTGCTAGTTGCGGTTTTCCTCCACATTTATTTTACCGTTAGCCTCGCGCTCGATAACCGGCGTGCCCGCCCGCAGGGCTACAAGAAAAGGGATTACATCAAGGCAAGCTACGCTTCGCGCCACATGGTCGTGAGCGGCTTGGTTGTGCTTGCGTTTATTGTTTTCCATCTTCTCCATTTTACCGGTCGAAGGTTCAACGCTCATTTTCCGATGTTGAAAAATGATCCGCTCAATCATTACGACGTCTATTCGATGATGGTTTATGGATTCCAAAACGTTTACGTCTCGGGCTTTTACATCATCGGTTTGTTCTTGCTCACCCTTCATCTGACCCACGGCGCTTCGAGCTTTTTCCAATCGCTCGGTCTGAACGACAAGAAGTTGACGCCGCAGCTCGCACTTGGCGCGCGCATTTTCGCCTGGCTTCTTTTCATTGGTTACACTGCCATTCCGGTCGCGGTTTTGCTCGGCCTCATCCAACCGGCGCAGCAATTATGATTGGAAAACTCGACGGCAAAGTTCCGTCCGGTCCGCTCGAGCAAAAATGGCGGAACCACAAGAATAATTCGCGTCTCGTTGGCCCGAATAATCGCCGCAAATTTGAGATCATTGTGGTCGGTTCGGGACTGGCCGGCGGATCGGCCGCGGCCACTCTGGGCGAGCTTGGTTATCGGGTGAAATGTTTTTGTTATCAGGATTCGCCGCGTCGCGCCCATTCCATTGCGGCCCAGGGCGGGATCAATGCCGCCAAGAATTACCAAAACGACGGCGATAGCGTTTTTCGATTGTTTTACGACACGATCAAAGGGGGCGATTTCCGTTCGCGCGAAGGGAACGTTTACCGGCTGGCCGAAGTCAGCAATCTCATCATCGATCAATGCACCGAGCAGGGCGTGCCGTTCGCGCGCGAGTATGGCGGGCTGCTTGCCAATCGTTCCTTCGGCGGGGCGCAGGTTTCACGGACGTTTTACGCTCGCGGCCAAACCGGCCAGCAACTTTTGCTCGGGGCGTATCAGGCCCTCTGCCGGCAAATCGCGCTCGGCACGGTGAAAATGTTCCCTCAAACCGAGATGCTCGACCTTGTTTTGGTCGATGGGCATGCCAAGGGAATTATCACCCGCAATCTGTGCACCGGCGAAATCAATCCCTTTGCCGGCGACGCCGTAGTTCTCGCGACCGGCGGTTACGGCAATGTTTTTTTTCTTTCGACCAACGCACGCGGTTGCAACGTCACCGCTACCTATCGCGCTTATAAACGTGGCGCGCTCTTTGGTAATCCCTGCTTCACCCAAATTCATCCCACCTGCATTCCAGTCACTGGTCAGCACCAATCCAAACTAACTTTGATGTCTGAATCGCTGCGCAATGACGGACGCGTTTGGGTGCCAAAGCGGGCCGAAGATTGCGCCAAACCGCCGAAAGATATTCCGGATCCAGACCGCGATTATTATCTCGAACGAAAATATCCAAGCTTCGGAAATCTCGCGCCTCGCGACATCGCTTCACGCGCGGCTAAGGAAGTATGCGATGAAGGGCTTGGTGTCGGACCCGGGGGACGAGGCGTTTATCTCGATTTTGCCGATGCTATCTCGCGTCTGGGCGAAGATACCATTCGCGAGCGCTACGGAAATCTTTTCGATATCTACCAAAAAATTACAGCAGAAGATGCCTACAAAACGCCGATGCGGATTTATCCGGCGGTGCATTACACCATGGGGGGATTGTGGGTGGATTACAATTTAATGAGCAACGTTCCCGGCCTGCATGTCATCGGGGAGGCAAATTTTTCCGATCATGGCGCGAACCGGCTCGGAGCCAGCGCCCTCATGCAAGGTTTGGCCGATGGTTATTTTGTGTTGCCCTACACCTTGCCGAATTATCTCGCCGGACAAATAGGCAAACGCCCTTCGACCGATCATGCGGAATTCAAGCGGATTGAGTCCGAAGTGCGCGCGCGCGTGAAAAAATTACTGGAGGTGAATGGCGATCGGACCCTGACTTCATTCCACCGTGAGCTGGGCCTGTTGCTTTGGGACAAATGCGGCATGGCGCGGAGCGCAGCCGGCCTGCGTGAAGCACTTGGGAAGATTCCGGAACTCCGCGACGAATTTTGGAAAAAGGTGCGCGTTCCGGGCGAAGGCGAAAGCTATAATCAATCGCTCGAACGCGCCGGGCGCATCGCTGATTTTCTCGAATTCGCCGAATTGATGTGCATCGATGCCCTTGAGCGGGACGAGTCATGCGGCGGCCATTTCCGTGAAGAACATCAAACGCCCGACGGCGAGGCCCAGCGTGATGATGAAAATTTCGCTGCGGTTTTTGCGTGGGAATTTCAAGGGAATGGAAACATCATGCGTCCGGCGTTGCACCGCGAACCACTTCATTTTGAAGCAGTGCATTTGAGCCAGCGAAGTTACAAATGAGCGCTGCTTGCCGTCATCCCGAGCGCAGTCGAGGGATCCCGTGGTCAAACCTTAAAGGTAGTCCAACGGGATTCTTCGACTGCACTTGGCTACGCTCAGAATGACACCGCTCTTTAAATGAACTTCAAGCTGAGAATCTGGCGGCAAAAAGATCGGCAATCGCAAGGACAACTTGCCGAGTACGAAGCGCGCAATATTTCCCCGGATACGTCGTTCCTGGAAATGCTCGATATCGTTAATGACGAGCTCACAGAACGTGGCGAAGCGCCGATTGCCTTCGATTCCGATTGCCGCGAAGGAATTTGCGGAACCTGCGCCCTAACGATTAATGGACAAGCGCACGGTCCGAAACACCCCGCGGCTGCCTGCCAGCTTTACATGCGGTCTTTCGATGACGGCAAAACAATTACGGTAGAGCCGTTCCGAGCGAAGCCATTTCCGCTGGTGCGCGATCTGGTGATCGATCGGAGCGCGCTTGATCGTATCGTACAGGCTGGTGGTTTCATCGCGGCGCGCGCCGGTTCCGCGCCGGAGGCGAATTCAATTCCGGTCCCAAAACATAACGCGGATCTGGCGATGGAAGCGGCCGCGTGCATCGGTTGCGGAGCCTGCGCCGCGGCCTGTCCGAACGCATCGGCCATGCTCTTCACCGCCGCAAAGGTTTCGCATCTCGCGTTTTTGCCGCAAGGCGCACCGGAACGGACCTTGCGGGTGACAAAAATGGTGCGGCAGATGGACGCAGAAGGTTTCGGCAATTGCACGAACACCTACGAATGCGAAGCGGTTTGCCCCGCGGAAATCAGCGCAAGTTTTATCGCCAAACTCAATCGCGAATACGCGATCGCGAGTTTGCGACGAAGCGCCGGGGAATAAGAATAATCGACGCGGCAAATTCCTTCCGGTAGCGCACGCGTCTCGCGTGTTGGTTTCGGCGTCTCGCCGAAACAGACTTTTCCTGACGATTTGATCACGTCGAGCGAATCGACGCAGATGCAAAGTTCGCGATCGCGGGACGCGCTCGCCAGCACGCGAGACGCGTGCGCTACCCGGAGTCAGAACGTCTGGCAAACGCACGACCACAATTCGGGATCGAGCTCGGACTTTGCGCGCTTCGCAACCAAATCGCCATCTACATTGGACCGCAAAACCGCAAAAATCGTCGAACCTGACCCCGACATTAACGCAGTGCCAACTTCCGGTTGTTTGAGTAACCACGATTTCACGTGTGCGAGAAAAACAAATTTCTCGAACACAGGGCGTTCCAGATCGTTCACAAAAGTGATGTCGCCGAATTTTTGCGATTGATAGATTTCTCCCGCAGCTTCGCGCATAGCCTGCCAACGTGAATAGGCCCAGGAACTCGGGACCCCGCATTCGGATTTCAGCAGCAACAAACTCAATGGTACCCGCAAAGAGGCCGGCTTCACGATCTCCCCTCGCCCACTGCAAGTCGCGGCAGTTTCATTCACAAAAAACGAAACGTCTGAACCCAATTGCGCCCCCAAAGTCCTTAGCTTTTCGCTCGAAAGTCCGGCATCAAAGAAGCGGTTGAGCCCGCGCAAGGCTGCGGCCGCGTCGCTACTGCCGCCACCCAACCCAGCGCCGTGTGGAATTTCTTTGCGAAGCGTAAGTCGAACCTTCGGTGCGCGATTTGTCTCGGAAAAAAACAAGCGGGCGGCGCGAACGACCAAATTGTCATCGCCGGCAAGGCCAGGCTCATCACAACGAAATTCGAATGCATTCGCGGATTCCAGCTCAAGCGAATCGCAGAGCGTGATTGGCGCCATAAGGGTTTCAATTTCGTGAAAGCCATCCTCGCGGCGGCGTAGCACGCGCAGAAAAAGGTTCACCTTCGCGTGGGCCAATTCTTCGATACCTTGCATTCTCCTCACAAGTTAGCCGAAATTGACGAGATGAAACCCTCCGCGCGCGACCGCTTAATTATCGCGCTGGATGTTGGCACGCGCGCAGAAGCAATTTCTCTAGCGTTGACTCTGGCACCGTTCGCCGGATGGATGAAAATTGGATTACAACTTTTCACGGCCGAAGGACCAGATCTCGTGCGCGCGATTCGAGAAACGGGCGCCCGCGTTTTTCTCGATCTCAAACTGCACGATATTCCAAACACAGTCGCACGAGCGGTCCAGTCGGTCGCAAAGCTGGATGTCCAAATGCTGAGTCTGCATCTCAGCGGCGGTGCCGAGATGGTGCGTGCCGCTGTGGCCGCAGCGCCCGAGAATTTGTTACTTCTGGGTGTGACGGTGCTGACAAGCACAAACAGTGAGACGTTGCGCGAAATCGGAATGGCTGAAGACGTGTCCCGGCAAGTCGTTCGATTGGCAGAAATCGGCGCGGATTGTGGCATCGGCGGCCTTGTTGCCAGCGCCCAGGAAATCGGCGCATTGCGCAAAGCAGTTGGCGAAAGTTTGAAACTGATCATACCCGGGATTCGCCCGCGCGGAAGCGAGGAACATGATCAGAAACGTATCATGACCCCTGCGGAAGCCGTCGCTGCCGGCGCGGACTATCTTGTAATTGGGCGACCGATCACGGCTGCGCCCGATCCGACCATTGCAGCCGGGAAAATTCTCGAGGAAATCGAAACTTGTGTTTCACGAACTGATTGTCATTGACGATCCGACGCCGCGTCCCGGACCGCTCAACATGGCGATCGACGAAGTCCTTCTCCCAACGGCACGGCCTGCAATTCTGCGATTTTATCGCTGGAACGCACCGTCGGTTTCCTTCGGTTACTTCGTAAGATTTGCCGAGGCGCGCGAGATCGCGGGGAATCGTGAGGTAGTTCGCCGCTGGACAGGTGGGGGCATTGTGCCGCACGGCGAGGACCTGACTTATTCGATCATGATCGGAGCGCAGGATGGCACCTTCGCACTGCCATCGAACGTAATTTATCAGCGAGTGCATTCGATGCTGGGTAATGCGTTGCGCGAAAACGGAATCGTCACGGTTCTCACTGAAACGAAGGCGCCGAAAATTTCCGACGCTTGTTTTGCCAATCCGGTCGTGTCTGATGTAATCGAAAGCGGCCGTAAGATTGCGGGAGCCGCCCAGCGCAAGACCCGCACCGGTTTGCTCCACCAGGGAAGTATTCAGCGCGAAAATTTGGATGAGCGGTTTCGAAACGCATTCGCGCAATTGTTGGGCGAGCGGATTGTCGAAGGCAGAGTTGAGGCCGGCGTTTTGCATGCGGCAGAAGAACTAGCGACAACAAAGTATGGAACCGTCGATTGGCTGCGACGGCGCTAGATATGGCGTCCCATGCATTTTGGGACGGACAGCGTCCCTCCCTTCCAACCAAATTCGCCGAAATGCGCTTGGAGCTTTGACATTAAAAACCGGTCTTCTATTCTGAGATGGTGGAAGTTTCCCTGCGCTCGACCGCGGCACCGCTAAAAATTAGTCCGTTGACGCGAGTGGCGTCAGTGGTGCAGCCGCAATTGGACGAGGTCTCGGCTCGTATCGCCGAGCAAACGCAAGCATTCGATCCAGCGATCGAAGGTTACATTAGCTACGCATTGGACAGCGGTGGGAAGCGGATGCGACCGCTGGTTGCTCTCCTGGCCGGCGCGGCCACGGGCGCGGTTACCCGGGCGCACATCGATTTGGCAGTAATTGTGGAGCTGATTCATCTCGCAACTCTCGTGCACGACGACGTAATGGATGAAGGCGAACGCCGTCGTAGCCAGCCAACCTTGAATGCACGCTGGGGCAATGCCCTGAGCGTGCTCCTGGGCGACTCCCTTTTCGCGCACGCACTCGACCTTTCGACGAAATTCGATGACCCCGGAGTCAGTCGTGCGATTGCGCGGGCCACCCGCGATGTCTGCACCGGAGAAATTATTCAAACGCAGCGGCGCTTCGACCTGCACCTGGCGGTAGAGGAATATTTTCGGATCATTGAACTAAAAACTGCCACTCTCTTTGCCATCGCGGCCGAACTTGGGGCGAAATTGAATAATGCTCCTGCGCCGCAAGTCGAAGCGCTGGCAAATTTCGGACGACATCTCGGCGCCGCCTATCAGATTTACGATGACTGCATCGATTTGGCGGGGCGTGAGAGCGCAACGGGTAAAACGCTGGGGACCGATTTGCGCAAGGGCAAGATGACGCTGCCAACGTTGCGGCTATTAAACCATGCTTCGGCGATCGAGAAGGAGCGCTATTGCCAGCTCATTCTGGAAGGCGATTACGCTTCGGTCAGTCTTTTGTTAAAAACGACGGCGGCAGCCGCGATGGACGAGTCGCTTGCCAGCGGCGCCGCGCGTTCGCAACAGGCCCGGACGCAACTCGAAGATTTGCCTGAATCGCGCGCCCTCGAATCGCTCCACCTTTTCGCAGACACGATTACGCAGATGCTACAATCGCTTCGCGTGCAAGCGGCCTAACCAGCGGGCGCGATGGCGGCGGTCAAAATTCGCGAGCTGCCGGAGGAAGATCGTCCGCGCGAGAAGCTATTAAAGCGCGGAGCCGACGCCCTGACGAATCGTGAACTGATCGCGATTTTGTTGCGGACGGGCGTGCGCGGTAAGAATGCGGTGGAAGTGGGCGGCGAGATTTTGGAGAAATACAAGACGCTGAGTGGCCTTACCCAAACGTCAGCCAGCGAGCTGAGAAAGATTCGTGGCATTGGTTCCGCCAAAGCAGTGCAACTGGCGGCTGCATTCAAGCTCGGCGAACGAATGGCCAAGGAAAAAATCTCGCGCGAAAAGATCGATTCGCCTGAGTTGGTGAATGAATTTTTCGGCGCGGAAATGCGCACGCTGCAAAAAGAATCGCTGCGCGTGCTACTGCTCGATACCCGATATCGATTGCTCGAGACGCAAGAGATTTCGCTCGGAAGCGTGAATGAAAGCATTGCTCATCCTCGCGAAGTATTCAGGCCCGCCCTCCTCGCCGCGGCCTACGCCCTTATCGTTGTGCACAATCACCCATCGGGCGATCCGACTCCAAGCAGTGCCGATCACAGCTTGACCCGCCGGCTGGCCGAAGCCGCTGAGCTGTTGCAAATCAAACTACTTGATCACGTCATCATCGGTTCGCCAGGAGAAGGCCGGGCGCCTTACTTCAGCTTCAAGGAAGCAGGTGTGCTTTAAATGATCCACCTGACTGCCATCGTTGACTCGGGCGCGAAGATTGGCGCCAACGTTGAGGTCGGTCCGCACACACTAATCGGGGGCGAGGTCACGATTGGGGAGAACACGAGCATCGGCGCGAACGCCGTTATCGAAAGCGGGGTTATCATCGGTCATGGTAATCGAATCGGACACGGCACGATTATTGGCAGCGCCCCGCAAGATGTTCGTTTTTCGGAAAGAATCCGAAGCCGAGTCGAAATCGGCAATGACAATTTGATTCGTGAATACTGCACCATCCACCGCGGCACGACGGAAGGGAGCGCGACAAAAATTGGAGATGAAAATTTTCTAATGGTGGGCGTGCACGTTGGGCATAACTGCAATGTTGGAAACAATGTCATTATTGCCAACAATGTCTTGCTCGCCGGAAATGTAGAGATTCTGGATCAAGCGTTCGTCGGCGGCGGAACGACCTTTCATCAAAACATGCGCGTTGGCCGGCTGGTGATGGTGCAAGGTAGCTCCGCCTTTGGAAAAGATTTGCCCCCCTTTACCCTGGCGGCGGAACGAAACCTCGTCTTTGGACTAAACATCATCGGATTGCGGCGGGCCAAATTTTCCGCAGCACAAAGAGATGAAATCAAACGCGCGTTCAAATTGCTTTACCTGAGCGGACTCAATACGCAACAGGCGCTGGAGAAGTCACGCGAAACGGAATGGACAGAAGTCGGTCGCGAATTTTTCGATTTCGTTGCCACCGCAATCACGAAGCGCGGAGTTTGTCCGCTGAAGCGCGGCGCCGAATTGGAGACGCAGACGTAATGTAGCCGCCCCGCTCTGCGTGCCGCGGCGAAGCTGGGCGAAGGAGGGTCCGCGCGTGCCACGGCAACGGAGTGCCGTGACTACAACCCCAGCAACGCCAGCATGCGTCCCGTGCGACCTTTTTCGGCCCGATACGAATAGAAGTGCTCGAGATCGCAGGCAGTGCAGACGCCACTGTCGAAAATTTCCTCGATGCCCGCGTCGCGACATTGTCGGACGATCTCTGCCGCAAAATCAATCTCGTAGTGCGGTGGTCGAATACAGGGACTCAGTTGCACAATCAGATCACCAGACTCAATTCCAAAACCTTGCCGCATCGATTCGATCGCGCTCCTAACGACTCCCAAAGCTGTCCCTTTTTTGCCGGAATGAACCAAACCAATCGCCCGGGCATTCCGGTCGACCAGGTAAACGGCGCAGCAGTCAGCTACGTAAATCCCGAGGCAGACTTCGCGCTGATTGGTAATCAACCCATCGCAACCTTCGAAACAGCGATCAGTGGCAGGAACAGAATCGACTCGTGCGATCTTGTCTCCGTGAACCTGGCGCACCGTAATGAATTTTCGATCACCCAAGCCAAGAATCTGCCGCGCCTGCCGATGCACCTTGTCGAGGTTTTCCAAGACAACCGCTTTGTCATGCGACAGCTCAATTCCCGGAACACGCCCCACGAATCCGTGATGAGAGCCTACACGCTCCAGCGCGGGAAATGTTTCGAGCGGCAGCTGCATTACGGAATCCCCAATCCCAAATTAGGTTCACACGCCAGATTTTAAAACATGCGGTAGGCAAAGGGGCGCGTGGATTAGATGACTAAAGGTTATTTGGATGTGGGAGTGGCCCTGCCATTTGGTAATACGCCAGGGGCCGAACCTTTTTTATGTTCGCCCACGGCGTCCGTCCCACTGCTTGTATCATAGGTCTTCGATCGCGTCGCACGTGGCGCCAGATTGTCGAACGACTCGGTATAGGTACTCTGCGCGCCCGTGGCCCGGTCGAATTCTGCGAGGGACGAATTGTAGCCGAAAAGCGCTTGCAATTGCGTCGATTGCGCCGTGAGCAACTGGACCTGGGCATTGAGGACATCCAACTGCACCCCTGCTCCAGCGTCGAGCCGGGCTTTGGCGAGGCGTAGCGCTTCCTCAGCTAGTCCCACGTTCTTCTCCTGGCTCTTAATAAGTTCCATGTTCTGCTGCAAATTTGAATACGCCGTCTGCACTTCCAGCTCAACCTGCCGAGCGTCATCCGCGTACGTGAATTCCGCCTCCGAAAGGAGCGCACGCTGTTGTTTGACCTGGCCATATATCTGGCCACTGTCCCAAATCGGCAGGCTGCCCTGGACCTGGGCGATCCAACCTTTTGAAATATCGTGCCAGCTCGAGTTTGTCGGCGAGCTGACCCATTCGCCGCCGCCGCTACTGGTGAAAGTTGGGAGCCACTGGCCGGCCGCCGCGCGCAGTTGCTGTCTCTGGTTCAAGACGTTTGCCCGCGCCTGTTTGAGAAACGGCCGCCGTTGTTTTCCAAGCTCAATCGCATCGGCAAGAGCGATGGTGCGCGGGACGTACGGCATTTCGCCTATTACTTCGAGCGGCGGGTTTTCACCGCGTCGTGGTTGAAAATCGAGCCCAAGGGTCTTGGCCAGAGTAAGCTGCGATATTCGATAGTTGTTTTGCGCGGTGATTAATAGCGGAAGTTGGTTGTAGTAAGCGACTTCCGCCTGCAACACGTTAAATCGTGGAACTGTTCCCGCTTCAAAGCGATTTTGCTGGTCCTTCAGTTGGCTGTCCAGCAAGTTCACCGATTCCTCCTGAACTTTAATGAGCTCTCGGTTGACCACTATCTGGTAGAATTGCGTTTTCACAGTCGCGATGAGTTGGTCCAGAATATTGCGGAATCCGAAATAGGCGCTGTCTCGCTGAAAGAAGGTACCGCGAATCGACGGCCAAGTGGTGCCGTTAAAGATCAGCTGTGTCCCAATAACGCTGATGGCGTAGGAAACATCGCTCTCTGAGATATTGGTAATATTCGAAGTCGCCGATCGGGCGGCCAAGGCAGGACTTGCGACATCCCTGACCTGCGACGACTGTGACTCAAAAAGCGATGCCGCTGCGCCCGCGGGCGTGCTACCGGGCGTTGTACCGGTTCCGGTCGTTGTATTTCCAAATATCCGGGCGCCAATCAAGTTCGGATCAGTCCAGTCAAAATTCCCGCTTGCGTTGATGTGCGGTAGCATCTCGGCCCTGATCTGAATGATCACGCCTTGCGTTCGTTTAATCTCTTGTTCCGCGATGAGGAGAGTCGGATTGCGTTGGAGCGCGGTCAGGATCGCTTCATTCAACGTAAATCTTCGCGGCGCGCTGCTATCCGTTGCGACCACCCTTTCCCCCCCATTGGCCTGCACCGCCAGAAGCATAACTGCACTCAATGCGACGCGGCTAAGACGATTCATTGGTATGCTTTTAGAAAAGGTTTTCCCCTAGGAAAAGCGCGAAGTTAATGCCAGACGCAGGTATTAGTTAACACTCCCAGCGGTTGTTGGAAGAATGTTTTGCCTGGCAGAAGTCATAAATTTTACTGTAAATTTGCAGCCAGGCCTTGTTTTCCGATGGCGTCAGGTGCGCCATCAACTTCATCAGATTCGCCATCATCTCCTCCCGGATCCGCCGCACCAGCGCTGAACCCATCGAAGTGATGCAGACCATCACTTTTCGTCGATCCTGCGCCCCGGATGCGCGCGTGACATAGCCGAGATTCTCCAGTCGCGCCACCAGTCCGCTCGCCGCCGCCGTGGTGTGCCCCATCTTTTGTGCAATTGCAGACATCGTTAGCACCTCTTTCTGATCGAGCGCGGCCAGAAGGAAATATTGGGAGAAGGAAACGTTACCGGGAGCGAGTTCCTTGCAGAGGTGCAGGAGAAAACAACGCTGCATTTCCATAATAATATGGGAAAGCCGTTCCGCATCGGCTCGAAATTGTGCCGTAGTCGGTTCGGCCAGCGTTGCTTCCAATTTCACCGCGGTAAAACTAGGGGGCGAGATGAACGTGTCAACGGCCGGCATCGTAATTTAACGGATTAACAAGACTTCGACTTCGCTGCCAGCGCTTAGCTTCTCTCCCGGCGGAACTCGGAGCAAGGCGTTAGACCGAGCAAGTCCAAAAAGGGCATGCGATTCCTGACGTCCAATCACGGTAAAGCGCGTGCCGCTCAATTCGCCTCGAAAATAATGAGGCCGCGTTTCGTCGCCCCTAACTTCGTGGGTCAGACAAGCGCTTGTCCGAGGCAAAGTGAGAGCATCGCCCGTCGCCCCCATCATCCGTAACAAGGCGGGACGCACGAATGTCAGAAAGGTGACGAAGGCGGAGACCGGATTTCCAGGAAGCCCGAAAATCAGGCAGCGGTCGCGTTTGCCGAACAAAAAGGGTTTGCCGGGTTTTACCGCCACGCGCCAGAGGTCGATCTCCGCGCCGATCTCGCGCAACGCTTCGCGCACCAGATCATGCTCCCCTACTGAAACACCACCGCTGATGATCAGAGCATCATATTGCAAAGCATCTCGCAATGTCGTGCAAAGAGTATCGAAGTTGTCGAGACAGTGCCTTTGCATCGTCACCTGCGCGCCTGTTCTCGCTGCAAGTGCATCAAGCATCACCCGGTTACTGTCAAAAATTTCGCCAACCCGTGGTTGTTTCCTCGGTCCCGCCAGCTCGTCCCCAGTCGTTACGATCGCCACCCGTGCACGCCCACCTACACTGACCGATTCAATTCCTTGTGAAGCAAGCAAACCAAGCCTCGCCGGGAGCAGTCGATCGCCTCGCTTTAAAATTTGCTGTCCGATAGCAAGATCGGCCCCGGCTTTGCGGACGAAATCGCCCACCGGAATTTGTGCGGCGCGGATCAAAACAAAATCGCCTTCACGCTCTGTTTCTTCCTGCATCACGACCGCATCAGCCCCGGTTGGAATGGGCGCGCCGGTAAAAATACGGACCGCTTCAGACGCCGAGAGCGATAGATTTTTCGAAGGACCAGCTGGTTGTTCCCCGACGATTTTCAGCCGGGCATTTCTTCCTGCTGATCCTGCCACGACCGCGTAACCATCCATCGCCGAATTGTCGAAAGGTGGCAGCGGGATTGTCGCGAAGAGATCTGTCGCAGCGAAACGATCAAGCGCGTCGCCTAACGGGACTTCAGTTGCCGGCAATGGGGCGATTGCCGAGAGAATTTTCGCGTGTGCCTCCTTTTCGCTGATCACGAGAAAACCATTCAATCAGCAATCAACAATCAGCAATCTGCATTTACCATATTGGCAATCGCTGATTACTCGTCATATTCTCGCGACCGAATTTGGTGAGGTGGCTGAGTGGTCGAAAGCAGCGCTTTGCTAAAGCGCCGTACCCCAAAAGGGTACCGAGGGTTCGAATCCCTCCCTCACCGTTTTACACGAACCGGGTAATGAACATGTCGGCGCAGGTTCATGGTCAGGTTGAGCAGGAAATTAAAACGGGCGCGAGTAGGTAGATTTCAGGTCCGACCTTGCAATAGTATGGCGGCAGGGATGGACGAGCAGAGCGACAAAGAGATTGCCAGCAAGAAACAGCGAGATCAGATGCTGAAACTCGTCGCGAAAGGCTTTTACAACGAACTCATTAACTACGGTGTTGGCCAGCCAGAGGTCATCAGGGTCGCTTCGCACCTGCTCGACAATCTGCTGGCGAAGGGAAAGAGACCTGACAAAGACGTCGGATATTATAACGGAATCTTTACGCTGGCGTCGGTGAGAGACGAATGGGCGGAGCGCAAGCAGCTCGCCGTCCAACACGTGGCGCTTCGTCCGCTGCAAAAGCAGGTGGTAAACAAGGTCGGCGACTGGCTCAAAGACCGGGCCGTGCGCGAAAGCTTTGTCCCAGCGTTTCCAGAAAATAAAAGCAAGCTACAAGAGTATTTTACTTCACCAACGCGAGAATATTTCAGCATCGACTACAACAACGAAACGGTGGGAATTATCGGCGGCGAGAATATTGACACGACGGCGGGCAAACTGGAGATGAAAAAGCTGGTAGGCGAATCTGGCTTACAGGGTAAAGGAATCGGAAAGCGAGCGACCTTCGGCTTTCTTTACTATGCGTTTATAATCCGGAACCTGAACAAGGTTTACATTCACTCGCGTGACATCAACATTCGCAACATCAATCTGAACAGCCGATTTGGTTTCGAAGTCGAAGGAGTCTTTCTCGACGACATCACAGTTGGCGACAAACGCCAGGATGTTGTCCGCATGGCTTTGTTCAAGCCGCTCTGGCTGCAAATCTTTTCACCTGGGGTTGAGCGAGCCATTCAGTGAAGCTCGCCTTAACTCAGAGTTCCTGATGTTCCCGGTCCGGCTTATCGGCGCTCACCTGCGCCTTGTCATTCCGAAGGAAGTCGAGGAATCTTTAGTCTTTAGACGATGTCTCGACTTCATCCGACATGACAAAAACGCCTGAGAAAATTCAAAACTTCATCGACGGCCAGTTCGTCGAGCCGCTCGGTGGGCGATATTTAGACAATGTCGAGCCCGCAACCGGGAAGGCATATTCGCAGGTAGCGGACAGCGATGCGCGCGATGTTGATCTCGCCGTGGCTGCGGCAGAGAAAGCGTTTATAGAATGGTCGCGGACCTCCGGTGCGGACCGGTCGCGCATTCTCTTGCGCATTGCCGATTTTATCGAGCGTGATCTGGAGAAGCTCGCTCGCGCCGAGTCGATCGATACCGGCAAACCAATCTCGCTCGCGCGCACGCTGGACATTCCGAGAGCCGCCAGCAATTTTCGTTTTTTCGCAACCGCAATTCTCCACACCGAATCGGAAGCCCACATTACCGATAACGTCGCGTTCAATTACACGCTTCGTCAGCCGCGCGGCATCGCGGGATTAATTTCGCCATGGAACCTGCCGCTTTACTTGTTGAGTTGGAAAATCGCGCCCGCCATCGCGGTCGGAAACAGCGCCATCGCGAAACCAAGCGAGCTAACCCCGATGACCGCGTTTTTGCTTTGCGAACTTTGCCGCGAAGCTGGCCTGCCAAACGGCGTGCTTAATGTTGTGCACGGCACCGGACCGAACGTCGGCGCGGCAATTACGGCCCATCCAAAGATCGGCACCATCTCGTTCACTGGCGGGACGGTGACAGGACGCAAGGTAGCCGAAGCGGGCGCGCCCTTATTTAAAAAAATTTCACTCGAGCTCGGCGGAAAAAATCCAAACATTATCTTCGCCGACGCCGAACTTGACGCCGCCATCGCCGGCAGTGTGCGCTCATCATTCGCAAATCAAGGCCAGGTTTGTCTCTGCGGCTCGCGCGTCTTTGTTGAACGATCGGCCTACGATGATTTCGTAAACCGCTTTCTCGACAAGGCCTCAAAGCTGAAAGGCGGGGATCCACTCGACGAGAAAACAGAGCAAGGCGCGATCGTGAGCCAGGCGCAGCTCGATAAGGTGAAGTTCTATGTCGATCTTGCACAGAAAGAAGGCGGCAAGATCGCGCTCGGCGGCGCGGCGCCGAAGTTGATCAACGAACGTTGTCAGTCGGGTTATTTCTTCCAGCCGACAGTCATCACCGATTTACCCGTCTCCTGTCGCACGAACCGTGAAGAAATCTTCGGCCCGGTCGTTACAATCACGCCGTTCGACAACGAAGAAGAAGTGATCGGTTACGCTAACGACACTGATTACGGCCTGGCCTCAAGCGTTTGGACGCAAAACCTGAATCGCGCCCACCGCGTCGCCGAAAAAATTCACACCGGCACCGTCTGGGTAAACTGCTGGCTGGTGCGCGACCTGCGGGTCCCCTTCGGGGGGATGAAGCAAAGCGGTGTCGGCCGCGAAGGCGGCGAGGAGGCTCTTCGATTTTTCACTGAGCCCAAGAACGTTTGCATCGCAAAGTAGACGGATGGTGCGAAGCGAAGAATTCTTGGCTTTGGCGTCTCGCCTCAGCTGGAGATGAACTTGACGGCTTTAAGCCGTCAAGTTTTTAGCCGCCGGGATTGTATTCCGAATTCGTGAGACGCTTTTTTCTCGTGATCGAGCAACCATTTCTTCCGCCACAGGCCGCCCCCGTAACCACAGAGCGATCCATCCGCTCGAATAACGCGATGGCACGGGATAATGATACAGATCATGTTGTCGCCATTGGCGCGTCCGACCGCGCGGCGCATCTCGACGTCGCCGAGTTTCTTCGCCATCCAGGAATAAGAGCGCGTTTCGCCGGTTGGAATTGAACGCAACAGTTCCCAGGCACGAAGTTGAAACGGCGAACCAACCGGCGCCAGCGGAACATTGAACCGGAGATTCTTTCCCGAAAAATAATCGACCAATTCAGAACGAACCGCATCGAGATGCCGGTGTTCACCGGGAACGACATTGGTCCGAAGCCGCTGTCGCAAGATCGACAGCTCGCGCTCCATCGCACGTCGATCAACGAACTCGAGCAAACGCAGCCCTTCATCGTCCGCAATCGCTAGCATCGCGCCGAGGGGAGTTTCAATCCGTTCGGCAAACAAACCGCCCTGCGCCTTTGCCGCGGTCGGTGGTTCCCCAAAAATCCGGGTGAAAGCGTCGCGAAAACCGCTTTCTGATTCAAAACCACTTCCATTTCGCACATCACCCACGCGCTCACCTTTTCGCACTTCACGCAAGGCGAGCCCCATCCGGCGGGCGCGATGATAGGCCTGGAAAGTCATTCCATAATGACGTTTGAATTGCCGTCTCGCGGTTGACGGATCGATCGACATGGCTGCGAGTTCCTTATCCGTCAGGCGACCATCGGGCGCCCGATCCACTTCCGCGCGCAAACGTGCAATTAGTTTCGGCGGCGGCTGATCCGGATCCATCGGATGACAGCGCAGACACGGGCGATATCCGCTCTGCAACGCTTCGCTCGGCGTCGCAAAAAAATCTACGTTCATACGCTCCGGTTTTTTTGCGGTACAAGTTGGCCGGCAGAAAATTCCGGTCGTTCGCACCCCGGCATAAAAGATTCCTTCGAAACTCGAATCGCGATTGACCAAGGCGCGATACATCGTATCCGGTGGCGGAAGAAGCTCGGGCATTTTCATAGGCGTTGAATGCGAAAGGTGTAACAACCGTGAGTTGCGCTGCGTGCGTCCACGAAAGCAGTCTCGGGTTTCTGAAAGAGCTTTTCAATGATCGCTTCGGGCGCGATGCCATTCACCACTTCGGCATCGATCATATCGTAATTTGCACTGTACGCTCGCATGACTCGGCCCTTGTGAAAGTCCGGAGGGAATTCGTCCGTGGCGCCGTAGCGCTCGCAGGATTCTGCATGCACAAAGATCGGTCCGCTTTCCGAATACGGGTGACCGGTAGGAATGGCGGCATAGGGAAAAAGAATCATGCGCTCGCCGGGACGGGCCCATCGCAGACAGTGGCGACATGGAAAACCATTCGGCGAGTTCGCGACAACCATCACGTGGTCGGGTGCGCCACTCGCGGCCGTCCGCCGTGCCGTCAATGCGATCTCGGTCGCGAGAGGAACGATGCGAAAGTTTGAACTCTTCATGACAAAACCATAGGACGTGAGGGCTACTTCGCATCGACGGAATTCAGGCACTGAATTCAGCCGTAGCGGCGGTCTATAACCGTTGAACCTAAATTTGGAACAAATCCTTCCTTGATCCGCGTAATCCGCGGTTAAGAGTCTTAACAAATGAGCAGAGTACGAGTATTAGCTGGAACACGTAAGGGCGCGTTCATCCTGATATCGGACGGGAAGCGCAAGAACTGGAAAGTGTTCGGCCCATATTTTGCCGGGTGGGAAATTTATCACATGAAAGGATCGCCGGTTGATCAGAACCGGATTTACGCGTCACAAACCAGCGCATGGTTCGGACAAATCGTCCAGCGCTCCGATGACGGCGGTGAAAGCTGGAACACGCCGGGCGGCGGGCCGGCGACAAACCCGGAGGGAATGCCGATGGGTGAGAGCAACAAATTCGTTTACGACGGCGTGCCGGGCACGCATCAGTGGTACGATGGGACGCAGCACCCCTGGGAGTTCAAGCGCGTCTGGCATCTTGAGCCATCGTTGCAGGACCCTGATCACGTCTTTGCGGGCGTGGAAGATGCCGCGCTATTCCAATCAAAGGACGGCGGCGCGACATGGCAGGAGTTATCGGGGCTGCGCAAACACGATACCGGCCCGAAGTGGCAGCCAGGCGCAGGTGGAATGTGTTTGCACACGATTCTCCTCGATCAAAAGAATCCGGGACGAATATCCGTCGCAATCTCCGCCGCGGGCGCCTTTCGTAGTGATGACGGCGGGGAAACGTGGAAGCCAATCAATCGAGGTTTGCACTCGCAATTCATGCCCGATCCAACGGCAGAGGTTGGGCACTGCGTGCACCGGATCGCGATGCATCCGTCCAAACCCGACACGCTTTTCATGCAAAAACATTGGGACGTGATGCGGAGTGACAACGCAGGCGATTCCTGGCGCGAGGTGAGCGGGAATTTGCCGAGCGACTTCGGATTTCCGATTGACGTGCATGCGCACGAACCCGAAACCATCTACGTCGTCCCGATTAAGAGCGACTCCGAACATTTTCCGCCCGATGGCAAACTGCGAGTCTACCGCAGCCGCACAGGCGGCAATGAGTGGCAAGAACTCACCAACGGTCTGCCGCAACGCGATTGCTACGTCAACGTGCTACGCGACGCCATGTCCGTCGATACGCTTGATCCATGCGGTATTTACTTCGGGACAACCGGAGGTCAGGTTTACGCATCGGCCGATGGCGGTGACTCGTGGAGTCCAATCGTGCGCGATCTTCCCGCAGTTCTCTCGGTAGAAGTGCAGACGTTATCCTGAAGAAGGCAAATCCCAGGCACCAAATCCCAAACAAGTTCCAATGATCAAATCCCAAACCAGGCGAGAGTCTGTCTTGCCATTTTTTGGATTGTGATTTGAAATTTGTTTGGAACTTGTGTCTTGGTTATTGGGATTTCGATTTCATGATTCGCGTCGTTCTTCCTCATCATCTTCGCACGCTCGCGCACGTGGGTGATGAAATACACGTTGATCTCAACGGCTCAGCGACGGTGTGCGCAATAATCGACGCGATTGAAGAAAAATATCCAATGCTGCGCGGCACCATCCGCGATCACGAAACACAAAAGCGCCGGCCACTGGTGAGATTCTTTGCCTGTGGCGAAGACATCTCCCACGCTCCACTTGATACTCCCCTACCCGATCCGATTGCAAGAGGCACCGAACCCTTCTTTATCATGGGCGCTATCGCCGGAGGATAGGTTATCAGACTGTCGTTTGCGTGCCCCGCTCGTGAAACTCACGACGTTCCTGTTGGTGGCTCTAACGCAGATCGCAGCGGTTGCTCATCAAGCAACAGCCATCACCCCTGAGATTGTCGTTGTTCCGAGCGGCGCGCTTCAGTTGAAAGCTTTACTTTGGCTACCAGAAAATGGCGGCCCTTTTCCCGCGGTGCTGTTCAATCACGGCTCCGGCAGTTCTGACGCGATGCATACCGGTCCATTCGTGATCACCGAGGCAGCGGAAAGACTTGGTCCGATATTCGTCAAGCACGGCTACGCCTTTCTTTACCTTTTTCGGCGCGGGCAAGGACTCTCTGCAGATCAGGGCGATTTCATACAAAAACTTTTGCAGCGCGAGAAAATGGCGAACGGCGAAGAAGCTCGAAAGAGTCTGCAGTTTCGTTTGCTCACTACCGACCACCTGGATGACGTGATCGCCGGTCTGTCGTTCTTGACAAAACTGCCTCGCGTCGACGCTAACCGCATTGCAATAGCTGGGCACTCCTTTGGCGGCCAGCTGAGCTTGCTTGCGGCCGAGCGCGACAGCAGCGTGCGCGCCGCCGTCACTTTTGGAGCAGCCGCCGGCTCATGGGAAGATTGGCCGGAGCTTCGCGAGCGCTTGTTAAGTGCAGTCCGCAAGACGGGCGCTCCGTTGATGCTCATCCACGCGTCCAACGATTACTCGATCGCCCCTGGCAACGCGATGGCGGCAGAGCGCAAGCGGATGGGCAAGCCACCGGTCCTGAAAATTTATCCGGCAATCGGCAAGACGTCGGAGGAAGGCCACAATTTTGTGTACTCGGCGGTGGATCGTTGGGAAACCGACGTCTTCAAATTCCTGGATGCGAATGTTCATTGACTGTGACCGACGACTGCTAATCTGTATGCCAAAGGAAACAGAAAATCATGTGTCGAAACATCAAAACCCTTCATAACTTCGCCCCGCCGGCGACGGAGGAAGAGATCCGGGCGTCTTCCCTTCAGTTCGTTCGAAAACTGAGCGGATTTATCAAACCCTCGAAAGCAAATGAGGACGTCTTTAATCGGGCGGTCGAAAAAGTGACGCTGGCTGCGCAGGAATTGCTCGATTCATTGGTCACCAATGCGCCACCGCGCGATCGAGAAACAGAGGCGATCAAAGGTCGCGCACGATCGGCAAAACGTTTTGGCGTTGCTCCAGTCGCGATGATGGCCAGCCACAACCACGACTAAAAATGTCCGCGCCTTTTACCGGCGGATGCGACTGCGGCGCGATTCGCTACGAAGTCACCGCCAGGCCGATTATGATGTTCAATTGCCACTGTCGCGATTGTCAGAAGACGACCGGCGGTGCCTATACGCCCGTGTTTTATGTGCCGGCAAACGCGTTCAAGATAACCAAAGGAACGCCGAAGTATTACAAAACGACGAGCGAGATGGTCGGCGACAACATCCGCGGATTTTGTCCGAAATGCGGTTCACGACTGTTCGGCGGTAAAGGCGAATTCGGACAAGGTATCGCTGCCGGGACCTTGGACGACCCGAGTGTGTATAAACCGCAGCACGACATGTGGACAACAGATGCGCAGCCGTGGGACGCGATGGATTCCAAATTGCCAAAATTTGAGAAATACGCCCCAGGTTAATGAGCGAAACATTCGAAAGCTCGCGCGCGCCCGAGCCGGTCGGCGCATTTCCACATGCCAAGCGTGTCGGCAACTTGCTCTTCCTTTCCGGAATCGGACCGCGCGTTCGCGGCAGCAAGGAAATTCCCGGCGTCAGGCTCGACGCCGCCGGTAATATCCTGAGTTACGACATCGAAAAACAATGTCGCGCTGTATTTGAAAATGTGCGGCTCGTGCTGGAAGACGCCGGCGCGAACTGGAACGACATTGTCGATGTCACCGTCTTTCTCACCAACATGAAGAAGGATTTCCCAATTTACAATCGGCTTTACGCCGAACATTTCGCTGGTGATGGCAAACCAAATCCGACACGCACAACGATTGAAGTCACCGCACTACCCACGCCCATCGCGATCGAGCTCAAAGTAATCGCCGCTGTGGCGTGAGTCCGGGGAGCGCAGGCTGCCAGCCTGCCCGTCTCGGCAGCTTGCCGAGACACTTTTAAATTGCTGTTTCGCTTCGCGAGAATGTTGCCGGCAAGCTGCCGACAACTGCGGGCTAGCAGCCCGCGCTCCCCCAACCCAACGACGGCTCGATTTCGTCCTTGCGAATTGAACGTTGAACTTCGACTGCTGATACTAATCGTTGCTTGAGCATTCCTTTTCGTATCCTCGCCGCCGATCACACCGGCATTACGGTTTCAAATCTTGAGCGATCGCTCGCTTTCTGGCGCGATGTGCTCGGCTTCGAGCTTTCTCATCGCGCGCATCAAGCCGGTGAACTCGCCGAGGAAATCACTGGCGTGCCCGACGCGGAGATTTCGCTCGCCGTTCTCAAAGCTCCCGGACACAAAATCGAGTTGCTTCAGTACTTGGCGCCAGCAAATCGAAGACAGCATAACGAACTTCGGCCGTGTGACGTCGGATCGGTGCACGTCGCGCTAACAGTCGATAATCTCGACGCGGTTTTAGAAAAGATTGCAGCGTCTGGTTGGAAAGCTGGCCGCAAACCGCAAACGCTTACGACCGGGCCGAACGCCGGAAAACGTGTGATCTATGTTCGCGATCCGGATGGAACAACAATTGAATTCATGCAGTCGCCGGCTCAAAGCGGTTGATTCTTCGGAATTAAGCCTTGGACGTTCAGCGCGGTGCGTTGAATCTTTGGAAAATAGAACGCATGCAGTTTTCAAATAACGAAGATTTTGCGAAACAGCTCGATGCCCAGGATTCACTGCACGTTTTCCGCGAAAAATTTCACTTGCCCGCCAACAGCGGCGGCGCGCCGCTGATTTATTTCGCGGGCAATTCCCTTGGCTTGATGCCGAAGTACGCGAGAGCCGTCGTGGAACAGGAATTGGATGACTGGGCAGACCTTGGCGTGGATGCACATCTTAAGGCGAAAACGCCGTGGTATTCATATCACGAAACATTGCGAGAGCCTGCGGCGCGACTGGTTGGAGCGCAGCCCATCGAAGTGATCTGCATGAACAGCCTCACGGTGAACTTGCACCTGATGATGGCCACATTTTATCGCCCAACGAAATCACGTTTCAAAATCCTGATGGAGGATCCGGCGTTCCCTTCCGATAGCTACGCGATCAAAACACAGATAATTCATCACGGGCTTGATCCAAAAGACGCGCTGATTCTGGCGGGGCCGCGCAGTGGCGAGTTTACCGTGCGAACCGAAGAGATCCTCGATCTAATCGAAAAGCATGCCGAGGGGCTTGCGGTTGTATTAGTCGGCGGTGTGAATTTTTTTACCGGTCAGTTCTTCGATATTCCGACGATTACGGCGGCAGCTCAGAAACACGGAATTAGAGTCGGTGTTGATCTCGCCCATGCTATCGGCAACGTGCCGCTATCGTTGCATGACTGGAACGTCGACTTCGCGGTTTGGTGTTCCTATAAATACCTCAACGCCGGTCCCGGCGCGGTCGCAGGCGCCTTTGTCCATGAGCGACATGCTACCAACACGAACTTGCCGCGTCTGGCCGGTTGGTTTGGCAATAATCCGAACACACGCTTTCGCTTGCACCTCGAGCCGGAATTCATTCCGGTTGCTTCAGCCGACGGATGGCAAATCAGTAATCCACCGATTCTATCAATGGCGCCGCTGCGCGCTTCCCTTGCCATTTTCCAAGAGGCTGGAATGGAGGCGCTCCGACAAAAGTCGATTAAGCTAACCAATTATCTCCAATTCTTGTTAGAAAATGGAGGCGCAGGAAAGCCGTTTCACACAATTACGCCACGAGAAGCTAGCGAACGCGGTTGCCAGTTATCGATCCAGGCGCGCGAACATCCCAAAGAACTATTCGCCAAACTCGAAGCCGCCGGCGTGAAATGCGATTTCCGCGAACCGAACGTGATTCGCGCGGCGCCGGCGCCGCTTTACAACACTTTTCATGAAGTGTGGCGTTTCGCCAACATTCTACGCGGCAGTAACTGACATACCGTCCGGGAGAAGTTCGCCGCAGCTCTAAAAACATTGCTGATTGAGCCGTGCCCAGATAGCTGGCATGATTCAAAATGACGCGCGCGACGCGATTTTCCTATCTTTTCCTCGTCGCCGTAATTGTGCTGGCGGCGGCGATCCATCTGGCCACGCCGCTGATAACAGTTCTCTTTTCCTATTTTGCTCTACGCAAACTTTACTTTGGCAAAAGAAAATGGCTGTCCCTCCTGCTATTCTTCGTTGTCGTTTCTGCAACTCTCTACGGCTTGGGTTTTCTTATCAGACAGGCGTTCGTTGCCTTTCCCAAGATCGCAGCCGACTCGATTCCGCCACTTATCGCATACGCGCAAAGCCACGGGATCGAACTTCCCTTTTCAGACCTGGACAGCCTAAAATCGGCCATCGTTGACGTGGTAAAAAACGAATTCCTGTTTGTTGGCAATTTCGCTCGAGCAGCTACCACACAACTTGCCTTCGTTTTAATAGGAATCGTAGTTGCGGTCAGCATGTTTTTGAATCCGCAGATCGAGAAGTCTTCCAAGCCGAAGAATCCGAGCCTGTTTACCGCGGTAACCGGAGAGATCAAAATCCGTTTTCAATTATTTTACCAAAGTTTTGAAACAGTCATGGGCGCTCAAATCCGGATTTCGGCGATAAATACGCTCTTGACGGCTGTATTCGTGCTCATCGTCTCGCTCAAGTACGGGGCTTTTGTGGTTGGTCTGACCTTTCTCTGCGGACTGTTGCCCATCGTGGGAAACCTGATCAGTAACGCAATTATCGTCGGCATCGCCTTTACAATGTCGCCGCGGCTGGCGATTGTCGCTCTCATCTTTTTGGTTGCAATTCATAAGCTGGAATATTTCCTGAATAGCAAAATCATCGGTGACGTTATCAGAAATCCCGTCTGGCTTACGCTGCTCGCGCTGATCATTGGCGAGCGATTCATGGGAATACCAGGAATGATCCTGGCACCAGTCGTTCTGAATTACATCAAGGTTGAAGCCTCCAAGTGGCCGCCGCCGGATGCCATTCCTGCAAGCGGCGCTGTGCCCCGCTGAGCGGTTCGTCGGGCTCGGCGCGGACCCTTGTCACCGGCCGACCTTCGGCCTTTTCCGATTACGCGCTTCCAACGAAACAATTTTTAGCTCAGTCGAAATCACTGAGGTTATTAAAATTTCGGAGAAATTTTGCGTCTTCTTCGAGAACGTTAACGATGCTTAGTTTGCCTGCCTCGACGAGCTTCTTCGTGAGCGATTGAAGCGAAAAGTCCGATCCCGAAAGCGCCATGAGGAAGTCGGTCCCGGTGCCTTTCGGATAAATTGCAACCAGCGGTTCGGCGCGGTTCCCAATCATGGGGAGAACGCCGCGCCCCGGCTCAACCAGATTGCAGATCAAACGCAAATAATTTCCGGTCATCAACGGCATGTCGATAGCGAGAGCGAGCAAATGATCCGTTGAAATTCGCGCCAGTGTCGCAGAAAGACCACTTAACGGACCGCGCGATGGTGGTTCGTCGGAAACGAATTGCACGCCCGATGGCCGCCACGGCGGATCAGTTCGTGCTGAGACGAAAATTTCTTCGGGTTGCAATGCGCGCAGAAGATCAAACTGAATTTGCCAAAGCGGTCGCCCGCGAAAGAGAAGCGTTGCCTTGTCCCTTCCCATCCGGCGCGATTCCCCGCCGGCGAGCAACACCGCGCTGATATTCATTAAAAATGACAGATTTCGACTGCCGCATGGTAGCATCACGCTGAAAGCAGTGAAAGAAGACGGCATCTCTTCAGGCCAGATCATTCGGCGAAAGCAGGATGGCGCACTGGAGTATCATCACGACGATCTCACCATTGAAGAGCCGCTCGAGATTCGCATCGGCCGTAAGACTGTTGCGACAACGATGCGAACGCCCGGGAACGACGAAGAACTCGCTGCCGGTTTTCTCCTTTCCGAAGGAATTATTCGAGCTTCTGATGAGATTGATAAATTCTCCCGTCCGTCCGGCGCGCGTAATCGGGAAAACATCATTACCGTTACTCTGGCTGAAGGCATAAAACCTAAACTCAACGCAACGCAGCGTTTCGGAACGATTTCATCAAGCTGCGGTATCTGCGGGAAAGAGAGTATCGCCGTGATCCGGCAGAATTTCCCGTCGATTGAGTCGGCCCCAGGCATCCGCATTCATCTCGAAACATTGCTCTCGCTTCCAGCGCTCCTGCGTCAGAACCAGGGCGACTTCGCCCGCACTGGCGGAATTCACGCGGCTGGCATTTTTGGCCTCGACGGCAAACCACGCCGGGTTAGAGAAGACATCGGTCGACATAACGCTGTCGATAAAGTCATTGGCCGGGCTTTTCTTGATCGCGAACTTCCGCTGGCTTCGTGCATACTTCTCGTTAGCGGACGCGCATCCTTCGAGATCATGCAAAAGGCACTCTCTGCCGAAATTCCAATTGTCGCCTCGGTCTCAGCTCCTTCGACGCTGGCGATGGAATTCGCGCGCGAATGCAATCAGACCTTGATCGGATTCCTCCGCCCTCCGTCATTCAATATTTACGCGCACATCGAGCGCGTCATTTTGGATTGAGACGTCTGTGGCGGGCTCTATGACCGCCAGCCAGGCAGGCAGGCGGCCCGTCTTCCCGACAGTGAAAAGTCAGCAGAGCAATTGTTTGACGCAATTAATCAGCCCTTGGATCGCGAAAGGCTTAACCAAATATTTCACGTCGTGCTTGGTAAGGAAGAGTGCGATTTTTGCGTCCGTAGCAAAGCCGGTGATGAAAATGAAACGATCGGATAGCGATGGTCGCATTTCTTTCGCCTGCAGGTAAAACTCGTCACCGCGGAGGCGCGGCATCTTTAGGTCGCAGATCACGGCGTCGTACTCGTGCGCCTTCACCTTGAGAAGGGCTGCTTTTCCATCAAAAGCGACATCGACCAGGAAATTTTCATCCGCCAGGATCCACTGTAAAGCAGAGGCGAGTTGCTGGTCGTCGTCGACCACCAGGATAGCCTTAAGGCGAAGAGTGTTGACGTGAGGCTGAAGGCCTTCCCAATGGGAGTCAGATTTCATCGAGGCGCGGGTTTGATTGAGCAGTCAGGGTGCCAAGTCAAAGGCCAGAGATCAGAGGCGCAGGATCAGGGTTACTGCTCGGTTTGCTTCTCGAGCTGATGTCGAAAATAACCTTTCCAACTTTCCGGTAAGGCCTCGATTTGAGTAGCTTGCCGCAGCGATTTGACATCGTCCTTATCAAAAGCATAGAGACGCGTGATGTCGGCAACGCTGATGTCTTGTTGTTCGTGCCCGACTAATTCCACTGCATCTCCGGCACCAACCATTCCTTCCCGCGTCACCGCAACATAGAAACCGGTGCGACGGCTGGCCAGAAAACGTTTGATGATATCGGCACGTCCAAACTTTATGCCTAGTTTGTAGCAGGGCATTCGTGGTTCCGTGACCATGACTTCCGTTTCGCCGATTCGAAACCTGTCCCCGATGCAAACGGCATTCTCCAGTAATCCCTCGGTGGTAAAGTTTTCTCCAAACATTCCCGAGGCCAGATCCATTCCAGGTAGTTCGCTTCGCCAATAGCTGTAGTGTTCCGACGGATAGAGATAAACCGCCTTACTCACGCCGCCGTGAACGGTGAGATCAGCTTGTTGATCTCCATCCAGATTCAACCTGCGCATCATTACCCGTCCTTGGACTGGCTCCTTGAAAATTCCCGTGGTAACGAGCTTCCCTTGCCAGGTTACTTCCCTGGGCAATCCCACATTCACTGACAATAGCTTCATGACACCTCAGCCATTCGATTATGCCGGCGATTCCAACCGCAAATCCAGCGCATTGTTCCGGAACTGCAACGACTCTATGAGCGCGGTTTGTGGCTCCGCAGAGCGTCGCCCTACCGCGAATCTCGCGAACAACTAATCGGTAGGGCGAGACTCCGTCGAGCCGGTCGACAAGTGGCGTTTCGACATAAATCGAGTCCGGATGCGGTTCGTCCAGGCGCTGGTGACGCTCGCGGATTCGAGCCGATCCTAATCTTATCTTATAATTTCGCATGAAAAAGCCAATCCGTGGCAGCTGCCTGTGTGGCGGCGTACGTTTTGAAGTCGAGCCCCCTTTTCTGCAGGCGAGTCATTGTCATTGCGACCGCTGCCGCAAGCATTCGGGGACAGCCGTATGCACGCAAACACGGGTATTGAAGGAACAATTTCGCCTCCTCGAGGGCGAAGAATTAATCAAAGTTTACGGAAAAGGCGAAGGCGCTGTGAAAGCGTTCTGTATAAACTGCGGTTCCAGCCTTTTCGGTGGCGATTGGCCAGAGGGTCCTCAGGTGTCGATTCGCATGGGAGCGTTTGATGACGACCCAGGCATTCGGCCACAATTTCATACCTTTGTCGATTGCCGCGCTTCGTGGGACACGATCACCGACGATCTTCCGCAGTACTCCGAGCGGCGAACTTAAGTGCTGCCGTTATAATTAACGAGTACCTGACCGTGGATTACACAGATTAAACAGATTTGATTATCCGTGATATCCGCGTAATCCGCGGTTAACCATTCAATTGGAATGGCGACAAGGTTTGTTCTCATCGGTAGCGGGCTCGCCGGCGGCCTGCTCGCCGCGTACTTGGGGCGCCGCGGTTACGATGTCGATCTTTACGAAAGGCGCGCTGACCCGCGTGAGGGAAACATCGTCGGCGGGCGCTCAATCAATCTCGCGCTCTCGACCCGCGGAATTTACGCGCTCGAACAGCTCGGAATCGCCGACGAAGTGTTGCGCCACGCCATTCCTATGCGCGGTCGCATGATTCACGACAAATCCGGCGCCCTCCATTTTTCACCATACGACCGCGATCCGAACAAATTCATTAATTCGATCGGTCGCGCGGCGCTGAACACTACAGTGATCGAAGCGGCACAGCGTTATCCGAGCGTGCGCGTTCATTTCAATCATCGCTGCACCGACGTCGATCTTGATTCCGCTACTGCGAATCTCGCCCCGTCCGGTGTAGCGGCGGCCGTATCGGCCGCAAATCCGCAACAACAAGTAACCATCCAGGCTCGGGGCGACGCCGTCATCGGCGTCGACGGCGCCTTCTCCGCAGTCCGCCAATCAATGCAGAAGAAAATTACAGGCTTTGAATACGACGAGAGTTATCTCGCGCACGGTTACAAGGAGCTTACCATTCCGCCGGCGCCGGATGGTTCGTGGCGAATGGAAAAGGAAGCGCTCCATATCTGGCCACGCAAAAGTTTCATGATGATCGCCCTCCCGAACCCGGATGGCTCCTTCACCTGCACGCTTTTTTGGGAATTCGAAGGGCCGTGCAGCTTCGCCTCGACCAAGACCGACGACGAAATCAGCCACTTTTTCGAGGGAGAATTTCCCGATGCCGTACCGCTGATGCCGTCGTTGCTCGACGATTTCAAAACCAATCCAACCGGTTCGCTCGTGACCATTCGTTGTGCACCGTGGTTTTACAAAGACAAAATCGCACTCGTCGGCGACGCTGCCCACGCCGTAGTGCCGTTCTACGGGCAAGGCATGAACGCCGCATTCGAAGATTGCGTTGTGCTCGACAAATGCCTGGCCGAATTCCCCCAGGATCGACAGCACGCTTTCGCTGAATATTTCGCACGGCGAAAAGAAAATACCGATGCCCTTGCCAATCTCGCGGTGCAAAATTTCATCGAGATGCGCGACAAAACCGCGTCGAAGGCATTTCGGGCAAAAAAGAAGCTCGATCATCTGCTCGAAGGTTTGTTGCCCGGAATTTATCTGCCGCTCTACACCATGGTCACGTTCACGCGCATCCCCTATTCCGCCGGGGCGAGACGCGCGCGGCTGCAGAATCGAATTGTCTACGCCGGCCTGGCGCTTCTTTTGCTGCTGACCGCCTTCGCCGCGATACGAGTTATTTCTCGTTAAGGAATTCTCCCAGCCTGTGCATTCCATGTTGGATGTTGAGCGTCAGGCGTTTTCTTTTACTCTTCACCGTCTAGATTTCACTGCATGAGCACAGATCTAGCGCAACTGGCCTGTGACCGGTACGAAATTGCCGACGCGCTGCATCGCTACGCTTTCGGCCTGGACCACGGTGACGCCGATTCATTGGCATCGGCATTTGCGGAAGATTGCATCTTCGATTTCCGGCCAGCGGCGAGAAAACTTGAGATTGATTTTCCGAAACTGAGTGGCCGCGAAGCGATTGTGAATGCTCTTATTCCATTCCTCGGCCCGCTCGACACCAGTCACACCGTCAGCAATCTCCAAATCGAAGTGAGTGATGATTCGGCCACACTGTATGCCTACATGATGTCTCAACATTTCATGCCGCGAGAAGGTTGCCGCCGCGGATCAGAAAATGCGCTGCTAATGAACCGCTACGATGGCGAGCTGGTGCGCGACGGCCAGAAATGGCGCTTTAAGCGGGTGACGATTGATAATGCCTGGGCACAAGGCAATCCGGAAATTCTTAACGCCCTTGCGATTCGCCGCGCTTTAGCCGCAAGATCGAGGCAGTCGAAATAGCGCTAAAATCAGCGACCGAGGATTGGCTTCACACCTCGAGCGGGTGTAAAAAGGATCAACATCAACCATCAATCCTATTATGAGTGATATCTATGTCCCATTAATCAGCTCCGGCGTAGCCGGACCACTTGGCGTTCTGCATTTGCCCCGCATGTGGCAAAAAGTCTCGCTGGAAGCGACGGGCAAACTTGCTTCCGGTTATCCCGGCATCGGCCGAGGGTTCGACGCCATGACCTGCGCCGACCTTGGGCTCGAGGAACAGGCGGTGAAGGATTATATTAAGAAAAACAAGCCGACCTATCCGCAGTTCGAAGCGTGGGTGAAAGCGAATGCGAAGTCGCTCACCCCGCAGGCGATCGACAAACACAACGCCGCGGTGCGCGGGTACAATCACGACGATGAGACGCGCCAGGAAATCCTGGGCAATTGCAGGATGGCGGCTGACTCTTCTGCTCCGAAGGACGCGGTGAACCTGAATAATCTCGACGATTGGCACGAGTTCCACAAAGCCGTTTTGCAATAAGCTTTGCCGCGTCAAAGCGTTGAATCGGCAAAACCTAAATCGTTGTTAAGCGAGCGCAGGCGACACGCCTGCCACTACAGTCTCCTCTTGACAGTCTAGATGAAAGATCGAACAATTCTTTACCAAGACTGTCTAGGCTTGAAAGATCGTATGGCCAAAGAGAAACCAGACCTGGTTTACGGAACGCTCGACATGTTGATCTTGAAAGCGTTGCAGCACGAACCGAGACACGGCCTTGCTATCGCCGATCGCATTCAGCAAATGTCTCAAGAAATTCTCCGAGTCGAGCAAGGCTCGCTTTACCCGGCCCTCTATCGCCTCGAAGCGCAGGGATGGATCAAGGCCGAATGGGGCGTCTCCGATAACAATCGCAAAGCGCGCTATTACAAACTGACCGCGGCGGGACGGAAACAACTCGCAGCGGAAAAGGACCACTGGCTGCGCATTACCAAGGGAATCGATCTCGTGCTTTCCGGAACCTGAATCGTTTATGCCGCGACTCCGCGCCTGGTTTTCTCGACTCCTCGGACTGTTTTCCAAAAATCGTCGCGATGCGGAGATGGCGGAAGAGATGCAAGCGCATGTCGATCTTTTGATCGAACGAAACATTGCCGCTGGAATGTCGCCCGAGGAAGCGCACAACGCCGCCCTGCGACAATTCGGCCGAGTCGAGCAGACCAAAGAAATCGCGCGCGAGCAGCGAGTATGGACTTGGGCGGATGAATTTCTGCAGGACATTCGCTTCGGCGCGCGCATGCTCGTGCGCAGCCCGGGTTTTTCCGTTCTCGCGATTCTTTGCCTTACGCTTGGGATCGGAACCAACGCCGCGGTCTTCAGTTGGATCGAGGGGATTCTGATTCGCCCGTATCCGCTGGTTGCGCATCAAGACCGGATGGTCGCGCTCTTTGGGACCAGACAAGGAACTACGGAAAAGGAGGGGCTCGCCTATCCCGACTTTCTCGATCTCCAAAAAAACTCAACTCTGTTCGAATCGTTCATTGTCGATCGAATTACGGGCACGACGCTCAGCATTGGCGATCGCGCCGAACGCGCTACGGGTGGAATCGTCTCGGCGAATTATTTCGATGCGCTGGGTGTTCGCCCGCTGCTCGGTCGCGGATTTCGGCCGGAAGAAGGCGAGGGACGAAATGCGCATCCGGTCACAGTAATTAGTTACCTGACCTGGCAGGACCGTTACAAGGGCGACCCGGACATTATCGGCAAAACGCAATATCTCGACGGCGTGCAACACACGATCATTGGCGTCGCGCCGGAAAAATTCCACGGCACCTTCATTGGATATTCGTTCAACTTCTGGGTGCCGACGTCGATGCAGGAGACATTTGATTCGACCGGCTACAAACTGGAAGACCGCGGGGCACGCTGGATTGAAGGTTACGCGTTTTTGAAACCGGGCGTCACGCGCCAACAAGCGCAAGCCGAGCTCAATGCGATCGCACAACGACTCGAGAATGATTTTCCGGAAACAAACCGCGGGCACGGCTTTGAAATTCTGCCGCTCTGGAAAACCCCATTCAACGCCGTCGCAAATCTGTCGCCCACACTGGGCATCACAACCGGGGTCGCGTTTTTCGTTCTCTTAATCGCCTGCGCGAACGTGAGTAATCTGCTCCTCGCTCGATCGTTGTTGCGTCGTCATGAAATGACAATGCGCCTGGCACTCGGTGCGCGACGCCGCCGTCTAGTGAAACAACTTTTCACCGAAGGTCTGTTGCTTTCCGTGATCGCCGCCGCCGGTGGAATCACGGTAGCGTACTGGTGTCGCAACGCTCTCGTTCTGGTGTCTCCAACCCGCATTCCAGGCATCGCAATCGATTATCCCGGACAACTCGACTGGCGTGTTCTGGCTCTAAGTGTCGCAGTTTGCATCGGATCGACAATGCTGTTCGCCCTGGTGCCGGCCATTCAAGCAAGCCATGTCGATCTTTCCGGCGCCCTCAAAAGTGAAAGTAGCGGAATGATAGGCGGCAGTGGCCGATCGCGCCTGCGGTCCGTGCTGGTGTTCGTTCAAGTGGCGCTGAGTTTTGTCCTCATTGCTGGAACTGGATTATTGCTCCGAAGCCTGGCGCAAATGCAAAGCTCCGATCCAGGATTCTCGACACGAAACGTCGTCGTGTCGGGGGTGGATCTTTTTTCTTCCGGCTACAAGCCCGAGCGGGCCAAAATTTTTTACGAACAAATGCTGGAGCGCATCCGGGCGCTGCCCGGCGTTCAATCGGTAGCATTGGCCCGGGTCAGGCCTTTCAGCTATGCGGTTTACTCGTCGGCGCCGCTGGAGATCGAAGGTTATCAGCCGCCGCGCAATGAGCAGGTGACGGCGGAATACAATCAAGTTGGCGAAGGATACTTTAGCACAATCGGCATCCCAATTGTTACAGGCCGGGAATTCACTCGCGACGATGACGAAAACGCGCCACCGGTCGCGATCGTCAATGAGACGATGGCGGCAAAATATTGGCCGGGAAAAGACGCGATCGGTCAGCGCCTCAAGGTGAAAGACAAATGGATGGAGGTTGTGGGCGTGGCAAAGAATGCGAACTACCGAACCAAGCTTGAGCAGCCGATAACATTTTTTTATGTGCCGGTTCGCCAGAATTTTGTCGTCCAAAACGGCTTCATTATCCGGACGGAGCAAAGCGCGACCGCGATCATGAACGCGTTCGGTCGCGAAATCCACGCGCTCGATCAAAATCTCGCGCCCTTGGACACAATCACTTTGCAAGAGCAAGTCGATCGCATGAGTTACACGCAACGCCTGGCGGTAACGCTGCTGGCAATATTCGGAGGAATGGCCCTCTTTCTCGCCGCGATTGGACTGTACGCGGTCCTGTCCTACTCCGTCTCCCAAAGCACGCGTGAACTTGGCTTACGGATGGCGCTCGGCGCGGGCGCGGGCGATCTCTTGCGTTTGGTCATTTCGCGCGGGGTACGATTGACTACTGTGGGAGTTGCTATCGGCGCGATTGCAGCGCTCACCCTGACGCGTTTGATGGGCAATCTGCTTTACAAGGTGAGCCCGCGCGATCCGCTCTCATTCGGCGTGGCCTTCATCGTAATGACGCTAGTCGCGTTAGTCGCCTGCTTTCTCCCGGCTTGGCGGGCTGCCCGCATAGATCCCGTTCGCGCTCTGCGGACTTAATTGTCCCGATAATATTGCAAGTCTAGAATCCGGCTCGCGCCGCGACGGCCGATACTTGATACTCGATGTTGCATGCTGGATGCTGGATTTTGGCTGTCTTAAGTAGCAAGAACCTACTATGCCACGCAAAGGATGAATAAAGTCGTTTCAGTTCCAGCCGTTTTTAGGAAAACGAGAGATACTTTCGCCGCCGGGGCAAAAACCCTGCCGCAACGATACTTTGTCTCGACCGAAATCTTTCGCCAGGAACAAGAACAAATCTTCTCGACGCGGTGGCTGTTGGTTGGGCATCAGAGTCAGATCGCTGATGCCGGCGACTATTTCTTGGTATCGCTTCTGCCTTCATCCGATTACCGCGCGGCAGGCGAATCGTTGATCATTACTCGTGATAAGAGCGGAGCGATTCACGGATTCTACAATGTTTGCCGCCATCGCGGGACGCGCTTGAAGGAAGATGCCTGCGGTCACGGCTCCGCGATTCAATGCCCGTATCACGCCTGGACCTACGGACTCAATGGAAGATTGATCGGTGCGCCACATATGGATGAGGTGCCGGGGTTCGATAAAGCTGATTATTCCCTGCGCCCGGTGGATCTCGCGCTTTGGAAAGGATTCATCTTCATCAATCTCGATGAGAACGCGATGCCGTTGCAAGAATGGTTCGCGCCGTTGGACGGGAAGTTTTCGCATTGGAACATGCCGATCTTGCGCCCGGCAAAACGGGTCGAGTATGACGTGCGGGCCAACTGGAAGTTGATGTTCGAGAATTATTCGGAGTGCTATCACTGCCCCGGTGTGCATCCGCAATTACAGAAAGTTTCACCGTACGATTCGGCGGAGAACGATCTGTGCGAAGGACCGTTCCTCGGCGGATTTATGAAGATCAATCCTGGCAAGAGCCTGACCATGAGCGGAAACGCTTGCGCAGCGTTCGTCGGCAAGATCGAGAATCTTCAGCAGGTTTTTTATTATTCGATTTTCCCGAACATGCTTCTCAGTCTGCATCCCGAATACGTGATGGTGCATCAGCTCTGGCCCCAGTCACCGGAGCGAACACTGATTGTATGCGATTGGCTATTTCATCCGGACGCGTTCAATCGATCCGATTTCAAACCCGATGACGCGATCGAATTCTGGAACATGACGAACACACAGGATTGGCACGTATGCGAATTGAGTCAGCAAGGAATCACGTCACGTGCGTATGAGCCGGGGCCGTATAGTTCGCGCGAAAGTATTCCTGCGGCGTGGGACAGGTATTATCTTGGCATGATGCATTAACATTCTCGTGCTCGTTTGCCAGCCGGAGCTCTAGCGAAGGCGGCTGCTCGTAATCTAATCGAATTCTTAAAAGGCCCTCACCTCAGTCCTCTCCCCGAGGGAGAGGCAGGAATCGCACGAATGGCTTTGTGATCACGTTAAATCGTTGAAACGTTAGAGCGTTGAAGCGAGCATGAACCCATGCCTCCGCTTACGTATGCCAACTACTTGGATTTGGAGAAGCTCCTGACTCTCCAGAAACCGCGCTCAACGCCGGCGGAGCACGATGAAATGCTCTTCATCATCATTCACCAAACCTATGAGCTCTGGTTCAAGCAGCTGCTGCATGAGTTTGAAAAAATTAAGAAAGATTTTTCCGCTGGCGATCTCTTCGGCGCGATTCATTCCTTCAAGCGCACTCGAACCATCATGAAGACACTGGTGGCACAGGTGGACATCCTCGAGACGATGACGCCATCGTCCTTTTCGAGTTTCCGTGACCGACTTGAGACGGCATCGGGATTTCAATCGATCCAGTTTCGGGAGTTGGAATTTCTGCTCGGCTACAAACGCTCTTCCACACTCGCGCATGTTAAGCCGGACTTTCCCGGTTATGATCGGCTGCAGCGGCGGCTCGGCGAAAGCACGGTGATCGATCATTTCTACGATTTTCTCGCTACCCGCGGCGCTCAGATTCCACCGGCGCTAAAAAATCGCGACCTCTCGCAGCCAAATGAGCCCAACGAACAAGTGCAAACGGAAATTTTACGGCTCTACCAGAGTTCGCCGGAAGTTTCCATCCTTTTCGAATTGATGACCGATTTCGACGAGGGACTACAGGAATGGCGGTATCGTCACATCAAATTGGTTGAGCGAACAATCGGCGCGAAACACGGCACCGGCGGATCGCCCGGCGTGCCATTTCTAAAACAGTCGCTTTTCAAGCCGATTTTCCACGATCTCTGGGCCATCAGGCATGAGATGTAACCGCAGCGCTGTGGTGCCCCGGGATGACGAAGCACCCGCGTGCGTCAGGCTACGGCGCGACAGGCGTCGAAGAACACTATCTCCGAGCGGAAAAATAGCTTTCCCGCCCCGCTCCGTTCCGATACAGAATCTTGCTCAGGCAATCTGATCGGACCCTTCACCAATCCACAAAACTAAAATGAAAAAATACGTTGCGGAATTTATCGGGACTTTCTTCCTCGTTCTCACGGTTGGCTGCACTGTCATTCCGGCTGCATCCGGCGTTATTGCGCCGCTGGCAATCGGCGCAGCCCTTATGGTCATGGTTTACGCCGGCGGGCACATCTCCGGAGGGCATTTCAATCCAGCCGTGACCCTGGCTGTCTTCACGCGCGGGCGTTGTGAAGCAAAGGATGTCGTTCCCTACTGGGTTGCGCAGCTTCTCGCAGGCGCGGCCGCCGCCTGCGTCGCAGTCTTTCTTGTCGGCAAAAGCGGGACGCCGGTGGAGATCACAAATATTCCCGTCGCTTTTGTGGCTGAGTTTCTTTTTACCTTCGCTCTTGCTTATGTGGTGCTGAATTCCGCGACATCAAAAGATACGGCCAACAATTCGTTCTACGGCCTAGCCATTGGCATGACGGTCATGGTTGGCGCATTTTCGGTTGGCTCAATCTCTGGCGGAGCGTTTAATCCGGCCGTCGCCCTCGGCGCGGCCATGATGAAGCTGATAAAAATCTCGGACATGTGGATCCACATCGTCGCCGATCTCGCGGGCGGCCTTGTCGCGGCATTGACGTTCAAGTTCCTGAATCCAACGGACAAATAGCGGGGAGTTTTTGTAAGAGGAGAATCGCTTAATCTCCGATTAGGGCTTGATACCCAAGAAATCGGCCGCGGTGCCGGAAAATAGTTGCGCTTTCTCTTTCGGGGAGAGCTTCAGCGATTCGATGAGTTTGCCCGGATGGGCTTCGCCTAACGGGAATGGGTAGTCGGAGCCTAACGCAACGCGCGCGGGGCCGAATAATTTCAGCAAGAGCTTCAAGGCATCGAGATCGTGGACGAGTGAATCGACGTAGAATCGCGCCGGGGTGTGGCCATGCGCGAGATAGCTACGTGGTGTGGCGGGGTTGTCGGTCGGGTATAAGTCTGGACGCACGTGAAAGCCATGTTCGATTCGTCCGATAGTGAATGGGAATGCGCCACCACCGTGGGCGAAAGCGACGCGCAGTGTCGGGAATCGGTCGAAGACGCCGCCGAAAATCATTGAACAAATCGCCAGCGACGTCTCAGCCGGCATCCCGACGAGCCACGGTAACCAATAATTCGGCATGCGTTCCTTGCCGACCATGTCCCAGGGATGAACGAAAATGGCAGCGTCGAGTTGTTCTGCTGCGGTCCAAACGGGCTGAAGCGAAGCATTATCGAGATTCAAAGTGTCGATGCGTCCGGAATGCGGATTTGCGTCCACGTGCGTGCCAATCTCTGCGCCGCGCAATCCCAGCTCACGAAGGCAACGTTCCAACTCTTGAGCCGCGAGATCCGGATCCTGCAGCGGGATCGTCGCCAAGCCAGCGAATCGCTTCGGGTGGTCCCGGACCACCTCGGCGATGTGATCATTCAGCCGCCGTGAAAGATCGAGCGCGTCGTGTGGTTTCGCCCAATAACTAAACATCACGGGCACGGTCGAAAGCACCTGCATGGTAATTTTTTCGCGATCCATTTCTTCGAGCCGCTGTTTCGGGTCCCACACATTGTCTGTGATTTCGCGAAAGACGCGGTCGCCGATCATCATCCGCGCACAGCATGGTTTGTAGTGATCGAGCCGCACGAATCCCGGGTAGCCGTATTTCGCGTCAAGATCGGGCCAATCCCGCGGAAGAATGTGGGTGTGGAGGTCGATTTTCATGGGTGGATCGAGCAGTCTCCTGCTCGATGCCAGTTTAAGCGGCGCAGCTTCAATCTAAAAAATCGCCCGGCGGAGCGGTTGATCCACCTTAGAACGGTTTTACCGGCTCAGGCTGCGGGACTTTTTTGCCGCACTTTTTGCAGGTTCGCCGTGCATCGTCGTTCCAAAAATCGAGCATCGCCTGACTGAAGTGTTCGACGATGTCGCCGCAGTCGAAATCGATGTCTTCCACTAATGCCCCGCAATTGTCGCAGTAAAAGATGACATGCTCGTGCTCGCCCGGCGGCCGGCGACGCTCAACTACCACTCCCAAAGTGTCCGGCGGACGTACTGGCGCGTGCGGAACGTTCGGCGGAATGAAGAACGTCTCCCCCTCACGCACGAGATGATCGATAATGCGGTCGCCTTCCCGAATACGCACTTTAATGTCCCCCTTGAGCTGGTAAAAATATTCTTCCGAATCAACCAGATGAAAGTCGTTCCGGGCGTTCGGGCCCTTGATCACCATCACAAAAAAATCGCGACCATCATAGAGGTAACGATTGCTCACCGGCGGCTTAAATTTTTCGCGATTCTGCTCGATCCAGTGCTCGAGATTGATCGGCGGCTGCACTGTGGGCGCTGTTTTGTTTGCGGACAATGTCGTTGCCCGCTCTGTAATTGTGGCCATTAAACGAGCGTATTCCGTCTGCAGGCAGCGTCAAACCAGGAAGAATTGTCAAAGCGCAACTAATGGGGCGTTCCTTTTGTAAACCAGCCAACGGCATCGAGATTGCTACGTTCTCATCGCCAAAGCCGATAAACCCACGATGCCACTTCCCGTTGAACCGCGTCACGATACAATTAGCGTCCCCCGCCGAATGAAAGCCCCGAAAATCATCCCAATCCTTGCCGCCATTGGCTCCGTAATTATCTTCGGCGGCTGCGCGGATTTCACGCAGGAAAGGCTGCCCGATTTTTTTCCCGGCGCGGCGACGTCCGAAGGCTACTGGCGTGGTGATAATGCTCCCGGGCCGGCCAAGATCGTCGTCCATGTAGGCGAACAACGCGCTTACTTTTACAAGGGCCACCGGCTGGTTGGGGAAAGCACTGTCTCAACCGGAAAGCGAGGTTTCGATACGCCACCCGGTCGTTATCGTGTAACCGAAAAGGACAAAAATCATATCTCGAGTGAGTTCGGCGACTACATCAACAACCGGGGCGAGGTGGTAAAATCCAACATCGATGTACGCAAAGACGCACAACCTAAAGGCACTCATTTTGATGGCGCCCGCATGCCTTACTTTATGCGATTCAATGGCGGCTATGGCATGCACGCCGGCTATGTCCCTCAGTTTCGCGCGTCGCACGGTTGCATCCGGCTGCCGCCGCGAATGGCACGGCATTTTTTTGAAAACGCCCCAGACGACACCCCGGTGATCGTTCGGGAATAAGCGCTGGCTCCCTCGCGATTGAGCCGGCGACGAAGGCATGTACCGTCAACTCGATGCCGGCCACGATTATTCCCAGCCTCCGCTATCGCAACGCGCCGGCGGCGATTGAATGGCTTTGCCGCGTTTTCGGGGTCCGGAAGAATCTTGTCGTGCCTGATGAGAGCGGCGGCGTGGCCCACGCGCAATTGAGCTTTGGCGATGGAATGATGATGCTCGGCTCTGTGCGCGACAACGAGTGGGGACACTTTATTAAACAGCCGGACGAAATCAGCGGAGCAGCGACGCAATCCATTTACCTCGTCGTGTCGGACGCCGATATTGTTTACGAACGAGCGAAAAACGCCGGCGCCGAAATCTTAATTCCAGTCAGGGATGAGGAGTATGGAGGGCGCAGTTTTTCCTGTCGGGATCCTGAAGGTCATCTTTGGACCATCGGCACCTACGATCCCTGGAAGAGTGCCGAAGATTAGCCCGGAGGCCAGCTCATCTGTCGCTGTCCGAGTACGTGGACATGCAAATGTGGGACGCTTTCCCCCGCGTCGGGCCCACTGTTAATCACAACGCGGAAACCGTTTTTGAGGTCGAGCTTCTTTGCGACTTCGGCCGCGGCCAACAACAGGTCACCCAATAGCTCGCGATCACTGGCCTTGGCATCGAGCAAACGTGGCAGCACTCGCTTCGGAACAATCAGGACATGGACCGGCGCCTGCGGGTTAACGTCGCGAAACGCAATCAGGTTTTCTTTCTCCAGCACAATTTCAGCTGGAATTTCACGGGCAATGATTTTCTCGAAAATCGTCACGATTTAACGAAGCGAACACTTTAATTCGGGCAAATCCTTTGCCGCGGAAAGTTTTTCGCGAACGAAACAAACGATCTCCGCGCGCAGAACATCGCAAGCCCGAGACCAGACGCGCGTACCGCGCAGATGTTTCACGCAGGGATTGAGCGCGACCAGTTGCACCGAGGTCACCTGGGTTTGTAACAGCAGTTCCAGCCGGCGCGTTAACATTTCAAAAAACGCTAGTTCATATCCGCCTCCGGCGCTGTAAGCAATTTCGAACAATGAAATCGTTACTGGCGGCGGGGTGGGACTAAAGTGCGGTACGATTTCTTTGTAACCGATCACTTTCAAAACGTAGCGCACGGTTTGTGATAGCTGGTTGAAAGCAATAAAGCTCTCGTCATTCCGCAGACGAAGATAAAAGGCAATGCTTTCGGTCACGTGCTCGGTCAGCCACCAGCTGGGATAGCCCGCGTCGTTCGCCGCCCGCGTAATGGCTTCCCGCAACCAGCCGCGATCGAATTCGAAAAGCTGGCCGGTTTCAGCTTTCAAATAGGGAAATTCTTCCTTGAAGGCGACCATCTTTAGCGCTTCTCCGCGGGAAAGAGTTCTCGCTGCTGCGCGTTCGTTTTCACCCGGCGACCTAATGCCTGGATGGCGTCGACAAATTCATCGGCCTGCTCAAAGCGGCGATGGACCGAAGCGAAACGGAGGTAAGCGACTTCATCGATGTCCCGCAATTTTGCCATCACGTGGGTGCCGATCTGCGCTGAAGTGACCTCGCGTCCACCAGTCTCGACCTCGTGAATGATATCGTCGACCGCCTGTTCCAGCAGAACGAGACTGATCGAACGTTTCTCGCACGCCTTGGCCAAACTGTTGACCAGCTTGCGTCGATCGAACGGCTCATGGGAGCGATCGCGCTTGATCACGCGAAGATCGGTGCGCTCGATTTCCTCATAGGTGGTATAACGATAAGCGCATTTCAGACATTCGCGGCGGCGTCGAATGCTGAGGCCTTCCCGGGACTGGCGCGAATCGATCACCTTATCATCCCGCGACCCGCACTTTGGACAACGCATAGTGTCGGAGCACTCAGTATCACACAACAAGTTGTGGCGTCAATGCGCGAGATCCACAATTTCCTCAGGTTCGCTTCCAAGGAAGGGACGCGCCCCACCAGCCTGCCCCTTGCAACCCGAAGACCGGGCCTTCTTACGCAGCGGCCGCTTTGGGCGCGGCAACTTTCTTCTTGGGCTTCGCCTTTTTTTCTTCGAACTCGAACCCGACTTTTCCGTTGTCCAATTTCAGGTAAGCAGAAAAGGCGCGTCCTTTTTTGGAAATAAATTTGTGCAGGAGATCGGTTTTTCCCGTCGTAATCAGTTTCTGCACTTGTTCCTTCGGAATCTCGCGATGCAGGATGTTTTTACTGATGCGAAAGGTGCATGTCTTGGGCATTGTGATGGCATTTTCGCAAGCGCACGAACGATCCAGAACGTAAACCTGTCCCTTTTTACAGACCGGGCACAATCCTAGCGCTTCATGTTTTTCGGTGTCGATCTTTTGTTCGGCATCAAGGCCGTTCTGACCGAAATCGAACTCTGGTTTCTTCTCGGCACTCAGCTTGACCAAGGCTTCGAATGGACGGCCCAATTTACTACGGAAACCTTGCAGCGGCCCCACCCGCCCTTTCGCTAACAATTCGTGGACCTCCTCGGGTTCGAATTGTCGCGAGGCCATCGTCTTCCACATCAGCCAATCACAGTTTTGGCAGCGGAAAGTCTTGTAATCTTCCTTGATTGGGCCTCCGCCGCAGTTGGGACACTTGGCGTCGATGGTGGCGTATTCGCCCTCGATTGTCTCGCCGCGGAAATTGCGAACCCTTTCCACAATGTCGCGGGTCAGCCCGCGGATGTCTTCCATGAAATGCCGGCGATCGAGTTTCCCGTGTGCCATTTGTTTGAGACGCGATTCCCATTCACCGGTCATTTCTGGTGTGCACAGAACATCGGTATGCAGATTTCGCAGCAGGGTGATCAAGGACAATCCTTTGGCGCTGACGATAAGCTCTTTTCCTTTGCGCTCGATGTAACCATCGTGAATCAGACCTTCGATGATTTGCGAGCGCGTCGCGGGAGTGCCGAGGCCGCGTTCGCGCATCGCCTCGCGCAACTCTTCGTCCTCGACCAATTTTCCGGCGCCTTCCATGGCCGAGAGCAGAGTCGCTTCGGTGAACCGTGCCGGCGGCTTCGTTTCGTTTTCCTTGACCTCAACAGCAAGCACTCTGGCCGATTCGTTAGGCGCAACCGGAACGATCGCCTGATCGTCTTCGCCGCCCGCTTCTTTGCCGTAAACCGCGAGCCAACCCGGATCGACAATGATCTTTCCATCGGTTTTAAAGGGCTCGCCTTCGACTCGGGTAATGCGCGTGGTCACTTCGAATTGTGCCGCCGGATAGAAAACCGCGATGGTCCGCCGCGCGATCATATCGAAAATCTTTCGCTCAAATTCGTCGAGACGCGCAGGCGAAGCGCCCGTTGGAATGATAGCGTGGTGGTCGCTCACCTTTGCGTTATTGAAGACGCGTTTGGTTGGCTTCACCCAATCGCTGTTTAATGCTTTCTTAGCATGTCGGGCCAATGTCGGGTCGTTAAAAGTCGACATCACTTTGCGGACCTGGGCGAGATTATCCTCCGGTAAATAGCGCGAATCAGTCCGCGGATAAGTTAGCACCTTGTGCTTCTCGTAAAGGGCCTGGGCCAATTGCAGCGTTCGTCGAGCGTGCAAACCAAAACGGTTATTCGCCTCCCGTTGGAGGGTCGTTAGGTCGTAAAGCAGGGGCGAAAGCTGAGTAGATGGCTTTTTCTCTTCGCTGACGACGCCGATTTTGCCGTTGCATTTTTGCTCGATTTCCGCGGCTCTTTCCCGGCCCCAAATCCGCTCCGCGCGTGCGTCTTCGTCTCCATCTTTCTTAAAATTCTCATCGAACCAGCGGCCACGATAGCTTCCAGCCTCGACACCGAATTCAGCATGAACTTCGAAATATGGCCGTGGCTTGAATCCCCGGATTTTTTCTTCACGGCCAGCCAGGATCGCCAGCGTCGGTGTCTGGACCCGGCCCGCTGCGGTCATTTGAAATCCGCCACTGCGCGAGTTGAAGGAGGTCAAGGCCCGGGTGGCGTTGATGCCGACAAGCCAGTCGCTCTCCGCACGGGATCGCGCGGCGTCGGCTAACGGTCGCATCTCCTGCTCGGAACGCAGATGCTCAAACCCAGCGCGGATTGAGTCAGCCGTCATCGATTGCAACCACAGCCGGCGCGTTGGTTTTTTTCCTCCGATCCAGCGCATGGTGTTGCGAAAAATCAGTTCACCTTCACGACCGGCGTCACAGGCATTGATGACCTCAGTCACATCCGGCCGCTGGGCGAGTTTTTTTAGCAAGTATAAGCGGCCCTTGGTTTTTTCCTTAGGCACGAGATCAAAGCGATCCGGCAACACTGGCAGATTCTCGAGCTTCCACTTTCCGCGTTTCACTTCCGCGCCCTCTGGTGGGACCATTTCGACGACGTGACCGACTGCCGACGAGATGACGTAGCGATCGCTCTCGTAGTGATCGCCTGATTTCTTGACGCCGAGAACGCGGGCGAGGTCAATGGCCACGCTTGGTTTCTCGGCTATGATCAGAGTCTTGGACATGAAAGGGTGCAATCGAAGCTCAGCTTCGCCTGAATTGCAAATTGGTAAAAGCAAGACCCGGGCGAGATCCCGAATCAGAAGGCTTATCCCAGCTTCACGAAATATTTGCCGGGCAACTGTTTAACGAGGCGTTTCAATTCCAGGCGCAAAAGAACCGAAGAGACCGTCGGACTTGGCAGGTTGCATCTGGCCGCGATGGCGTCGATGGCGGTTTCGCTCGCTTCAATCGCGTCATAGACGCTGCGCTCCGATTCTGATAATTCGGGCAACGGCCGGGTGGCAGCGGCGATCGGTTTTGATTCCGGCAGGAGAATTTGGAGATCGTCCAGGATATCGGAGGCATCCATTACAAGCTTTGCGCCTTGCTGAATCAGACGGTTGGATCCCATCGCGCTCGGGGCATTGATGTGCCCCGGCACGGCGTAAACAGAGCGGCCCTGCTCGATCGCCTGGGAAGCGGTGATCAGCGCACCACTATTCAAACCCGCTTCCACAATCAGAATCCCCTGGCTCCATCCGCTGATGATTCGGTTGCGCATCGGAAACGTCTGGCGATCGGGTTCGATTTCCATCGAGAATTCGGAGAGGATGGCGCCATTTCCGCTCCGGATTTTCTCGGCGAGTGCAGCGTTTTCCGGGGGATAAAGTCTCGACAATCCTGAGCCAATCACCGCGATCGTGCGACCTTTAGCCGCGAGGGCGCCCTGATGCGCCGCCGTGTCAATTCCACGCGCGAGTCCACTAATGACTGTCAAACCGGCGTAGGCCAACTGATAAGAAAGTTTCTTAGCCGATTCGGTCCCGTAGTGAGTCGTCCGGCGTGAGCCAATAATGCCAATGGCATGCTGATCTCGTTCCTGCACCTCGCCCCAGACGTAAAGCACGATGGGCGGCGAATGAATTTCGCGCAACGACTTTGGATACTGCGGAGACTCTTGCGTAATCACGCTCGCACCAAAGTCGGAAATTCTCTTTAACTCCGCACCCAGATCGACAATCGACTCCCAATTCGAAATCTGTTCCGCGACTTCGTTGCCAATTCCTTCGATTCTGCGCAGTTCATCACGCCTCGCCGTAAGAACGCGCTCCGGTTGACGAAACACTTCGAGGAGCTTGCGCAACCGAACCGGCCCCATCGTCGGCAACATGTTAAGCGCGATGCAGGCTTCGGTGGAATTCATTTCGAGCTCTGGGCTGATACGCTGATGCAGATGACTGACCAACACGGTTGACTTGTAGAGGCGCCCGTGCCAAGCGCCTATTACTTCGATTTCGGTGCTTGATACAAGCACCGCTACAACGTCACCCGCAGCGGACTAAAATGGAATTTCGTCTTCGTCAGCCTCGGCAGCCGGAGCAGATTTCGGTGGTGCAACTGGTTTGCCGGCGCGTCCAGCGCGATCACCTTCATCGCCGCCATTAGCAGCGCCGCCACCGCGGGGACTTCCCAGCATTTGCATCGTTTCGCCGATCACTTTCAGCTTACTCCGCTTTTGTCCGGACTGTTTGTCGTCCCAGGTATCGAGCTGGAGCCGGCCCTCAATAAAAATCGGCCGCCCTTTTTTCAGATACTCACCGGCGACTTCCGCCGTGCGTCCCCAGAAAGTGACATCGACAAACGTCACCTCCTCGCGCTTCTCGCCGTTTTCCAATGTGTATTGCCGATTCACGGCAATTCCAAGATCCGCCACGGCGCTCCCTTTTGGCGTATAACGCACTTCGGGATCGCGGGTCAGATTTCCAAGCAGAATGACTTTATTAAAACTGGCCATGCCTCGTTTTTAGCGAAGTTATTGTTCGGCCGCGACCTTTTTCGGCGTCTTTTCCGCCTTTTCACTTTTTGGCTTCAGCCGTTGAAAATGCTGGCGATAAACCTCGGGATCGAGTTTGAATTTCGCCCGCAATTTCGCAATCAGCTGCGGATCGGCATTGAAAACGAAATTCACATAGTATCCCGCGTCCAATTCGCCGGCAGCGTAGGAGAATTGCCGCTTATCCATCTTTTGCACTTGCTCGATCTTCGCCCCTTCTTTTTTAAACTCTGATTCCAGCCGGTCGACCACCTCTTTCAGCGTGTCGTCTTTCCCTTGAGTATTGAGCACGAGCAGCGCTTCGTAACGATTCGTCATGGTTCTTGAATTTTGTTGAACGTGTTCATCGCGGAAACGACGCCATTGTCAACGGCGCATTTGATCGCTTCAACACCGCGTTCGATCGCCGATTTCACCAGCGGTCGTTCTTCTTCGAAAAATCGGCCCAGCACGTAATCGACCCCGCCTTCGCGGGGCGCTGCGCCAATTCCGATGCGCAGCCGGGGAATTTCTTCTGTTCCAAATTGCATGATAATTGACTCCAATCCGTTATGGCCGCCGGTGCCGCCGCTGGGCCGAATCCGAATGCGGCCCACCGGCAGGGCCAGATCATCCAGCACGACGAGAATTTCCGGGGTCGCAATCTTGTAGAACTGCGCGATAGCGACAATGGGGTAACCGCTGCGATTCATAAAACTCATCGGCTTCGCCAACAAAGTATCGCCGTGTTTTGACGTGAGCGCGTCCCACCTGGTCGATTTCTCCCAGATTGATCCAAACTGCGCCGCAAGATGATCCACCACCACGAAACCGATGTTATGGCGCGTGCCCGCATATTCTGGTCCGGGATTCCCCAGACCTGCGACCAAACGAATCTTACTAGGATTAGTTTCGCCCAACGGCATTAGATTCGGGATCGTGCGACGAAGCGCTCGATCCACCAGCAGAATGCAAAACTATTTCTTGGCCTCTTTTTCCTTGGCTGCCGGAGGGGCTGCTTTCGCTGCACCGGTCGCCGCGGGCGGCGCTGCTTCGCCTTCCTCTTTCTTTTCCTTGATCACTTCCGGACCTGCCGCCGTTTCGGCGACCGCCGCTACCGGCTCTTCTTCAACGACCGGGGCCAGGACGGAGAACGCGGTAAGGTCGACTGGCGTTTTTGCAGTTACACCGTCGGGCAATTTGATGTCACGAACGTGAATCGAATCGCCAATATTTAACGCGGAAACGTCCACCGTAATCTTATCCGGCAGATCACGCGGCAGACATTCCACCGCCAGAACGCGCAGGCTTTGCTCGAGCAGTCCACCAAAATTCTTCACCCCATTAGCTATACCCGTCGCCTCGAGCGGAACATCGGCCTCGATTTTTTCGTCCATCGAAACAGCATGAAAATCAACGTGCAACACATCACCCCCCACTGGGGAATGTTGAATTTCCTGGATCATTGCCATGCGCGAGCTCTTTTCGCCGGCGATCTCGAGTTCTACCAAAATGTTTTCCCCGGACGCGTGACTTAGCATCACGCTAACGTCGCGACGCGAGACCTGCAGGGGCTGCGGCTTATCCTTGCCGCCATAGACTATGGCCGGAATTATTCCGCGTTGCTTTAACTTACGCATCGCCGAGCGGCCAGTGGTTTCTCGGCGCTCCGCTGTCAGTTTTACTTGCTTAGCCATGCTTAACCTTTGTCGTTATCGATTCTAAACAGCGACGAAACCGATTCATCATTGTGAATCCGCTTCATCCCTTCGCCCAGAAGTTCCGAAACGCACTGCACCTCGACCGGAAAACCTTCGACCCTGCGCACCGGCGTGCTGTTGGTCGTTACTAATTCCTTAATTTCCGATTTTTGCAACCTCGGGATAGCGACATCGACCAGCACGGCATGCGCAACCGCTGCGTAAATATCGAGAGCGCCGTGTTTCTTCAAAATGGTGGCCGCTGAAGTGAGTGTGCCCGCCGTTTCGGTCAAATCGTCTGCCATCAAAATATCGCAGCCCTCCACTTCGCCGATCACATACAACGCCTCCGTTTCAGTGGCGCTCTTGCGCTGTTTGGCCACGATCGCCAGGCCCGCGCCGAGCGCCTGCGAGTAGGCCGATGCCATTTTCAATCCACCTACATCCGGCGACACAATCACGGTTTGCCGCGTCAATTTTTGCCGAAGATATTTGATCAACACTGGCATGGAATAGAGGTGATCGACAGGAATATCGAAAAATCCCTGCACCTGTTGCGCATGGAGATCCATCGTCAAGACGCGATGAACACCGGCTGCCACCAGGAGATTGGCTATGAGCTTGGCCGTTATCGGAACACGCGGTTTATCTTTTCGATCCTGTCGTGCGTATCCAAAAAATGGGATCACCGCCGTGATGCGATCAGCGCTGGCTCGTCGTGCCGCATCCACCATGATAAGCAACTCCATCAAATGATCGTTAGTCGGCGGACAGGTCGGCTGAATAATAAAAACATCGCGCCCACGAATGTTCTCTTCGATTTTGACATAGGTCTCGCCGTCGGGAAATGCGCTAATCGTAGCCTGGCCCAGCGGCACTCCAATGTAACTGCAAATGCGCTGGGCCAGCTCGCGGTTGGCCGAACCGCTGAATACCTTCATCTCCGGTTGAAGTGCGAACATAGGCGGGCGCAAGATTACGCGTGAGGCGAGACCGTTTGCAACACTACGCCATCCGATTCGAAAAAAAAACGGAAGCGACAGTTACTGTCACCTCCGCCAAACACCGCAATATGAACTCGTGAAAACTATATGTCGCCCAACCGCCGCGCGTGACGTCGCCGCAAATATTGCGTGGCGAAGGCAAGTGCAAAAAAACCGATAATAGGAAACAGCGCGTTCATCTCGGGAATGGGCGCGGCATTCACCAGCGCCCACTCTTCGAACCCAGCTTGGCTATTATCGGTATTACCGAAGTGCGCATATAAATAGACGAAGTCGCTCGTCTTGGTGCCGGCAAAATCGGACGTCGGGATATAGGCATACATATCGCCGGAGCCGCTGCCGTGATTACGTGAAGCATCGAGGATGACGCTGTCACCGGAGCTAAAGGTGTAGCGCAAAGTTCCGAGCGAGCCAGCGTTGCTGGTCGTCTGACTACCCACTTTGGAGGTATAAAATTGCAGCTGATCCAGCGATATTAGTGACTCGCTGCCGCCGGGTTCGTTGACGTCCAGCAAAAGTTTGAAATAACTGGCACCACCTAAAGTGACTTGCGTGTTTTCGAGATCACCAAATGTGAGATCATGCGTCCACGGTCCGGCTTTATCGTCAAACGGAGTGCCGCCAGATGTATTATAACCCTGTTCGACCGGGGAATTCTCCAGCCGCAAGAACGGTTGAATCACGCAAGTCCCGGTAAGCTGCGGGGTCGTGAAGACGAATTGCGCGCCGTTAATTGTACCGCTGTCATTGGACCCGGTGAGGTCAACAACCGTGGCGCGACCAACGGTTGTACAAATGCTAATGGCGACGATAAGAACGATGCCGCGAGCAATCATTTAATCCCGATCCCACTGTCCGGCTTCCAACGCGCCTAAATAGCGTTTTAAGCTTGGTTTGCCCCATGGTTCTCATAAATGCGTTGCAGGTAACGCCAAACCTCATGCCAGCTAAGTCAAAAACGGCAATTTGCCATTATCGCGGCCGGATTATTTCGTAAAGCCAACTGTAACGTCGTCTTAGGATCAAGAGTTAGCTCGAAGCAACGCAACATACTGTAATTTAGCCGTTTAGGACTAACCAATGCTTCGACAAGGCAGCGTCGAGGGGTATAACGCTTGCTTTCATAATTACTATGATTATACGTGATACCCATAGCCAGCCTCGGTCTGCCCACGGATTTGAGCTGGGCCCGAAACCCGGCCTATCCTCCCCTTCGCCCAGCCGGCCATGCTATGGGCTTACCTCGGCTATTCCCCCCGGAACAAGCTTTTCCAAGGTAAGAGTAGGTAGACCTTCCTCACGCCGCGGCGGGTGACCCGTTTCGCTCGAAAAGGGAGAAAGGTTGACCCCTTCCATCTGAGCACAATCTCGTTCCTCTGACGAGCGAACACTTAGGATTGCATATGGAACGCCGGAATCCCTGACGTGGCTTTCGTGAGCTCGTCTGGTTGATAGAGCCGCGGCCGTCGGAGTTGCGTTTGCACCGGACGGCGGCATAGTTCGCATCGTCTAAATGAACGCAGCCGAAACGATCCATATCGAACGCCCAACGACCGATTCGAAGATTTTCGCGCATACGCGTTGGGACCTTGTGCCCGCGCTCGCCGGGTTATTTCACTTCTCCTACCTTCTGGCGATGTATTTTCTTTTCCCGTTCACCCCTCTTTGGGTGATGCTGATTATGGGTTTCGTCTACGCACTCATGATCAACGCCAATATCAATGGCGTCGCTCACAACTTCATCCATAATCCGTTCTTTCGGCCGGACTGGATGAACCGCATCTTTGGCGTGGTCGAATCGGTCGCCTGCTGCTTTTCGCAGACCTACTATGATGCGGTGCACATGCAACATCACAAGGGAAACGCCGATCGACCGGATGAGCATGGCGAAACCATCGATTGGATTTCTATTTACAAGCATGGTCATGACGGGGAAGCAGAAAATCCCTGGGGCTACGTCTTTCTCAGCTTCTTTCGCGATAATCCAGCAGCGATCAAACGCGAACTAGCCAAGCGGGGAAACGCCGATGTCCGCTGGGGCACAATCGAGCTCGCAACGTTTATTAGCGTGTTACTGATGATGGCCCTTATTGTTCCGACGAACCCGATTGGCTTTATCAACTGGCGTTACATGCTGTTCTTTCTTCCTTTTTTCTACTTGGGCCATTGCTTCAGCTACTTGAATGGGTACTTCCGTCACTATGGGGCTAACCCGGACAAACCGATCGCGTGGGGCGTAAGTAGCTACGGGAAGATTTACAACTGGATCTTCTTCTACAACGGCTACCACGCCGAGCATCATTTTCGTCCGAAAGTGCATTGGACGAAGATGGAGCAATTCCAGCGTCAGATCGCCGAGCGACAGAAGCAGGAGGGCGTCCGCGTCATCAACCACGCCCATATGCTTGGCTTCCTTGATCCAAATTTACCTGTGCGCGGCAAACATATCGGCGAAACGACGCGCGCCGTTTCCTAAGAGCAATATCAAAAATTGGCGAAACTGCCATCGCACGGACCGTCGGTTCGCTACGGAATTTTTCTCGTAGGAGTTGTCGCTCTCGGCACGACTTCGGCAGCGCTAGTCAGAATCCGCAGCGGCTTTGTTTACCCGCCGTTCTTCGATCTTTTTCGCGCCTCCTTCTTTCTCCAATACGGTTTTTTCGCCGGTGCTATACTGGCGTCCTTGCTAGCTCTTGCGTCGCGTTTCCATCTGCCGCGCGTAATTCAGTGGCTCTCTTATTTCGTCTTTCACGTCTGCCTCCTCTGGATCTTGAGTTGGGGCCTGGTTCATCGCGCTTTCGGAATTGAACTGAGCTTAGGCAGCGTGATGGATCTATTCGCACACCCGCAATCGATCGCCGAGGTCGGATTTACCAGTGCCGAGTTCGTTTCTACAGTGCTCGGCGCGATTGCAATCGCTGTCCTGTTAGCCGCGATCAGCCTTGCGCTCGTTTCTCGTGTGACACAAAAGACCCGCGGGCTCTGGTCAGTCGCGTTGCTGATCGCTTTCTTATTCATCCACCTGCCGGTGCGCGCCTATTGCCTGTATCAAATCGATCGCAACCAGGCGGCCGTGCTTGCCTACGATGATTGCGTCGCCTGTCCGTTACGCTCCGAAACGTTGATTCCGCATTTGCGCAACACGCGTTTCGCCACGGCTGATCTCGCTTCTTCTGAAAGCAATCTGCGCTACTACGAAAAGGTAAAGGCGATGCCGCTGCCGCAATTGTCGCGCCGGCCGAATATCCTTTGGCTGAACATCGAATCGTTTCGTGCCGATGCAATCAACCCAGAATCGATGCCAAATTTGGAGCGGGAGCGGGAACGTTTTCAGATTCGACTGCAAAACGAACATTGGAGCGGCGGCAACGCTACTCAGTTTGGTGTTTTTTCTATGCTGACCGGAGTCAGCGGACACCATTTCGCCAATTTTCAAAAATTCGCCGTTAAAGCACCATTTCTACGATTACTGCTCGCAAACGGTTACCAACTCTATGGAGGAAAAGGGAGCTACTTCAGTTTCAATCAATTGAACGCTCTGCTTCCGGAGGGAATGAAATTGCCGGAAATCCCGCGTGGCAATCCCGCGAAAGAAGATCGATTAACGATTGATTATTATCTGCGCGAACGGCAATCACCGTCGGCCGGACCGAGATTTGATTTCATTCCGTTTGATGCCACACACTGGCCTTATTGGTTCCCACCCGAGCACGAGGTTTTTAAACCAGCTCCCCTGAGCCAGAACTCGCAGCATGTTTTGCGTTCAACCGCCGACATGCAAGGCGTGCGCAATCGTTATCGCAACGCCTGCCATTTCATCGACGAACAGATCGGCCGATTGTTTGATGACCTTCAACGGCGCCACGAGTTCGACAACACGATTATCATCGTGTTGGGAGATCACGGTGAAGAATTCCAGGAGCGTGGTCAACTTACTCATGCGGCTGTGCTGAACGATTTCCAGGGTCGAACTTTGTTGTGGATGCATTTGCCCGATTTGCCGCCGGCCAAAATTTCCCCGGCCGCGCCGACCACTCATCTTGATATCGTGCCGACGCTCCTCTCCGCGCTCGGGTTCACTGAAGATATCCTTTTTACTCAAGGCCGATCGCTGCTCGAGCAACCGAAACGTCGCGACATTCTTGCGCTCTGCGAAAATGGTTTTCGTCAGCCGCTTTACCGAGCCCTCGTCACCCGTACCTACATTTCACGGTGGGCCTATCGTCCGCGCGAATATCTTTTCTCTGGAGTGCAACGGCGTGACGGAGAGCAAGTGTCGGGAGATGATTGGCTGGGCGAGGTCCGCTCACATCTTAATGAGGCCGCGCAAATGTACGAAGTTTTGCCGGACGTTTCACAGCCACCTCGAAAATTCGACGGACCGTGAATCCTTCAATCAGGAAGAGCTCCGGCTCGCGCGCAGCTTTTCCTTTTTCTGCTCACAATCTTCCTGAAGGCGACGCACGTCCGTCGTCAATTGTTTCTCAAGCGATTCCACGTCATCGAATTTTCCAGCGGCGGCGGCCTTCGTTATCTGGTCCGTCAGAAAAATTTTTCTTTCCGCAATCTTCGCGTTGAACGAGGAATCGATCTCCGCCAGTTCTGCTTTTTGCTCGGAGGTCAATGTTATAGTCGGCGAGCCTTTTTGCAGCCGTTCCATTGCCAGCTCGTAAGCGGATTTCATCAGCGAAACCGTTGCTCGTTGCGTTGGCGAAATCAATTTCTAAGTTAGATCTGTGGACCGAAAGATTCGTTTGATCAGTACTGACTTCGACGGCACTCTCGTCGCTCATGACAGCGATCCGGTACTGGATCCGGGCTGCATCGAATTGATCGGGCAGTTGCAAGGTGACGGCGCGCTCTGGACAATCAACACCGGTCGTTCGGTCGAACTGCTCGAATCAGGTCTGCTCGATTTCGAATTTCCGATTCGACCCGATTTTATCCTCACCAGCGAACGCGATGTCTTCCGACCATCGCGCAATGGCGGCAAGTGGGAGCCATTCGGTGATTGGAACGATCGCTGCGCGCAGGCCCATGCGGAGTTGTTCAATTCCGCCCAATCCGTCCTGACCGAGATTATCGATTTCGTGAACCGCAACACCAAAGCGCGCGTGATCTATCTCGGCCCTGCAGCCGAGGGCGTGGTTGCAACGAGCGAGGAAGAAATGGATCGCATCACGGAATTCGTCGAGCAGGTGCGAACCAGACAGCCCGAATTTAATTATCAGCGCAACACCATTTATTTGCGTTTCTGTCACGCCGATTACCACAAAGGCGCGGCTTTAGCCGAGCTGTCGCGGCTGATCAACATTCCGCGCGAAGAGATTTTCGCGGCGGGCGATCATCACAATGACGTTTCAATGCTCGATGGGCGTTTCGCCGCGATGCCGGCGTGCCCCGCCAATGCGATCGACCAGGTGAAAAATGCAGTGCGCTCAGCCCGCGGCTACGTGGCTGAGCGCGAATTTGGTGCCGGCGTTCGCGAAGCCCTGCTGCATTTTCTGAACGGAAATGCGTTGAAGCGTTAAAAAGTTGGAGGGTTGAATTGGGGAGGCGCCAACCGCTTCAACCCGTCAATGCTTCAACTCTTCAACGTTTCCCGCCACAGAAATTGGCAACTCCGCGTCGGCTTCGATTTTGCCGGCGAACCGGTTAGTCATGTAGGTCATCATGAGGACCCAGAAAGCAAGGGCAAGGGCGAAAAGGGGAAATTGCAGCGCCAATGGCAACGAATAGATAACCGCCATTAACGGGATCCAAACTGCCCAGGTCGCGACCAGCACCGGCAAGGCATGCTCGCGATAATATTGCCAGGTAAGCAGTGGCCGTAGTTTCGCGAAGGAATACCCAGCGTTCTTCCACGCGTATCCCCAGATTCCGAAAGGCGCGGCAAAAAACGGATTGTAACCGAATTGGTCGAGACAAATTTTGGCAGCCACAATTGGGACGCTGGTACGATCACCCAACCACGCCGCCAATGCCCGATACATTAGGTTAACGAGAAATCCATCAAACGCCCAGAATGGCGCGTTAAAAACAAAATTGCGCGCATTCTGCAGTCGAAAACGACCGCGCTGAAAAAACACGATAACGAACAGTTCCGGTAGCACCGCGCCCACGATTACTGACGCGATCAAGACGAAGGTGAGACCCTGCCGTTCTTTGAAGTCAGCCAGCGCGTTCAGAAGCGCTGCGCTCGGCGGATGAAAATAGTAGGCGAGCAAAATCGCCAGCATCACGCTTTGAAGAACAAATGCTGGCGCTGCGTTTGCCCTGGCCGCCTCCCAACCAATCAGCCACGGTGTTCGTAGGCGCGACATGCGCGCAAACTGGCCTGCGTCGGCAGCGCTTCAAGGCGAAAACGAGTTTGGATATAGTTTAGCGTCGACTGATTTCTCATTAACACCCTGCTTTAGCTGGGCGTTAACGACCCTTGAGCGCGCCCCAACCGCTTCAGCGGTTTTTTTGTGAGTCAAGTAAACCGCTAAAGCGGTTGTGGTAGCAGACTCGGCCATACACCTCGCTCAAGCGAGGTGTTAATGAAATAGGATATAGCACAGCAAACGCTAAACACGTGCGAGTTTGGGAATGGGACCAAGAAGTCTTCGGTCGGCTGCATTTCGCCGGTAATCAGCTAGATTTCTCTGTGCACGTTGCTACCGTAACCGACATCAAGTCGTTGCATCTCGACGAGCTGCGCGGGATCGCCGAGCCATCGTATCGCGCCGATCAAATCACCCATTGGCTTTACCAGAAGCGGGTCAACTCTTTCGCCGAAATGACGGATTTGCCACAGGCTCTGCGCATGCAACTCGCAGACAATTTTTCCTTCGACAACATCGATACTTTGCGCGTCCTCGGATCCAAAGATACGACTCAAAAATTTCTCTTTCGATTGAGGGACGGCAATCTAATCGAATCGGTCCTGATTCCAGCATCGCCCGCGCTCTACGGATCGGCCTCGGATCGTCGCACGATTTGCATTTCGACTCAGGTCGGTTGCGCGTACGGCTGCAAATTTTGCGCAAGCGGGCTGGATGGTTGGAAACGAAATCTGTGTGCGGATGAAATCGTAAATCAAATCATGATGGTCGAAGAAGCGTCCGGCGAGCGCATCGACAACATTGTCTTTATGGGCATGGGCGAGCCGCTGGCGAATTATGATAATCTCATGCGCGCGATTCAGATCATCAATGCGCCCTGGGGAATTGGGATTGGCGCCCGTCATATCACGATCTCGACGAGTGGATTGGTTCCACCAATTCGCCAATTGGCAGAACAACCTTTGCAGATTCGGCTCGCGGTTTCATTGCATGGCGCCAGCGACGATGTCCGCAGCCGGATCATGCCGATAAATCGCAAGTATAACCTGAGCGCGCTCCTTGATGCCTGCCGCTATTTCACTTCACGGAAGAAGCAGCGGATCACATTCGAGTTTATTTTAATCGCTCAAGTAAACGATTCGGACGAACAAGCGCGTCAGTTGGCTAAACATGCGCGCGCCTTGGAGGCAAAAGTTAACTTGATTCCGTACAACAAAGTTGAAGGTCTGGATTGGACGCAGCCTTCCTCTGACCGTCAGAAAAAATTTCTCGCCGTGCTACGCGCGGCCGACGTGCGTGCCACCCTTCGCCGAGAAAAGGGCGATGACATCGCCGCGGCCTGCGGGCAATTACGCTTGCAAACACAACGCGGTATGGTCACGCCTGCGCCCGAATCAGGCGGCTAAATCGATTGCGCCGCGCTGCAAGCTGGCGTCTATTTCTCGCATGGCCGGATTTGATCACCAGCCAGAAGGCGCTTGGGACGAATACGATTGGGAGCGTTTTCTCCAGCAACAGGACCATAAGACCGAGAAATACATGGAATTGCTAGAGAAGTATTTGGATGATCCAAATCGCGACCAGATTATTGCGCGTGAAATGGGTTGGACCCAGCTGCTGGATGGCCGCGACTGGACGCAGGAGGTAGACGCATTGCTGGAGGAAGAGGAGGAGGAAAAACCGACGCCGGCCGATTCCTTCGAAGAGCACAGCCTTTATCGCGCCGCCTTTGCCCTAACCGTCTGGATCGATCATATGTTCGATCATGACGCGACCCTGCAAAACGAGCCTTCAGCGGTAAAACTGGCCACCCACGCCGCGCTGGCGAGTGCAAAACTAGCCGCCGCCTTGAGCGGCGAAGATGTCGATGAAATCGGAATGACGATCGCGTATTTGAAACGTGCGCTAAAAGCGATCACCCTTTCGATGGACGCGGCCGCCGCGCTCTTGCGCGAGAAGCGGATCGCGGCCTCCCAGCATGCGGTCCTTTTGCAGCGACTTTTCCAGGTGCGCGACGGGATTATTACGCTAATCGGGGAATATCGCTGCGAGTGGCGCCGGCGCTTCGGCTCTGAAGGCTTTCAGGGTTGAATGAATTAAATCGGCGCCCCTCCGTCCAATTATGCAAACGGAAGCGTCTGTGGCTCAACCCGATGTCTCCGAACTGGAACTGGTAAAACAGTGCCAGCGAGGTGACAGCACGGCATTTGACGAGCTGGTAGTACGCTACCGAACCCGAGTTTTTGGAATGATCTACAACATGGTTCATAACGAGCAGGATGCCTGGGATCTTGCCCAAGACAGTTTCGTAAAGGCGTGGAAATCAATCGATCGCTTTCGCGGGAAGTCTTCATTTTATACCTGGCTCTATCGCATCGTGATGAATGTGACCATCGATTGGCTTCGCAAAAAACAAGTCAAAGGAGGCGGAACAGAATTTGATGACAATGTTCAATTACGCGAAATCGATCCGGCCTCGAAAACCGTTCCGCGATCCGAGCCGCTGCCCCACCAGCGAATGGAAAGGGGCGAAGTGCGAGCAAGGATCGATCAGGCGATTGCGCAGCTTTCGCCGGAACACCGCGCCGTAATTTTGATGAAGGAAACCGAAGACATGCAATATCACGAGATCGCGGAAACGCTCGGTTGTTCCATCGGCACCGTGATGTCGCGACTATTTTATGCGCGCAAAAAACTGCAGAACCTATTGAGGGATGTTTATGAAAACGTTTGAGGAAAAGTGGACGGCCTGGATCGACGACCAGCTAACGGGTCGTGAACTCGAAGAGTTCCTGGCCTCGCTCCCGGATAGGACTGCGGCTGAAGCGGAAAAGCAGGGCGCGAAACAAGTCGGCTCCCTTTTGCGCGAGCAAGCGATGGCGCTAAGCAACGCTGATTTCTTCAGCCATCAATTACGGGAACGTTTGGATCGTGAGAAGGCGCCGATGCGATCGGAGGCTGACGCGATTCAGAGCGGCTGGTGGACGATTCGACGGCTGCTTTGGGGCGGTATCACTTCGCTGGCGGTCTTCGCGATCTGCACGGTGGTGGTTTTTCGTGAGAAGACGCCCTCGAGTCGGTCCCAGTATCTGACCCAGATTTTGGGGGCTCAGGTTGATCCGACCGTAAGTCCGAACGCGACCATTTCGATGTTCGAGAAAAAGGACGATCACGTGACCGTGCTTTGGGTAGATGGTCTGCAATCGCTGCCGCCCGAATATGCGGCAAAATAGAAATGAGACCGCGTCTTCTGTTACTGATCGCGATTCTCTCCGTCGCGCTTGGTAGCGGGGGAGCGTCACTTCCAGAACAAACAGTCTGGAGTGGATTAATTATCGCGACGAATTCGCCACCGACCGAACCGACGCCGGCGGAAGTAACCCAAATTGAAGGAGCGCTGCGAAAACTTTTTGGTTATTCCCAGTTCCAACTTATCGGGGAAGCGCGCAAGACGTTAAAAACCGGCGAAGAAGATTGGCTCGCGAGCAGCAAGTATTTCTCCCTCCATGTCGATTCCCGGGGCGAGAAAGCTGATGCCTATGTTCTCAATCTAAAACTTTTTCAGGAGCAAAAGCTATTGCTGGAAACCAAAGCCAGATTGAGCAAAGCAAGCCCCCTGATCATTCGCGGTCCGCAGGTAGGCGACGGTCAGCTTGTCATCGTGCTGATAGTACAGTAAAGCGTGGCGCGATTTTTTGCGATCATCTGTCTCTAAGTCGTCTCATTAGCCGAGAAAACCGCAATCGAGCGTTGACGTTCGCAAATAGTTCAGTTAGCGGCGCCGATCGCGGATTGGTAGCGCACGCGTCTCGCGTGTTGGCTTCGGCGTCACGCCGAAACGGGCTTTCCTAGCAAGTGGCTTGAATGGTCGCACTGATCATCGGTTCTTCCAGAAACTTGACGGCTTTAAGCCGTCAAGTTCGCATAGGCCAATTCCGGCTTTCGGATTTATGCAATGGCTTATAGTGCGCGGATGCGTTTCTTTGTTCTGGTTTATCTTGTTGCCGCTGTGACTTCTCTTCACGCCGAAACGCCTTTCGATTTCGCCAGCACACCGGGAAAATTGCCGAAACAGCTCCGTCCGACTGAGTACGCGATTTGGTTTAAACCCGATCTCAAAAAGCTCACGTTTTCTGGCCGCGAGGTTGTGAAGCTAAATGTCGAGCAATCGACCCGGCAGATCATTTTGAATGCGCTCGATCTTACGGTTACTGCCGCGGACGTTGACGGCAAAGCTGTCCCGAAAACAGCAATCAATTTCGATGGCAAAGCCGAGTTGCTGACAATTGCGCTGTCTGACGACTTAACCCCGGGCGAGCACACGCTCGCGCTCAAGTTCGACGGGAAGATCAATCAATTCGGCCGCGGTCTCTTCTACGCCAAATATCAGGAGCAAACTACAGGGGCGAACAAGATGTTCCTCGGAACACAATTCGAGGCCACCGATGCGCGGCGACTTTTCCCGTGTTGGGATGAGCCGGTTTTTCGTGCGCGTTTTCATTTAACCGCAGTCGTCCCGGAAAATTGGATGGCGGTTTCGAACATGCCGATTGCCAGTGAAAAAAAAGTCGCGGGCGGTCGCGAAGTGCAATTTCAACCAACGCCCTCGATGTCCAGTTATTTGAATGTTTTTTGCGCAGGCGAGTTCGACGCAATTGAATCGGAAGTGGACGGCGTAAAGCTGCGCATCACCACCACAAAAGGCAAAGCAGAGAGCGCGCGTTATGCATTGGAAGCTACCGCCCAGATTTTGCATTATTACAACGAATACTTCGGGATTCCTTATCCCCTGCCAAAGCTAGACCAGCTTGCGATTCCGGGCGGATTCGGTGGTGCGATGGAAAACTGGGGCGGAATTACCTACTACGAAACGGCGCTGTTATTTGATCCTGCAAATTCATCGGGTGCAACCAAGCAACGCGTTTATGAAGTAATCGCACACGAGGTGGCCCACCAATGGTTCGGTGATCTCGTCACCATGGCGTGGTGGGACAATCTCTGGCTCAACGAAGGGTTCGCTTCCTGGATGGGGACGAAATGCACCGCTCATTTTAATCCGCAATGGGAAGTCTGGCTGGAGAAAAGCGTGCCACGCGATCCGGCCCGGCGAATCGGTATCGTCAAGGAAACAGCGATGGAAGGCGATGCCCGCGCCACGACTCACTCGATCCAGCAGAAAGTCGCCAACGAAGCCGAGGCCAACAGCGCGTTCGACGATATCACTTACAAAAAAGGACAGTCCTTTCTGCGCATGCTGGAAAGCTTTCTGGGCGAAGAAACCTTCCGGGATGGGATTCGGCGCTACATGCAAGCCCACAAATATTCCAACGCCACCACGGCTGATTTATGGAATGCGCTGAAGGAAGCCTCCGGCAAGCCCGTTGTCGAAATTGCGGCCGGCTGGACCGAGCAGCCTGGTTTTCCAGTCGTGAATGTGAAACGGGAAGCCAATGGCAAGGTCGCGCTTTCGCAAGAGCGTTTCACCATTAATTTTCACGACAATACGGGGACGACTTGGAAAATTCCCCTCACCTATTTCATTGATGGCCAGAGCGCGCCGGCCACGCTTTTGATGTCGGACAAAACGGCGACGCTTGAAGATGTTTCTCCTGATCGCGGGCTGAAGCTGAACGTTGAAGGGGCGGGCAACTATCGCGTGGCCTACGATGAGCAGTCGTGGAACCTGCTACTCGCGAGTTTGCCCGGGATGAACGTGCCCGATCAGGTGAATTTGCTGAGCGATGCGTGGGCGTTTGTTCAGGCCGGGCGCCAACCCTTCAGCTTTTACACTGGTCTGGTCGGTCGGTTGCCGGAGAGCACCGTGCTCGGCATTCGCGACGAGATCGTCAACGTCTTTGATTCAATCAATCACCTTCTTGCCGGCGCACGGGAGCAGGAACAATTCCGGCGCTATGCGCGGGGAGCTTTGCGACCCACTCTCGATACGCTCACCTTCCAGCCAAAGCCCGGCGAACCAATGACAGCTTCGTTGTTGCGCGCAAGTCTGGTCCAGGAACTCGGATTATTGGGCGACGAAGAGGTCATCCAAATGTGCCGGCAGAATTTCGAGAACTACTTGAGAGACCGCTCCAGCGTTCCGCCCGATCTGCGGGCGCCAACCTTTGCCATTGCCATGCGCTACGGCGACGCGGCTACCTGGGAGAAATTGCACGAGCTCGGTTTGAAAACAACGAGCACCGAAGAAAAACAAAATTACTATGACGCGCTCGCCTTTACCACGGATCCCAAGCTGATCCAAAAATCGTTAGCCATTGCCTTGACGGATGAGCTCCCGACCAGCCGGGCTGTTTTTATGGTTTCGAAAGTTGCCCGGGAAAGCGACCGGCCGGACCTCGCCTGGGAATTCGCCAAAAAAAATCTGAAACCGTTGATTGCAAAGGTCGATGCGGTAAACGCCAACAGCTATCTTCCGAGCCTTTTCACTTTTTTCTCCGATCCAGCCCGAATCGAGGAGCTAAAAGCGTTTGCACAGAAGAATCTCTCGGAACCAAGCCGAAAGCCGGTTGAGATCGCTTCGGATGAAATTTTGTTCCGCGCCGATTTCCGCAAACGCTTGATCGATCAGATCCAGTCGCCATCCCGAGCGACCCTACCGTGACACCGGATTTTCTGGCGTAGTGGGCGAAGGCGAAATCGGAATTCCCATTTTTGACGCAGCGACCATCGCCTTGGCCTGCTGCCAGCCGTACCAGGCGCGACTTAATAGGAAAAACGCCAACACCGCCCACCACACCGATCCGGCCATCAATCCGATTATTCCGAGAATCGCTCCACCAATGAGACCGATCACACTGGAAATTTGCAAACTTCGAATTTCACCGAATGGAAACCAGAGCAAACCCCGCACGATCTGTCCGCCATCGAGTGGAAAGACCGGCAACATGTTGAAAACTAGGAGCCAGAAATTGATGTAGCGCAGGTCGGTGATGAATCGATAAGCGTCGGTCGGAGCAAGGGAATTCTCGCTCTGCGAAACAAGGTTTCCCGCGGCGGCCAGAATCGGAATGAGGGCGACATTTACCAGCGGACCGGCAGCGATACTCCAAAGATAAGCGCCGGGACGCCGTGGCGGATTAACAAAGGCAACGCCACCCAAGGGCCAGAGAACAATGCGATCAGCCACCCCTCCAACCTGACGACAGGCCAGCGCATGCCCGAACTCGTGCATGAGCACAATGACAAACAGGGAGATGTATTCCAGCACGCCCCAGATCGGCGATTGGTAGCGACGCATGTAATCGGTCATGAAGATCGCCGCCACCAGGAACCAGGTGAAATGCAGGTAGACGTCAATACCGGCGAAGCGGAAAAGACGAATTACACCAGTTCGCATCGGGGTTATTCCGTCGAAACTGCGGGTGGTGCAAACCGCCTAAAGCGTCATGTCGCTTTGCGGAGTTTCCGGCGTGATTAATAACCGCATCGGAATCATAGCCGACTCGAAAAAGCCATGACGCTTGAAGAAGGCCTGGGATTTGATTTCGGGACGATCGGTTAACAAGGTGATGCGGAGGAAATTTTTCTGGCGAGCAAAGTCGACGGCGTATTCGAGCAATTGCGAACCATAACCATGGTCGCGAAATCCTTTGTGAATGACGAGATCCTCCAGCAACATGACGAAGCCGCCTTCCGCTGTGCTGATAGTAAAGAGCAAATTAATCATCCCGACGATGGAATGATCGCGCCGGAGAACGAAAACGCGCCCGCGGTTCGGCTGCTCGAAAATCAATCGCAAGCCACGTAATTGTTTGTCCTTGTTTGGCCGGAAATCGCTCTCTTCACTGAAAAGCTCGCCGAGCAGATCGGACAATTCGTCCAGGTCTTCGGCCGTCGCCGGCTCAATGACGACATGATTCATTGTGAGTTTATCATCGAAAAAGCGGCCAGTGGCAACTCGCGGTTTTGCCATCAAAACGTGTAGCGGCGTTTATCTCAAACACCGAACTACCACTCTAGGGCGCTCGCTACACGAGCATCAACAACTGTCGTTGACAATGGCAGCCCGATTTCTACCTTTCCCGTCCACGTTTACCGTGAGCAAATGAAACGCACCTATCAGGCATCAAAACGAACGCGCAAACGCCAGCATGGTTTTCGTGCGCGCATGAAAACAAAGGGTGGCCGTGCCACTCTCGCGCGCCGGCGGCAACGAGGGCGCAAACGTTTGCTGCCCAAAGGTGTGGAGCATCATTACGCGCGTCACACGCAAGCGTGAGTCGCGCTGAACTCTTGATCGTAAGCGCACGGATCGCCTCAGCTGCGTTTATTGGAGAAGATATTTGCGCGGCCCCGCTGCCGGGCAGGATCTGGAAACCATAAATAAGGGAGAACAATGGCTAACGAAGATATGATTGGAAGCAGTGTCGGGGGAAGCAGCGCCCGGAATAAAGGGGCACACAGCGAAGAGGCATGGCGCATGGCTGAAGACTTGAAGTCAGCGGCGCCAGTAACGAAAGATGATGCTGAAGAAGCCAGCGTGGTACTCGACGAAGCCAAACAGCGTGTGCGGACGCTTCGACAGGACGGCGAGGCTTATGTGCGCAAAAACCCTATGAAAGCGGTTTTCACTGCGCTCGGCGTCGGTTTCGTGCTGGGTCTCGTTTTCAAGCACTAAGCTATCGAGAGACACTCAGCTGGGACGCGGCACTACCGCCAAATGCAAATTCCACTAAGATATAGTCGGTACGCGCTCAGGGATTGCTCGGGAGGGAGGTGGCGAGGCTTTTCGACCTTCATAACCGTTTACCTCACCACCGAGTTAGCTTTATTTGCCAAATACCTTCTTCACGTCTCCGACTTTCCGTTCCACTTTGCCGGCGATTTTTTCCGTCGTGCCACGGTCCTCTAAATTGGGATTTCCAACCGCCTTCCCGGTCTCTTCTTTCACTTTGCCCGCAACCTCTTTTGCCGTGCCCTTCACTTTGTCTGTTGTGCTTGAGTTCATGCTACTAATTCGCCGGCGATCGTGTTTTGGGCTGTCCCGGCCGTGTGATTAAGTTTTAGCCGCGTTTTTTTCCTATTTGCTATGATCGCGGTCTTCTTTCAACAGTGAGCATCCTTATAAACTTTTGGGCATCCGTCAGGTTACCTTCTGGAGAGCCAGAGAAATCGGAAACGCAGAGGCCGATAGACAGGCATTCATGAGCTACCGAGCACCCTTCTTGCTCGGAGGACAAAGTTGTGCGATCAAGTTGGGCTTTGCCACCGACTATGGCGGGTAAATTCTTACGGATTTCATCGGGCGGAAAGAGTAGCTCAAGCTTCTGGTTCCTGGCTCGATTATGAAAAAAAACACTTCCCCCTCTCGGCGAGCGGCGGCTGCCAATGGTTCGCGTTCCGGCATTCACGACTGCGACAACGGTCAGCTGTTGAGAGCTTTGATGGCGTTTAAGCGCGGCGACTTCTCGGTGCGATTACCCGACGACTGGACCGGCGTTGCGGGGAAAATCGCGGACACATTTAACGAGGTTATCGCCAAAAATCAGCGACTAACGACGGAACTTGATCGAATCGGGCGTGCTGTTGGCAAGAAAGGGCGAATTACTCAACGCGCCTCGTTGGGGGACGTATCGAATTCATGGGCAGAGGCGATTCGGTCCGTCAACGGATTAATTAGCGATCTAGTTCATCCGACGAGCGAAATGGCGCGAGTTATCGGCGCTGTTGCCAAAGGTGATCTCTCCAAAACGATGGCAACGGACATAGAAGGTCGGCAACTGGAAGGAGAATTTTTGCGAACGGCCAAGATCGTGAACACGATGGTCGATCAATTGGGCGCTTTTGCTTCCGAAGTAACCCGGGTGGCGCGGGAAGTGGGCACGGAAGGAAAGCTGGGCGGACAAGCGAAAGTGAAGGGCGTGGCCGGGACGTGGAAAGACCTCACGGAGAACGTGAATCTGATGGCAGGAAATTTAACTGCCCAAGTGCGCAACATTGCGACCGTGACGACGGCTGTGGCGAACGGCGACCTGACGAAGAAAATCACGGTGGATGTGAAAGGTGAGGTTCTCGAGTTGAAGGACACGGTAAACGTGATGGTCGATCAGCTGCGTTCGTTTGCGTCGGAAGTAACGCGCGTGGCGCGCGAGGTGGGTTCGGAAGGAATTCTTGGCGGCCAGGCACGAGTCGAGGGCGTTTCCGGGACTTGGAAAGACCTTACTGACTCGGTGAATTTCATGGCGCGAAATCTCACCGGCCAGGTGCGAAATATCGCCGAAGTAACAACCGCCGTCGCGACGGGCGATTTGTCGAAGAAGATCACGGTGGATGTGAAAGGTGAAATTCTCGAGTTGAAAAACACCATCAATACAATGGTCGATCAACTCAGTTCATTCGCGTCCGAAGTTACGCGTGTCGCACGTGAAGTTGGCACGGAAGGAAAACTCGGTGGTCAAGCGCAGGTAAAGGGTGTCGCCGGAACCTGGAAAGATCTGACTGATTCAGTGAATTCAATGGCCGGCAACCTAACAGCGCAAGTGCGCAACATTGCAAACGTCACGACTGCTGTGGCTAATGGCGACTTGTCGAAAAAAATCACGGTCGACGTGCGGGGTGAGATTTTGGAGTTGAAAGACACGATCAACACGCTGGTGGATCGATTGAGCTCATTTGCATCAGAAGTGACCCGAGTAGCGCGCGAGGTGGGTAGCGAAGGAAAACTTGGCGGACAAGCGGATGTGCGCGGAGTCGCTGGAACGTGGAAAGATCTAACCGATTCGGTAAACACGATGGCGGGCAATCTTACCGGTCAGGTTCGCAACATCGCGGAGGTCACGACAGCGGTCGCGCGCGGGGACCTCTCGAAGCAGATCACGGTGGATGTGAAAGGCGAAATTTTGGAGTTGAAAAACACGATTAACACGATGGTTGATCAACTCAGCTCGTTTGCCGCGGAAGTGACCCGCGTGGCTAGGGAAGTAGGTTCAGAAGGCCAGCTCGGCGGTCAGGCCCAAGTAAAAGGGGTTGCTGGTACCTGGAAAGATTTAACTGATTCGGTGAACTCGATGGCCCGTAATTTGACCGGACAGGTGCGCAATATTGCCGAGGTCACGACGGCAGTTGCGAACGGCGACCTGTCGAAAAAAATCACGGTCGACGTGCGTGGTGAGATTTTGGAATTGAAAGACACGATCAACACCATGGTCGATCAATTGCGCTCGTTCGCCTCAGAGGTTACGCGCGTGGCCCGCGAGGTCGGTTCGGAGGGATCGCTTGGCGGACAGGCACGGGTCGAGGGCGTTTCCGGAACATGGAAAGATTTGACGGACTCGGTCAATTTCATGGCGTCGAACCTGACCACCCAGGTGCGAAACATTGCTGCCGTTACCACTGCCGTCGCGAGCGGCGATTTGTCAAAGAAGATCACGGTTGATGTAAAAGGTGAGATCCTTGAATTGAAAAACACCGTCAATACGATGGTGGACCAACTTAATTCGTTTGCATCCGAAGTGACCCGAGTAGCCCGCGAAGTAGGCACAGAAGGCAAACTCGGCGGGCAAGCCGTGGTTCAGGGCGTGGGTGGGACATGGAGCGATTTGACCGACAGCGTGAACTTCATGGCCGGCAACCTTACTAATCAAGTCCGCGGGATTGTTAAAGTCGTCACCGCTGTCGCCAAAGGCGATCTTAAGCAAAAGCTGCTGGTCGAAGCCAAAGGCGAAATTGCAGAGCTCGCGGACACGATCAACAGCATGACCGATACACTGGCGACTTTCGCGGATCAGGTAACGACAGTAGCGCGCGAGGTCGGTGTTGAAGGAAAACTCGGCGGTCAAGCGAATGTGCCGGGCGCTGCCGGAACGTGGCGCGATTTGACAGACAACGTGAATCGCCTGGCCGCGAATTTAACAACTCAGCTTCGCGCGATTGCTGATGTGGCGACGGCTGTCACCAAGGGTGACCTGACTCGTTCGATCCAGGTGGAAGCCCGGGGCGAGGTAGCTTTCGTGAAGGACAACATTAACGAAATGATTCGCAATTTGAAAGACACCACATTGCGAAATGAAGAGCAGAACTGGTTAAAAACGAATCTCACCAGATTCACGCGCATGCTGCAAGGTCAGCGAGATTTGCTGACGGTGGGCAAATTGATTCTGTCCGAGCTCGCTCCACTGGTTTCGGCGCAACAAGGTGTCTTATATATTATGAATAGCTCGGATGAGGTGCCGGAGCTCAAGCTTCTCGCAAGCTATGCAGGTCGCAACGGCGACGGAGTCAAAACTAATTTCAAACTCGGCGAAACTATGGTCGGGCAAGCGGCGTTGGAAAAGCGAAGCATTCTCCTGACAAACGTGCCCACAGACTACGTTAAAGTCAGCTCGGGTTTGGGCGAATCGCAGCCAATGAACATTGTCGTCCTTCCGATCTTGTTCGAGGGAGAGGTAAAAGCGGTGATGGAACTCTCCTCACTCGATCGTTTCAATTCGACTCATCAAGCTTTTCTCGAACAGTTGACCGAGAGTATCGGCATCGTTCTTAACACCATTGAAGCCAACACGCGGACGGAAAATCTTCTCAAGCAATCGCAGTCCCTCGCGAGCGAACTGCAAAAAGGTCAGCAAGAATTGCAGAAAACCAACCAGGAATTGCAGGAAAAAGCGCGCTCCAATCTCGCGAAAGATCAGTTTCTCGCCATGCTCAGTCATGAATTGCGGACACCGCTTACACCGGTGATCGCGTCAGCTTTGGAGCTGGAGGGTGAGCAGGCATTGCCCGAGAACATTCACGAATCACTGCATATGATTCGCCGCAATGTCGAGTTAGAGGCGCGGCTGATCGACGATCTGCTGGATTTAACACGCATTAGCAAAGGCAAGGTTCAACTCAATTTCGAGGTCGTTGACGCCCACAGCCTCTTACACAACGCTCTCGAGATTTATCAGAGTGAAATTGTCCGGAAGCAGTTAACCCTCCGACTGGATCTGGCCGCGCAAAAGGTCCATCTCCGTGCCGATCCGGCGCGATTGCAGCAGATCTTTTGGAACCTGATCAACAACGCGGTGAAATTTACCCCCAAAGACGGGCAAATTCATATCTCGACGGGCAATGATTCGGACGAACAATTGCATGTAGAGATCGCCGACACCGGACTTGGAATTGAGCCGGAGACTCTGCCAAAAATCTTCGATGCGTTCGAACAGGGTACCAGAACACAGTTCGGTGGTCTGGGTCTCGGTCTGGCGATCAGCAAGACGCTGGTCGAAGCGCACAAGGGATCCATTAGGGTAGAAAGCGCTGGCCGTAATAAGGGTACCAAGTTCCGTCTCGCTTTCCCCACCTGCCAAAAGCCGGACCGAGATGCCGTGCCGACGGTTCGACGCCAGACTTCGCAGCGTCAAAGCATGCGCATTCTGCTGGTGGAGGATCATGAAGATACCAACAGGTCGCTGACCAACCTGCTTCGGCGCCGCGGATACTATGTGCAATCCGCGACGAGTCTCCAGTCCGCGCTCGAGTTAAATGCTAAAGAAGAGTTTGATGTGTTGATTAGCGATTTAGGTTTGCCAGATGGGAGCGGAATTGAGCTAATGCAGAAACTGAGCTCTGCCCGCCCGCTCGTTGGAATCGCTCTGACGGGTTTTGGGATGGAAGAAGATATCCGAAAGACCCGCGAGGCTGGATTCAAGCATCATCTCGTCAAACCGATTGATCTGACTAAACTCGATCAGCTTATTCAACAAAGCGTCGCCACGGATTCGCCCGTGTAAAGCGCGTTACCAAAACCAGTAAAGCACGAATATACACCTTCCAACCCATTTACCTGGGAGAAGTTACTTGAACGGTTAGCTCAATTGGCAGAGCAGCTGACTCTTAACCATCGGAACCTAGAGGCAAATCGGCCGATGCTACCGAAGACGCTACGGATTCGAGAGCGCGGAGTTGATTTCGGTCGCTAACGCCGTCCTAAAGCAGCTTAGGCCAGACCGTAAACGCGCACCAGCTGCTGTTTCCCCTTTAATCTCCGCTCGCCGAGATCAATGAAATTTTCACTTGTGGCGAGATGTTCGCGGAAATCGGCTGAAAACAAAATCTGCCGATCCAGTTCTTTCATGAGCGATTCGAGACGGAAGACGGTGTTGACAGCATCTCCAATGATAGTGGCGTCGCGCTGAGCATCGAGGCCGACATTGCCGCACGTGACTACGCCGTAATGAAGCGCAACGCCGACCCGAAACGGCTGGCCGTCGCTCCATTTCACAGTTGCAGCAAGCGCGAGCAATTCGCGCGCGATCCGCAGCGTAGCGGCGCAATCGGCGCCATCCGACTCGCAACCGCCCCAGTAGGCAAGAAGTGCATCGCCGATGAACTTATCGACGATGCCGCCGTTTTTGTGCACGAGGTTTCCCGCTTCGCGGAACCAGACGCCGAGATGCTGGGCAAGGTCGGAACTAGGGATTTTTTCCGCCATGGTACTGAAACCGCGAATGTCGCAGACCAACAATGCGACGGATCGAATGGCGGCGGCCGTGCTATCGATGGAGCCAGCGACAGTGGGTTCGAGCTGAGCCGTAGAAAAATCCTCCTCGATCTGCTCGAAGCGCAGCTCATTATGAGCAATCCGGATTCGCGCGCCTTCGCTCAGTGTTGTCGGCATCACCACGCGCTGGTCATCGACGAAGGTGCCGTTGCGACTCCCGAGATCGATGAGTTGATAACGGTATCCGTCGTGACACCGAAGAAGAGCGTGCTGACGGGAGACGAGTGGGCTGCCGTGCAGGCAAATGGTGTTGTCGCTCGTGCGTCCGATAGTGGCTGTATTGCCAATAATGAGCTCGAACGGCTCGCCGACGCTGGGCGTGACCTGAAGTCTGGCAGGCATAAGGGTGAGTCGGATTATCTGATATCGAATCGCGCGCGACAAGGTCGCGTTGTTGGGCGACGAATAGTCGTTATAATTGGCCCCGTCGATGCCGGAGAGAATCAGCTTCGATCATTATCAAACCCTCACTCGTGAGGATGGCTCGCCCGTCGAGCTCGGCCGCGGCGCGATGGGAATCACGTATAAGGCGTTCGACACAAACCTGCGAGTGAATGTCGCGCTTAAGGTGATCAACTCAAAGTTGCTCGAGAGTAGCGTCGCGCAGCAGCGCTTCCTGCGCGAGGCGCGGGCGGCAGCGCAGTTGCGCCATCCCAATGTCGCTTCCGTCTTCCATCTCGGGACCAGCGGCAACGCCTTCTACTACGCTATGGAATTTGTCGATGGCGAAACGCTTGAATCGTTCATTCGACGCGAGGGACCGGTGAGTCCTGTGATGGCGCTGCGGATCACATTACAGGTCACGCGCGCTCTCGCTGCCGCAACAAGACATCACCTCGTTCATCGCGATATCAAACCGGCGAATCTGATGCTTGTGAAAGACGATGACGATTTCTTGGTGAAGGTCATCGATTTCGGTCTCGCCAAATCAATCAAGCATACGGACGACGAGGATCTGGCAACGCTTTCAATGGGAGGTTTTGTCGGCACAGCGCACTTCGCCAGTCCGGAGCAGCTCGAGGAAAAGGAAATCGATGTGCGCTCCGACATCTATTCGCTGGGTGTGACGCTCTGGTATATGCTGGCCGGACAAGTGCCGTTTGGTGGCTCGCTCGCGCAAGTGATGAGCCAGCACCTTCACAAGCCCCCACCGCTGGAACGATTACAAAATGTGCCGGCGTGTTTGCGTGCGCTCGTGGCGCACATGATCGAAAAAAATCCGCTTAAGCGCCCGCAGACCCCGGTCGAACTTCGTGTTGCAATCGAGAAATGCCTCGCCCAAATCGCATCGGAACAGAATTTTCCTGCGCCGATAGACGAAGCACGTGCTGAAATTCAGCACGAGCGGCGCGCCCGCCCAAACGTAGCCAGAGCGATCCTCTGGTCGATAGCAGCCGTTGTCGTGTTGCTCGGGTTCGGCGCGCTGCTGTTGTTTAAACGCGATTGGCCGACAGAAGTCCGCGCGCCGCGGAGTGCAGTGACTTCGCCATTTTCGGCGCCTGTCCCAAGCGGCGTGCCGCTGGTCGTGCAATCCGTCTCGCCCGGAACAGCCCCGGCATCGCCGCGCGCAGCTCCGTCACCGGAGGAGCAGGAAGTTTGGCGGACGGCAATTGCGGAAGCGCAGAAATATGAAGCCGCGCACGATTGGCCGGCAGCCGTAGCGGCCTACGTCCGCCTGCAGAAAAATTTCCCACAGAAGGAACTTGGTCGCGTAAATCTCGAATTGTTACTCAGCAAATTGCGATCCGAAGACACGGTGCGTGAGGAGAATTTCGATGCGCTGCGCGGGCCGCTGACCGAGGCCGCAAAGATGGAAATCGTGAGTGCAATGGAGATGCTAGGTGATTTTCTGCGCCAGCGCGATCCGAAAGCTTCCTTCGATTGGCTTTGCGCGGCAGCGGCACGTGGGCGCGCGCATGCGATGACAGAGGTGGGTCTGCGTTTTTCCAATGGTGCGGGTGTTGATCGCGACTTCGTGAAAGCCGCGCAGTGGTTCGAACAGGGACGCGCAGCGGGCGATGTGGCCGCGGGAATGTTACTGGCGGAGTGCTATCTGCTCGGCAAAGGCGTAAGTAAAAATTCAACGAAAGCGGTCGCGCTTTTGCAGAACGCCGCGTCGGCAAATGACCCGCGCGCGATGGATCGACTAGCAAATTGTTACCACAAGGGCATCGGAACTGAGCGCAATGATCGCGAGGCTTTCCGCCTCTACAGCGCGGCGTCGAAATTGAATTATCTCGATTCGATGGGCAATCTCGGCGTCCTTTACCTCACAAGCGACGAAACGGATCTCGGCAAAGACCAGGCGAAGCGAACAGAAAAAGCGGTGAGTCTTTTCCGCGACGGCGCCAGACAGAACAATGCCCTGTGCATGTATTTGTATGCGCGTTGTCTAGAGGCTGGTACTGGCGTGAGCGCCGACGCCCAGGAAGCAGCCGTGTGGTATCGACGCGCTGCGAACAGCGGCAATCCCGCTGCTCAGGAATGGTGCCGACAACACAACCTTGACCCGGGATCGAATCCGTCGCCGTGATTTTCGCGGCGACGGGCCAAGCAAATGTCTTGCAACCGGAAAGCGTGTAACTCTAGACTCGCAACTTATGAGAATTGTGACCCTGAAGACTTCGTCGCTCTTGGCGGCAGCGTCCATCGTCACCGGTTGCGCTGATCTCACGCCGTTAGAAAATGCCGGTATATTCGGCGCCGCGGGCGGCGCAGCGGCAGGAGGAATCGCGCACGCCTCGGGTGCGAGCACGGGCCAATCCGTCGCCATCGGAGCGGCGACGGGAGCAGCAATCGCGGCCGTCACTTATATCATCGCAAAACACCAGGCAACAGAGCGCCAACACCGCATCGCAGAGGAGAGGGCCCAGCGCGCCTACGCCGAACGCAAGAGCCAGTTGAAAGCGCGCAAAACGCGCTACATCGCAGTCGACACCGAGAAAGATGAGCATACCTCGCCGGGAGCAAAGAAGAGCGTTATGATCTGGGACACCCAATCGCAGGAAGTAGTTGGAAACAATGTTTATGACGTCAAAAGTCCGCCGCCAGTTGGTTCGACCGCGAAGTTCGACACCTACTCCGCCGAGTACGTCGGGTCGGGCGGCTAATCCTTGGCCGTAGGATCAAGGTCCAACACTCACCTGACGCGGACCACTTTACTTGTTGCATCAACAACTAACGACATATGAGACCGAAATTTAAACTACACAAATACCTTATTGTTTCGCTGATCTTTTGTGCGCTCGCCGCTTGCAATACCAGCCCACACGTCACGGTGAAGACCGATTACGATCACGCCGCCGCGTTCGGCAAATACCATACCTACGCAATCGATACGGCTTCGATCCGTCTAGGGCCCACCACGGCAGCAGCCTTGCAATCTTCGTTGCGTTCCAGCCTGGCAGCCCGCGGCCTTAAAGAATCGGAGCGTAACGCCGATCTCTACATCGTCCCTATCGTCTTCACGAGAGAGCAACTAAACGTCATCCCTGCACGTGGCTTTACCGCCTATTCCTCAGCGTATGGACCCTACGGCAGAGGCCACTGGGCAATGAACGCCGATGTCCAGCAGTATACGGAAGGCACCCTTGTGATCGATTTTGTCGATAGCAAAACGCACAAACTGGTTTTCCGGGGTCTTGGTCAGGCCGCGGTCGGCTCAACCGAGAGGAATGCAGCTGCCGTGCAGGAAGCCGTCAACAAAATTGTCGCCGCCTATCCGGGATAAGGCCAATTCGACAAGGTGCCGCCCAGTAGCCTGCTAATTGGGCTATTCAACGGCGGATGAGCATCGAACGTTTGGGCCTAACGAGACACAAGGTCAGCGACGGCGAGACCTGAGAAGCAGTCAACGCAGCTAAAGGGTGGATGGCAAGCACTCACAGAGTGAATCGTAGGCTATCTCGCGGTTCGCTGCTTCGCATGGTTAGACATTTTTGGTATGAGGCAAGCCTCTATTATCACCCCAGGCCCATGCGGTAATCCGCTAGGCGAACTACGCAAGATTGCTGACGCCAATCGTTTCCCAGATCATGAATTCGTCCAGCGTTTGCCGGGTTTGATCCGTGACAAATCCGACAACGGTTGCGTCATCAACGAAGCCGAGCAACGGAGTCATGTCCGGAATCAAATCGAATGGGTCGACCAAATAGTTGGGAGCAGCCAGAATCCACGTCAGATCTAAAAATTTAATGCGATCTTCCCGTTCCGTCTTGCCTTTGGATCGAACACCGTGGTGAACCTGTCGCGCTCCGATTTGATTCGGACCGGATTACTTTTTCATAGACGCGGATTTCAAGGGAACAATGCAGGTAATTCGGGTTCCGCTCATTGGCTTTGATTCGATCTCAAAAGTGCCGCCGAGAACGCTCGCCCGATAATCCATGATATGGAGACCAAGACCTTTCGAGCGCTTCTTCTTTTGGAACCCCTTGCCGTCATCCTCGACCGTTAGTTGCAGCGCGCCACGGTTCTTGCGCACTGAAACCACCACCGTTTTCGCCATAGCGTGTTTGATCGCATTTGTTAGGGCCTCCTGTGCGATTCGATAAATATTGAGCGCAATGGTTTCATCCGGCAGTTGGATTGTCTGCGTCATATCGAGACGACAATGGATGGATGAGCTTTTGTTTGTTTGTGAAACTAGCGCGCGCATCGCCGCAGTAAATTCGCCCCCGCTGAGTTTCACAGGTTGGAAACCGCGCGCGAGATTGCGCGCCAGTGTGACGTTGCGGTTAACGATTTCTGCAGCCTCGCCCAGTGTTTTCGCCGCTGCCGGGTTCTTTGCAGCGGTTCTGTTGGCGCTGGATTTCAAAAACAACGCCGCTGCCGTCAATTCCTGGCAAACAATGTCGTGCAAATCCTGGCCTATCCGTCGTTTTTCCCGCTCGCTGATTTCGAGCAAATCGCGCTCGAGCTGCTGACGTTGTGCCATTGTCTGCTCCAGTTCTCTATTAGTTGCCAGAAGATCTCGAGTCCGCTCGTTGACTCGTTCTTCCATTTTGTCGTGGGACTGGCGCAACGCTTCCTCGGCATTTCGCTGCTCGGTGGCATCGCGCGCGATCTTGGCGTAACCACGCAAGTTCCCATTCTCATCGTCGAGCCGATGCATGATTCCGTCGACCCAGATGCGCCTTCCATCCTTGCGCATATGCCAGCGGCGATCAGGGGCGGACCCGTCGCGTCGAGCGATCGCCATCTCCTTTTCCTCGGCTTCACTGGCGCGATCTTCGGGCGTGAAGATTATTTCGCCGGTTTGCCCCAAGGCTTCTTCCGCAAGCCAGCCGAACACGCGCTCCGCGCCCTTGCTCCAATAGATAATGTGATTGCCCGAATCCATCAGGAACATCGCGTACTCCGGCGCGCCTTCGATGAGGAGCCGCAATTTCTCTTCGCTTTCGCGCAACTGCTCCGAGCGCTCCTTCTCGTCGGTTACATCCCGTGCCACGCCGGCGATGCGGACGACGTTGCCCTCTGCGTCGCGGATCGGAAAACCGGTGTCGCGAATCCAGCGCTGCTCGCCGTCGCTCGGCCGAATGATGCGGTAATTGCGCGTGAAAGTTTCGCCAGCAAGTGCCCGTGGCAGTCCAGTTGCGACTTCTTGGCGGTCCTCGGGCATGACCAAATCGAGTCCCCGTTTGCGGTCGCGCATGACAAGCTCGCGCGGTTGACCAAACATCTTTTCGTAAATCGGATTGATGTATTCAAGCTGCTGCGTCTTCGCGTTGAGTATCCAAAAGACGTCAGCTGAATTTTCCGCGAATTGCCGGAAGCGCTCCTCGCTCGCGCGCAATCGTTCCTCCGCCTCTTTCTTGTCGCTAATGTCGAGCACGTACTCGACACCTAAATTCTCAGCAAGTTTTGTCCCGGTGAAAAGGCCCCACCAAAGGCTCCCGTCCTTGCGGATATATTCCTTTTCATACGGACCGATTTTTCCGGTCGCGCCGAATCGATTCATTTCCTCGTGCGTTAACGACATCCATTCCGGCGGCGTCATTTTATCCCAGCGCACGAGTCCTTCTTCCACGTCGTCACGCGTGTAACCGGTCATTTTCAAGAATGCCTCGTTCGTTTCCGTGATGCGGCCATCGCGCGAGAAGAAGAAAACGCCGATGGTTTCGATCTCGATCGCACTGCGTAACCGCGCCTCACTTCGGCGAAGAGCTTCTTCGGCTTCTTTTCGGCGCGTGATATCGATGAACGTCGCCACTACGCCGGCGATGCGATCCTCCGTCGTGCGATAGGGCGCGATTCGCGTCAAATACCATGTGTCGTCGGTCACCTGCAATTCACGTTCGATCATCCGCAAGTCTCGCAGCACGTTCTCCGCTTCGGCGACGAAGTCTGGGTAGTTGAGCCGACTCGTGATGTCCGAGATGACGCGGCCCCTATCCGACTCGATGAGATTAAAAATCTTTTGCGCACTCGGAGTGAACCGCTGAATAAGCAGCTCCCGATCTAAAAAAATTGTCCCGATATCGGTCGACGCCATCAGATTGTTGAGATCGGCATTCGTTAGGTTCAACTCCTCGACGCTGCTCTTCAGCTCGTGATTGACCGTGAGCATCTCTTCGTTGATCGACTGCAATTCCTCCTTGTTCGTCTCTAGCTCTTCGGCCGCGGAACGCATCTCTTCGTTCATTGCCTGGAGCTCTTCATTCGCAGCTTTCAACTCCTCATTCGCCGATTCGTATTGCTCGACCGTGGCGTTGAGTTGTTCCCTCAGGAACTGGATCTCGGCGGCGGCGTCCCGTGCCATTGTCTCGTGCGCGGGCGCCGCGTCGGAGACGATTGGCGGGCCGCGCCGTTTCTCAAACAAGACTAGGAAAAATCCGTGCGCCTGATCGCTCGCGCGCATGGGACGCACTTCAAGAGAAATCATTTCCTCCGTGCCCTTGATCTCAACTCGCTGTGGCGACGTCTTCACCGCTTCCTGCGATCGCCCGGCTCGAAAAAGGGCCGCCCGCAGTTCGATCTGTAACGCCGGGTCGATCACCTTAACGATGTTTGCTGTCGGCTCGCCCCCGACGAAGTGAAGATAACGCCCGGCACTTTCGGAAAGGTGCACGATCTCATGTGACTCATTCACAACGATTGACGGCGGCCCGTATTGCTCGAGTAAACGCAGATGTAGTTCGCCAAAGAGAACTTCGCGCCGCGACTGGCCCGCCTGAGCCGCTTCCGCGGTATCGATCATCGCAATTCTCGCGCCGCTGTGCGGTTGCAATCGCACGGTTCGCGTTTGCCAGAGAGGCAGTGATCGCACTGTTCTCCCGAGAGCGAGCGAAGGAAACGATTTCCAGTTAGAGCGGGGCGTGGAACGGCGCACAAACAACCGTTGCTTCGCGTCCACCGGAGAAAAAAGTGATTGCGCAGTGTTGTTATTTTCCGAGTTGCCGACGAAAAGCAGGCCGTCCGGACGCAATGCGAAATGAAAAACATCGAATATTTGCGCCTGCGCCTCAGCTGTCAGGTAAATGAGAAGGTTGCGGCAGGAAATAAGATCGCAACGCGAGAATGGTGAATCCTTCAACACATTGTGCGGAGCGAAAAGAACCCTCTCGCGGATTTTCTTGCGCACGCGGTAACGGCCCTGCTCGCGCACAAAGAACGCACGCAACCGTTCCGGCGACACGTCCTCCTCGATCATTAACGGGTAATGCCCGTCGCGCGCTTCCGCGATCGCCTGCTCATCGATGTCCGTGGCGAAAACCTGAATCCTTGGCGGGTCCTTGTGCCGCCCGGCATGTTCGGAAAGCAAAATCGCGATCGAATATGCTTCCTCGCCGGTAGCGCAGCCCGCCACCCATACGCGAATCACGTCGTCCTTCTGCTTGCCACCAAAGACTTGCGGAATGTGGGTCGCGAGCGCAGTGAAAGCATCGCGATCGCGAAAGAAATGCGTGACGCCGATGAGCAGATCCTGAAAGAGCGAGCTTGTCTCGAGCGGATGCACGCGCATGAATTCGAGATACTGCGGAATGGTTTCGACCGAATTGACCTGCATTCGCCGCGCGATCCGGCGCAACACCGTCGCGCGCTTGTAATGTTCGAAATCGTGCCCGGTCTTCGCGCGCACATCCGCCAGCACTTCCGCAATCGCCGATTCGTCTTCGCTATCGCGCGTCTCCTCGGAAACCGTTTCGCCGCCCGGCGCGTCTTCCACTTTCGCATCCGGCTCGGCCGCCTCCGGAATTTCCGGCGGCAACTTCATCCGGTTCTCGTTCTGGACAAACTCCAATAGCTTCGGCGCCAACTTTGCTACCGGCAGTACCCAATCGACCATCCCGCTCTCGATCGCCGCGCCAGGCATGCTGTCATATTCGGCTTCGTCGGGATCCTGCGCGATCGTTAGCCCGCCGTGCGCGCGAACGTGTTTCAGCCCGATCATGCCATCGGAGTCCGCGCCCGACATGATTACGCAGACTGCGCGCTGACCGTAAGCCTGCGCGAGCGCGCGAAAAAAAAGGTCGATCGTCACCCGCCGGCCGGGTTGTTGCGCTGGAAGCAAACAGAGCGTGCTGTCTGCAAACGTCAGCTGGTGATTCGGCGGGATGACATAAACGTGGTTCGGGCGGACCTTCACCGATTCCGTCACCTGCGTCACCGGCATCTTCGTCTTTTGCTGCAACACGCTCGGCAGCTGGCTCTCGTGTTCCGGCGAAAGATGCATCACCACCACGAACCCGAGCCCGCTCTCCGGATTCATGTCGGCGAAGAACTGCTGCAATGGTGCTACGCCTCCCGCCGAGGCACCCAGTCCTACGACCGCGGATGGCTCATTAGGGTCACGGCGCTTCTGCGCCCCATCACGCGCAATCGCGCTCGCGCCTTCACTCGCAGCAGGATCGCGCGAAGCATCTGAATCTTCTTTCGCCATCACCATTTTTCAAAGTCGTTCGGTTTTTACAACGCGACAACAACGGCCACCTATTCTGCCTTAATAAAACGGAACTGGCGCGCGGCATGGTCTTCGGAGATTGCGCGCAAATGAGAGGCGCGTGAAGTGAATCCTTAAGTCTAGGACCGGCCCCAGCTGCGGCAATTTTGTTGGGCCGCCTAGCCACCGCTCAGTTTTCGCAGGACGCGTGTGAGGGCGTTACCGCTGCGTTTGGTGTCGCCCCGATCGCCTTGGCCCTTGGCCACTTTTGTCTTGGCCTTGTTGCGCCGATCTGCCGCAAGGGAGCGGCCCACGTTAACGTCCTTCTTGAATTGACCGGCTGTGTTACGTCTGACGTAGCGCCGATTCCCTTTGCGTGGCTGAATGACAGTTCGTTTACTCGTCTTTCGTGATCGTTTCGTTGGCATTGATCCTTCCCTTTTTTGCTCTTATTTCGCACTCCATTCGCTCTTTGGCTTTAGCGGACGCAGAACTGATTTGCGAAAGGGCAAAGTTCAGCGAACACAACGGGCTATTGCAGGGCTGTCACGCGCGATGGGTGGTGCCGGATTGTTGATGCGTACAAAGACAACGGTAAACCCTATGTTGTCCGATCTGAGGAACTGCTCGGCGTGTTTCTGGGTAAAAGAGATTGCTTTCATATGCGAACACGCCATCTCACCGGGCAAAGGAGTGTGACCGCTGAAACACAGACGTTTGTGCCTGTGTTCCGCGTTATGGCCCCTTGACTAGTCGCCAACGAGCAATCCCTTCTGCTACAGTTGCAATTTCGTAAGCTATCGCTGAAGCCGGATAACGTAAGTGCACCAGTTAGCTAAGGACGTGCGGGCAATATCCGGCGTGTACTCAGTCGCCATCCAAGTCACCCCGTCGGCATCGACGGCCGCGGCCGAGTAATCGCCCCAGCGTGCCACTCCGTTTCCGCCGAACTCGGGATATCCCGTGAATCCGTCTTCCGGCTCGTTGCCCGCGCGGGCGATCTGAATAGCACCAACGCTGGTGTTATTGACCGGGACAAAAGCGGCGCTCGGGAAATCATTCGGTCCAACCAGCGTGAAGACAATGCCTCCCCTTTGCTGGGCGTTCACGGCAATCGCAGGATAGAGAAGGTTCGCTCCAGACCTGGCAATGACTCCCTGTGTGACCAGGCTGGCCGTGAAAAATGCGCCGTTAATATTGGGATTGAATGCGAAGTATTCGGACACGAACCGTCGTACACCCTGTGCGTCGAGCATTTGCGAAGTAAGTGTCGCCCACAGTCGACCTGAAGAATAGGTGGCCGAAACAATCCGAAAATCGCCCGGGTCGAGTTTCTCCACCGGTTCACCCAGTGACTCACCCAACGGATGAAATCCCTTTTTCTGCACGGCACCTGTAGTCGGAAAATGGAAGGGCTGCGTCTCAACCGCCACCGCTCTCAAATTCAAATTTGGGTTCGCTGAGTTGAGCGAACCGGTGTTGGTCAAGGCCCAGACGGCGACACTGTGCTCGGTCGTGTTAACAAAATGTGAACTGACAAAAAACTGCGTGCCTCCATTGGCCAGGAGCGGCCCACCACCCGGCGGGGTGTAGGCGGGCCAAACGGTGAACTCAAATCCTGAGGAAAACGGCAGCGGGAATCGCACGACGCGCGGGAAAGTACCGCCGCTACCGTCGATCAAATCGTTTTTCGAAACGGCGATAATGGCGGCATCAATAAATCCGTCAAGGTTGCCTTCAGGGGTAATGTTGAATTCGTTGAAGCTGATGTAGAGGCCATTATGGTCGACCGCGAAGTGCGGGAAGTCGGGAACACGCGGGCCCGCCCTGGTCAGGATCTTGCGCACGCGTAGTATTGAGGGTGTAAACGAGATAGTCACCGGTTGGATCAGAAGTCTCGCTGACAGCGAGATATAACCTGCTCTGTTGGATAAATACACCGGTGGGGGTATTGAGTTGGGCCCAGGCAACGACAAACCACCGTTGCGTTTCTGGATCAAACACACAACTCACATCGCCTGGGAAAACGCCAAAAAAACCGGTGGTGCGGTTAATTCCCGGCGGTAAGCCGAAAAACTCGGACAAGGCAAGTGGTCGCGGGAGCAGCTGGACTCCATTTGTATCATAAACGTTAAGGGCAGAGTTGATTGCCTCAAGGACGAATCCGTTTCCAACCGCGAGGCCTTGATCCGGTGGTTCTGTAGAAAACTGATTGCCGTTTCGGGCGGTTCTTTGTTCGAGATGCGTCAAACCAGTGAAACCGCGAAATGAAGGTGTAGGCGCGGCCGCAGCGGCAAGAGGCTCCGCCGGGGCTCGGCTGATGACCGCTCCGGTATCACGAACCGGAGGGTGCAGCGCATCCTCCCGATGCCGTTGTATTTCGGCGCCAGCTGAAGAAGCTTGTGCCGTCGGCGCACTCGCTAACTCTTTGATATTGACCCTTTGATGTCGAACCAATTCGCCGGTGATATTTCGTCCGGCGTACTTGCCGGGTTTAGCCAGCGGCGGTGTTGCCTGCGCGAAAAGAAGGCACACAGGCAAGAGAACCAGAGTTGCGAGAAAGGGAATAAAAACGCGACGATTGCTCGAACAAAGATGAATTTTCATAAGAAGATGCTGATTGCTAAACAGAAGCGCGTGAACTTGCTTTGATTGATGACAACCACAATCGGAACGATGGATGATTGTCTCATCAGGAAAAATCTGATTGCGTGCGACGATTTTGGATCGCGATTCAGGAATTGCTTGGGGGCCTTCGCTATATCTCAAAGACAGGAGCGGCCGCTAGGGAATAATTGATGTTCCAATTCCTATTCGACTCGTGATTTTTCTATTACGTGTTGCACGTAGCTGCTCGGCTTAATAGTTAACGTGCAAACTACGTCGCATCGCGAATCAAGTTTGCGGAAGTCTCGAGTCAGCCGTGCAAACGCGACCTGTTCGCCGCAATCTCTCCTCAATTGGGTTGAAAGTGGTCCCAGGAAAACAGCTAAGCAACCGTCGAACCCAGTTTGCTGGTAGCACGTGTATTCCCCCCTCCCGCGGAGCGTTGCAGAGTAATGGGAAGGAAAAAGGAAGCTCACAGGAGCAGGAGAGCTTCGATCAAGCGGTGCTGTTATCTCTCTCGAGCATCTGGCGACGTCGCTCCTGTATCGCCCTTTGATCCTCTAACGATATTTGGGCAAGGTTGATTTGGGTATTGACGTTATCCCCAGCTGACAGTCGCCTTACTTCGTCGGCGTTCTTTAACGAGCGGCCGGGCCATCCCTAACCGATAGTTGGACGCTGCGCCCTCTCCCGATAGCCCGGCGCGTTTTGCCGTTTCAATTTCGTGCGGAACCTAAAAAGTCGGAGCCGGTTTTGCCGAACCTGTTTCGTATGGAGCGCATATTCGGTGGCCGCCGACTGCTCTTTGCAGGGATCAATGGTTGGCTCTTTCACACCCCTAATTCGCAGAGGACGACGAAAACGGTTTCAGCCTTTTGAGACGACTTCTGCCAAGACAATCGCTTGGGGTTTGAGACGTAGCAGCCGCGTGGTTTCTGCTGATCTATCGTACTTTTCCTACCAGGGGGCCCTGTACCGAGTCACCATACGAGAAGGCGAAAAATCCCCATTAAGCCTAGATGCGACTTCGTTCGAACTACGAACACGCGGCCTCTTCGCCCATGCTTGAAGGACCATTGGCGTCGCCCGCGGGGCGGAAGTTTACTTCTGCCGGAGAACGCGGTGCAGCCTACGTTCATCGACAGCTTCCCATGCTCACATGGTTTTGACGCAGCCGTGCTGAGCTATGGCGTTCTTCTGCCTGCTGTCATGCCGATAATGAAGAAAATCAGGCAAACCACCAGGAAGATAAAGAATAGGAACTTGGCGATTCCCGCCGCAGCCACAGCGACGCCGGTGAATCCGAACACCGCTGCGACCAATGCGATAACCAAAAAAATTACAGCCCAATGCAACATATTTTCACCTCTTTCCCAAAATCAATCGAACCGCCCAACTATTCCGCGTGCATCTTGACGCGGACATCCTAAAATTTTTGTTCGCGCTTTAACTCGCGGTCAGCTTTCGGACGAGGCGTCTAACGGCATTGCCGGCGCGTTTGACGCGCCTCGACGCCTCTTTAATCGTCGGTTTAAATTCTGGAGGATAACTCCCTGCTTCCGGCCGAAATGCGTAGCGGGATAGACCATCCCTGAGCCGTAGTTCGCAGCTACGCTACTGTTTCGCTTGATCGAATTTCTGGATCGTATCCAGATGGTCCTTCATGACTGGCACAGTATCATCGATAAACTTCTTTAGGTCGGCGTTTTTAACTTCCTTGCCGGCCGTTTCAAATTCCGCGATGTCCTTCCTGTGATCGTTCACCATTTCTTTCACATAAGCCTTATCGAATGCTGCTCCGGACATGGCTGATATCCTGTCGATCATTGCCTGCTCCTTTGCATTCACCTTATTCGGGACTGTTACACCCATGTTCGCGGCTACATCCTTTAACTGATCGTTGGCTTTCGAATGGTCCTTCACCATCCGATTGCCAAAATCCTTCACGGCATCGCTCCCCCCTTTGTCAGCCGCAAGCTTTCCCATTTCGACCTCCGCCATACCGCCATTGGCCGCCTTCATGATAAACGCCTTCTCTTTGGCGGTTGCTTTTGTCCCTTCGGGTTCAGCCGCGAAGGAAGCGTGACCAGCGGCCAGAACGATTGCGAGCCCCAATGAAGCAAATATTTTTCCAGTATGCATTTGCTAGTGTATCGCGTCGCTCTCCCCGGTTGGATTGCTTTAACTTTTCCGAGCCGGTGGAACAAGTCACCCTTCCCCAGTGCACTACCGAAGGCCGAATGGAAAAACGGCGCCAGCAGGATCCGGCGGCCTGGTAGGCGGTTTAGTTGGAACGCGTTCTTGAATAGCCAGTAATCCTACTGGTCACAAACTTCACTAGCGCCGGCCGCAGCAAAGTTGCGGCAAACTTTATGACGCCAACCAGCGCTCCTGCTTCCAACAAACCTTTGCCGTTTCCCTTGGAATTGTCTTTCCCGCGAACGTAGACTTTTTTCTTTCGCGCCGGCGCGATTGCGATGAGTAATCCCACCACCGCCAGGGCCCCGATCCAAATCGCAGTTTGATCGCGAAATGAATTTTTTATTTTGCGTGGAATATCTAGTTCGTAGCGCAGCCCGCTTAGCTCCCTTGCCATCCGATCACGCGAAAGCGCGATATCGCTCTTTATTGCGGCCCGGTCTTTCCTAGGGATTTCAGCCATTGTTGGTCTTTCTTTAATTCCGCTCGTGTTTCTGGATAGAGCCTGCCGGTCAGTCTTGCTTTTGCCAGTAACACACAAACAACAGCCAGCGCGATATGCACTAATCCAGCGCCGAGTGCGATCCATGTCCACGAAATTCCACTGAGATGGGCGATGCCGACGATCAGGCTACCCAGGATAAAAATGTATCCGAACACGACCGCGATGAGCGCACCCAAGGCAAACGCGACAACCGCCGCCAATTGCAACAGCAACGCTTTTGACTCGACCGCCAGAAGCGCGGCTCGAGTCTCAACGTAGGCGAACAGCGCGCTGATTAACCCAATCGCATTGTCGATCAATCCGGCATGTCCGGACGGATTGCGCACTCTCGCGCTCGCGCGAGCCATGATGAACGGCTAACGCCGAAAGATCAGGCCCAAAACAAAACCGATCCCAAGTGCGGTCATGACCGCCTTCATCGGATTTTCGCGCACATAATCTTCGCCATCCTCTCGAAGCGTGCGCAGGCGCTGTTTCGTTTCGTTCAACTCCTTGCTGGCTTGATCACTATAATCCTGCGGCAACGCCGTCACCGTCGATTTCATATCTTCAGACGTAGAGCGCCACTCGCTTTCGCCCTGCGCCCGTTTAGTCTGCGGACTGCTCTCACCCGCTGTGCTCCCAAAATTTTCATTAGCCATTTTTGCCTCTCTTTTTTGATTTTGCAGAAACCCCCTTTCGCAGCACAAGCCGCGCAGGAATCTCTTTAAATAATTGCAGCTAAAAGCGCCCGCAATCGGGCTGCACTCTGATTTCGTAATAGGACAAAGTCCTAATGCTTTGAAGAAAACAGAGACGGCCACGCGTGACAGTAAGTTTCTTCAATTCAAGGAATGCGCTCAGCAGCGCCGCGTCCGCTAAGCCAAAGAACAGTTTGTGGTTGGGAAGTATACGGGGCTCTGAAGATTAATAGGTCCGTCTTGGCCCTGAGATTATCGAGCGTGGCCATTACATCCGCCGGGCCAATGGGAAGCGAACTTAAATAACAATAACTACAATAAGAAAGAGAAATATGAAAAGAATTATACTATGCATCGCATTAGGATTGGCCGCACCGTTCGCGTGGGCCCAAGTGTCGGAAACCACGACCACTACTACAACCACTGAGGGCAACGGCACCATTACCGAGTACATGCCTGGCAGCAGCATTGTGCTCAAAGAAACAGCCGGTCCGCGGCACTACCGCTTTGGGAAAAAGGTCGTTTACGTAACCAAAAGCGGCAAAGAGCTTGATGAGGATACTGTGCGTACGCGGGTGAGAGTTGGTGTTCCCGTACATGTGCACTACGTCGGTGCGGGCGACGACATGATGGTCGACCGAGTGGTGCTGGACGAAGATTAAGGGGTTAATCTAGTCCACTTCAACGCGCCTCTTTGTTTCCGTGGCAACGGAACAGGAGGCGCGTTTTCTTTCCAACGTTTCTTCGGTCTCGCCAATGGCGAGGTCGCCGGTGGATAAACCAGAAAAAAATCAACTGGTGCCCATTTCGTACCAATCCAAAAATCGGCCCCTCAAAATGAACTCGAAGATAAAGCTAACCCGAATTGCTCGAAAGGAGGTTATTTCAGCGTTATCTCACGCATCAATTTGTTGCCAAGGATCTCGCGAATGTCTGCTCGTTTCATTGCCGCCTCGCGTTGTTGGTCCTCGCCGCCGATTGTTTTCTGAGCAATCGGGTCCGTCTTGGCCCTGAGATTGTCGAGCGCGGCCATGTTCTTATACTCCACCATAGTCATAACGTTGTAGTCGTGCGGCGAAGAGGCTTCGCCCAAGAGAATTTTGTAGCTGACGATGAATCCCTGCTTCTTCCCTTCCTCCAAGGACGCTTTGAGGCTTTTCGACAATCCCTTTAAATAATCATCAGTCATGCCCGGCTTCGTCTTGATCATGGTGAGCTGCCAGACGCTCCCCTCGGTGTAAGGGGCGGTGCTGCCCTCGGCCGTCGTGCTGGAGCTTTGAGCGAAGGAAAGGCCGCTTCCGGCCACAAGGGCAGCTGCGACGGCGATGAATTTACGTGCGGTATTCATATCGTTAGTTCTTTCTTTTGATGTCGGTTAATGTGGGTTGAGCCGAGCCGCCTCGCGAATAAGGAATCGGCTTTGGCAAAACCGGTAATGAAACCCTCGTCCTAATCAGTCAAGGAAAATTGTGTCCTGCGCATCATTGCGATAAAGCCACTGCTGCGCGCACGTGCGTTGTACTAAATATGCAAGACGAAGCTATCGGCAGCTCGGCATCGCCAACTAAGCAAACAACGGACACTCGCCAATCGGCAGAGGGTATCTCGCGCCGTCGCATGCTTGCTACTTCAGCCGGCGCGCTCGTAGGCGCTTCAATGCTCGGACCCGGGAGGACAATAGCGGCCACGGAGTCGGACATTGGCGACAAGGCACCGCACGTTAATTTTAGTCTTCAAGGCAAAGCCGCCTTCGTGACAGGTGCGGCGCGTGGAATTGGTCAGGCAATTTGCGTCGCCCTCGCTGCGGCGGGAGCCGATGTGATGGGTCTCGACATCTGCGCTGTCGCCGCGCCCAATCTGGTCTATGAACCTGCCACGCCCGAAGACCTCGATAGAACCGGCAAATTAGTCGAAGCACAAAATCGCCGTTGGATCGGCGTGAAGGCCGACATCCGCGATATGCCAGCGATGAAAGCAGCAGTCGATCGGGCGGCGAAAGAATTCGGCAAGCTCGACATCGCGATAGCAAATGCTGCCATTCAAATCTACGGCCCGTTAGCGGAAATGTCGGACGAGAATTGGAAGAACGTTATCGACGTGAATTTGAACGGCACCGCTAACACTTTACGCGCCGTGATCCCCCACATGCTATCGCGCAAATGGGGCCGCATCGTCATCATCGCATCCGGCCAGGGACGACACGGATTCAAGAGTGGGTCCGCTTATTCGGCATCAAAATGGGGAGTCATTGGTTTGATGAAATCGGCGGCGTGGGAGCTTGGGAAAGATGGCATCACGGTAAACTGTGTTGAGCCGGGGTTAGTAGACACACCACTAACGCGCAATCCGGGCCGCTGGAAGGAAGCGCTGAAAGAAGGCGGCAAAGACGCAAAGGAAAATCCGACCGAGCAGGAAGTGATCGCCGCGAGACTGCCGCAAGCCGTCATGGGTATTCCGTGGATGCAGCCGGACGAAGTTGCACCTGCGGTGGTGTTTCTTTGCACAGATGCGGCCAATCGCGTAAGCGGCGCAACCTACGACGCCACCGCTGGCGACAGTGTGAAATACACCGCGTAGCATTTCGGTTGGAAAACTAGTTTGGGCGCTACCCTGAACTTAGATCTGATCCAATCTCGGCCAGTCCGGCTCAGGCCAACTGCGCCTTACACTGGAGGGCATTCGTTTCTTCTATTCAGTTACTTCTTCAAGCTCGATACCAAATACGGTAATAGTTGAGCTTTACCTCGGATGCGCTCGAAAATCTCTCCTTTCACGTGGGTGGGCCTCTTTATCTCGCTTTTCGGATTCATCGCGCTGCGTCTCACCTTCCGGGCCTTCGGCGTGTCCAACTCGATTGCCGCCTCTGTCGGCAGAGAAGTAGCGGTCTGGATCATGGCGGCTGTTCTCATTCTGTTGGTTCGATTCGGCGAAAGGCTGCCGCTGAAGTCCATTGGTCTGGGCACGGCGCCCTGGCGCGAATCGATTCGTTTCGGGTGCATTCTTACCGGCCTTTGCGGCGTCACGGCTTGGATTGTTATCCTATTCACCGGGTATGGGCACGGACCGGGCTCGCCCGAGTTCAACAAAGAGCCAATATGGTTTGAGACGCTGGCCGTGCTTCGGTCAGGAATTGTAGAAGAACTATTTTTCCGCGGTTACGCGATTGAACGGCTGGAGTCGATTGGCTGTGGCCGTGTACTCTCGGCGGCAATTCCGCTGGCGATTTTTGCGGCAACACATTGGACCGGGGGAATCCCGAACATCATCATCGCCTTGGTCGTTGGGGCGGTGTTGACCCTGTTCTACCTATGGCGGCGCGACCTGGTGGCAAACATGATCGGTCACGGACTGAGCGACTTTCTCGGGCTGGTGTTACCGCGTTTTTTTCATTGACGGCCTTAAGCGCTACCTTTGAAATCTTCAACGATTTGAAGCTCGTCCGATCCTGATCGCGTGGTTGTCATGTTGATCGAAAAAGTTTGCTCGCCGCGGCGAGAAACATCTTCGAGCTGCTTACCGGATTAGCCGAAAGCATTGTAAATCCGGAGGTTTGATGAAAAACGACGTCTACGCGACGGCATAACGCGCGACCGCAGCGGCAATCCAACGATTGCTAGCTGCGAACGCGTGAATTGACGCGATTGACAGCGGCATACGAGTAGCCGGAGAAATCTGCGCCTGATGCGGCGAGATTCACCTAAAGGCTTCGAAACAAATGCGGTTTCAAGTATGAAGCAAAAGCAGCCAGAAACGCGCCCCAAACGTAACGTCATTATGAACGAACAGAATACAGTCAGCCGCCGTCGAATGCTGAGTGGATTGGGCGCGGGGTTTGCCGCGGCTGCCCTCCCAAGCGTCTTTGCTGCACAACCAACCCAGGAATCTATGACACCGGAAAAATTGCAGGATCCGACTACCAAATATCCGAAACCACCATTTCAGGATCAGTCGCAGCCGTGGCCCGGACTGGCCAGCAAAATGGAACCGCGGCCGGATCATGGCGAGAAGAGTTACAAGGGTTCCGGTCGATTGATGGGACGGAAGGCGCTGATCACCGGCGGCGACTCAGGAATGGGAAGGGCCGCCGCCATCGCCTATGCCCGTGAAGGCGCCGATGTCGCGATTAATTATTTTCCCACGGAACAACCCGATGCCGACGAAGTCATCGCGTTGATTAAGGAAGCGGGCCGCAAAGGAATCGCGCTGCCCGGCGACTTACGAGAAGAAGCATTTTGCAAGAAGCTGGTAGCCGATGCGATGAGCGGTCTGGGTGGTCTGGACATCCTAGTCTGCAACGCTGCCAGGCAACAAACTCGCGCGTCGATTCTCGACGTCTCGTCTGAGGATTTCGATGCCACGATGAAGACCAACGTTTATGCACCGTTCTGGATCATCAAAGCTGCGCTGCCGCATCTGCAACCAGGCTCGGTCATCATCGGCACAACGTCGGAGCAAGCCACCGATCCGACGCCTGATCTCTACGACTACGCGCAGACAAAGGCCGCCACCACTAACTATGTGAGATCGCTAGCGAAACAACTTGCTTCGAAAGGCATCCGGGTAAACGGAGTTGCGCCCGGTCCGATCTGGACGCCGTTGCAGGTGAGTGGCGGAGCTACCCAGGAGAAGCTGAAAGAGTTCGGAGGCAAAACGCCAATGGGCCGCCCTGGTCAGCCAGCGGAACTTGGTTCGATCTACGTTCAGTTAGCAGCGAGCGATGCCAGCTACGCCACCGGGCAAGTTTACGGCGCCGCTGGCGGTAGCGGACAGCCATAGAAATTCGTGTTCCGGCAATGGTTTGGTTCCGCGCATCGCGTTACTGATGGCAAGGCTGAACCTCCTTGTCGCAGGCATGGCAGCAGTCCCTCTGGACTTCGCAGGTCCTTGGGTTTGCCGTGCTACGTGCATCGACGCAAAAAAGAAATCCGTGCTTGGTGAAATGCTCGGCGATGCCCTAGGACCAGCCCTCTGCGTGCAACTAATCCGGTTAACCCATCACATGTGCGAATGAAAGACAACCTAACCTATTGGCGATGGCCATTTTTTAGTTCCCACATCCGAATTGCTGCAAGCAACAGCCTTTGAGTTTGGCCAATAATCGCTCCTTTTCGGACGGTCGAAGTTAGCCGCACCGTGGCATCGGTATGCAGTTGATGATGAGGTGCACTGGTTTTTCCCGTCACCTTTCTGGCCTCGGTCCGCCGATGATACTCGCGTGAACTCATTCTTTCGCGCGGCATTGGAATTGCCTACGCCGTCGGCGGTGAGATCCCTTTGCATAATACTGAAAAGAAAACAGCAATATTAGCGTCAACAATCGGGCGGTATTCTGATCGCTGAGTAAGCGAAAATCTTATCGCTGCCCAAGAAAACGGGCCGGGCGGAATTTCACCACCCGGCCGCCTATCGGACTTCCGGACCTTTTACTAGCCCCAGGCAAACATTGTCCCATCTTTGCGTTGACGCAGTCAATGGGTTTGATCAGCTGCCAGCGCCAAAAGCAGTGCCGCTATGATCGAGCAATTGGAAGAGCGGCGTAGCCATCGCATGGCGATGGCATGCGCGAAATCTGCGCGTACTGCTCGACCATGGGGTGAAGCTTGTGCGAGATTGAGTCCGCCGTAATCCGCACCAAACCAATGCGCTGGCTGGTGTATGCCAATTTGTCTCGGACTGGGTGAAATGCTGTGTCACACCGTGCTATCGCTATGGAACTCGCTTCGTGCGCTTGTATTACAGATAGCCTTAACTTCCGCCAACTTATGTAGGTGATAAGCCGATTAATCTCTGTGGCATCCCAATAGCTAAGGCCGACGCTGGAGCGATAAGAACCTAGCTTTAACAAACCTAGAATTTGGCGCGTTATGAAAATACTCGCGACCCTAATTGCAAAGGAATTAAAGAATGCGAAGCACTATGCCGTATACGAACCGGAATTGGCGCGGGTTTGGCCAGATGGGGAAAACGGCGAAGCCCAAATCGCATCATTTGCCAAAAAGCACGGCTGGCGACTTCGCCACTACAGCCACGGATTCTGCGCAATCTTTGATAAAGAGCCATCTCGCTGAAATCCGTTTGATAGCGCTTTTTCTAAGAGTGCGGTTTTCCGAATAGACTCTTTGCCGTCTGACGCTGGCGGCCTAACGAGACGAATCTCGCGGGTAGTGTTCGATTGACGGGCAAGATCCAGTCAGCGGGCGTGGAGCATTTGAGGCGCAAAGCGCGTAGGCCATTAGTGCCGCCTACTACTTCGATTTGGCTCCCTGAGATTATGGTCTTGCAGATGAAGCAATAGAGTTGGTCATCGAGGGAGGTCCATGCCCGGCTTTTATCGAGCCGTCGCAAAGCTGCGAGCTTATCTTCTGCGCCCGATCGCATCGGCTGCGAGGGAGGAAGCATGGTGTCGATAGTGACTAATTGCGTCGCAATTAGCAAGAACACCGTCGGCGAACTATGAAGGGCGAGAACGTGAGTCGCCGAGGTTAGTTACGTCGGCGCTCGACAGTTGGCGGCGATAGACATTTCCGTATGCGAGCATACGACTTTGACCGACGATGCGATAGGGCCCCTCACCGATTGCATCTTCACGCACAACGAGACACGCTAAAACATGCGAACCCAGAGTGTCATTCCGGTGGAAGCCGAAGATAAACTACGCTGGTTACGGCGCCTGGACGGTGGCCGCGGATGGGAATCGCTGGACGATCACCGCGTGTGTCGATGTTGCGGCAAGACTTTTAGCGGCCGGGAGCTGCAGCTTGTAGGCGGGACGCGCGGGCACGGCCCAGTGCGATTTATTTGCCCGACACCGAACTGCACGTCGGCGCCCGCCGATTGGCGCTACCCACATGAACGCGGAGCCTCAGCAAAACAGTCCGCTTCGCGGTTCCGACGGCCACATGTTGTCCGCGTCAAACACGCGAGACATGTTCTGAGGCGCGATAAACAAAAGGCGAACTGGGTGTGGAAACTCAGACACGCACTTCAGCGTCACCTAGGTTTGCCGGTTTAGGAATGCTCTTACTTTTCTCGCCTATCTGAGCGACTGGTCGTCTCAAAAGGCTCAAACCGTTTTCCGCATCAGCTGCGAATTCGGCGTGTGAAAGAGCCTACCATTGATCCGTGCAAAGTGGAGTCTGCGGCCACCGAATATGCACTCCATACGAAACAAGTTCGGCAAAACCGGCTCCGACTTTTTAGGTTCCGCACGAAACTGAAGCGGCAAAACGCGCCGGGCTATCGGGAGAAGGCGCAGCGTCCAACTATCGGTTAGGGGCTGGTCCGGCCGAATCCTATTCGGTCTGCCGCTTTATTTTTTGACGATCTCCTTCTCCTTTTTGGGCTTAATGCGATGCGTTTCCTTACTCCGCAAACCTTCGTGTCGATGTTGCAATTCCAGGTTGCCTTCCGGTTCTTTTCGTAATGACTTTGGGACCAAATCGCCGACTGGACCCTTGGCGATAGTCGTCCCGCCATCGACCACGTAAAGCGCGCCGGTCACGTAACTCGCTTCGTCGGAAGCGAGGAATGCATACACATTCGCTACTTCCTCCGTCGTTCCGCGCCGCGCCAGCGGAACAGCCTGGATCAGATTCTTTTCCATTTCCTCGTCCATCGGGCCAGTCTTCTTATGCGTCCAGGCGGTGTCGATCGGCCCAGGACATACGCAGTTCGCTCGCACACCATTTTGCGCCTGCTCGACCGCGATCCCGCGCATGAAGGCGTGCATCCAGCCTTTCGTTCCACCGTAAGTCGTATTTTGCGCCAGCCCAATCATACCGGATTCCGATCCCGCCGACACGATGTTCCCGCGCGTCTTTTGCAAATGCGGCAGCGAGAACCGCGTCATCATGAAAGCGGAACGAATATTCATCCGAATCGTCCGGTCGAAGTCTTCCAACGGATAATCCTCTGTCATCGCATTATCGAGAAAGACGCCGGCGTTATTGATGAGAATGTCGAGCCGCTCATATTTCGTTAGAGCCAACTCGACGCACGCCCAGGCCGAATTCTCATCCGAAACATCGCCTGCTTTCGGGATCGCCTCCCCGCCTCGTTCACGGATCGCTTTTGCCACGTCTGCGATCGGATCATCGGGCAGTCCGTTCACGATTATGCGCGCGCCTTCCCAGGCAAACTTATGCGCAATTGCTTCGCCAATGCCGGTGCCAGCACCGGTAATGATCGCAACCTTCCCTTCCAACCTCCTCCTGCTGGACCCATTTCTTTCGTAAATCTTCTTGTTCATACAAATAAATTTCGCGCGCCAGGCAACTTTCGCGCCCGCCATTTTCGAGTCATCGGGAGGGAGCCGCCAGAGATGCGAAAAGAATACGAGCGTATTACTCTTTCTTTTTTTCCGGGTCGACCTTCGGCAAGTCTTGCTTGTTGTCGCTCAACGTGCCAGTGAAAGCCTTGACGAATGCGTTACGGAAAACATTAAAAATTGTCGTCACGACCGCTGCTTTCGGATCATCGAAATTACCGCTAAAGGGCACTTTGGTCCCGAACCGATCCTTAGGTTGATTGCGAATCATTCGTGTCAACCCGCCCACAATCCCCTGCCAGACAAAATCGATTGGATTCTTGGAATCGTGGGCAGGATTGAAAATCCCCATATGATCAAAAACGGGTTCGACATAGCCATTGAAACGGCCTTGATCCGAGGTCATTTCAGTCGCCAATTTTAGAGTCCCGGTCTCGAAGGTGATGCCGGCGTAAGCTTTGGCGAAATCATTTAGTTTAACCAAAGGCAATTCGCTTACTTCACTGCGCAAGGTAAAGGTGGGCTCCTCCGCGTAAGGATTGAGGGCGACACGCGCGCGGAAATCCCCGGCGCGCAATGGGCGGCCTTCTATTTGAAGCTCCGCCACCATTGTCTTGGATAGCTTCTTACTATTCGTTAGGTTTGTCGCTACCATTTGCACGCGGTCAAAGATTACATCTACATTCGCGCTCTTGGAGAAATCGCGATAATGCACTTCTCCATTGCGGACGGTGAAGCGGTTGATCTTCAGCGGAAAGAGTTGCTTGATCTTTTGCGGCCAGGGTTTGTCGATACCGACCTGAGAATTCTCTTTGCTTGGCGCATTTACGAAATTAATTTTTGGTTCGAAGAAATCGATATTGCCGACGAAAGCGCCATCGAAGATCGCACGCCATTGTACCGAAAGATCAATCAACGGCGCGGAAAAGAATGGAACCGGCACATGCCCAGTGGTCTTTACGATCTCCACCTGGTGGATCTGGTAAGCGCCGCGCCAAAGATGCATCGTCACGGCCGTGACATGGCCGCGATATTCGGGCACTTCGGATAACTTCCGGTTTACATAATCACGCACCCAAAACGGCAGCAGAGCGCGGATGATAACGAGAAGAATGAGCAAGTACAGCCCGATGTAGAACGGCAGCCGGTAGATACGGAGCTTGCGTTTCATTCTCGGAAGAGCGGCGCGCGAAAATGCATCGCCGCATAAAGGAACGCGCTGCACGGGAGGGTAGGATGTATCGCAACCCGTTTCTCTCGCCTGCGGAGCCTTTCAGATTCCGGACGCAATTGCGGTCCCGAAGAGTCTCGTGGCTCCATCGGCCTGGTTATCGCAAACGCCGCTTTCCACTTCCATGCCTGCGGCGAGTTTCCGCACGCCGCGCCCCCTCGACCCAAGCGCGAAGTTCTGTTAGCGGCATAAAGTTCACGATCCGTTCCGGCGGAATTCTTGCCGCCAAAGCCGCAACGAGAGCGAGATCGATGAATTCAAATTGCCACGGATGGTGCGCGTCTGTGCCCATGGAAATTCGGGTTCCGCAACGTTTGGCAATTTTCAGCAAACTCAGGTTTAAATCCTGCCGATCGGGGTAAGCGTCGATCTCCACCGCTTTATCGAGTCGTGCCGCCTCGCGAAAGACCGTTTCCCAATCCGCGCGCAAGCCGAAACGATAATTGTAAATCCGACCGCGGGGGTGTCCAAGAATCTGGATGTCGGGATTACGAATGGCGGCGAGATAACGGTCAGTCTGGTCTTCCTTGCGGCGCAATGCGGAATGAAAAGAACCGAGCACAAGATCAAGCGACCGCAGCGCGGTTGAATCCATATCACCCTTGCCGACGGGATTGAGATTCATCTCGATGGAATGCAAGACGGTGAGGCCCTTATCGCACGCGCGCAACTCGCGATTAACAGCGTCGATCTCAGCTGACTGTTTCTTCAGCTTTGCTTCATTAATTCCATTCGCGATGGACAGACCTTTGGAATGATCTGTAATGGCAATGTATTCGTAACCGCGCGCGCTGGCCGCCTCCGCCATCGTGCGAATATCGTCGGAGCCATCGCTCCAATTGGTGTGCATTTGCAAGTCGCCGCGAAGCCGCGAGCGCCAGGAAGCTGCTTTGGCCAGGCGAAGGCGACTTTCAGCGAGGGTGAGAAATTCTTTTCGCAGCGGCGGCGGACGCGGCGGATGCTGCCTCCGCCGAATCCATTGCCGGATTTGTTTCTGCAGGAACGGTCCAACATGCGCCAGCTCTGTCAGCGGGCGCTTTTCTGTGACTAAGTCGCGCGCCTCGGCTTCCCAAAGAAATGCGCTTCGCGCGGCCCGCCGATAGGCGCGTTGCAAAACATAGGAAGCTTCGTTCGCTTCGCGCGAAAGCAGCTCCGCAAGTTCGGCGTTACTCGGCGGAAGGTCGATGTGCGCTTGCAATTGAGATTGGAGGAAACGCCGCGATGGAACCTCTACGGCAGATCTTTCAGTGTTCTAGTTCCATAAAAATCTCGGCGACAATCTGGCTTTGCTTTTGACAAGCCGTCCTCCGACTCTATTTGCGGCGCTTCGTTCGGCGCTTTTGTTTTTTGACCAACTCCTCCGCCCGTTTCGGGCCGAACCGCCCGAGTGGCCGGAATTTTTTTCCGCGTTCCTGATTATAGGAGATGAAAAAGTGTTCGATCTCCTTTAGCAGCGCTGGGCTCAGATCGGAGAGCGATTTAACTTCGGCATGAGTTGGTGATTTGGCCGCGACCGCGATCAATCGATCGTTGCGCTCGGTCTTACCATTTTCGCTTTGTTCGGCTTCGATAACACCGACGAGACGCGATTCGATGAGGCAACCACAGAAGGCGGGTTCATCCATCAAGATCAGTGCGTCGAGCGGATCGCCATCGTCGGCCACAGTCCCGGGAATCGAGCCGAAATCGAACGGGAAAACCGTACCTTGCGGAAGGACGCTCTTAAGGACGTAGGCTTTGCGCTTCATGTCGAAGGCGAACTTGCTTCGACATCCCTTAGGTGTGTCGATGACAACGTTCAAAGTGCCTGACTTGGCATCGAAGGGCGGCAATCTCCTAAGCAAATTCATTTATCTTACGAGTTCGCGCTTCGCATTAAAATCACGCGGCCCATTTCCAACCTTTTCACAAGGCAATATTTGCGATGTCTGTGCGTTGCTGTGCCGACGCCAAGAGATCGAAGCCCAAAAGACTCTGAAGATATGATACTAAGACAACCGAGGCACTTTCCTGTCACCTTACAGCTGACGTTTCCTTGGTTTTGTTCGGTTCATCATATCCCATCACCCCGACGCTGAAGCGCGTCGGCCGTGGCGGCTTTACTGACACCACATAGAAGAAAAAACAAAGAAGTTCTTAGGCTCTGGCCTCAGCCGGGGTCTTGGACATCGACAAGGTCGATATATCTTCTGCGCCGGCATTCTTGAAGATATCTTTCGCGCGATTTTTCTGGTCGCCATCGCGGGCGTCAACCGCGATTAGATAGTTGCCACTCTTGAGCTTGTCGTCGTAACGTCTGGCTTCGATCTCAGGGATTCCCATCCCCACCAAGCCACCTACTAAGCCGCCTGTTGTCGCTCCGACTGCCGTGCCGCCCAGCAGAGCCATGATAGGACCGGCCGCGATGAATGGACCGACTCCCGGGATCGCAAGCGCGCCGACGCCAGCGAGCAGACCGAGCACTCCGCCCGTGACGCCGCCCGCGGTTGCACCGGTGGTCGCGCCCTCAGGCGCCTTGGTGGCTTTGACATGACCGATGTCATGCTTGCCCTCGTTATCTGGCAACAGGATTGAAATTTCAGATGCGGGAAAGCCAGCGTCTTGCAAACCCTCGACGATTTGTTCCGCTTGTGAATGAGATTTTACGATACCGAATATTGATGTTTTTGACATGGGATTCCCTTGTTCCTTTGCTTGTTAGTTATTTCGAAGTCTTCACTTCGAGTTGGTTATTGATCTTTGCCTTGCCGGCTGCCGATTGGGCTAGCTCAGCGATTTTTGCTTTCTCCCCGTCGTTCTTGACGGGACCGCGCAACGTGACCGTTCCGTTGGCGGTGATAATTTTCACATTCTTCGCCGTGGCGGAGAGTGAATCATCTTTGACCACGGCGCGGCGAATAGCCGCAGTCGTGTTCACATCGTCCTTGCTATTGGATTGATCGCCGGAAGTTTGTGTTTCGCTAGAGCGGTCGCGCTCGTTTGTTGCTGTGTTATCAGGTTCCGCCTTCTCATTGTCGGCAGCAAAAGCCGCTAAACTAAGTGCGCTAAGACAAGCTAATGCTAGTAAAGTTCGTTTCATGGGTCCTTTCGTTCGAGTTTGTGAGGGCGTCGGTATTGATCGCAACCGGTACACCCAAAGGTTTTATTTATTTGGCTGCGACGTTAATTACGGATTTTGCCAGCTTGGTTAACTTTTTGTCTGTATCTGATTCCTCCGTCAAAGTAGTCTGAAGTAGCTGAACACCGTGCCGATCCCCCAGCAACTCGGCGTAGGTTCGAGCGCAACCGTAACCGGCCATCTCATAGTGTTCAACGCGCTGCGCTGCAGCAATTAGCCCCGCATCGCGTACTTCGTCTTCAGCATCTTCTTCGATCATCTCGTCTCCCTCTTTAAGCACACCCTCCATGCCCTCGCATTTCGGGCCGCGGGTTGACTCATCGTGACTCGTTAAAATCTTTTCGAGACGCGCTACATGTTCCTTCGTCTGCTCGAAATGTTCTTGGAACCCCGTCGCAAGCTGTTCGTCAGTAGCGGCTTTAACCATTTTCGGTAGCGCTTTTATAATCTGCTTCTCTGCGCTGTAGAGGTCCTTTAGTTCGTGAATGTATAGGTCTTTGAGTGTTTCTAGTTTCATACGTGTGAAGTTAATATTGTTGGGTTTTGCTCGTAACTGTGTCTTCGATGAAGCGAGTCCGCTTCAAGAGTCTTTTATGTGCAACCTCGGAGCAGAAAGATTAGAAGCAAAATCGGAATCGGAATTCCGAGAAGCCAAAGTAAAATGTATCCAGTCGCTCCTGCTTGTTTGATCCTATTCGTTAGACGCATCTCAGACATCCTTAACGTTATTGATTTGGAACTCTTCGTTATGCACGTGAACTTGCTTTGATTGCTGAAACACACAATCGGGACAACGAATGATTATCTAATCAGGAAAAATCCGATACTACAGAAGCCGATTTCGACCTCACGATTCAGGGATTGCTCAGGCCGTCGGTAGTATCTCAGAGATTAAAAGTGGGCGGCTACAGGATACATTCTTATCTGGCTAGATCTTCCAATCCCTATTTGCTCGTGATTTTTCCCTGCGCGGTTGTACGTATCTGCTCGGCTTATACTTAACGCGCAAGATGCGGCACCGGGCGGATCAGGCTTGTAAAACGATGTTCCTTTCAAGCTACCTGGAACGCGGCACGGACGGCAGATCTCTAGTCGGTTTGGAGCACGCGGAGATCGACGGTTATTGCTTGTAAGGTTCCAGCCGCTACTAGTTCACGATCACAAAACCGCACGCGATCGGAAATGCGAATCAACATTTATGGACTCAAGCACACACAATAAAGTAGAAGGTACGGCGAAAGAGGCCGTCGGCAAAGTCAAAGAGAAAACCGGCAAAGCGATCGGGAACCAAGACTTGGAGGACCGCGGCACCGCAGAAAAGGTTGGCGGTAAAGCAGAGCGGAAAGTCGGCGACGTGAAAAAGGTCTTTGGAAAATAAGTAAACGCGCGCTCTTAGCTGATTGCGCCCCGCGTACGAAAGACGCGGGGCGCCTTGTGCACAGCCGATGCACCGCTTCCGGACAAAAATTAGCGATGCCTCGCATGCTCGCGCTCTATGAAGAACCAAATTGCTACAAACCCCGCCTATAGAAGAGTGGTTGCTGCGTTAGACGGACTGCGAAAAGCGTTACGACAATTTAATTAAATCGACGGGCGCCACCAACGATTTACGCCTCGCCTCCACAGTTGCAATATTGAAGGGTGAAGTAGAACAGCGTAGACGCTTGGAGGTCGAGTTGCTAACGGCAGTGGAAAGCGAACGTCAACGGATTGGGCAAGATTTGCACGACGATCTTTGCCAGCAGCTCGGCGCAATCGCACTCCTAATTGGTTCTCTGGCAAAGGAAGTAAGCGTGTTAGACGAGAAATTAGGCCAAAAACTGGGAAGAATACCTTCACTAGTAACTGAGACCATCCAAAGCTGCCGTAATCTTGCGAGAGGGCTGCATCCAGTAACGCTTGCATCAGCCGGTTTGCCTGCAGCCCTGGAAGAACTCGCTACGAGAGTACCAGCCGATGTGAATTTTCATTGGCCTCGTTCTGAGAGGATCGACTTTGAGCCGATGCTGGCGCTTCACCTGTATCGGATAGCGGAAGAGGCAGTCACAAATGCGGTGAAACATGCAGGAGCCAATAGCATCACGATCAAGCTAGCAATCCTCGCCGGGCGGCCCGTTCTGGAAATAGCAGACGATGGCAAGGGAATCGGTGAGAGGCTGAAAACCGAGGGAATGGGGCTGAGGAACATGCAATATAGAGCAAGCGTCGTTGGAGGAAAACTTACAGTCGAGGCACGCAAGGGCGGAGGAACTCGTGTTTGTTGTACTTTGCCCCTTCGCAAATCAGTTCTGCGTCCGCTAAAGCCAAAGACTGAATGAAGTGCGAAATCCGAGCAAAACGGGAAAGACCAATGCGAACCAAACGATCACGAAAGACGAGTAAACGCACTGTCATACAGCCACGCAAAGGCGATCGACGCTACGTCAGACGTAACAAAGCCGGTCAATTCAAGAAAGAGGTTAACGCGGGCCGATCACTTGCGGCAGATCGGCGCAGAAAGGCGGAGACAAAAGTGGCTAAGGGCCAGGGCGATCGTGGAGACACCAAACCCAGCGGCAATGTCTTTGGACGTTTCGTACAAAACCTGTCCCGTGATTAGGACCCCGTGTTTGGATTATCAGTCAGTTCGCGTAGGGCCCGGACTGCGAACATCCGAGGGCAGGCCGGATATTGTGTGGCGAGTAGGGCCTTGCGAGGCGGCGCTTGACCGGCGGGTCTGGTTGAAAATACGGCGCGAGTCGGGATAAACCGTGAATCAGAAAATCCTTTCCGAACTCGGTGATTACCTGATAGCACACCGCGAGGAAATCATCGGCGAATGGCTTCGAGCGGTTGAAGAGGATCCCGACATTCGCGCTCTGGACCATCTAAAAGACAAAAAGGAGCTCCTCGATCATCTGCCAGACCTGTGTCAGAACCTGGCGGAGCTCCTAAAGTCTCCGCAATCGGATCAAAACCGCGCCAAGATTTCTCGCGTCGCACGAGTGCATGGCAAGCATCGCTGGCGACAAGGGTACAGGCTCGAGGAAGTCATACGCGAGACCAGCATCGTCCGAAGAATTATTTCCCATAATTGGCTAGATGCGTACGCCCGGAAAGTGCCAAAGTTGGACAGCGGAACTCGAAGAGCAGCGGAAAATATCATTCACCGGTCCGTGGACGATGTCATTAGTGACTCGGCCGAGCAGTTTGTCGAAGAACAGCTAAAAGCCACCAGTCACTTAAATTCGCAGCTGGCCGACGCCCTTGCCGACGTGCGTCTCCAGAAGGCGGCGGCCAACGCGGCCAATGACGCCAAGGATAGATTCCTGGCAATGCTTAGTCACGAGCTGCGCACGCCGCTTAATCCGATCCTGCTCTGGGCTAGTGCCATTCTTGAGGAAGAGCAAACGGCCCCATCGCTGAAAGAGGATATTCAGATGGTTCGCCACAACGTGGAAGTGGAAGCCAGTTTAATAGACGACTTGCTTGACGTCGCGCGAATTACAGGCGGGAAGTTAAAGCTACATTTGCAGCTCTCCGACGCAGCCGCACTCTTCCGGGATGCGCTGGAAATGGTGAAGGCCGAGTCGGTGCGAAAACAACAAGAGATATGCGTTGAACTGGGCGCCACAAACCACTGCGTGATGGTCGATCGGGCGCGTATTGAGCAGGTATTTTGGAACGTGTTAAAAAATGCTCAGAAGTTTACACCCGAAGGCGGGACAATTTCCGTGCGGTCGTTTAATGAAGGCAAAGAAAAAGTATCTTTTGAGATCACAGACAGCGGGAAGGGAATTGAACCGGACCTTCTGCCGAAGATATTTGAAATGTTTCAACAAGGGGCGGAGGGCCAGTGGGAGGTCTTGGTCTGGGATTGGCAATCTCTAAAGCAATCATCGAGAGCCATGGCGGCAAGATTTATGCGTCGAGTAAAGGAAGCAGAACTGGCGCTACCTTTACGATCGAGCTTAAGACTGCGCAAAAGGAAGCGCCCTTACCTTCGTCCTCGTAATTCAGCGCTAAAACGGGTTTTTTTAAGGGAGGACTGATTTTTTATCGCGCTTTGGGCAATAGTCCTCTCAACGATGCAGATCCTTGTCGCCGCAAGGTTCAAGGTATGTGGCCGGTGTTGCGTGAGAATGGACTCAGCTGCGCCGGCGTAAATCGTCGGGGCTACGACCAACGCATACAAATCGGGAAATCACATCATCGCTTCCCTTTCAACTCCGCGAGTTTGGTTCCTGCAATGCGGTGCGCCAAGAGGCAACACCGAGGCCGAACGGTGTTTTTTTGAGTTTTCCTGCAGCCGCGTGCCCCATCCATCCTAGCGCCTTCGATGAAGCGAATGTAACGCGAGGAGGATATCGCGATGGGTAAACGTACATCATTTTTCGGCAATTCATTTGGTCTGCTTAAACAAACCTTTTCGGAGTGGCTGGAGGACAAAGCGCCACAATTAGGCGCTGCTCTCGCCTATTATACTGTGTTCTCGCTGGCGCCGCTCGTCCTCGTGTTGCTCGCGATCGTAGGCCTGATCTTCCGTAACGATCCGGGCGGTGCATGGAACAAGATCACCGAGCAAATGAGCTATTTTCTCGATAAAAGTGCAGTCGAGGTCGTGCAAAACATTGCGCAAAAGGCAGCCCAACCGAACAAGAGCTTGGCGGCCACGATTATCGGGATTCTCCTCGCCCTTTTCGGCGCAAGCGGTGTCTTCGGGCAATTGCAGGATGCGCTTAACACTATCTGGGGCGTGAAGGCTAAGCCGGGCGGAGGCATTTGGGGGTTTTTGCGCTCTCGTTTCCTTTCGTTCGCGATGGTGGGTGGCGTTTGTTTTCTGCTTCTCGTTTCCCTCACATTGGAAACCGTACTGAAAGGCTTCAGCCATTACATTCAAGGGGCGTTGCCCGGCGGAATTGTGATCGCGATGGCGGTCTATTGGATTTTTGACCTGGCGGTAGTCATTCTCCTCTTCGCTACCATCTTTAAGTTTCTACCAGACGCAAAAATTCAGTGGCGCGACGTATGGATTGGGGCAGGTATGACGGCAATATTTTTCGCGATCGGAAAATGGGCACTCGGTCTATATCTTGGCAGCGGGAGTGCCGCGTCAGCTTACGGAGCAGCCAGTTCCTTAATTACACTCCTTCTATGGGTTTATTATTCTTCGCAGATACTTCTCTTCGGCGCTGAATTTACTCAAGTCTACGCTAACCAAGCTGGTCGCGGTGTTGCGCCTGATGAACACGCGATTCGCGTGGAGACGAAAGAAGTAGAGTCCCGCGGTTAGGAGTGCGGCTCCGGTCGGTGCTGTGGCTGTGAAAGACTTGGTATGCAGCAACCGGTCTCAGTAATTGCGACAGCCAAAACGCAGGCCGGGCGCGTAACTACGCTATATGATGACTGGAACAACGGTAGATAGACGGTATGATCACAGGGAGGGCAGACTCGCCAAGGTCATAGAAGAACAGACGGCCAAGCTTCCCTCAGACACCTTTCTTTGGGCTGCGGGCGGGTCGATTGCGGCCTCCCTCACACTCAAACTAATTGGACGGGATAAAGACGCTGTGTTCGTAGGCCAATGGGCGCCAACATTCCTGATTCTGGGCCTCTATAACAAGCTCGTGAAGCAGCTTGGGTCGGACCGCACCGAAAACCAACTTTAGTGTTGGGCAAGGCAGACGGTTACAAGTTGCGCTTCCAGCTATAACGCTAATCCATAATGCGTGGGTTTCCGTTTTACTTTTCCTAAGGATGAATCCGGAGTAAATGGGGGCAAGCGGTCGGCAACATGTTTCAGCGTGGGTGCAACCTCCGGATAATAACCAGCGTACTAATCATATGGATAGTAGACGTAATAAGGATAGTAATCCCACGGATAAGCGCCTAGTTCAAATCCCTACCCATCAGCCAGACGACTGCACTGTGCTCCGTAAGCGAAGCTATTGTAATGAATAAACAAAATAGAAAACTCTGGGCGTACGCTGCTATGGCTATCGCGCTTTCACTATCACCGTTAGCGGCGTACGGGCAAACGTCCGCTTCGCCGGCGACCAACGCGACCACGTCCAGCCAAACAACTGTGGCTGATGATCGTGGAGACCGTCGCGAGCATCACAATTACGGCTGGATCGGACTACTCGGCTTGCTTGGTCTGACAGGCTTGATGCGTAAACGCCACGATGGTCGTCACGTCGACTACTCGGATCGGACGGACAGTCGTCGGTCGATGGCGGGCTCGCATAGCTAACAACAGATCACTCCGCGGCCCACCGTTCGATTATGAGAGCATTGGTTTGGCATGGCAAAGGTGATGTGCGCTGCGATACCGTTCCCGATCCAACGATCGAGGACCCGCGTGATGTGATCGTCAAGATCACTTCCACGGCGATCTGTGGATCGGATTTGCATCTTTACGATGGGTATATGCCCACGATGGAGGATGGCGACATCCTCGGCCATGAGCCGATGGGCGAAGTGGTCGAAGTCGGTGCCGCGATTACTAAATTCGGGATAGGCGATCGGATCGTGGTCCCGTTTACCATTGCGTGTGGCTCCTGCTTCTTCTGCGAGAAGGAACTTTATTCGTGCTGCGACACGACTAATCGGGATGCAGAGAAGGCCGCGAAAATGATGGGCCATGCGCCAGCAGGTTTGTTCGGTTACTCGCATTTGACGGGGCATTATCCTGGAGGGCAGGCGGAATATTTGCGGGTGCCTTTCGCTGATGTGAGCCCCATCAAGATCGAGAACGATTCGCTAACTGACGAGCAGGTTCTTTTCCTTTCCGATATTTTCCCGACCGGTTACATGGCGGCGGAAAATGCCGGCATCGAAGCGGGGGACACCGTGGCGGTGTGGGGTTGTGGGCCCGTGGGTCAATTTGCACTTCAAAGTGCATGGATGTTTGGCGCGGGCCGTGTGATCGCGATCGACCGAGTGCCGGAAAGACTGATAATGGCGTCCAAGTACGGGCGCACGGAGGTGATCAATTTCGAAAAAATCGAGGGCGGTGTGTATGACAAGCTTCAAGAGATGACGAACGGCCGCGGGCCGGATCGCTGCATCGACGCGGTCGGCGCGGAGGCGCACGGGGGCGGCGCGTTCGACGCAGTTTTGGACAAAGCAAAAGCCACCGTCATGCTAGCGACCGATCGAGCGCATGTGTTGCGAGAGGCGATCATGTGCTGCCGCAAAGGGGGCACCATCTCAATCCCCGGCGTTTATGTGGGCTTCCTCGATAAGGTGCCGATGGGGGCTGCGATGAACAAAGGCCTGACGCTGAAGATGGGTCAAACCCACGTGAAGCGTTATCTTCCTGAGCTTCTCGGAAAGATTGACTCAGGCGAGATCGATCCGTCGTTCGTCATTACACATAATCGACCACTTGAGGAAGGGCCTGAGCTTTACCGCACTTTTCGCGACAAGGAAGACGGTTGCATTAAAGTGGTATTGAAGCCGTAATCTTGCGTTCGGTGAGCGCGGGCGACGAGTGCGCCGGCAACGCGATATACTTTTTGACTGCTTAGCGATTTCCCCCCCGGCGTGGCGGCCGCTCAGCATAGGGTAGCATCCACGTGGCGCCTACGTGGCTTCGGCCGACGTAAGCGAATTTCTCCAACAGAGCCTGGCGTGCGCCGGTTCAGGTAGTCAAATCCATTGAAATGAAGAAACCGGGCTTTGCGAAAAATGTTTCGTCTCGTCCCGTCGGAGGAAGCCGCCCTAAAACGGATGTGCCAATCATTCCAACCGATCAGCGGAGGATGTAGATAAACTTCCGCGTTGTGCGCGAGCAGGTATGAGTAATTTCCGATCCCTCCTGAGCAAATGCTACTGGAACGTGTCATTCTTATGCTACCATTGCGCTACAACTTTTGGCAGCATGAAAATAAACGCTTCATTAGCATTTACCTGGGAAAATGCAGTTTGCACCGTTAGCTCAATTGGCAGAGCAGCTGACTCTTAATCAGCGGGTTGCAGGTTCGATTCCTGCACGGTGCATTCTTCGGGTTGCTTCGGTTTCGGAGATGACTGTTTAGCGTCCCCAACGCGGAACGCGTCCGTTCCATTCCTCGTAGGAAGCTCCGGCGCTGATATGAATTCTGTCGTTTCCTACTTCACCGAAGATGTATTCTTGCATATAATCACCACCGAACTTGCCACTCGAGTGGCCATACAAAAAACCCACTTCGCCGGTGACATAATCAAAGTTCGGCCGCACATCGAATTGCCGATTGGACGAATCCTTGGCCGCTGTTTCCGGAAGGCGCGCTACGGGCGATTCCATCGCAGGTGAAAAAGGGAGGAAACTTTGCGGTGCTGTTCCCACCAAATTAAACGTGGTCGCTAAAGAAAAAACGTCGCGATTTGAAAACGGAAGCCCGAATACGGGATTGGCCAAGCTGTTGAATAGAGTCGGTTGCAAAAGAACCGAACCATTGTTCGGCGCGGCCATGCTCCGCAATTGTGCGAGCGTGAATGCGACGCCATGCCCGGAGGGGGAAACGGAGGCTTGTTCGGCCGCCAGCGAGAAACAAAGACCAAGAAAAACGACGACAGGAAGAAGTCCGCGCTTAGTCATAAGATAACTCACAGCCAAAAGACCACGGGCGCCAGTGAAAATTTTGATGTGCGACGTGCTCCATCAAGGTGAAACCCTGATGGTTGGATAAAGTTTCGGGCCCTGTTTTGCTCATTTTGGACAATTTTCGTTGATTCCATTTGAGATTTGAATTTTAGATTTGGCGAAGATCCGTTAGCCCACATACCGCTGCGCAATCGGCATCCGGCGGCCGACCCCGAATGCGCGGCTCGTTACTTTCAGGCCGGGAGCGGCCTGGGCGCGTTTGTATTCATTGAGATCGACGCGACGTTGCACCCAGCGCACCGTCTTTTCGTCGAACCCTTGCGCGACGATTTCTGCCACGCTCAGATTGTCTTCGACATGCAATCGCAGAATCGCATCCAGCACATCATAAGGCGGAAGGGTGTCCTGGTCTTTCTGGTTCGGACGCAATTCGGCGCTCGGAGGTTTTTCAATGGTGGACGCCGGAATAATCTCGCCTTTACCCACCCGCGACGCCTCTGAGTTGATAAAACGCGCCAACTCATAAATCATCGTCTTCGGCACATCGCTGATAACGGCGAGCCCACCCGCCATGTCGCCGTAAATCGTACAATAACCGACCGCCAATTCGCTTTTGTTGCCGGTTGAGAGAACAAGGTGACCGAATTTGTTTGAGAGTGCCATCAACGTCATGCCACGCAACCGCGCCTGCATGTTTTCTTCCGTCGCATCCTCGGTTCGGCCGGCAAAAACTTCTTTGAATTGCGCTTTGAAAACTGCGAAAGCGTCGGCGATCGGAATTTCCAGACATTGAATCCGGAGATTGTTTGCCAGGGCCAGCGCGTCAAGAACGCTCCCGCGCGAAGAAAATTGACTGGGCATGGAAACACCGGTGACATTGTTGGGGCCCAGCGCATCCACTGCAATCGCGGCCACGACAGCGGAATCAATTCCACCGCTCAAACCGAGCACGGCACTTTTGAAACCGCACTTGGCCAGATAATCGCGCAACCCCAGGCGCAAGGCGGAGTAAAGTTCCTGAACAATATCAGCTGAAGGGATCTCCAGAGTTTGGACACTCTCGGAATCGACGATTACGCTGGCCTCCTCGAAAGCTGGGAGCTGGGCGAGTAGTTGACCGCGCGAATTCACCGCGATGGAGTTGCCATCAAAGACAAGTTGGTCATTTCCACCGACGGCGTTGCAATAAAAAATCGGGCGCTGATAGGTGCCAGCTAATCCCGAAATCATTTCTCGCCGGACCGCTGGTTTGCGGAGGCTGAACGGCGACGCGCTCACATTCAAAATCATTTCCGCTTCTTGAGCGACGAGTGCGCGCACTGGATCGACATCGTAAAACGGACGCGGCAAATAACGCTCCGTCCAAATATCTTCGCAGATGGTGACACCAATGCGATGTCCGCGGAAATTCAGCGGCGCAATTTCGCGAGCTGGCTCAAAGTAGCGATCCTCATCAAAGACGTCGTAGGTGGGGAGAAGTGACTTGTGAGTTTTCTGCAACGGCTCTCCTGCTTGAAGCAATGCCGCAGCATTATGAAAAGGTTTACCGCGGCCTTCGTTGCGATCAACGAAACCGACCAGCAATGCTGGTTTGTTCAGCCTTTTTTGCAGCTGGTCGAGCACGGCCAGGTTTTCCGGAACGAAGCGCGATTTGAAGACGAGATCCTGTGGTGGATATCCAGTCACCGCCAGTTCTGGGGCAATCACGATATCAGCCCCCGCGCGAGCGAGTTGATCGTAGGCACCGGCGATCTTCTCGAAATTGCCGCGCAAATCGCCGACGGTCGGATTAATTTGAGCGAAACCAATCTTCATCCGCGCAATTAAGTTATGCGCGGTGCAGAGAGCGGCAAGAATTTCGCCTACTTCTTTTCGCTCCCCATGACGGTGCGATGTTCGTAACCGCCATTCAGGGCCTTATCGGCGCCTTCCACGAAAACCTTAGCCCATTGGATCAGGCAAGCGGCGGCAAAGCCCGCAACCGCACAGATAATTACTTTTTGGATAAAGGTCGCGTGCATCTCCTCTTTAAGAGCACGTGAAGTGCCATGGTTAAGATTGGAATCGGGCGATGCTGGAAATCGATCCGCCTCGGCGGCTGGGTCTTACGATCGTGATACGGCTCGACACAACGGTGCTAAAGTTCTGCCCTTCTTACCAAAACCCCCATTGGCGGGTCTGCATTATCCACAAACCAAGGAGTAAATTGGTTACGGCATGGGCGAGAACGCACGAAGCCAAACTTTGGGTGCGATAGGCAACAACGTTGTAAAGCGCGCCCGTGATAAACGCGGCCGGCCAATCGGGGCGCGAATGACTAAAGGTAAACGCAACAGTCACGACGGCGAAAGAGAGCCAGTTAAATTTGCCAAATGGAACTCGCTCGAAATGTTCGTCGATAACAAAGCGAAGCAGGAAACCGCGCCAGAAAACTTCTTCCACCAGCGGAACGACGACAACAAGACGAAGGAAACGAAAAAGAATCGTCGACCAATAAGTAGCAGGGTTGCTCTCAAGCAGTGTCGGGTCGAAGCCAACAGGACGTGGCGCGAAGTTAAGGAAATATTGCGGCGCGATCCAGATGCCAAAAACGGCCACCGCGATGAACAAGATAAAAGCGACATTTTTCAGTCGATGAAATTGGTAGCAGCGACGAAACCAGAGCAGGAGCGCGCCGCACAGGATCGTCTGCGCCGGATAAATCCAGAACTCGGCATGACGCGGGAAAAATATTTGGCCGCGGGCCGTGAGGAATTGCCAAAGCGCGAGCAAAGCCAGGAACAAAACCATTGGCAGGACGTGGGCCAGGAGTTGCCGGCGATGAGATTGCATTTCGTTTTTCGAAACGGAATTGTTATTTTCCCACCATGCATGAGGAAAAGGAGATCGGCGCGGAGGCGTTGGCGCGCGCGCTCGAGCTGGAGCTGGCGCAGAAGCGACTGCACTGGCAACGCGGCCGCGAAAAATATCGAACGCTGCGCGTTCTAAGTTTCGGTTTCCTGTTCATCGTTATTCTCGCGGGGCTAATTGCATTCTTCTTTTTCTTCTCACGCACGAACGAAGTGCGCGAACAACGTCCTCAATCTTCACCGGGGACAGAAGAGTCCCCACATTAAGATCGGCTCGCGACCGAGGTAAAGACTCGATCGGCCACTTGTAGATACGGCGCCGCGTCGCTTTGCCGAATTGACACCGCGCAAGGCGCATCCTGACCGGAACACAGACTTCCAAGTCTGTGCGCCCAGCGGAGTTTTACTTCGCTGAAGTTTTGGTGGAAAGAACAGCGGAGAAAATCCCTGCTGGTCGCACAGGCCACAGGCCTGTGTTCCACTCGCATGCTCTAGCCACGGCTAACATACGCGAATATTATCCGGCAAAAATTCTACCGAACTGGATCAGCGGCCGAGTGGCTTCGAACCGTTCGGGAACCACCCTGCCGTTGAATGATGACAAAGGTGTTGTTGTCCCCATATTGCGCCCACGGCCCGTGAGGGACCTCTTCGAAGTTCACGAAACGCCAGTCGGTGACGTCGGTGTCACCGAGCCCGAGGAAATCACGTACCGCGGGTGATACATCGAGGCCGGCGCCTTTGTTTAGGTTTGGTTTGGGCCGCTCGTTGCCAAAAACGTATTGCCAATGATCGGTGCGAAAAGGACCGGCATCTTCCCATTGCGCGTAGGCCACGCGATCGCCTTTGCGGATTGCGACCCAGCGGCCTTTGCACGTGCTGACGGCCGGACCCTGATAGGCCTCCTTGAACCATGGGACGACCTGGGGCGCTTCCGACCGATGACCGGTTGAGGCTTTGTCGTTGTAGGGCAGAGCGCAATAAAAAGGATTCTGTTTCGGTACAAAATTCGCCGGAATGTAACCAACACGGTGGGCGCGATCCGGGTTGTCGAATCCACCGTAATTCCGAGTCCAATTTTTGTCCCACGAACTCGAACGATTTGGGACAGGATTGTTCCCGCTCGGTTGCTCACCGATCCAGAAAACGGTCGTCACAATTTCCTTCTTCCACGGATACCTTTCCGCGTGCCGGGGCGGTTCCTCTCGCGCCGAAACAAATACCGTACCCATTTGCAGCATTGAAAATGAATCCTCCGAATTGCGATCGGATTTCTTGCTCATCTTTTCCTGATCCGGCAAAATTTTCGCCGGCGCGGAGTGAGTGAAGAAAGAAGTGATCGAGGAAATAATCACCGCGAGCGCATGAGTAAAAGTTCCGGGCTTCATCAGTTTCCTGGGGTTGGTGGCGAAAAAAGCTTTCTCTCTCATAAGAATCGATCTAACCGCGCGAAATGCGTGCCGCCTCGGACAACCAGGCTAACGCCGTGCAACCGTCAACTGCGCCTTCTCGACGAGCTTTTTCTCCTCCGGCAACAGATTCGCTTTTTCGCCCAAATCAAGAAATTTCGTCGCGCGCGAGAAATCACCAAGAAGCAGAATCAATCCAAAAACGCTGAGACAAATCTTCAGGAGCGAACGCTCGATCTTCTCATTCAACCCCAGCACGATGGGGCTGCCGAAGTCAATCTACAGTAGGAGTAAATCCGCGCGGCATCATCAATTTGCGCTATCGTCGGGCTCATGACGAAATCGCGATGGATCGTTCTCGTCGCCCTTCTTGCGATCAGCAGAAATTCTGGTGCGCAAACCCCCACTCCATCTGCTCTTCCGCAAACCGTGCGAGTGGCGTTTTGGAATATTCAATGGTTTCCCGGCCGACACCCCAATGCCTCGGTGGCGTCGGAACGGGCGCAAATCGCGTCCGTACATCGAGACATTCGCCGGATCAACGCAGACGTGATCGGAATGGAAGAGGTGCGTGATTTTGACAATGCAACCATTGCCGTCTCGCCCCTCACCGGCTTCAAGGTTGACGTTGTTTCGGATTTTCCGCCGCGAGAAGGTCAGGATGTCGGGCAGCAGGTCGCAATTGCCAGTCGTATCTCGCCGCTGAGCGCCTGGTTCGAAACCTGGAACGCAAATGGACCACTCGTGCCACCGCGTGGATTTGCCTTTGCCGCCTACGAAGTCGCGCCGCGCCACGTCCTGCTGGTCTACGCGATCCATTTGAAGAGTAATCGCGGCGAAATCGCCGAGGACATCGTCATTCGGGAGGAATCGATGCAACAACTGGTCGCACACATCCACGAGATGAACGAGGCTTACGGAAAACTCGGAAGCGTAAGCTGCGTTGTCGGCGGTGATTTCAACACCGCGCCGGATGATCCACGTTTCGCCGACGAAACAACAACGCGGACCTTACGCGACAACGGCTTTCTCTGGTGCTGGGAAAATATTCCTTTCGCTCAGCGCATCAGTTTGCCCGCCGACAAACTTTTCCCGGCAGCTTGTTTCGATCACATCTTTGTGCGGAACGCCAAAATAAATTCAGCGCGGGTGGTCGAAACCTCCAGGCGATCTAGTGATCACAACGCCATTTTCGCGGAGCTGCAGCTCGCGCCCTGATTGTGTCATCCCGAGACTAATCCAGAAATTTCCCTGGGTTGAGAATATTGTTTGGATCGAGAGCGCGCTTGAGGGTTTGATGAAGGCCCCGCGCAACTTCGCTGCTGGCTTCCGGCCACCAGCGTTTCTTGGCAAGCCCGATTCCATGTTCGCCGGTAATCACTCCGCCCCATGCCAGCACCTGGGCGAACAGTTCATCGAGCACTTCTCGCACTTTTTCGCGTACGGCAGCTTCGCGATTGTAGCGATCCGCCATGAGGTTGACGTGAATATTGCCGTCTCCGGCGTGACCGAAACAGGCGATCGGAAATCCTGAGCGCTCGGAGAGTGCCTCGGCAAATGCAATTAGATCTACCAGACGGCCGCGCGGAACAACGATGTCTTCGTTCAATTTCGTCAGCCCGGTCGCACGCAGTGAATTGCTGAATTGGCGACGGAGCGCCCAAAGCTTCTCGCAGTCTGTTTCATTCGTGGCGATCTCAAGCGCAGTCGGTTTTCGGCTCTGAATCAGATCGCGCATCTTCTGCATTTCCGCACCTACCGCCTGATCCTGTCCGTCGAGATCGACGAGCAAGTGCGCGTTACCGGATGGAACGTGTGCGGCCCCCGAATCTTGTCGCGCCGCTTCGAGTGTAAATTTGTCTGCGATCTCGAGCGAAGAGGGCAAAAATCCAGCGGCAAAAATTTGCTGAACCATTGCCGCTGTCTCGGACATGCTATTGAAGGACGCTGACAGCGTCGCGCGGGCCGGGGGCAGCGGCAGAAGCTTGACCGTAATCTCGGTGACAATGCCCAGCATTCCTTCCGATCCGACAAACAACCCGATTAGATCGAAGCCGGTCTTATTTTTGTGAACGCGTCCCCCCGTGCGAAGCACCTCACCGTTCGCCAAAACGACCTCAAGACCAGTAATGTAATTGCGGGTAACGCCGTATTTGAGACAACGTGGGCCGCCGGCATTGGTGGCAACATTTCCGCCAATTGTGCAATGTTCGAAGCTTGCCGGATCGGGTGGATAAAACAGCTTCTCCTCGCGAGCCGCGCGTTTCAGCTCACCCGTAATCACTCCGGGCTCAACGATTGCAATTGCGTCGGCAAAACTGACTTCCTTGATTCGATTCATCCGTACGAGTGAGAGGGCGATCCCCCTCCGAACCGGGACGCAACTGCCGACATAGCCGTAGCCGGCCCCCCGGGCGGTTACGGGAATTCTATTCTCGCTAGCAAATCGCAGCAGTTTTTTAACCTCATCGCTCGAGCCGGCGAAGACGACGACTTCTGGTGTTTCGTGAGCAAACCATTTGTCGCCGCTATGGTCGGCCAATGTTTGTGGATCGTCAGCTACGGCATCGTTGCCTAGCAAACGTCGCAGTTCGGATGCAATTCCCATCTCATGGTGAGCTTTGCCGCAGCAGCGCTGTAGGGCAAGCGCTCCCGCTTGCCGATCAGATGGCAGGCGGGAGCGCCTGCCCTACAATCTCTTCGCCAGAAATGGCAATCCGGTAATGGCGCGAGCATTCGTCCATTCAGGTGCGGAGCGCTTCTGCCTTCGGATAAATCACCGGCTTGCTTTCATCCATACCGGCGAACTCCTTCACCGCCTCCATCGAATCGAATCGTAACAAGGTCACAAATCCGCTTTCGTTTCCATCTTCGTGAATGAATAATTCCGGGCCCCTATAGGCCTTGATGTTGCGCCGTACGATACCAGGGAAAATTTCGTCACGCAGCATGTCTTCATAAGCCTTTGCGTTTTCCGGCTTGGTCCAGCCATGCCAAATACGTGCGATCATATCATTCTCCTGCTCCTGCTCATACCCGGAAGAAAGAAACCTCGACTACGAGTATGAGCGCGAGCATAAGCATGAAGACAGAACCTACATTCCCATAATCTGGTAACCGCCATCGACGTAGATGACTTGTCCGGTAATGCCAGCTGCGCCGTCGCTCGCCAGAAAAACTCCAGTCGCGCCCAATTCCGCCGGCTCACAGCTTCGCTTCAAAGGCGCCCGTTCCTGGTAATGTTTCAGCATCGACATGAAACCGCTGATGCCACGCGCTGCCAGGGTGTTGACTGGGCCGGCAGAAATACAATTCACTCGAATTTTTTTCGGGCCAAGGTCGTAGGCAAGATAACGAGTACTGGCTTCGAGGGAAGCTTTGGCTACGCCCATGACGTTGTAATGCGGCACGACTTTCTCAGCGCCGTAGTAGGTCATCGCGACAATGCTTCCGCCATTCGTCATTAAAGGTGCAGCTTCCCGCGCCAGCGCGACAAGCGAATAAGCGCTGATGTCGTGGGCGACTCGAAACGCTTCGCGGGTAGTGCTCACGAAATCACCTTCGAGCGCTTCCTTGGGAGCGAATGCGACGGAGTGCAGAAGTAGATCTAGGCGATCGGTCTGCCCGCGCACTTCTTGGAAAAACCTTGCGATCTCTTCGTCGCTCGAAACGTCACAGGGAAAGAGTGGCGCGTTTTCGCCGAATTCGCCGACGAGGTCCTCAACGTTTTCTTTTAAGCGTTCGCCTTGATAATTAAAAATTAATCGGGCACCCGCTGCCGCCCACGCCTTCGCAATCGCCCAGGCGATGCTGCGCTTGTTTGCCACGCCAAAAACGACACCGACTTTTCCAGCCAAAACCTGTGAGGTCATACGCCGGGCATCATAGCAAGATTTCCTGTTTCGGGTAGCGCATGCGTCTCGCGTGCTGGTTTTCGGCGTCTCGCCAAAACAATCTTAAGTTCGCGATTGCGTGGACGCGATCGCGAGACGCGCGTGCACGACCCGATCCGAAGAAATTCTGCGATTACGTAGATTTCAAAATGTGTTTGATCCCGCGAATCGGAATGACGACCCAATCCGGTCGATGGTTTAGTTCGTAACCGATTTCGTAGACGGCTTTGTCCAGAAGATAGGCTTCGAGCGCAATACGAAGGTCGGCTTCGTTGCGCGGAATAAAAAGGGCGTCGCTGGTAGCGGCGAGATAGCTTTGCAGAAATGTGCTGCTCATCTCGCGATACCAGATGTCGGCCCATTTCTCCAGAAAGGGAACGTCTTCCTGTCGCATCGCTGGTTGCCAGAGCGCACTGTAGGCGGCGTATTGAAACGAGCGCATCATGCCGGCGACATCGCGCAGAGCCGAGCGTTTCAATTTCCGCTCGCCTAGCGGACGCGCGGGTTCGCCTTCGAAATCGAGGAAAATAAAATCGCGACCGGTATGAAGGGCCTGACCAAGATGAAAATCGCCATGAATGCGAATCTTATGCGCGGCAGACCGTTGCTCGAGGAGGCGTCGCTCCTGCGCGAGAATTTGCTTCTCGGCCGCGAGCACTTCCTCAGCTTCGGCGCGAAACGCGTCTGGCAAATCATCCAATTTCTTTCGCAGCAATTCGAAAGCGCGGCGCGAGGATGCGCGCATCGATTGCACCACGCTGCGCTGCGCCATGGCATTAAATGGCTCGGGCGCGAACGCAGGATCGTCGGTCTCGGAGGCAAGCGCGCGATGCAATTCGCCCGTGCGCTGACCAAGTAGCCGTGCTTTCTCCGGGTAAACGCCGCCGATCAATTCTTGAATGAGCTGGGTTGAGCCAACTTCATTCAGGTCAGCTTTACGGGACAAAACGCGCTCGTAATAACTGCCGACGGAATGGAGCGTAAAGCTCCAGGCGTCACCTTCGTTTGCGATCGCAGACTGAATGAGCGCGAGCACCACCGTATTTTTCCCAGAGCGATATTCGAGCGTTCCGGCAAATGCCGGCACGTTGGGAAACTTCGCGCGCTCGGTCAGGAACCGCGTGATCTCAACATCGGGATTAATCCCCTCCTCCAGTTTCCGGAAGATTTTCAGGAAATATTGTGTGCCGAAGAGGATTGAGGAATTGCTTTGCTCCGCTCTCATGACGCTGGAATTCGCGCTCAAATCCTCCGCCGTCGCGAACTGAGCCGTGGCGGACCCAACGATCTCACCGCGTCGCGCCCGCAATTTTCGCTGCTCGCGAATGATGCGATAAATTTCCCCGCGATAGTCGGGATCGAAGGTCGCGTCGTGCAAAATGGCGTTGCTGTCGGCGAATGCGGCGATAACAGCGTGTTGGGCGTCGCGGGAAATTCGGTGCGTGTTTTCATCGCGCCCGATTTGCAGCGGCAGGGTGTAAATTTCGGAAGCGCCTTCAGTGTAGTTCACTTCAATGAGGACATGTCGCGCGCCAGCCGGGTGGGACGAAACCAGGGGATCGTCAACGATTCGGAGTTCCCGAATCGTGCGCGCTTTCGCGCCAAACCATCGGCAACCAGTGAGGTAACTCGGAAGAATCGTGCGCTCGAGATCGCGCCGTGACGAACCGGAAAGGAGCTCTGAAAATTCCGGCACCGATGCGATGGTAGGTGTTTTCATGCGTTTCCGTGCCCGGGTTGCCGCCGAGGGAGACTGCAATACAAACCAGTAATGCGCGTGCGGCCCCAGCGTAAGAAGATAACGCGATCTTCGGACGGCGGGAAATCGATTGCGGCTAAAAACTTCCACCGGAATACAGCCGGAAAATTTCGCAAGATCGAGTTCCACCGGCTGAGCGAACCGGGACAAATTCACGACAACCAGAATGGTTTCGTCTTCGGTGCGGCGGAGAAATGCCAGCACCTTGGGATTTTCCGGGAGCAAGAATTCGAGGGAGCCGCGGGAAAAAGCCTTGTAATTTTTTCGCATGGCGATGACGCGCCGCATCCACCACAGTAACGATGAGAGATTCTTCTGCTGATTTTCCACGTTGATCGCTTCGTAGTGATATTCCGGATCAATCGTAATCGGCAGATAAAGCTGCTGCGGATTCGCCTTGGAGAATCCTGCGTTGCGATCGGCGCTCCATTGCATCGGGGTGCGACAGCCGTTGCGATCGCCGAGGTAAAAGTTGTCGCCCATTCCGATTTCGTCGCCGTAATAGAGCACTGGCGTGCCAGGCATGGAGAAAAGGAGAATGTTGAGCAGCTCAATTTTGCGACGGCTGTTTACGAGCAACGGTGCCAGCCGCCGGCGAATGCCGAGATTGATGCGTGCAGTTGGGTCATTGGCGTAAACCCGCCACATGTAATCGCGCTCCTCATCCGTCACCATCTCGAGCGTAAGCTCGTCGTGATTGCGCAGGAACATGGCCCACTGACAGTTATCCGGGATCGGTGGCGTCTGTTCGAGGATGTCAATGATGGGAAAGCGATCTTCCATCTGCAACGCCATGAACATTCGCGGCATCAGCGGGAAGTGAAAATTCATGTGTGATTCGTCGCCGTTACCGAAATAGGCGACGGCGTCTTCCGGCCATTGGTTCGCCTCCGCCAAAAGCATGCGACCACTAAACTGGGCATCGATGTGTGCACGCAATTTTTTCAAATAGACGTGCGTCTCCGGAAGATTTTCGCAGTTCGTCCCTTCGCGCTCATAGAGATAGGGGATGGCATCGAGGCGCACGCCGTCGACGCCAAGCTTGAGCCAGAAATCGCAGACCTGCTCGACTAACTCGTGCACGGCGGGGTTGTCGAAATTCAAATCGGGCTGATGCGAATAGAAGCGATGCCAGTAATATGATTTCGCGATCGGATCCCACGACCAGTTTGACGTTTCAAAATCCTTGAAGATGATGCGCGCATCCTTGTATTTTTCCGGATTATCGCTCCAGACGTACACTTCACGTTCCGGCGAGCCCGGGGGAGCGCGACGCGATTTTTGGAACCAGGGATTTTGATCGGAGGTGTGATTGATCACGAGTTCAGTAATAACGCGCAGGCCACGCTCGTGTGCCGCGTCGAGAAAAGCGCGGAAATCGTCAAGCGTGCCGTAGTTCGGATTGACGTCGAGATAGTTGGCGATGTCATAGCCGTCATCCTTCAAGGGCGACGGATAAAAAGGGAGCAGCCAGATCGCGCTGATACCGAGTTCCTGGAGATAATCTAGTTTCTCGATCAGTCCGCGAAAATCGCCAATCCCATCCGCGTCACTGTCGTGAAATGTCTTCACGTGCAGCTCGTAGATGATCGCATCCTTATACCAAAGCGAATCGGACATTGTCTGGGACTGTAGGCGCGATGCTGTAAGCGACGCAATGGGGAGTTGCACGTGTCATCTCGACGTCTCGGGACGAACCCCGGATCTTTCACTCTTCAGACAGAGAGTTGTGACGCATCATGGAGGTCCCGATCGCTGTATCGGTCGGCCAGGCAACGCTCCCGGTTGCAAAATTGGGCGGCCAAAGATTGATCTGCGCGCGTTTCATGACGAGTTGTGAAAGAATGGAGCGTTGCCGAAGACTGTGTTGGAGACGCATTATCACAGAAGGAATTGTTAACTAGAGTCGCAATCGAACGAGGCCTGTGAAATCACAAAAGCCGCCACCGCACGAGGATGAGGAAGCAGAAGTGCCCGATCGCCTGCCGAGGTCGGCGGCTCCATTGCCATCGGGCGCGCCCAGCGACCTCGAATTGATGGCAGGCATTCAGCGAGAAGACCCAGAAGCTTTGTCGCAGCTTTACGATCGCTATAACGGCATCCTGAAAGCGCTGATCCTACGGGTGATCCACAACGAAGCGGAGGCAGACGACTTGCTGCAAGAGATATTCATGGAAATTTGGAACCAAGCCAAAAATTTCTCGGCCCAGAGAGGCAAACCACTTGGCTGGATGGTAACCCTGGCGCGTCGCCGCGCAATCGATGGTTTGCGTAAAAAGCAAGCTTATGCCCGAGCAGAGGAGCGTTTACAGCAGGAGACTGAACAACAGCCCGATGCCTGGGTCCACAATTCAACGGAGGAAGAAATTCTTGATGGCGACCGGCGCGTTTTGATCCGGCGGGTCCTCGGAGTGCTCCCGCCCGCGCAACAACAAGCCATTGAGCTGGCATTTTTCCGCGGGATGAGTCAGCGCGAAATCGCCGCAAAAACGAATACACCATTGGGCACGGTGAAAACGCGCCTGGAATTAGGTCTCAAGAAGATTTACGACGGCCTGAAGGAGTTACGCGATGAGCTTTGAGGAATTTCAAAACCGCGCCCGCCTCTTCGTTGTCGGTGCGCTCGAGCCGGACGAAATGGCGGAATTCGAAAACGCGCGCCGCGAATTTGGTGAAAAAGCCGAGGCCTTCATCAGTGAATGTTACTCGCTGAGCGAGGCCTTTGCCTTGAGTTTGAAGCCGGCAAAAGCCTCCGATCAGATCAAAGCGCGATTGATGGAAATGGTGAAGAACCGGCAAGCGCATTAACAGCGCATCGAGCTTCAAGTGTTTCCTTCCATCTCGCGCAAGATAAATTCCTGAAGAAAGCCGTAAAAGTTGACCTGAAACAGACTCAAATCGCGCCGACTGCCCAGCGGCGAGCGATAATGGTCGCACAATTCGTGATCGCTAAATTGATAGGTGGCGGCGATTGCCAGCCGCGCCTGGTTCAATGCGTTTAACCATGCGTCTGTATGGGCCAACGGAATCCGCAGCGTACAATTGGCGAATGGCTTACCCGTGCATTGCAACTGTTGCAAATCCTGCCGCACCGTTTCCGTGGCGGATTGAAAAAGACGCCGCAGTTCCGGAACGACATAAACTTTCCACTCGGAACACAAATCCTTTTCCTCTGGCGCCGCGGGCGCACTGAAAAGACGCTCTTCCGCCGCTGGAGAATCATTCGGCTGCGCGCTTTCCGGGACCTGCCTGAGCAACTCCGCCAAAAAAGGATCCAGCTCGCGAATCTCAAGGGCTTGATCCTGTCGGCAAATTTCCATCACACGGTTTTCTCAATGGTCGCGAGTAGGAGGTAACCATGCAGTTGCTGCACGTAAAGCTCGGCCCTTTCTCGGACGCCGCTCCACAAAATTGATCGGCCGTTATTATGTACTTCCAACATGTGCTTTTCCGCTCTTTCTCGTGGATAACCAAAAACGCGCTGAAACACCATTGTCACATAACTCATCAGGTTCACCGGGTCATTGTGCACAATAACATTCCACGGCATTTCGATCTCCTGTTTGGTTGCTTCCTCCTTTTCAATCGACGGTGCTTCCAGTGTCGCGCGGGGGAAATCGATTACCAGCGTGGCGGCGAATTTTGCCTCGTGTTTTCGGAGCAGCTGGCTCATGGAAAAAGTTACCACGCGGCCTTGTTCCTTCAAACGCTCAGGTCGCCAGGCTCCCTTCTCATTAACACCGGCCTTTAGAACGGTGCACGCACAGCACGGTCGCAAAGAAAGCCGTTTCAACGGCTCTACTCATTTCTACCAAGGCAAGCCACCGCCGAAATGCACAGGCATTGACGGCAAGCCGTTAAAACGGCTTGTGTCCATTTTTTGCGGAGAGCTGCCCGCCTGAAGGCGGTTGTCAATAAGAGTACGATTGACAGCCAGCGCTGCCTACCGGTTCGCGCCGGACCAACTTCCGCCAACCTCACACAAGGAAAAGAACAATTTCCGTTGCAATTCCAGCATCTGTTTCCGCTGGCGCGGCGCAACGTCATTGAATCCCGCGAGATGCAGCAATCCATGCAACAGATAAAGCCGAATTTCACCAGCGAGAGAGCTGCGAAACACTTTCGCCTGTCGCGCGGCCGTCTCGACGCTGATCACGATTTCACCGTGCCGAAAGGTGAGCACGTCGGTAGGGCCAGCCAGGCCGCAAAATTCTTGGTGTAGAGCTGCCATTCGTCGGTCGCTCACGATTAACACCGTGATCTCGGGCACGGACGCAATCTCGGCTCGCGGTCGCTTATGTTCCCAGACGAGCGCGGAGGCGCTGTTCGCGAAACGCTGCAGGCTGCCCGTAGAAACCCTAATGGTTCGCTGAACATTTCGTACTTCGATCGGCGGCGGCGTGCGATATCTCATTCGCGCCGGGCATTCAATGATTTCAGCAGGGCATAAAGCTGTTCCAATCGAGGCATTGCTGTTCCTCCGGTTTGAGCACGACGTAGCGGTTCGCCCCAGATAGCTTCGACTTCGAGAGCGCGCCCGGCTTCAAAATCCAGGAGGGTCGATGGCTTGTAAGCGCCCATCGTTTCGGTGCGCTTCATATGTTCGACTGCAACATCTGCCGGCAAATTGTAGCCACAGCTCCTTGCTCCTTCGATTACTTCATTCATCAACGCGAACGCCGCTGAATGGAGAGAATCATCCTGCAAAATGTCTTCGGTGGTAATTCCGCCGGCCGCGATCGTCAAGCCATTGAAAGGAATGTTCCAAACCAACTTGCCCCAGCGCTCCTGCATCAAATTATCAACTATCCGGCAGGCCACGCCGCTCTCCTGGAATTCCCGGGCAACGGCGCGCGTGCGTGACTTGGGAGGACTGGTGAATTCACCGATGGTCAGGTATCCATAATCGAGATGCTCAATCAGGCCCGGAGAAATGCGGTTAAGGCAAATAAAACAAAGTCCGCCCATCACTCGATTGGCGCCGAAATGTCGAGCAAGAAAGTCCTCATTCCCTAACCCATTTTGCAAGGTGAGCAGGATTGTGCGCGGATGCAGTAGAGGGGGGATCAATTGCAGCAAGGCCTCGTTGTTCGTCGCCTTCAGCGCAATCATCACCAAGTCGCACGGTCCGATGGCGTCAGCGGTTTCGTAGGCTTGCACTCTGCCAATGTGAAAATTTTCCTTTCTTCCGCGGATGCGAATACCCGATCGTTCAATTTTCGCGAATCCACTTCTTAACAGGAAATGAACGTTGCGACCGCCATGAGCGAGCTTGCCGCCATAAAAACTGCCAATCGCGCCTGTTCCGACGACGGCGATTTTCATTTCGTAACTCAAGCGAACGATTTCGGCTCCGCAGAGCGTCGCCCTACCATTGGCTTCGCGAGCAACGGATTGATAGGGCGAGACTCTGTCGAGTCACAGCAAAATGGCGAAAAATAAAAATACTTAATCGACCCCAAATCGTTAAATCACTAACTGTTTTTCACGCCGGCGGCCGCGTCTCGGCCTGGAAGTTTCGTGTGATCAGGCGCGCGCCTTTATTGAAGGTCAAATAAGCCCAGGCCCATTGGACAAGCACGACTACCCGATTGCGGAATCCGACTAAAAACAGGATATGAACAAAGAGCCACGCCAACCATGCCGGCAATCCGCTCAAGTGCAGCAGGTGCAAGTCGGCCACCGCTTTGTGGCGACCGATTGTCGCCATGCTGCCCTTATCGAAGTACCAGAAGCGCTGTGGTTTTCTACCCGCGATCATCGCCAAAATATTACGTGCGGCATGGCGGCCCTGTTGCATTGCAACCGGTGAAACGCCAGGCAGGGGCTTGCCATCTTTGCCGGTGAACTTGGCCAGATCGCCGATCACTTGTACTTCCGGGTGTCCAGGAATCGTTAGATCGTTCTGCACCACGACCCGGCCAACCTGGTCGACCGAAACGCCGAGCGATTTGCCAATGAAAGAGGCGTTGTTGCCCGCGGCCCAAATTTTCACCCGGCAAGGAATGAATTCAGTGCCCACCTTTAGCCCATCTTCCGTTAGATCAGTGGCGTGCACTCCGGTGCGAACTTCAACGCCTAGATCGCGCAACTGTTTCATCGCACTAGCTCGCAAATCCTCGGGAAATGCGGCCAGGACCTGTGGTTCGCCTTCGATTAAAACGACACGCGCGCTGGAGGGGTCAATGTGGCGGAAATCGCTGGCCAAAGTGTAACGCGCGATCTCGGCAATCGCTCCAGCCATTTCGACTCCGGTAGGTCCGCCACCGATAATGACAAAAGTCAGTGCCGCAGCGCGCGCCGCAGGATCGGAAATTTTTTCGGCGTATTCGAATGCGAGCAAAATGCGGCGCCGAATCTCCACTGCATCTTCCAGGCTCTTCAAGCCGGGGGCAAGACGCTCCCATTCCGGATGCCCGAAATAGGAATGGCGCGCGCCGGTCGCAAGAATCAAATAATCGTAGGCGAGATCGAGATCGCCTGCATGAACAATGCGCTTGTTCACATCAATCGATTGCACTTCGGCCAGGATGACTTCGACGTTTTTGCATTTATGCAGAATCCCACGCACTGGCGCGGCGATGTCGGCCGGCGAGAGCGCGGCGGTGGCGACCTGATAAAGGAGCGGCTGGAAGAGGTGGTAATTGGTGCGGTCGACGACAGCGAGTTGAACGTTCTGGTAGGCCAATTTTTTCGCAGCCTCCAGCCCGCCAAAGCCCGCGCCCACGATCACGACACGCGGAAGCTTCTCCTCAGCCATGGCAACAATCTTGCGAGATTGGACCTGCTCGCAGCAATTTTATTTGCCGCCCGTCCTGCGACAAATCCTGTGGCTCAAGCTCACTAAGCTAAATCTATTAGAGTAGAGCAAATAGAAGTTGTCACCCTGTCGACCGCCGCTATCTTGCGCGCCCTATGCCTAAGCCGATCGCTCGCAGTAAGACCCGCAAAGCGGTCGCGAAACGTTTTAAAGTGACCGCTTCGGGCAAGGTCCTTCGCTCACGCGCGTCACGACGTCATCTCATGTCCGCCAAAAACGCGAAGAAAAAACGTCAGCTGGCGAAGATGGGTCGCGTGCACGAAACCGATGTCGCGCGGATCAAAGCCAACTTGCCCTTCGGATAATTAGCGTGATCGGGATCACCGATCCGGGCTACAACAAATTAGCGATTTGGCGGTGGTGGCAAAGTCTCTTCCGTGCGTGTCGTCGTCGTTGTTGTTTGTCGGTGCCAATCGAGTTCGGGCGACGGCTGTGGGCTGTAAAGATCACGCCGGTTGGCAATCGTAGTGCAGGAGCATTCCAGAGCGAGCAACATACAGAGAGCGAGCCATTTCACGCCCTCGATGCAACCAAACGCGGCTAACGCTGTCAATTCGAAGGCAGGGAAAATGACGTTTACTCTAACGGCGAATAGCGAATCAATGACAAAGTCGGGAATTCCGAAAAGGCTCGTTTCATCGCCACTGTTTCGGATTTCGTCATTCTAATCCCTCTCTAGCTACTGTTGCGCGATCGTGATCTTGCACGAAGGTCTTTCCTCCGTCAGGGGCTATGGACTGAGGGCTTACGAACCCCGCCAGGGCAGGAATGCAGCAACGGTAGTCTGACCTTCTTTGCCGTAGTTCTCTGGCGGACTTTTTTCGCGATGAAATTGTTGAAGGTGAAAACGGGGCGATTCTCAGAAATCGTAGAGAAGGCTGGCCGGCCAGAATCTTACACGCTTTGGCAAAAACCATCGGCAGACCGACACCTGCAATCTGCAATTAAGAACAATCGCATCATGACAATCCAGCGAACCGAGAGCGGAACCGAATTTGGAATTGTTGGGTTTAAACAGACCAAAGACGCGCGGTATCTCGTCTTTCCGAAATCGCTAAAACGATTTGAAAACAGGCGGGTGGTCGGAATCAATTGGGATCTTGTTCCCCGCTAGGGGATACTGCTGTCATACCGGGCACCGCCTCACGGAACACAGGCATTCTTGCCTATGCGCCGAGCGGACATATTGTCCGCTTTTTCCGCAGCGGAGTGCAACTCCGTTGGGCGCACAGACTGGAAGTCTGTGTTCCTACTGAAGATCAAAATCGTGCTAAACTATCTTGTCCTATGGCGAAAGAGACTCTGGATAAAGATGGCCTTGAGGTGGGCCTGGGTAGCGACGAACTCCAGCGTTACTCGCGCCAAATCAATCTTTCTCAGGTCGGTAAAGAAGGTCAGTGCCGATTGAAAGAAGCGCGGGTATTGTGCATCGGAGCCGGCGGGCTGGGTTCCCCAGCATCGCTTTATCTCGCCGCCGCCGGCATCGGAACTCTCGGAATCGTGGATCAGGACACGGTTGATCTTAGCAATCTTCACCGGCAGGTCCTGCATGGAACGAACGACGTTGGCCGCGAGAAAACCGATTCGGCGCGCGCACGTTTGCTTGCCATCAACCCAACGATCGTCGTCGAGACCTACACGACGCGACTGTCCGCCGGCAACGCCGTCGAGTTGATCCACAATTACGACATCGTAGTGGATGGTTCCGACAATCTGCCGACGCGTTACCTTTCCAGCGACGTATGTGTTTGGGAAAGGAAACCAAACATCTACGGCTCGGTCCATCAATTCGAAGGACAAGCCTCGCTCTTTGCTCCTCATCTTGGCGGGCCTTGTTACCGTTGCCTCTTCCCGGAGCCGCCACCGCCGGAGGCTATTCCAAGCTGCGCCGAAGCAGGTGTTCTCGGCGTCGTGCCGGGTTTGATCGGAATCATTCAGGCAATGGAAGCGATCAAGTTAATCATCGGGACAGGTGACAATCTCCTCGGGCGTCTTTTGCATGTTGATGCGCTAACTCTACGGTTTCGTGAATTTAATATTCGCCGCGATCCGAATTGTCCGGTGTGCGGCGAATCGCCCTCAATCACAGAGCCGATTGACTACGAACAATTTTGCAACCGTTCAAACGCTTCGACAGTTCGAGGTATTTCCGCTACCCAATTGCACGAAATGATATCTCGTGGCCAGGAAGTCGCCTTGGTTGACGTCCGCGAACCATTCGAATTTGAGATCGCGCGCATTCCAAACTCACGACTGATTCCGTTAGGGACGATTCCGGATCGTTTGACAGAAATTCCACGGACAGAAACAACCGTCGTGATGTGCAAGAGCGGCGTGCGCAGCGCGCGCGCCATCGAATTTCTGCGCGGCGAAGGATTCGAAAATTTACTCAATCTCGAAGGTGGTCTCGACGCCTGGCGCGAAGAGGTCGATCCGACGATGCGCAAATATTAAAAGCGATCCGGACGGACCCACGAGCAGGCAAGACGGTGTCGAGCCGAGTTTGCGCGGAACACGGCCTTTTGGCCTGTGCGCTCAGTGGAGTTACACTCCGCTGAACCACTACAAAGTGGATACCGCCAGAATCATGACAGCGAACAGAATGTCCGTTAGGCGCACAGACTGAAAGTCTGTGTTCCGGCGCGTCAGATGTTAATTCACGCGATGGAAGCGGAGCAACTCAAACAGCTTTCAATTGATTGCACATTGCAGTTTTAAACGCAGCGGTTATCAGGTGCGCGATGCATCGAAGCGTTTTGTGCATGCTACTCGCGTTGATGATTGCCGGCTGTGATCGAATGATCACGCCGCGGCATGCGCAACAGCTCAAAGATGCAGAGTCCAAAGCGGCGGCGGGCGATTTCGCGCGCGCGATCAGCTTGTACGAATCTGCGCTGGAAGATCGGCCGGGCGATGCCGAAGTGCATTACAAGCTGGCGCTCCTTTACGATGACAAGATGAACGATCCGTTAAACGCGCTGCATCATTTCAAACGCTATTTGGTCATTGCGCCAACCGGGCCGCGAGCAAACGATGTGAAAGGTTTCGTCAAACGCGATGAGGTCGCGCTCCTGACCAGTCTCTCAGGAGACGCGCTCATTTCTCGCGCCGAGGCAACTCGCTTGCGGAATGAAAATTTGTCGTTACGAAAAGATCTGGACGAAGCGCGCGGACGCAGCCGCATCGCTACACTTGAACAATCCCCCATCCCTGGGAAAACAAAAGGGGGTGAAACCGCCAGGCAAACTTACGTGGTCCAGCGCGGCGATACTCTGGCATCGATCTCCCGAAAATTTTACAAAACATCGACGCGTTGGAAACAGATTCTCGATGCCAATCGCAATGTGATCGACGATCCGAAGAAATTGGTAGTAGGTCAGACTCTGGTCATTCCGGCGCGAACGAGTTCCCACTAACGCGCGAAGAATAACTAAGAGAGAAGACTATCAAGTCGCCCAGCTACGCAAGACACGAGCGCCCGACGGATCGAGAGTCGCCGCTCCGGTCAGGCACGCAGCGAGCATGGTCGCGGCCTACGGTTTGCGCTGTCCGTTGTCCGGAGTGCGCTGCGGGTTCGGTTGCGAGCGAGTTGACGCATTCACATCGCGCGCGCCCATACCGGTGGGATCGATGAGCGGATTAAAAAGTGGCCCACCCGATTTCTTCTGATTTTCAGCTACGCTGCGCATGAGAGCGAGACTGGGCAGCGGTGGGAATCCCGTAATTAAGATCGCGGTTCGGAGAACGAGATTTTCATCTATATCGACCGGCTCAGGCAGATGCGTCGCATCCGGTTTGACGATGAGCATCTGGCCAGCGTGCACCGCAATTCTCTTTCCCGGATGTCTCGTTAGCCAGGCCTGACCGCTTCCTTCGAGAACGATGAGCTTGCTGTAATTGCGCGGGCGCGACTCGAACATCACCGTTGTTCCCGTTATGCCGACGGTAAGCACGCTGCTGCGAATACGCGCGCCGCCGGAACCCTTTGGCACCCGCAAGAGGATGGCGCCGCTTTCGACACTTACGTTCCGACCATCTTGATCGAAAGAGAAAATGCTGTTAGCGCCCACGCGGGTAATGGTCAGATCAGCGAAGGTAAGTTCGGCGCGCGAATCAGCGCCGGTGTGGACGGCGCTTCCGTCGGTGACAACCTCGTTCAAGTGTGCCGGACGGGCAGCGACCTGCGGAGCCAACAGCCTGACGTCGCGGACGACTTGAGTGACACGAGCCTCTTTTCTTTCCGCAGCGGTCAACGGCAAAATCGCTCCCGAGCTAAAGAGCAGTAACAAGCCTGCGCGCGGCAACGAACCGTTGAACAGCGACTTCATAGTTGTTTCAGAATCTAAGCAAAAGTGCGAAAGCGCCACCGACATTTCCGACGGCATAGAAGCCGCCGATTCGACAAAAACTATAAGGATCCGGCGCTTATATAGCGCCGCTACAGCAGAGCCCAGGAAAGATTCATGGCTCGACAGAGTCTCGCCCTACCACTTAGGCCTACCGAATTGATTAACCGCCAGGAGCGTCGAGCGCCGGAGCATGACTAAGCGGCAGTGGATTGTTTGCCCCGGCTCCACCAAAAGTACCGGTGCGCGAGCCATTCCCGCCAAAGCCGCTGTAGTTGGCATTATTAGTAAAGACGCTCGCGGGATGGTTGCCACCCACCGTGACTACCACACCATTGAAAATGTTAACGGTATTTCCGGCAATAATCTTCGTGCTCGCTCCACCTAATGTGACGTCGGCGACGAAGTTGACCGTGCCGTTACTTCCCGGTGAGTAAAGTTTTAAGGTTGTGTCCGCCGACAACACACCGTTGCCGATAGTGAGCACGCCGTTGTTGCCCAGGGCCGCGACTTTGATGACATCACCATGCACATCAATGGCGTCGCTCGCGCCCGGGCCTCCCAGGTTAATCTGGCCGGCATCGCCAGTGTGGCGGATGTCAATCGTCCCGCGATCAGCGCGAAGAGTTCCATTTATTCTGGCGCTGCTATTGGCGCCGGTTGCCAAAATGGTCACTTTGCCACCGGGGCCAGGCGCAGCCGCATCGAGCAGGGAAAGAAGCTGACCGGTGTTGGAAATATTAATGGCAACACCACTCGGTTTTCCGCTCTTAAGCGTGATGTTTCCCCCGTTGGCGCTGCGACGCCGCCCTGTAGTAATTGCAGGATCGGCCGAGGAAGCTTGCACACGCGAATTGATCGCCACCGCATCGTTCACCGAATTGAATGTGATCGCGCCGCCGTTGCCGGCCGTCCTTGTGCCATCAAGAACACGACCGGTCGTTGCTTCAACCGGCGAATCGATCGTGATCGGACCCACTGCGGTGATGCTGATCGTCCCGCCATTCCCTCCTCCATAAGCGCCGCCGAAATTAAAATTACCGCCATTGGAAGTGATGGATGAAAGATCGCCCTGCGGCCCGACCGTCAACCCCGCGCCCAGAATGTTTAAAGTAATGTGGCCGCCGCTTCCCGGATTGGAATTCGGATCGCTGAACGCGCTAGTGCCATTCGCGTTGATCATCGGAATTCGTGGTCCCACACTGGTGAGAGAACCGGTGGTGAGAGTAAAATCAGACGGCGTAACTCCATTCCGGTCATTGCTAATAAGATAGTTGGGGAAGAAGGCGGGGGCATTGATCATCAGAATGCTACCCGCGGTGATGGTGTTGGCCGTTACCCCGGAAACGGACGTTCCGGTTATGTTTGCGATCTTCATCTCACCGCCCACGCTAACCGTGCCAGCAACCAGACCTGGCGCGCTGAGATTTCCGCCTACTGTTATCGCAGTCGGAGCGCCACCGGAAAAAATGCCGCCTCCGGCAAAAAGGTCCCCGCCAGCAGTAAGATTTCCGGAGGGCACGCCGCCGCCGGATCGCAATTCGATCGGGCCAAAGCCGGAAGAAATATTTCCACCGGCATTCATCGATCCCCCGGCAGTGATAATTTGATGCGCGGAAATATTTCCGCCCGCGGAAATCTCGCGAGCGAAGATTAATCCGCCATCTGAGATGTCGCCGCCGGCTGTCAGGACCGCAGTCTGGATATCGCCATTGGCGAAGATGGAGCCATTGGCATCGATCAACCCGGAGAAGATTGGCTGGCCCCTCACACTCGGAAGCCGGGTGTCAAAGAGGTTGATGTTGCCATCTGAGCGCAGCGTCAGATTTGGCCCGATAAACTCGACGTTCGGGGCCTGAATTCCACCTGCTCCCGCACTCAAGCTAACGAAATCTGAGTTACTGAAATTAAAATGAAAGAGCGACGAGCTGTTGAAGTCGATCGTTCCGGCATTGGCGGTGATTGAGGTGCGAGTAGTGGGGTCGCTACCATTTGGAATTATGGTGAGCGAGCCATTTGCGTTGAGCGCGATCGTGCCTCCACCCCCGGCCAGATTAGCGAATTTGCTGAGATCGAATGCGACATTCCCGCCAATGGAATTGATGGTCACGTCCCGCGCTGTGACAATCCCGCTTCCCTGCTGGAAATCGCCATTTGAAAATGCGTTAAAATTATCCACGGTTATATTTCCGTTGACCTGCACTGTGCCTTCTGAATTGAGGAGAAGGTTGCTGGTACCGCTGATTGGCGATGCCAGATTTAACGCCACATTGTCACCGCGCGCATAGAAAAAGAGATTCGGAATGTTCTGAAAAGAAATTCCGCCACCCAGAATAATCGAGCCTTTTTGCGTTGTCAGCAGCACCGAATTCAAACCGCCAAAGGTCAACGCGCCACCGGACAAAGCACTGCTAATTCCATCCACTCCCACGAGACCCAGCGTGGTTATGCCATTGGGAACAGAAATGGTTGGATTGGAAACCAACTGGAGATTTTGAAATTTGAAGACCGCAATATTGTTGAGATCGAAAACTGAACGATCCGGGGTATCAAAGCCGCTCGCGGAATCGAATGCTCTGGTCGTGCGAAAAAACCAAAGAGAGCGAATGCCGTCCAGTGGCGTGTTGCGATAAACCTTGCCGTAGTTGGTGGTTGCGCCGGCAACTACTTTTGGGGGACCCGCAGTAGTAAGCTCATTGTTTGAGCCAAGTGCATAGGGGTTTGGCGAAGTAATGGTTTCCGGTGGTCCAAACTCACTTGGCACGACTGGAGGTACCACTGGCGGTACAACTGGAGGTACGACTGGCGGGGCGGGTGGGTTTTGCTGCGCGGCAATCTGAGTCTCCTGAATATGCACTTGATCAGTCAGAAGGATTGAAGTACCGGCCCCGTAGATCGCGAGATTCGTTTCATACAACTCGCCCTGGGCCCGCTCTTTATCCTGGCCCGCCTCGGTTTGTGCGATGAGGTTTTCGCTTCCCATCTTTCCAAATCCTTTGATGAGACGTGAAGTCTTCCTGAGCTGCCGAATATCAACGTCAACCGGATTAGATAAATTCCTGGCGTCGGGTTTGGTGATCAACATTTGCCCGGCGTGGACCAGCACGGATTCACCGACGCGATTGGGCAGGAAAATTCGGCCGGTGCCTTCCAGCACGATGAATTTGACGTAGGAATTCTTGTGGAACTCGAGCATCACGGTGGTGCCCGTAATCGCCGCAGTGACCGCGGCAGTATTGATTTTTGCGCCACCGGCATTTTTCGGCACCCGCAACAGCATGGCACCGTCGGTTAGTTCGAGGTTTCGTGTTCCTTCAGTAAAACTGAAGATGGTGTTGGCACCGAGCCGCGCGAGGGTTGCATCGGAAAACATTAGTTCGGTGCGCGACTCGACGCCCGTTCGCACAGCGGTGCCATCCCGAACCGGATCATTCACGATCGCGGGCCGCGCCGGAGCGGCATTCGGTAGTAACTTTACATCACGAACAATTTGAGTAACGCGCGCTTCCTTTAACTCTGCCGCGTTTGCGTTCGCAAATGCGGCCAGGATTGCGCCCAGAATAAAAAACCCTCGAACCCGGAAAACCATAAGCCCGGAAGTCTAATCACAAACCGAAGAGAAAGAAAAGCTTAAAAGCTTTTTCCACCGAGCGGCAGGCCGATTGGCGGTGCCAGCGGTGCCCGATTTGGAAGCTGCGGATTAATAGCTCACGTTCCAACTAAAGTTCCTGTCCGCGAGCCGTTTCTGCCGAATGGAGTCTAGTTTGGAGTTAAATATCCTTGTTCTACTGTGAGCGAGATGCCAGCGCGCCTGATCTTGCTTTTGCATCGACAGAGCGATGAAGCTCGGCCGCCTTGGTTCGCGTGACGCCTTGCATAGACTGGTTGCGGCTGCGTCCCTGCGGCGAGACGCGTACCCTGCCATCGGGTCCCAGGGTAGAGTTGTTGAGTAAAGCTCCCAATTGGGAGCTATCAGTCACGTGAATGGTGGGTCCGCGCCCTCCTGCTGAGGCTGTCAACCTGCTTTGTTTCGTCACGGCGCGCGCAGTGGTTGCGCTATCAAATGGTGGCTGGCCTCCTAAAGGCTGCGTAGTCGCACCCGCGCCGGCAAACGTGCCGCTGGTGCTGTTATTACCTCCGGAGCGCCCGCTGTAATTCGGAACGTTGGCATACACGCTCGCCGGAGTTGAACCGCCAATCGTAACTACCACGCCATTCTCAATCGTGACGGTGTTCGCCGCGATGACGGCGGCGGTGCCAGAGCTATTAAGCGTGGTGTTCGCGACAAAATCAACCAGGCCATTGCTTCCGGGAGCATAAAGATGCAGGAGCGTGTTGGCCGAAATACTGCCGCCGCCGATGCGCAGGGTGCCGTTTGCACCAAAGACCAATGCCTTCACCGTATCGGCATGAATCGTCGCATTGTTAAAGGTCATGGTTCCGCTGCCGTCCATGAATCCTTCGAATGTCCCGCCTACGTTATAGGTGCCACCAGTAAAATTGATCGTCGAGCTAGCAGCCGAGTCGCTGCCATTGATTTGAAAGGTCGCATCGGTGGCGACTGTAGCGGTGCCGGAGACGTTGAAATCAAGCGTGGCAGTTGAAGCGACGGTGCCGGTAGCTCCGCCATCGTTTGTGTTATTGAGGATGGCGACGAAGAGTGAACGGCCGGAAGAAAGATTCTTCGTCGTCACGTCCAGAGTCGCGCTGCCACCGATTGTTCCTCCATCGGCATTGATGAGCTGATAGAACTGGTCACCGGTGGAAGTTAGCGAGCCGGCTGTGTTGTAGATCATGCTGGCATTGCCGTGGATAGTGCCGGCGGTGTTGTCGATTCTGGTATCGAACGTGCCATTGACCGACAGATTGGTGGCGTCCAAAAGGAGGGAGGCATCCCCACCGATAACGGCGCCTCCATAGCTCAGGATTTGAAAGAATAGATCACCGGTGGAAATATCATTCGCGCTTACGGTAACTGCAGCACTCCGTCCGATGCTTCCCGGGCCAAGATTCTGATAGTTACCATTAGCTACCCAGAATAAGGTCGTGCCCGGCGAGCTGATATTTTGTGAGGCGGTCACGTCGACCGCGGCATCGCCACTAAGTGTTCCGGAAACGTTAGTGTAGATACTGGCTTCCAGCGCCATTACGTCCACACCGGGCACCCCGGCGGCGGTCGATGAAGTGACGATGTTGCGCCCGTTCAGGATGAGAAGAGCACTGCCATCAATCCGGCTGGGAGAACCCACTCCGCCATTAGGCGAAAAGGCTGTGTCCTGAATGGTCGCCAAAATGGAATCCTGTGCGTTGATGTCGCCGGTCGTGCTCAGCGTTTCCAGGGCATTGCCATGAATGTGGCCACCGCCGTTGTTGAACAGGTCAGCTTCAATGAACGCGTCACTTGTAAGATTGCTGGCGGCGATATTAATAATCGCGTCCGAGCCGATCGAGCCGGGCGTAAGTGCGCCCCCGCTGCCATTGTAGGCATCGCTTTGGGTTTGAAACAACATACCAGCCCCAGCATGGATATCGCCCGCGACATTGAATACCACTGCACCCGTGCCGCCAATCTGCCCCCCATTGGCGGTGACGAACCCGTTGAGGACTCCATTCACCGCGATGCTGTTCGCCTGCACGTTCACAATCGCGCCACCAGCAGTAGTGCCGCCGCCCGCACCGTCATTTCGATTTGAAATGCCGATTGTGGCATCGCCTTGAGTGGTAAGCGCGCCCGAAATATTCAGCAAAATCTGCGCAGAAGAACCAATTGAGCCGGTGTTACGGTTATTGATAAGAGCATTGAGCGCACCGGCGGAAAGGCCGGCAGCATTGAGTAAAATCGTCGCTGACTGCCCGATGTGACCGCCATTGCTGTTATCAATGGCGAGCGATAGCCCATTGGCGCCATTGAGAGCAAGATTGCCCGCTGGGTTGAGTGTGATGGTCGCGTCCCCGGCAATGTTGCCGGTCCCGGAGTTAGGTATGAGCAGAGTAGCTTCGTTGCCGGTTATTGTTACCGGCGCACTTACGCCCACGTTGATGTTGGTCCCGGCTACGACCTCTAGCATCTGACTGCCGAGAGTAGTTCCATCGATATTGAGATCTCCCTGTGCAATGAGCGTCGTTTGCGTTAAGCCCGATATTGCCGACGAAAGCGTTAAATCGGAACCGACGCCACGCGCGTAAACGGTTAGGTCATGCAACCCGGAGAAGGAGATTTCGGATCCTAAATCGATCGGGCCGTTTTGCGTCGCGAGAAGCAGGCCGCGGATTCCAGAAAAAGTAAGCGGCCCACCCGGGGAACCCGATGTGATTCCGTTGACCGCAATCAGGCCCAGATTAATCTCCCCGTTTGCCGTGGAAATAGTAGGCTCACCCGCCAATTGGAGCGAGGTGAACTTGAATGCGGCGCCGGAAGTGTTGATCCCGGTATCGAATCCGCTGGACGTGTCGAAGGTTGAGGTCGAACCGAAAGCCCAGCCTGAAGCAGGACCATCGATTGTCGGGCCTCGATAAATTTTTCCGAAATCCGTTACGCCATTAGTCGTAATCGAGGGATCGGTGGAAATCGTTGTGCCCGAGGTAATGACGTAAGGAACCGGTGACGTAATCGGTGACGGCGTTCCGAACTTAGTGGGCGTTGCGCTCGGGGTAGGCGTCGGCGTTGGTGTTGGAGGCGGCGTTGGTGTGGGAGTTGGGGTTGCAATAGGTGTTGGAGTTGGGGGCGGTGCTGGTGATCTAGCAGCGCTGCTCTCCGCTGATACTGCGACGTCGACTGTATTGGGATCAGCCAGGACAACGTTTGTCCCGCCTCCGTAGATCACCAAATTTGTTTCAATCAATTGGCCGGAATTTTTCTGCTCGTTTTGCCTTGTCCTTTCAAAAGCAATTAATGTTTCGCTTCCGAGCGGGGTTGCAAAACCTGTGACCAGAAGTGAGCTTTGCATGATCTTGCCAACATCTACATCAACTGGCTCCGGAATCGTCTTCGAATCCAGCCGCATGATGATCATTTGCCCGGCCTTCACCAGGGTCGACTCCCCCAGCCGCCCGGGCAAATAAAGCCGCGCGGTTCCCTCCAACACGATAAACTTGTAATAGGAATTCTTGTTCTTCTTGGCTGACCCATGTGTCTCCAGCATCACGGTGGTTCCGGTGATCGCAGCACTCACCGCCGCTGAATTGATTTTTGCTCCACCCGCTCCTTTCGGAACCCGCAGCAGCATTGCTCCATCCTGCAAGTTCAGATCGCGCGTCCCTTCGCTGAAACTGAAGAGCGTGTTGGCTCCCAGTCGAGCCAGGGTTTGATCGGTAAACTTTAATTCGCTGCGAGAATCCATCCCGGTGCGCACGGCAATCCCATCCCGCACTTCATCGTTGACCGTGGCCGGCCGCGCGGCGGCACCGGTAGGCAGTAGCTTGACATCCTTTACCACCTGGGTGACCTGCGCCTCCTTCAACTGCGCGGCAGGTACACTCACGGCGGAGCCGAGAATTACACTCAGGAAAGAGACAATCCGAATCGCGGCACGCGGGCTCATTTGGGGGGGTATAGTGCCATTGTTAGAATTTAAATGTCAAAGCCAATGAGCCACCCAGATTAACAACGGAGTAATCAAAAACGCTGTGGTTCGACTGGTTCCAGGAAGCAGGTACTAACCGCGCTCAAAATCAGCCACTCACGGAACCGATAATTGGCGGTGAGGGAAAGTAGCTCGTTCACGTCATTTCGGGCGCCCTCGTAGTATTTTTTAAATAACACCTGTCCAACCGCGTCCACCGAAAACGAGCGGCTGAACTGTACATGATAAACCCCATACAGTTCGAAATCGCTTCGCTGCGGTCCACTCGGATCAGCCGCAAAACTGACATTGGCTAGCGCGCCCAGGTTCAATTGCATTGCCCGTCCGAAAGGAAAAGGGATGTCTGCGCTCGTGACAATGGAGTGATTAGCGAAGAACTGGTCCCAATCGTCCGTCGTCAATCGATTGTAATCGTAACCTAGCCGCAAAGTCAGGTTATGATAGTTTGGCATGTAATATACTAGCCCGGCAATGGCATTGAAGCTGGTGAAATTAAACGAGGTGAGTCTATCGTAGTAGAACAATTGCTGAGAGGCGACGAATTCACCATAAAGCGTCTTCGTCAGCCTTGGTTGGTAGGCAAAAACAAACGACGGCGCCAGAACGCCATCACTCACCTCGCCTGTTCGCACCAGCGCCACATTCGAAGTCCAGTAGTAAGGCAACGCAGCCGAAAAAGTAAACGGCTGATATTCCTCCTGCCGTTTCAAGATAGCCTGCACTCCGAGATCGGCGTCATTGGCGCTGGGGGCGGCATAACCAAAGGCGTTGGCGTTCTGGCTTATCGGTTCACCTGGAACAATGTTCGGTCCCGAGCGAAAAAGCTGCGAACGATCAACCGCCTGGGAGGTCTGGTCCGCTTGCCCCATCGCCCGGCCGCAGAAGAGCGTCCCCGTCATGAGACACAATACGATTGTGAGGTTGCGACGGGTCATTGGGAGAGGACAACGAAACCCCATTTGTGAATAAGTTTGTCTCCCTCGTCAAGTGAATTGCAGGAAAAAAGGGCGACCTCTATCCTGGTCAGACCTTATCCTACGTTGTGTGTGCAGCCGCCTCTACACCTACAATCCCATTAGCTGGCGCTGCCACGGGACGAGTAGCTGTTCTGCTCGCGCGCGATCTGCCGCAATGGCATCAATCGTCGCCCGCGGCGCGATAAACGACGGCTCGATTTTCAATTCACCGGCGGCTTGATCACGTCGTTGGCGCATCGCCTCCGCCGCGCGTTCCATCTCACGCGTAGGCCGATCCGCGTGCCGTTTTCTGGTTTCCGGCCAGTCTTCTTCCTTCAAAGCAAGCGCGGCATTTATCGTTGCCTGAAAATCGCGCGCGCGCCGCTCCGAAAAATGACGGAATTGCGGCGTTTCGCCGTTGGAAACAGCGAGCGCGGTCTCAATCAATTGATCATTTCTCAAAACATGAAAAGAAGGCCGATCAAATCGTTCCGCCTCGCGATCTCGCCAATGCCACAACGCGCGCAATATTGCCGCTTCCCGCCCGCGAATCAGTCCGGAACCGCGAACTCGCCACGCCTCTTCCGCGTCGCGCTCACGGTCGATTGCCGCCGACACAATAGCGCGCTCACAGGATTGCTGAAACCATCCAAATCGGCCGCACTCGATTAGTTGAATCTCAAGCTTCTCGGCTAGCGGCAACAAATAATGAGTGTCGTTGCGCGCATACTCTTCCATTTTCGGCGAAAGCGGGCGCAAAGCCCAGTTGGCTTTCTGCGAACCCTTGGCCAGCTGGATGCTGAAGTATTTTTCTACCAATGCGGCATAACTAAACCCCCGCACGCCAAGTAATCGTGCGGCAATGACGGTGTCGAACAAATGGGCTGGCTGGAAATTAAGCGCTCGCCGCAACAAACGCAGATCATAATCGGCGCCGTGCAGCACAATTTCCTTTCGCGCAAGTGTATTGGCCAGCGGCGCCAGATCGCTTCCCGCCAGTGGGATCAACCAGAAAATCGCCCTCCGGTAAACTCACCTGTAACAGGCAGAGTTTTTCCCGATAACAATGCAGACTATCAGCTTCGGTATCGACGGCGACGCGGGCATTGCCTTCGATAAGAGGTAGCAACTCGATAAGCCCCGCTGCGTTCGAGATTAGGCCTCCAGCTAATGACGAATGACGAATGGTCCGAGCCGGACTGGCGTTAAATGCCGAAGGAATGACGAAATCCGAATCACGCGTAGAATTTTGCGACGCTCTCTTTGTCATTTGAGCATTCGTGCTTCCTTCGTCATTCGTCATTCGTGCTTCGTCATTCTTCCTTATCGCAATCCCGCCAGCAGCAGTTCGGCATTCGTTTTTGTCGCCTGCAAATTCGAGATCAGAGTCTCCATCGCCTCGATCGGTGGGAGCGCGGCCATTTTTTTGCGCAGCACTTGCACCCGTTCCCATTCGTCCGGGTGATAGAGGAGATCTTCGCGCCTGGTCGCCGTTTGGAGCGGTTGAATCGCGGGATACAACCGTTTCTCCACCAACGCACGATCGAGATGCAACTCCATGTTCCCTGTTCCTTTAAATTCTTCAAAAATCACTTCGTCCATTCGGCTTCCGGTTTCAATCAAGGCGGTTGCTAAAATCGTCAGGCTCCCCCCTTCTTCGACATTCCGCGCCGCGCCGAAAAACCTCTTCGGTTTCATTAGCGCTTTCGATTCCACTCCGCCCGACATGATCCGGCCGCGGTTCGGCTGCAAGTTGTTGTAGCCACGCGCCAGTCGAGTAATGGAATCGAGCAGAATGACCACATCCTTTTTCAATTCCACCAATCGTTTCGCTCGTTCCAGCACCAGCTCAGCGACCTGGATGTGCCGATAAACATTTTCGTCAAAGGTCGAACTGTAAATCTGGCAATCGACTTCGCGTTCCAAGTCGGTCACCTCCTCGGGACGTTCGTCCACCAGCAAAATGATGAGCTCGATCTGCGGATGATTTACCCGAATTGCTTTTGCAATTTCCTTCAACAAAATCGTTTTGCCCACTCGCGGCGGCGATACAATCAGGCCGCGCTGCCCACGCCCGAGCGGCGCCAGCAAATCGACCGCCCGCGCGCTCAATGATTTCGTTATGTCGTTCTCCAGCATGATCCGGCCCTCGGGGTACTGCGGCGTCAGCTTTTCGAAATCGGTTTTTTCGCTCCACTCTGACAGCGGCGCGCCTTCCACGGTGCTGATCTCGTCGAGAACGAGGGATTTCTCGCGTTCGCGCGGAAGGCGCAATTTTCCTCCCACGCGTTGTCCGCCACGCAGCCAAAATTTTTGCAACGTCGCTCGAGGCACTGCTGCGTCTTCAGGCACCGGCAAAAAATTAAGTTCCGGCCAGCGGAGAAAGGCGAATGATTCGCCCGGTTGATCGATGAATCCTTCAGCCGTGACGGTTGAACCGCTGCCCAATGCCGCGCGCGCTACATCAAGAATGTGATAGTGCCGCGTCCGTCCTGGATTCAGAAAAACGCCGAATTTTTTCGCCAGTTCGGCCAATTCTTCAGGCGACATTTTATGCAATGCATTCAAGTCAATAGACGCAGGGGCATCTGGAGCTATAACCGGTGCTGTAGCCGCGCTCGTTGGCCGCGGCTCTGTAGTGGCAGCCATGTCGGCTGCAGCGTCCCCGCTAGCAGGCGTTACGCCTGCCTCTACAGGAGACGGCGGCGGCTCTTTGTTCCCTTTATCTGTGGGCTTCCCCTTCCGCTCCCCTGCCGTGGCGGCTGTGTCGGGTGCAAGATTCTGGCTCACAGGTGTCAGGCCCGCCTCTACCGGAGACGCATCCCCTATTCCCCTGTCCATAAGTTTCCCAAAAACCGCGCCTGCTCCATAAGGACGCCCTGTGGCCCATTATTCCAAACTACGTGATCAGTCCGTTTCATTTTTTCCGCCAGCGGTATCTGCGCTGCAATGATTGCGGCCGCGGAATCCCAATCGAGTCCCATGCGTTTCATCAGGCGCTGCATTTGGACCTCCTCCGAGCACGCCACCACCACCACCCGATCGCAAAGTTTTTCTCCACCTGTCTCATAAAGAAGGGGAATGTCGGCGAAAAAGTATTCATTCGATTGGCGATGCTTTGCCGCTTCGCGGCTCCAGTGCTGACGAATTGGCGGATGAAGAATTTGTTCGAGCTCGCGCCGCTTCTCCGGCGCCTGGAAAACCATCGTGCGAAGTGCGCTTCGATTCAACTGCCCATTTGCATCAAAAACGTCATTGCCAAATTTGTCACGAATTTGGGCGAGCACGGCTTGGTCATGGTGAGTGAGCTGGCGCGCCATGGCGTCGGCATCGAAAAACTTCGCGTCCGGCAATAGTTCACGCAGGCAACTTACGAAAGTCGATTTGCCGGTGGAAATTCCGCCGGTGATTCCGATCGCTGGCATGGCAGAAAAGTAGCACAATGTTAAATGACGAAGCACGAATGACGAATGACGAATGAAGTCCTGATGCTCAAATGACGAAAGAGGGCGCGCGGATTTTTTCTCGTGGTTCGGGCTTCGTGGTTCGAAACGTTCCCTCACTGCCGTGCTATCGCAGGCGCCCTCTCCCTCAGGGAGAGGGTAGGTGAGGGCTGTTTCGCTCGTCGCAAGGGAGAATCCACCATGCCGGTCTTCCTAGCCGGACTTCCTCATTCCTTCGCCATTGCAAATGGTGTTGCCGGTGGAGATTCCACCGGTGATCCCGACAACAGACATTTGCAGGAACATAGACATCCTTGTCTGTGCGCCAAACAGGCATTCCTGCCTGTTTCCCGACAGCAGGCTAAAAGCCCGCTGGGCGCACAGGCTGCAAGCCTATGTGCCGTTTAGGCTGCCGAACGCAACGCGCGTTTTCTACGTGGTTCAGGACTGGCCTTTTGCGCTGTCCGCCGGCGCAAGGCTGCGCATCTGTTTTCTAGCTCAGCGATCTGGAGAGCGAGCAGCGCAACGCCTATGCCGGAGATTGGAGTGGTACGACGCAACTCTGCCAGCCATGTTTCCAAGGCGACCTTGCTCTTGGGGATAATGCAGTCTTTCGTTTTCACAGTCTGGAGTTAAACTACCAGAGCTTTAGCGTAAGACATGCCACGTGCCAATTGCCAGGCTATGGCTACTTCGTCTATTTATTGTTAGTATAGCGCGACATAACTTCACACTTCTCGTCGCCCTAACGACATCAAGACGACTGGTCTTCGAGAAGACCAATTACCGATTGCGATCACACCGCGGCGGCTCTACTCCACTTTCTCACTCGGCAAAGTTGAAGGATTCGCGAACTCGGCGAAGAGCTGCCCGCCTTGATGCACCCGGACCGCCAGACCACAAGTGTGCCCTGCGCGTTGGGTTTCGCGCCGGAGTCGTAGTGCCGGAGGTATTTTGCCAGAGAACGTCTGCCTTGCCGTCACCGTTGAAATCGCTTTTCGTGGCTCGCGGTGCTGAAGACACGATTTTGAAAACGCTGCCGCTTCAGCCGGCAGGAAGACCGGGACCAAACAGGCCAGAGCTTAGGACGTTATTATTGAGATACCATATCACCGTCCGTCGCGTGCTTCCATTGTAAAGCAGGTAATCCGGATGGCCGTCGCCATTAAAGTCCGCCACCCCCACGACGGTCCAGCCAGCAGGAAGAGTGGGGCCGAACAGACCGGAGCTTCGAACGTTGTTGTTAAGATACCATATCGCCGTCTGTCGCGTGCTTGAGTTAAACAGGAGGTAATCCGGATGGCCATCGCCATTAAAGTCCGCCACGCCCACGACGCTCCAGCCAACAGGAAGAGTAGGCCCATTCAGGCCGGAGCTTAGAACGTTGTTGTTAAGATACCATATCGCCGTCTGTCGCGTGCTTGAACTAAACAGGAGGTAATCTGGATGGCCGTCGCCATTAAAGTCCGCCACGCCCACGACGCTCCAGCCAGCGGGAAGAGTAGGCCCATTCAGGCCGGAGCTGAAAACGTTGTTGTTAAGATACCATATCGCCGTCTGTCGCGTGCTTAAACTAAACAGGAGGTAATCTGGATGGCCGTCGCCATTAAAGTCGGCTACCCCTACCACGCTCCAGCCAGCAGGAAGAGTAGGCCCATTCAGGCCGGAGCTTAGAACGTTGTTGTTAAGATACCATATCGCCGTCTGTCGCGTGCTTGAGTTAAACAGGAGGTAATCTGGATGGCCGTCCTGATTAAAGTCAACCACACCCACCACGCTCCAGCCTGCTGAAGACGTTGTTGGCGGATCGATAGCGATTCCTCCCGCTCCGCCGGGCACCCCTGCTACCGTTATCGGCACAGGATCCAGTACACCCTCAACACTCACAAATTCCACTACGGAGTCACCAAACGTTACAAATAAATTGCCTTTAGAATCGAAGGCCAAATCATTAACGCCCGCGGTTGTGCTGGTACTCACAAAGAAAGTACTGACAACTCCCGACGGGCTTATCTCAAGAATGGAGTTGGTAGCAACATCAGTAACAAAAAGATTTCCAACGCCGTCGAATGCAAGTCTGAAAGGATGCCCAACGCCCGAAGCAAACGTCGTCTGCTTTCCATTAGGGGTAAACTTTAAGATTGAGTTGCGATCGGGGTAGGCCAGATACAGGTTTCCCAACGAATCGAAGGCTAACCCTTTCGGATGCGAAATGTTGGAGACAAAGACGCTGCTCTCTCCGTCCGGCGTAAATTTAAGAATCACTCCGTCACTGGCATTGGTATTCTCACTTTTCCGGGAGACAAAAAGATTCCCGGACGCATCGACGGCCATGCCGTCCACGTCTAAATCTGTGGCAATTGTTGTCTTAACGCCCATGGGTGTGATCTTCTTAATAGAGTTAGCCTTGCCGTTGGCTACGAAAAGATTTCCGCTCGGATCGAATACCATCGTTTCGGGGTTCGAGATCGTTGCGAACGTGGTTTCAGTGAAAATGATGTCGTCGGTAGAAGAGAATTCCAGAATGACGTCTTGCCGAAGGGCGCCAACAAGCAAGTTGGTCGCGGCGTATCCTATGTCCGAAAGGAACACCGTTGCTAAACAAACAACAGCGAATTTAAGATAGGTGGAGGCGTAGCTACGATTCACGCCCTTGTCCACATTCATTCGTGACACCCTCTTTCGAAAGGTCACTTCTTGTACATCGGCACTTCGGGCAACTGAGGTGGCTGGACCAACTCCTCGTCCTCTTCGGTCGAGTTGAGAGGAGTACCGGCCGGCGTTACCAGATGCGCGGTCACGAAGATGACGAGATTACGCTTTATGTGCTGGTCGGCGTTGGTACGGAAAAGCCGTCCTACAAGCGGGATATCCCCAATAATCGGTGTTCTGTCTTCGGTTTTTTGCACGTCTTCGCGCATCAAGCCGCCCAGGACAACGGTAGAGCCGTCATAAACACTCACGCTGGTGGTAACTTTGCGTGTGCTAAAGATGGGCTGGTTAATAACGTTGGGAGTAATTACTGAGGCCGGCGAGGTAATGATACCGCCAGTCAGAGTGTTCAGGATAGAACTTGATGGAGATAGGATCGGGCTGCCATAGTTAATGAAACCTTCGAACTCGACGACTTGAGGCACCAAATTCAGATCGATGGTTACCCCGTCGGGTCCCACGACTGGCTCTACTTCCAGGGTGACCCCGGTGTTGCGAGTTTCAAATGCGGTCGGCGTAGTCGGCGTAACGGGAGTTGTGCCACTGTTTCCTACAGGAATGAGCGTACCGGTAGACTGGCCACTAAAGCTGCCAACCGTTTGCGGAATTTGCGGCGGCTGAAATTGCGTGGGATAGCGGAACTCGCGGACAATTTCAATTACTGCGCGCTGACCGCTCTTGGTAGTGACACTGGGCGCTGACAGCAGGTCGATTCCCTTTTTCTGATTCAAGCCGCGAATAACCGCCTGGAAGGTGGCGTTTCCGATGGTGCCGCTAAGCCCGAAAAATCCTGGGGCAACTTGCTGTTGCCCTGTTGTTCCAGCGATCAAAGCATCGATCGCGTTCTGAGTGATCGCAAATGTTCCGCTACGATTCCCAGCAGTAACCGGATCTTGGCCGACCGGAATAGTGCCAGCGGCGTTCGTAAACGGAAAATTGCTAGCCAAAACCGGGACGCCGCTTCCGGCAGTTCCTCCACTTACGGCTAGGTTGCCGGGAATATTGAAGGGGGCCAGGAGCCAATCAAAACCAAGTTCCTTGAGGTTAGTTTGCGTGATTTCGACAAATTTCGACTCGATCTGGACTTGCTTGGGGCCGGCAACATTCGATTGTTCAACGAGCGCATCTACTAATTCCAAATTATCGATCGTGTTGCGCACAATCAGACGGCTGCTTTGGGGCAGGAAGTGCGCACTTGCTCCGGGAGGGAATGGCACGCCCTGGCTCTCCAAAAACTCGCGGGCGCCTTCGCGATTGACGAGTAGCTGGCCGCCAGTCGATTCCTGAGTATCCTTGGCAGTTCCGGTGGGGCCACCGCCAACCTTCGTCGGTCCCTGGTTGAGTGAGCTCACGCCTACGTTCACTGTGTTGCTGATGAATCCAGGCGGGACACGATATTCTTTTGTCGTTAGCTCGTTGCTTTGCTCGCTCAGGGGGAGAATCAGGATGGCGTAGGGCTCGACCTTGACTTTCAAGCCGGCCTGGCTGGCGATGTAACGCAACGCTTCTCCTAACGGAATTTGGTTCAAAGTAAGAGTAATTCGGGCTTCAGCAGGGTTAACTGGCGGAAGCGAAGGAGTCGCCGGTGTTACCACGGGCGCGGCAGTTGCGACACCAGCGGCAGGCGGTGGCGCGTTTTCGCCCGCCGGCAATGCCGGTGTTTCAACCGTGGTCGTGGCCGTTACCGGAGCGGGCTCGCTCGAGCGGCCAAAGGAATGTAGGCGCAGAACAATATCGACGCCGCGACGTCCTTCCGTTGCAGGATCGTTCGCCGCCGCCTGCTGACGCAGGAAATCAATGGCTTCGCGAATACTGGCATCGCGAAATTCGATGCGCGGAATAATGATGCTATCGAGTTTGTTGCGGATGCGCGCGGTATTACTGGCGTCGCGAGCGCCTACGCTCTCGATCGGCCCGACGCCTGTTCCATATTGGCGGACTGGTTGTTCCCAACCCTGCTCGACCTGCCACAGGGCGCGACCCCGTGTCTCGTTATAGGCCTGAACGCCGTACTGATATTTGGTGTTGTCGATCCGTTCCTGCCCCTTGCGCGCCGCGGTGTTGTAGGGATCAAGATTGAGCACCTGATCATAACGTTTCATCGCCATATCGTAGCGGCCCGATTGATAAAATCCTTCCGCTTCCGTTAGCAGCTTTTTCACTTCTTCGACTTTAGCGAGGAACTTTGGCCCCACGGTCTTGTTGATGTAACCGGGATCGTGCAGATGGGTGAGCAAGGTGCGGGCTTCGCGGCAATTCGGATTGTAGGGGTCGCTCAAAATTTCATTTAGGATTACCTCAGACTCCTCGTATTTACCCTCAGCAATGCGTTGTTCGGCCAGTTTCACCCCGCTTTCGCAGAAGCCACCGAGCGCGGCCGAATACGATTTCCCGGCGACGGCGGAATCCGGCAGATAGCGTAGCGCCGCGCGAAAATCGTCATGCGCCTGGGCGTACTGTTTGGCGTGCAGCTCCGCTTGCGCGCGGGCCAGGACTTCTTCGCCGCGCGGAATGGCAGCCTGCCGACGGGCAGCTTCGCGATCAGCAATTTTGTTAACACTTTGCGCTTGCACGGCCGTGGGCAGGCAAAGGATCAATCCCGACATGATGAGCCGGAGAACGACGGAGGGTTTTTTCATAGCGACAGGTTTTACTGACTGAGCAGACCGATTTCAATCGGTGTATCGGGCTTTTGACTACTCACGATCACCGCTTTAGCCGGCTGAACATCTATTAGTTTGTATCTAATGTCCCCCTGCGGTGGCAATGAAAATTCCTGATCTTTTTTGACTACAAACTCGCGGCGTTCTCTCCAGGAATAGACGAAGGTCGCGACTGATTCCGGGGAAATCGCCACTTTTTCCTTTACTAAAGTCAACTGATCGTGCGTTTCGGTATTCTCCAGGGTTAACTCCGACACATCGATGTCGGTGCCATATTTGTCCTTGGCTGTCTTCTCCGTGAACTTTGCCACCCGGAAATGCGTACCGGCGATGGTGTCGCCGATTTTCACAAACTGGGTCGGTTGCGTTAGATCGATGGTGTTAATACCAAAGGTATCTTCGGTGCGGGAGGCAAAGACGAGGCGAAACGGCTCCTGCGAAAACGATTTTAGTTTTAGTTTCGTTAGGTAATCCGGATGCGAATTGCGGTCGATCGGGTTGGTGTGTCCCTGCCATTCGTCGAAGTTAGTGAAACCGTCGCCGTCCGGATCCTGTTCCAAGACGTCGGCGTCGGCGATGGGCAGGCTGAACTGCTCGATCCATTCATTCGGCACCGGCGGATGTACCTCGGTAGTGTGCAGGGTTGCGGGCTGTCCGTCCGTGCCGATGAAATGTTTCTCCGGAACAAAAAGCCCGGAACGGCCGCCAAAGGTCCATTGCGACGGCTGCCGCAATTTTTGTAAGGCATCTTCAACCTCCTTCGCTTTGCCAGGCGGCGAAGCGGGCCGTTGCGGGGGGTGGGATTGCAGCTCAGCGAATTGCGATTGGAACCCAATCGCGCGCTGGAATATGCAAAACGCGCTCACCAGCAGGATCGCGACCCCCGCGATCAGAACGACGCGCTCGTAATTTTTTTGCAACCAGTCCATCAGCGGAGTCTCATGCTCAGGCTCGTGCTCGTAAGCCGCTCTCGTGTCATTCCGAGCGCAGTCGAGGAATCTCTAACTATTTTCTGCTCGATAGAACTGAGATTAAGAGGAAGAGGAAGGACAAGGGTCATCACAGTCTGAAATTAACGAGCTCGACTCGGGCCGAGAGATCGATGTGTTCGTTGCCGACAATGAAATTTAACGGCCCAGCCGGGGTGGCTGCTGGCGCCGGGCTGACACCAGCTGGCACGACCGGCGTTGGAAGTGGGATCGCCGCGCCAGCTCCGGCAGCGGTTTCACGAGGTGGTCCCTTGTCCTTCTGGTTCTTAACATAGATCGCGCGAATGATGAAAAATTGTTCGTTGTCTGCCGAGATCTGATTGAGAACTCTGCGTCCGGCCGTCGGCGATGCCGAGACTGCGAACTCGACCGTGCGTTGCTCGATCAATTTCAGGCCGGGCGAAGGCTTCGAGGGAGTCCGTGGCGTTGCGGCAGGAGCCGGGCTAGTCCCCGTCGCTGTCCCCGGATGTGAGAGTCGATGAAACGCTGTGATGGCATCAACCCGCGCCTCGATAATCGTATTCAATAAGAGCTGAACTTGCGAAAGTTCCTGGCCAAGCGCCGGCGCCTCTTCCGGAGAGGGCAACGATGAAACGAATTCATCGAAACCGAGAAAGAAATTGGCCGGCAGTTTTACCCGATTATTTCGGGCGTTCTCCGCCGTGTGGATTATCGCCTGGCGCAAACGCGTCTGGAATTCGTTCGGGGCTAACGGCGCTTCCGTCAACATGCGTGTCTTCAGCTCGGCTTTCAGCTTGTCCAAAGTGGCTTTGTAATTGTCGAGATACGTTTTCATTTTGCCCACGTTTGGCGCGCTTGGATACGGGTTACCGCTTTCCAAGCGGGTTTGTTCGGCAGCCGATTCTCGATATTTCGCCATCGCATCTTCGTAGCTGCCTTTCGTCCACCAAAGCAAAGCCGCGGCAAGGAGGAGGGCGCCACCTGCAATGGCGATAAACGCGCTCCAAAACGGATTTTCGCGAAACCAATTCATGGCAATGCCAAGGGTTGTTTTAGGTCAAGCTGAAGCTCGTAGGGAAATGCCCACTCATTGTTGTTCGGCATGGTGGGCTTGATCGCCAGTTGCTGATTCTTGGGGTCAATCTTGAAAAAAGGTGAGCCCACCAGGTTCTTGAAATAATCGACCACCACTTCCTGTTGCCGGGCGTTCCACAAGTACAATCCGCGAACAAGCAATCCGTCAATCGCCGGCCCGCTCTGCGCGCGTCCGCCGGCAGCACGCGTGCCCGTAATCGGCGTTGCCGCCGGTTCGGCCGCGGCAGCCGCTGCACCCGGCAGCGCCGTAACTGCGCCGATAGCCGGTTTTCCATTGGACAACGGAATCAGTTCTGTGACCCAGATATTTTCCTTTGGCAATCGGGCGTTGAGGTCTTCCAACACCTGCGGCCAAAAACTGCGCGCATTGACGGCCTCCAGCAGCGGCGAGGCAACGCCATCGAGAGTAGTTGCCCCTTTGCGAATACCATCAATCCGCGTTTGAAAACCACGGAGCGAAGCCACTTTCGCATCCACCTGCTCCTTAGCCGCGCTCAAGACCCCTGCGGCGTGCATATAAAAAACGCTCCAGCCGAGCAAAGCCGCAATCACACACGTCGCCGCGCCAATCAGGAATGGACGTCGCCGCTCAACTTCGTGGGCGCGGATAACGCTGGCCGGGCGCAGGTTTAATTCCATTGGGCAACTCGCGACCGCACGCAAACCCAGACCAACGAGTTCGCCGAGAAGATGGGCTGATCGCGCAATCTGTCGTGCATCCGCCTCCTTCGCGATGGCGACATTGCGCACGGGATTAAAGAATTCGATCGGCAGCTGCAATTTCTCTTGAAAAAATTCGCGCATATACGGCATCCCCGAACTTCCGCCGCAGAGGTAGATTCGCGCCGGCGCTTTGCCCTGCTGCTGCGATCGATAATGGCTGATCGACCGCATAATTTCAGCATGCAGACGCGTCATGGTGCTCCGGATGATTTTCGACATCCGCGCGATGTCCAAATCAGCGGGATCGGCGTAAGCCCCCCCGAGACTGACGAAGCCGCTCTCTCTTTTGCGCGTTTCCGCGGCGGCAAAAGGCTCATTGAATTCTCTTGCCAGAGCTGTCGTAATTGAGCTGCCGCCGATTGGCACGCTGCGCGAAAAAATTTTGCCCGGCTCAATGAAGAGCAGATTGGTGGTGCGAGCGCCGATATCGACCACGAGCGACGAATCGGCCACATCGCTGTAGTTGTAACGAAAGGCGTTGTAGAGCCCCATGTTCGCCACCCCGATCACCCTCGGTCGAAGCCCTGCCGCCTCTACCGCAGCGTTGATTCCTTCAAGCAAATCGGATTTGATCGCGACGAGGACGACCTGCAATTGCTCATCCGCCCCGCCACCGACGAGTTGATAATCCCAAACCACTTCGTCAATCGGGAACGGCACGTTCTGTTGCGCTTCGAAAGCAATGATGCGATCGATTTTCTCCTCCTCTACGGAGGGCAACTTCACGAACCGCGCGAAAACCGATTGTCCAGCGACGGCGTAATTTACGTCCGCGCTTTTTATCGCGAGTTCGTTCAATATTTCGCGGATTGTGGCGGTGATTTGCGCATGCCGAATCGGCTCCCCCGGATTCTCGATCGCAAGGTCGCGCCGTTTGTAATCGCGAAGCACCAGTCCGCCGCCACTTTGCGGACGAAAATCTGCTACCGAAATCGCCTGCGACCCGAGGTTAAGAGTAAAAATGCGAGCTACCCCGGGCATGATTCAAAAGTTCCAAATCCCAAACCCAAATCCCAGTGAAATCTGAACCTCCAATTCTCAACACCGGTCACGCAGGGGCGTTCTCGTTTCTTCATTTAAAGATTCTGGGTCTTTTGCACCTTGAGTCTTCATTTTGCCACGTCTTGTGCATTGGAATCCAGAAGGCATTTGCATTTTGGGGGATTGGGGATTTGAAATAGAAACTTCCGCGCGCTAGCGCGGCGTTTTTATTTGGCAGTAGCGGTCCCAGTACAAGGGCATAAAGGGAGTTTCGTTCTTATTCAGGACCAACCCCCCGACTTGCGGCAAAGTCGCGTACCATTGCGGCGCCGCTCGCTGCGCGCTTATCTCATCTTTCAGCGCGCCCTGCTGAATAAGCTGAACCGCGGTATTTTGCACCGCATTGTTGGTAACGGTTCGGCCAAGCATCAAACGCTGCAATGTCTTGGGCGTAACGTACATGACAGAACGGTTTTCACGGCCTGCCGGAATGTTCACGTGCGTAACCTCGCCGGTCAGCAATTTGCCATTAACCAGGATGAAGTATTTCAGCGTCAATTCATCGGTAAACTCAGGCGCGCAGGCAAAGGTTGCTTCCACTTCCAGCCAGCGCTCGCGCTGGTCGGCCTGGAACTGCTCCGCGCCGGTATAAGTGAACTGCGGCGAAGAAATGAAGTTGGTGCTGATTTTCAGCAACTGAAAATCTACCGTGCCCCGAGGTTGCGCCATTGCCGTCGCTACACCGGCCGAGACAACGATCGCACTAATTAAAATCGTTCGTTTCATTTAGTGGTTCCCTCTACCAGCTCGATGTGTTGCTTGAAGTAATCTATCGTCTTTCGAATACCCTCATCGAAATTCACACGCGGCTCCCAGCCTAGAATTTTTTTGGCCCGTGTAATGTCCGGCTGGCGCACTTTCGGGTCATCCTCAGGTAAAGGGCGGTACTCGATCCCGGATTTAGTCCCGGTAATCCGAATAATTTCCTCGGCGAACTGTTTGATCGTCATCTCCCGCGGATTGCCGATATTCACCGGTTCATGAAAATCGCTCATCGCCAGCCGAAAAATTCCGTCGATCAGGTCGCTGACGTAACAAAATGATCGCGTCTGCGAGCCGTCGCCAAAAATCGTTAGCGGTTTTCCGGTCAAGGCCTCCCCGATGAATGCGGGCACGACCCGTCCATCGTGCAAACGCATGCGAGGTCCGTAAGTGTTAAAAATGCGCACGATCTTGGTATCGACATTGTGAAAGCGGTGATAGGCCATGGTCATTGCTTCAGCGAAACGCTTGGCCTCATCGTAAACCCCGCGCGGGCCGATTGGGTTCACATTGCCCCAGTAATCCTCCTTCTGCGGATGCACCAATGGATCGCCATAGCATTCCGAAGTCGAAGCGAGAACGAAAGTGGCCTTCTTATCCTTGGCCAGGCCGAGGGTGTTGTGAGTCCCAAGCGCGCCGACCTTTAAGGTCGGGATCGGTAGCTCAAGATAATCGATCGGGCTGGCGGGAGAGGCAAAATGGAAGACGAAATCGATCTTTTGTTCGGGCAGGAAGATAAAATTGGAAACGTTGTGCCGGACGAAGCGATAATTTTCGTTCCCTGCCAGATGGCCGATGTTCGCAACGTTCCCAGTGATCAAATTGTCGATCGCAATGACGCGATGACCTTCGGCCAACAGGCGATCGGTCAGATGCGATCCGAGAAATCCGGCGCCGCCGGTTACGACAGAAACAGGTTTGACAGGAGCAGGCATGGTGGAGTGTTCTTCTAATTCAGGCTGCCGTGCCTGACGAGCAATTTCGGCAGTTTGTCATTGAAACACGGGCCTCCCGGCCTGTGCGCCCAGCGGGTTTTTAACCCGCTGGCTAAGTAATCTGCCGACCCAAGCGGGACAATCAGCGGAGTAAAACTCCGCTGGGCGCACAGACTGGAAAGTCTGTGTTCCTTGTCTTGGGTGCTTTCCGCTAAAACGATCCCCTAAAAAAGCAATATGGCCCCACAAGAAGAAATATGCTCGGATTTTTAGCGTGATAACGACGTTGTAGGGCAGGCATTCCTGCCTGCCACGGCAAGCGGGAACACTTGCCCTACAAGCTCCGCGCAAAGACAACGTAATAAAGATTGGGCCATTGACTTGTCATTTCGAGTGAAGTCGAGAAATCTCTGACTGCACCATGCGCATTCTTTCCGGCATTCAACCGAGCGGCATTCTGCATATCGGCAATTACTTTGGTATGATGCGGCCGGCGATCGCCTTGCAGGACGAAGGCGAAGCGCTCTACTTCATCGCCGATTATCATGCGCTCACCAGCCTGCGCGATCCGATCGCTTTGCGCGAAAACAGTCGCCGAGTGGCACTCGATTTCCTTGCCTGCGGATTGAACCCCCAAAAGGCGGCGCTTTTTTTGCAAAGCGATGTGCCGCAGGTGACCGAGCTGGCCTGGATTCTTTCGACCGTAACGCCAGTCTCGCGACTGGAGCTCGCGCATTCCTACAAGGACAAGATCGCGCGCGGTGCGACTGCGGCCGCCGGCTTGTTCACCTACCCGGTGTTGATGGCAGCCGACATTTTGATTTACGACAGCGATATTGTTCCGGTGGGAAAAGATCAAAAACAACATATCGAGATCACCCGCGACATCGCCGCGCGGATTAACGAAACATTTGGATCGGGCCAGGACGGGCCAATTTTGAAGCTGCCGGAGCCGCGTATTCAGGCACAGACAGAAGTTGTTCCGGGAATTGATGGCCAAAAAATGAGCAAGAGCTACGGCAACACCGTCGACATTTTCGGCGACGAAAAGGAAACGCGGAAACGGGTGATGAGCATTGTGACCGATTCAACGCCGGTAGAGGCGCCAAAGAATCCGGACACATCGACCATCATGCAACTTTACGCGCTGGTCGCATCGAAAGATGAAATAGAGGAAATGCGCGAACAGTTTCGCAAGGGTGGGCGCGGTTACGGCGATTTCAAAAAGCAGTTGTTCGAAAAACTGTGGGATTATTTTGCCCCGATGCGAAAACGGCGCGACGAAATTTTGCGCGACAAGAATTACATCAACGATGTTTTGGAGCGAGGCGCCGAACGTGCAAACGCAATCGCCCATGAAGTGATGAAGCGCGTGCGCAAGGCGGTGGGATTATAGCGGTGGCCTCAGTGAGAAGAAATCCAAATTCGGCTTCGCACCGAAAAGTAACTCAGATTCGAGTAGTGGTTGAAAACGTAATTCCTCAGGCGCTGGCGGCGGCCGGAGGTTTCAGTTCCCCGAAAATCAAGCGCCCGCCGGCGGTTTGCAGCGTGCTTGAGACCACGATTTTTACTGTTTTTCCAATGAGCGAGCGGGCGTGGTTGATTACGATCATCGTTCCATCGGGCAGGTAACCGACCGCCTGATGCGGATCGCGTCCTTCCTTGACCAGGTGCAATTCCATCTCGTCACCGGCCAGAACAATCGGCCGCAGCGCGCGGGTCAGGTCGTTCAAGTTTAGCGCTCCCACCTGTTGCAAACGCGCGACCTGACAGAGCGAATTATCATTTGTGAGCAGACGCGCCTGCAAAACCTTTGCCGTTCGCACCAGTCGCTCATCGACTGAGCCTTCGCCCGATTCACTCTCATGAATCGTTAGCTCGATTTCACGGGAGCGCTGCAATTGATTCAAAATGTCGAGACCGCGCCGGCCGCGTTCCCGCTTAATCGGTTCGTGCGAATCGGCCAGTGCTTGCAATTCGGTCAGGACAAAACGCGGCACGATGAGCGCGCGACTGAGAAAACCGGTCGCGCATAACTCGGCGATGCGTCCGTCAATGATCGCGCTGGTATCGACGAGGAGCGGTTCGTGGTCCGCCGTTTCGCGGGTAAAGCGGACATACGGAATGATAAGCGAAAATTCATCGCGATTGCTCCGCATCGCCAGCATCATCCCGAAGTAGGCGAAAACGACGTAGACAACCAACCGCACCGACCATTGAACGGTTTCCGATTGAAAGCGTAAAACCTGCGATCCGCTCAGAAGACTGGCGAAAATGAGGCCGAGCAAAAGACCGAAGGTGGCGGACGAAAATGCCCGGAGGGAGATTCCCTTCAAAAGTCTGTCCACCAGGACAACGATCAACCCGAGCAGTATACCTACGAGCAAACCTGGGACAGTTTGTTCGAGCAGTTCAGAGGAAATCAGGGAGCCAATCACTCCGCAAAAGGTTACGAACAGCACCCGCAAGAGATTAACGGTAAAAATCGGTGTCATGTGTCAGGGAGAAGTGCGGCGTTTTGCTGGCGAAGGCGACGGCAGGGCCTTGGCCGCGGAATCACGATAAAAAAGGACCCCATGTGTACGTAAATTCGCCACCAAAGCACGAAGATCACGGGCCATATCAGAATCCTTAATCAGGCTGGCAAGCAAACCATTTCCGTTGGTCGCTTCGCGCATTAATTGCGTGGCTGCTGAAAAAGTCTTGCGCGCTTCCCCAATCGCACCCTGCAAATCGTCTGCATCCTTTTTCGCCGACGCCATGGTTGCGTCCGCTTTCTCGACAACGCCATCGAGTTTTTTGGAGGATTGCGCCAGGCTATTGGTGGCCTCGTTCAAATGCTCGATGCTCGCTCGCAAATCGTGCATCGCTTCGGGCGAGAGCGCTTCGGTATTCAACCGTGTGAAAGTGCCATTGATGTTTTGAACTGTGCCGCGCAACTCCTCGATCAGTTGGCTGCCCGCATGAGTCAGGTCATCCATCCCAGTCGGCCGCTCCCCATCTAACACCGCGTTTTTCGGGATATACTCCTTTGGCGGACCGGCTGGAGTGATCACATTGACGAATCGATCGCCCAGCAATCCCGAACTTCCCACGGTAAATTGGCTACCTTTCGGGAGTTTAACGTATTCGTAAATCCGCAGCGGAACGGCCACCCCCCCGCCCTCGAGCAACAGCCTCGGTCCCCCCGAAACTCGTCCAATCTTCGCGCCACTCAGCACCACATCCGAGCCCTTCAGCAAACCGCTGGCGTCTTTGAATCGGACTGTCAGATCGTAGTAGATTTTGAAACCTTCGCCGAGCCGGCCGAATTTCAGCACGAACCCCCCGATCATAGCCAGCCCAATGGCAACAAAAATGCCGACTTTAAGCTCGAGAGCGCGATCGGGATTCATTTACCATGTCAGCATTCGCTAAATTCCAATCTTGGCTAGCGCGATCTTACAAGCCTTAAATTGCATCCACTAGTCGCAGTATAACTCTAGTTCGTCGCCGATTCGGAGCGGCCCAGCAAAAAATCCTGGATAATCGGATCATCACATTTTTTCAGCTCAGCCGGCGTGCCGTGAAAATAGATGCGACCTTCATGCAAATAAGCGATGCGGTCGCCGACATGCACTGCGCTTTTCATGTCGTGCGTAACTACGATGCTCGTCATCTGAAATCGTTCCTGTAAGCGACGGATCAGCCGATTAATACTGTCGGAAACTACCGGATCGAGCCCGGACGTAGGCTCGTCATAAAGCACACATGAAGGCTGGCGGATAATGGCCCGAGCCAGGCCGACACGTTTGCGCATTCCGCCGCTCAAGCTTTCCGGCATCTTGGCGTTCTCGCCTTCCAGTTCAACCACCTCCAGCACTTCGTTGACTCGGGTCCGCATCGCCTTCACATCGCGCATGCCCGCCTCGCGCAACGGAAACGCGATATTCTCTTCCACTGTCATGGAATCGAAAAGGGCTCCGCTTTGAAAAAGTATGCCCACCTTTTGCCGAATCGCGGTCAACTGCCGTTCGCTCATCCCAGTGATATTCTTACCCGAGACCCAGATCTCGCCCGCATCGGGCTGCATCAAGCCGATAAGATGCTTGAGCAAGACAGATTTGCCGCCCCCGCTACGCCCAATAATCACCAGCGTTTCCCCAATCGCGACATCAAGCTCGACTCCGCGTAAAATTTCTTCCTCGCCGATGGCCTTGCGCAAATCGCGCACCGCAATCATTGCGCCATTGCTCGTTGCTGGTGATTGGTCTTTGGTCGGCATGATCAACGCCAATCTTTCTCTCAACTGCCAACAATCAACCTATGTATGTAGCTATTCCACACGTTGTAGCTGCCGACGTCACCGGCGGCAGATCCTCAGGGGTGCTCAATCTCCACAATTTCACCTTGAAATGGCAAATCCTCTGTCGTGCTGACCAAGCCCGCAGGAACAGGATTTTCGCGAACATAATCCCATTTGGGGGCGTAACTTTCGGTATTGCGGATCGAGTGATCAAAAAATCCGCGTCGCCAAAAGGGCTGTAATTTTCCCAGTGGCAAAAACGATGTAGCTGCCGCTGTCTCAGCGGCAGGATCCTTTCCATCTCTGCCGCCGGTGACGGCGGCAGCTACAACACGTTTCAACCCACGCACCCACATTCCGAGATCGAATTCATGATCGTCCCCGACAAAGAAATATATGTGATCGGGCATTAACACGTAACGCCCAACCGCCATGTTATGATCCAGCCCTCTTTTCGCGTAATCAATGAAAGCACGATGGGCGCGAGTGTTAGCCAAAATTTTCCGCCGACGCGCTGTGCAAAACGTGACAAAAAAAGAGGCGGATCATAAATTTGGAATATTCGATCCAGCCGCAACGGTTAATTATGACTCATTTTACGGGGTGTAGCTGCCGCTGTCTCAGCGGCGGAATCCTTTCGATGTCTGCCGCCAGTGACGGCGGCAGCTACAACATCTTTTTACTGATATCCCGCCGGATAAACAATATTCAGCGCCATCGTCAGAAAGAAATTCGAAATCAGAACCGCTAGCGAAGAGATCACGACCGCTTCGGTCGTGGCCCGCCCCACTCCCACTGCGCCTTCCTTTGTGGTCAATCCTTTGTGACAGGAAATAAAAACAATCAGGATCCCGAAAACGAACGCTTTCGATACTCCCATGATGAGATCGCGCATCCGGGTCCACTGGACCATGTTCGCGACATAATAAGTGCCGTTGATGTCCAGGAAAACGATGGCAACGAGATAGCTCGCGACAATGCCGAAGCCAATGCACTCTGCCGTCAGCAGCGGCATCGAAATCATCATCGCCAGCGCACGCGGCACGACCAGGTAATCGACCGGATAAACCGCAAGAGCACGAAGGGCATCGATTTGCTCAGTCACTTTCATCGTCCCGATTTCCGCCGACATGGCCGCGCCGACGCGCCCGCTCACCATCAACGCCGAGAGCACCGGCGCGAGTTCACGACAAATTGCCACGGCTACGACTGCCCCGGTCGCCGAACCCATCCCGATCTTATTAAATTGAAAATAGGTCTGGGCAGCGAAAACGGCGCCAGTGAAGCCGCCGGTCACCATCACGACCACTTGTGATAACAAGCCGATCTCGACAATTTGCTGGAGGAACAAGCGCCAGCGCAATCGGTGAGTGAATACAGAACGGAAGGTATCGCCGGCGAGGAGAACGAGCTCGCCCAGATAGCGGACGAAGGCGACGAGGGGCGCGCCGATGGAAATGAAAAAACGCGCGATCATTTTCGCCCTCGCCCCATCTTCCAGTCTCCGCAATTAGGAAGCGAGCAGTTGCGTCTTTGATTTTTCGCGCATTTCATCTGGGACGGCGCCAATGAACCGCGGTTCGAGCCCGATTTTGCGAAACATCGCGCGCAGTTCGCGCAGAGTAATCGCGGTTTCTTCCATTTCCAGATAAACGAGATCGTGGCTGCGGTCCACTTTGTAGCGCAACCCAGGGATGGTCTCGAGCAGATGATCGAGTTCCAGGATTTTATCGATGTTGCGCAAGCCAGCCGCGTAAACTTCAAGCTCGATCATCCCTAAATTTACGATGATGCTCGCGAAAGCAAAAGCTTAAAACGACGTTGCGTTGCGCGCCCGACTGGTTGACACATTCTGCCAGATGAGGCGCTTCTTTCCCTTGCTCGGAGCTTTTCTCCCGCTCCTGTTCCTAGCCGGATGCGAAACCGCACCCCCTGGAATTCAGGCTGCGAAAGTCGCAATGGCGCAAAACTATGCCGCGGAAACGCCAGGCGATTATTTTATCGGACGCCGCTATTACAAACCCGATTTCAAATTCTGGGGCTATATCCGCCGTCCGGGACAACCCTGGAGCGAATCGCAACTTGTCATGTTGAATGAAAAACAGAAACTCGCGCCCGACCGCGAGAAACTCGACTTCGGCAGCGACAACAACTACGAATACAAACTTTACGGCTACTTCAGCGGCGACAAGGTTTACGAGCCGGCCAGCAACACGATTTACCCGGAGTTCGTTCTGAAAAATTATGAGCTAATCTCGACCAATCCGGCGCCGATTTTTTCCAGCCAGTTTTCCGGGCGCGCCGAAGCCGAGGTCAGTCGTTACCTAATTGAAAAGCCGCAGCTGTAAGAAATGACGCCTTCTGCTCGCGCGCCGACAAAGCGTGATCTTCTGGCCGAAGAATTCCTGCGCTTTCTCGCGATTGAGCGCAACGCTTCTGCTCGGACAGTCAAAGCGTATGCGAGCGCGCTTTCGAAAATTCGGACTCAGCTTCAACTAAAGCCATGGCTGAAATGCCGAGCGGACGATTTTCGGGATTATTTGTTTCATCTCTCGAAAGAAAAAGCGGCCCGCAGTTATATTCGGCTCCAGTTTTCAGCCCTGCGCACTTTTTACAAATTCTTGCGTGCCCGAAAGAAACTCGCGACACGATCCCAGCGCAGAAGTGCAGTTGCCAAAGCTGCAAAAGCAATTGCCGATCGTGCTTACCCGGCAACAAATGGAAGAGCTTCTCTCCGCCCCATTGCGCGTAAAAAAACAACCGGCCGCTCCGGCCTGGATGCCGCTGCGCGACGCCGCGGTTCTGGAACTATTTTACAGTAGCGGTCTGCGCTTGGGCGAATTGGCCACACTTGAGGTCGCGGATGTCGATCTTTACACCGAGTCGGTCCGCGTTTTCGGAAAAGGCAGGAAGGAACGCGTTTGCCCGGTTGGATCTGCCGGCGCTTGAGGCAATCCAGCGTTACCGCGCAGCGGCGAAAGTACATGGCGGCCCGCTCTTCATTAACAAAGCGCGGCGACGAATTTCCCCGCGTTCCATTTGGTTGATCGTGCGGCGTTATTTGCGTTTCACCAGCATCCCGATCTCGATCAGTCCCCACAAATTGCGGCACAGTTTCGCCACCCACATGCTCGATCGCGGCGCCGATTTGCGCAGCGTCCAAGCCTTGCTAGGTCACGCCAGTCTTTCGACCACGCAAATCTATACCCACGTTACGGTGGAGCGCCTAAAGAAAGCATACGCGGAGGCACATCCGCGCGCCTAAACTCGTCATCCCGAGCTATCCAATGCCGAGCGAACTCGCCTTAGCTTTATGCGAAGGCTGTAAGGGGATCCCGTTGCGGAATCTTTAAGGTAACATGGCGGGATCCTTCGACTTTCGCTCAGGATGACGGCAGTCGCCGTTAGCTCGCGCTCGCCGCTTCGCTCCCAGCCGGAGCAGCAGCGGTAAAGACAAGTTTGCCGTTGTTCACGCCAACGTGCACGACGTCGCCGCCTTTGACATTTCCGCGCAGCAATTCCTCCGCGAATGGATCTTCCAAATATCGTTCCACCGCCCGGCGCATCGGCCGCGCCCCGTACTGCGGATCGTACCCTTTCTCGATCAGAAACTCCTTGGCCGATTGCTCCAGCTCGATGTGCACCTCTTTTGCTTTTACCCGCCGCAAGACTTTCGCGACTTCCAATTCCACAATCTGCATCAGGTCGGCCTTGGTCAGCTGATGGAAGACGATGATGTCGTCGAGCCGGTTAATAAATTCGGGCTTGAACACCTTCTTCGCTTCCTCCAGCAATCGGTCGCGCATCGCTTCAAACTCGTGTTCCCCCAAGGGCTTGGTCGCGGCAAAACCCATCGTCGTCTGTCGCCGCAGGATGTCCGCACCGACATTCGACGTCATAATGATGATGGTGTTGCGGAAATCGATCTTGCGCCCGAGTGAGTCGGTGATTTTCCCATCTTCCAGGATTTGCAGCAGCAAATGCATCACGTCCGGATGCGCCTTTTCGATTTCGTCAAACAGGACCACGGAATACGGCCGCCGCCGGACCGCTTCCGAAAGCTGGCCGCCCTCTTCGTAACCGACATAACCAGGAGGCGACCCAATCAGCCGCGAAGCGGTGAACTTCTCCATGTACTCCGACATGTCGATCTGAATCAACGCGTCACGGTCGCCAAACATGAATTCTGCCAGGGTTTGCGCGAGAAAGGTCTTACCGACGCCGGTCGGCCCAAGGAAAATAAATGAGCCGATCGGCCGGCGCGGATCTTTCAGGTCAGCCCGCGAACGCCGCAGCGCCTTGGAAATCGCAATCACCGCTTCATCCTGTCCGATCACCTTGCACCTCAACTCCTCTTCCATCTTGAGAAGTTTTTCGGTTTCCTTCTGCTCCATTCGTTGCAACGGAACGCCGGTAACTTTCGAGATGATATGCATCATGTCGTCGCCAGTGACGAGCACTTCTCTTTCTTCCCGCTCCTGCCGCCATTGCGCCAAGATTGTGTCGAGTTTTTCCTTGGTTTGTTTTTCCTTGTCTCGCAGTCCCGCTGCCTTCTCGAAATCCTGCGCCTTGATCGCGCCTTCCTTTTCCCCGCGAATGACTTCGATCTCTTTTTCGATTTCTTTCACGTCGGGCGGTCGCGTCATTGCATTGATGCGGGCGCGTGCACCAGCCTCGTCCATCACGTCAATCGCCTTGTCCGGCAAAAATCGTCCGGTGATGTAACGCTCGGAAAGCTTCACCGCCGTTTCGAGCGCTTCATCGGTCAACTTCGCCTTGTGATGCGCTTCGTATTTCGGCCGCAGTCCTTTCAAAATCTCGATCGCTTCTTCAACCGTTGGCGCATCCACTTTCACGGTTTGGAATCGTCGCTCCAGGGCCGCGTCTTTCTCGATGTACTTGCGATATTCGTTCAAGGTGGTGGCGCCCACACATTGCAACTCGCCCCGGCTCAAAGCCGGCTTGATGATGTTGCTTGCGTCCATCGCCCCTTCGGCCGAGCCGGCCCCGACAATCGTGTGCAACTCGTCGATGAACAAAATCACATTTTTGCTGCGACGAATTTCATCCATCACCGCTTTGATTCGTTCCTCGAACTGGCCGCGATATTTCGTCCCCGCCACCATTAGTGCCAGGTCGAGCGTGATGACTTTTTTGTCGCGCAAAAGCTCCGGTACATTGCCGCTCGCAATCTCCTGCGCCAATCCCTCAACAATTGCGGTCTTGCCCACCCCAGCTTCGCCGAGCAACACCGGGTTATTTTTTGTGCGCCGGCAGAGCACCTGAATGACGCGCTCGATTTCATTTTTCCGGCCAATCACCGGATCGAGCTCACTCTTCTTCGCCAGATCAGTGAGATCACGCCCGAACGCACGCAAGGCCGGCGTTTTTACATCTTTTTTCCCGCCGCTGGCGCTGCCGGCAGTCTCGTCCGCTTCTCCTTCCGGGGGCGTGAAATTTGGATCGAGTTCCTTCAAAATTTCATTGCGCGTCCGCTCGATATCGATCTCGAGGCTCTTCAACACGCGCGCCGCAACCCCCTCACCTTCGCGCAACAATCCCAGCAAAATGTGTTCGGTCCCGACATAGGAATGATTCAGCGCCTTGGCTTCCTTCCCCGCCAGCGCGAGCACTTTTTTCACCCGCGGCGTGTAAGGAATGTTGCCCACCATTTTTGTTTCCGGCCCGGACCCCACCTGTTTCTCTACTTCCATCCGCACCGTTTCGAGATCGAGTCCCATCTTTTGCAAAACGTTTACCGCTACACCCTGGCCGAGTTTGATCAGGCCGAGCAAAAGGTGCTCGGTGCCGACGTAATTGTGATTGAAGCGATCTGCTTCTTTACGCGCAAGTTGCAGGACCTGCTGGGCGCGCGGGGTGAAATTATTCATGTTTCTCCGGCTCGGAATCACCCATCTCCGGCTCCCGCGCCACTTTACTAATATCAGGCTTGGGGAATGATTTCAAACGCTCGCGGATAATTTGCGCGCGAAAATGATCGCGCTCTTCCGCATTCAATTTCTGCTGCGTGCTCTTTTGCAAATGGGCGGGCTGCGTTTCGATGAAAAGCTGATCGATGGCCAGACGTTTGTCTTCCGGGAATGCACCCAGGTCAATCCCGAGCTTCACCACTGAAAGCAGGTTAAGCGCTTCTTTCGAGGTCATGGCATGAGCATAAGTGAGCAAGCCGTAGGCCCGGCCGATCTGGTCCCACAATGTATTTGGCCGTTTTTGAATCAAAACCTGACGCGCGTCCTGTTCTTTTTCGATGATGGTCTCGATTACCTTGTTCAAGCGCGCGATGATCTCCTCCTCTTTTTCACCAAGAGTGGTTTGATTCGAAATTTGGAAAAGATTTCCCATCGCTTCCGTGCCTTCCCCATACAATCCGCGCACCGCCAACCCAATCTTGTTCACTGCCTGGATGACCTGATTGATCAGCTCGCTCAGCACCAGGCCAGGCAAATGCAGCATCGCCGAAGCGCGCATTCCCGTTCCCACATTGGTCGGGCAAGCGGTCAGGTATCCGAGCTTCGCGTCGTAGGCAAAATCGAGTTTGCCTTCGAGCGCGCTATCCACTTTGTCCACCAACTTGAATGCCTGCCGCAGCTGCAACCCGGACCGGATCGATTGCATCCGCAAATGGTCCTCTTCATTAACCATCACGCTGAGGGTTTGCTTGCGATTCATGATAATGGCGCTGCCTACACTTTTGGCCGCATGTTCGCGACTAATGAGATGGCGTTCCACCAGCACTTGCTTTTCGAGAGCCGACAAGTCCTGGAGCAGTTCCGAAAATGGCTCCTGCATTTCGGGCAGCTCTTCCACTCGCGGCTTGATCAATTCCAGAACCATCGTGCGCTCCGCCTTTTTCGCCCACCCGGGAAAAGCCCGATTCCGTAGATTACGCGCCAGCCGCACCCGACTGCTCACCACCACCTGATGATGAGGCCCCTCCCCGCGCAGCCATTCACCAGTGCTCGCCATCAAGTTCTGGAATTTCATTTCGACCCCGCCAGTTGAGTCTCCAACTGTTTGATTTCGTCGCGCAACGCCGCTGCCGTTTCGTAATTCTCTTCCTGCACCGCTTTGCGCAAATCTTCCGTCAGCGTTTTCATGCGATCGCTCAACGCTAAAGTCTTTTGTGCGCGGGCCGGTAATTTGCCCACGTGCGCGGTCCCTTTGTGCATCGCTTTCAAAAGCGAATTCAATCCTTCGGCAAACGCGATGTAGCAACTGCTGCAGCCAAGCCGTCCCGTTTTCTTGAAATCGGCCTGGGTGAATCCGCAAACCGGACAGCGCGTGCTCGAACCGCCCTTTTCAATCTCTTCCGCCGCGCCGATGCCGAGCAGCAAATCCGCCAGAGCGAAACCGGTCGGGTCCTGCACCCCTTTTTCCTTCGAGCAGCCTTCGCAAAGGTTCACCTTCTGCATTTTCCCGTCCACAATCTGCGTCAGGAAAACCGCCGCATCGTTACATTTGCAAACGTCGCACAACATCTTTTTACTTAATTAGACCTTCGCCCGATCTAAACATTCAACCCCGTAATCTCTGCTTTAGCATCTCGCGCGCCGAATGGCCGGGGGAATCGTTAGGAATAAATCGGCGTGCCGCCTTCACGCGTGATCTCGCGGAAACGGGCGATCATCCGCAAGCTGATCGGCCCCGGTTTTCCCGTCCCGATCACCCGCCCGTCCGCCTTGATCACCGGAATCACTTCCGCAGCGGTCCCGCTCAAAAGGCATTCGTCGGCAATAAAAACGTCATGCCGGCTGATATCGGTCTCGGAAATTTTTATTCCGAGCTCCGCCGCGATCTCGAACACGACTGATCGCGTGATTCCGCGCAACGCTCCTGCCGTGATTGGTGGCGTGAAAATTTCGCCGCGTTTGATCACGAAAATATTATCGGCGGTGCATTCCGCGATACATCCCTGGTCGTTTAACATTAACGCCTCATCCGCTTCGGCCAGATTCGCTTCAATCCGTGCCATGACGTTGTTCAAATAATTGAGCGATTTCACTGCCGGATTAAGCGCGCCGGGACCGGTTCGCCGTGTCGCAACCGTCACCACCGTCAAACCATTTTGATACATTTCTTTCGAGTAAAGCGCGATAGTCGTCGCGATGATGATCACGCTTGGTCGTTTACATTGCGTCGGATTTAACCCCAGGTTCCCTACACCGCGGGTCACGATCAGGCGAATGTAGCCATCGCGCAGATCATTTTTGCGGATCGTTTCCAGCACTGCCTCCGTCATCTCGCTGCGCGACATCGGTAAATCCAGGCAAATCGAGCGGGCCGAATCCCATAGCCGGTCCAGGTGTTGTTCCAACCGGAAAACGCCCCCATTGTAAAAACGAATCCCTTCGAAAATCCCGTCGCCATACAACAGCCCATGATCGAAGACTGAAACTTTCGCGTCTTCTTCCGGCACAAATTCTCCGTCGACAAAAATCGTCAAAGGCTTGACCGCTTTTGCGGAACCTGATTCGTTCGCCGGTCTAGCCGGGCGAACACTCTTGCGTGGCTCCTCCATTAAAGTTGTCCCATCCCCATCAGCTGTAGTTTTTGTAAGCACCAAAAAATCTCCGATGTTCGGGCGGCAATTCAAGCGGCATTTACGTCGCCCGCAGATTGCGACGAAACACAGACTTCCAGTCTGTGCGCCCAGCGGAGTTGCACTCCGCTAAAATCGGCAAGGGCGGCAGCTACACTGCGCGGCACCATTAACGTCCGATCAACCATCAACCTCCCTATTCCAACACCCCGTCCACCATGTGGAGCTGCCGATCCCCCAGCGCAGCTAGCCGCGGATCGTGGGTCACCACCAACAACGTTTTCTTTCGCTCTCGCGCCAGGGACAGAAGCAAATCCATGATCGCGTCACCCGTCTTGGAATCGAGATTACCGGTCGGTTCATCGGCAAAAACAATCGCCGGATCATTTACCAGAGCCCGGGCGATCGCCACGCGTTGTTGCTCGCCACCCGAAAGTTCTGCCGGCAAATGTTGCAGCCGCTCGCCCAAACCAACTGCGCGTAAACTTTCTTCCGCCACGCTTTCTCGAACTCTGCCTCCGATCATTCCCGGCAGCATCACATTCTCCAGCGCCGTCAGTTCCGGGAGTAAGAAGTAACTCTGGAAGACGAAACCCATCTGGGTGTTTCGAATCTGCGCCTGCGCTTGCGAGCTGCCGGTGTAAAGCCGCTGCCCTTCAAACTCCACCGTCCCTTCCTGCGGCCGTTCCAACCCTGCCAGCGTATATAGTAAGGTGGTTTTGCCCGCGCCCGAGGCGCCGACGAGAAAGACCGCTTCGCTCCGTTGCACTTCCATCGAGATCCCGCGCAATACTTCAATCCGGCGCGGGCCCATGCGAAACGAGCGCCGCAAATCCCGCGCGACTAATTGCGGCGTTCCGTTTTCCATCGCGGGAATCTTATCCCGTCAATTTACGCAGGGCAATTGGGCGAAGTCACAAGCGACTCGACAGAGTCTCGCCCTACTGAATTTGCTCGCGATGGATTTGGTAGGGCGACGCTCCGCAGAGCCGCGTCTTCTGGCCTCCTAATCGACAAAGCCAAGCGCAGCCAGCGTCGGACGATCGATCGCACCAGTGACATTCAACCCATTATCGAGCTGATAATCTGCAATCGCTTGTTGTGTTATCGGTCCGAGCACGCCATCAACCGACTCCGCGAAATAGCCGAGCTGTTGCAGCGCGTACTGCACGTTGGCGATGATCTGGTCAGGCGACAGGCCATTATACCCATAGATCGGCCCATCGTAATTATAGTTCGAATTAGAGGAATCGTAACCGTAAGCCGGATACCAATACCCCAGGTCCCACGCGTAAAACCCGCCGCCGATTAAAATGATGGTATGGCAATGATTCTGCCACCAATCCCGATCATGACTATCCCGATGCCGCCGGCAGGCATCGGCGAAATTCATGGTGTTGGAGTTGTTAAAATTAAGGACCCGCTTGCCGGTCTGCAGTCCGGAGTTCGTTGCCTGAATCGGCGTGTTAGGCGTAGTCGGTCCTACCCCATTGGTCGCATTTCGGGGGTCCGGTGAAGCGTTTTGGGGATCGCGACCACGCCGCATGCTTAAATTGGTGTCGTCTGAGAGTTGCCGGCCGCGGCGGACTTGGTCGGTATCGACCGTCCCTTGGGTGATTCCCTGAACCGTGGCCGGATTCACCCGATTCCGATAGTAGAATGCCTGGCGGGCCAACAGCTCCGAGCGATCCAGCGGGCGTTGGACGCGCCAGTTCGCGGGGAAATTGGGTCGCGCACCGTTTTGCACATTCACATTAGTCGGATATTGGCGGACCACCGGGACACTCCCGCTCCGGTTCGAAGGCGCTACCGCACCCGGTCGCACAACGCCGCTCCCGCTTGAACGCGCAGGCGCTACCGCACCCTGCTGCACAGTGCCGCTCCCAGATGAATGCGCGCTCCCAGATGAATGCCCGCCCCCAGATGAACCCGCACTTCCGCTCGTTGCCGAGGCGCCGCTTTGACCAGTCGTGCTGTCGGCGCGGCCGCTTCCCGCCGCCGCCAGAATCACCGCCAGACCGACCACGAGAATCCTTGTCATTTTAACCTTTCTAATAAGACAACATAGTCTTGTCATTTATTCAACACCGCTCCCAGCGATTCCGCTCGACCATTTTCAAGTAGGGGTCGCGCTCTTGCGACGCTGCCAAAACAAAACCGCGCGGCAGATCCGATCCACCGCGCAGTCGTTTAAAGGCTGACTCTTCGGCTCCCTGCTCCTTGCTCCCTGCTCCCTGCCCCTTGCTCCTTACGTCATCCCTAAAGTGGCCAGCGTCTGCTCGTCAATCGTCGCCGTTACCGCCAAACCACGATCGATTTGGTATCGCTGAATCGCGCTGCGAGTCCCTGGACCCAGGATTCCATCGATCGGTCCATAATAGTACCCTTGCTGTGCCAGGGATCTCTGCACCTGCGCGGTCACGTCGCCGGGCGCAGCGTAGCCATAACCGAAGATCGGGCCATCATAAACATAGTGGCTGTAATATGGATCATACCCGTAGGCGGGATACCACCAGCCGCTATTCCAATACCAGTAACCGCCACCGTAACGGACGAGACGGTAATTGTTGCGCCGCCACCAATCGCGGTTGTGATGTTCCCGCCAATTCCAGCGTTGCGCCGCACTATACGACCATTCATTTCCGGTGCGTTTGTAATGTTTCCACGCCTTTTTGTTCCATTGCGCATTGTTGTTGGTGACAACGTAGCTCTGGTTCTTGTTCTTGTATTTTTTGGTGACCTGGACGTTCTGCTGATGGTAATTGGCAGCCGCCCCGACGTTCGAATGCACCGGCTTGACGTACGACTTCTTCACCACTTGCTGGTTACTCGTCTGCGAGCTGACATGCTTCTTACTCGTCTGCGAGCCGGTCGTTTGCGAGCTAACATGCGGCTTAGTCGTCTGCGTGCTGACGCGCCGATTGCTTGTCTGCGTCCCGCCTTTCTTTGGCGCGGGCGTTGCCGCCTGGGTGGTTTGCGCTTTTTTCTTCTTCTTTTTCTGCTGATCGTCGGTCTGCGCAGCCTCGACCGATGCCAGGCCCACCAACAAGACCGTCACCAATGTGATTAAACGTTTCATAAACTAAATTTTCCTCCTCTTTGTTCGACCCCTCGCTGTCGCTATTTATTCAAAGCCGTCTGCTGCCGCACCGCCTCGAACAAAACGATGGCCACCGCCGTCGCCAAATTCAAGCTCCGCGTTCCGTGCATTGGGATGGTAATACAACTCTCCCGATTCTCCTCCAGCACGCGTTCTGGCAACCCTTTGGTCTCGCGCCCAAAGACCAAAAAATCCCCGGGTCGAAAGCTTTTCTCAAAATAGGGCTGCGTCGCTTTGGTCGTTAAGTAAAAGAAACGCGCGGACGCGTTCGCCCGTCGCAGCTCATCGAGATTCGACCATTCCCGTACATCTACTTCATTCCAGTAATCCAAGCCGGCTCGCTTCAATTGCCGATCGTCGATCGAAAACCCGAGCGGCCCGACCAGGTGCAAGGTAGATCGCGTCGCCAGACACAACCGCCCCACGTTCCCCGTATTCGGTGGAATCTCCGGCTCAACCAGAACGACATTGAACATCGGTGGATGGTCCGCTCCGTCGGGCGATGTTAAACAAATGCGGCTTTGCCGCCTAGAAGCATCGAGGTCCGAGCCGGGCTGGCACGTCTGCTCGATCCATCCTTCCCTGCTCTTTGCGCCGAGCTCCCTGCTACCGCAGCTTTTCCGCGACGAGTTTCTCCAGTTTCACCACGTCCGCCGCAAACTTGCGAATACCTTCGGCCGTTTTCTCCGTCGCCATCGCATTATCATTCACCAGATACCTGAACTTCTTCTCGTCCAGGTCCAATCGTTCTATCTGAGCCGACTTCGCCATCTCCGGGCTCAGTTTTCTTTCTACCGGTTCCGTCGATTCCGATAACTCCTTCATCAACTCGGGACTAATTGTGAGCAGATCGCACCCGGCCAGCTCAATTATCTGGCCAGTATTCCGGAAACTGGCGCCCATTACTTCTGTGGGGTACCCAAACTTCTTGTAGTAAGTGTAAATTTCCTTCACCGACTGCGCCCCTGGATCTTCCGCGCCTTTATAATCGCGATTGTTGGTTTTCTTATACCAATCGTAGATCCGTCCGACGAATGGAGAGATCAATTGCACTTTAGCTTCCGCCGCCCGCACCGCCTGCGGTAAGGAAAAGAGCAGCGTCATATTACAACGAATCCCCTCCTTCTGAAGTTGCTCCGCCGCCAGAAACCCTTCCCAGGTCGACGCGATCTTTATTAGAACCCGCTCCGGCCCGATCCCCTTCTCTTTATATAGCTCGATCAAATGGCGTGCCTTCGCGATTGAGCCTTCAACGTCGAATGACAGCCGCGCATCGGTTTCGGTGGATACTCGCCCCGGTACGATCTCCAAAATATCGGTCCCAAACTGGACCAGCAGATGATCGCAGATGTCTTCAATCTGTTTCGCGCCCGTTAGTCCTGCGTTTTTCCGGTTCCGCAACACTTCCGCGAGCAGGTGCGCATAATTTTGTTTCTGTATTGCCGCCAGGACCAGGCTCGGGTTGGTCGTTGCGTCCTGCGGCTTGAACGCCTTCATCGACTCAAAATCGGCCGTGTCCGCCACGACCTTGGTAAATTTCTTCAGCTGCTCGAGCTGATTCAGTTGCGTTCCGGTCTTCTGCTTCGGCTCCTCAATTGCAGTGCTCATAAGTATTCCATCCTCCTGCCACGAACCTACGCCGCTACATCCACCACTCAATCCAAATTGTGATCCCTGTCCGTCTAGCCGCAGCCTGCTGGCAAAAGCTTTCGAAATCCCCAGTAGGGCGAGACTCTGTCGAGCCGGGTCGCATGAGTTCCGGCGACGCCCGCCTTCCGCGCCGTGCCGTCATAGGTGAAAAAACCTTTACGCCAGGCGTTGACGATCAGTAATTTCTGATGTTCCAGGACGTCGCCACGGTTCCGAAGTAGACACCGCTGCTGTAAGTGGTCCCGTTCATGAGCCAGAGGGCGCGAGCGCCGGACCTATTTTGCCAGAGAACGTCTGCCCTGCCGTCACCGTTGAAATCGCTTTTCGTGGCTCGCGGTGCTGAAGACACGATTTTGAAAACGCTGCCGCTTCAGCCGGCAGGAAGACCGGGACCAAACAGGCCAGAGCTTAGGACGTTATTATTGAGATACCATATCACCGTCCGTTGCGTGCTTCCATTGTAAAGCAGGTAATCCGGCTTGCCGTCGCCATTAAAGTCCGCCACCCCCACGACGGTCCAGCCAGCAGGAAGAGTGGGGCCGTACAGACCGGAGCTTCGAACGTTGTTGTTAAGATACCATATCGCCGTCTGTCGCGTGCTTGAGTTAAACAGGAGGTAATCTGGATGGCCATCGCCATTAAAGTCCGCTACCCCTACCACGCTCCAGCCAGCAGGAAGAGTAGGCCCATTCAGGCCGGACGTTAGAACGTTGTTGTTAAGATACCATATCGCCGTCTGTCGCGTGCTTGAACTAAACAGGAGGTAATCTGGATGGCCATCGCCATTAAAGTCCGCCACGCCCACGACGCTCCAGCCAGCGGGAAGAGTAGGCCCATTCAGGCCGGAGCTGAAAACGTTATTGTTAAGATACCATATCGCGGTCTGTCGCGTGCTTGAACTAAACAGAAGGTAATCTGGATGGCCGTCGCCATTAAAGTCGGCTGCCCCTACCACGCTCCAGCCAGCAGGAAGACCAGGCCCAAACAGGCCGGAGCTTAGAACGTTGTTGTTAAGATACCATATCGCCGTCTGTCGCGTGCTTGAGTTAAACAGGAGGTAATCTGGATGGCCGTCCTGATTAAAGTCAACCACACCCACCACGCTCCAGCCTGCTGAAGACACGATTTTGAAAACGCTGCCGTTGCCATTGTCGGTAATATAGAGCTCGCCATTCGCATCCTCGCCGAACGAGGAGGGGTGGCTGAGCGTAAAGCCGCCCAGGCTTGTCGGAAACAGCTGCGAGGTAATCGTCTGGAAGTTCGAAACAGTACTCCCCTCATAATCAAAGGAGAATATTTGCCCCGCGCTCCAATCCCCAAAAACATAGACCCCACGCAAATCCGGAATTCGGTTTCCGCGATAAACATAACCTCCAATGATTGTTTGACCGACCAAATGCGAATAATCAAATATCGGATCGATTGCGCCCGGCGGTGTAGGTGATCCAGGGAAGGCGGGATTTTGTATGCTCCCTTCGCGGACACGCCAGCCATAGTTTTCACCGCCACCGGCATTTGTTGCTTGTTGCACGTCGATCTCCTCGCGCGTGCTCTGTCCGACGTCCCCGATAAACATCCTGCCGGTCTGGCGGTCGAAGCTGTTCCGAAATGGATTGCGCAATCCGAACGCCCAGATTTCTCCGCGCGCACCGCTTATGCCGACGAATGGATTGTTCGATGGGATGGTGGCGGTCCCGGCCGCGGAATCAACATGAATGCGGAGCATTTTGCCGAGCAAAGTCGTGAGATTTTGCGCGTTGCCACCCGGCTCGATGTGACCGGTTCCTTGATCGTTGCCAGCGCCGCCGTCTCCGGTTGCGATATACAGATTATTTGCGTCGCCCGTTCGCGGACTGAAGCCGATCCATCCACCGTTGTGATTGGCTTCCGGATGATCGAAGGTGATCAGGATTCTCTCGCTGTTTGGATCCGCAATGTCAGGATTCCCTGTGACCGAGAATTGCGAAACGTGCGTTACCCCGTTTCCGAAAGCGCCGCCGGGAACGGTGAAGTTGAGGTAAAACTTTCCATTCGTCGCGTAATTCGGATCGAACGCCATCCCAAGCAGACCCTGCTCGCCTGTGGTGTCAGTCAATCCGGTTAGGGTGAGGAAAGGTGCCGGGTTGAGTGTACTGGTGAGAAGATTCAGAATCCGAATATTCCCGTCCTGCTGCACGATAAATAATCGTCTAAAATCTCCCGGCGGAGCTGTAACAAAGAGCGGCTGAGTCAAACCGGAAGCGACCTGCACCGCGTCGAGTCCCGGCGCCGTTCCTGCTTGCAGCCCTGACACCGAAATCGTCGCGAGAACCAAACAACAAATTGCTATTTTCATTATTGAACCCCTATGCTGCGAGCGGTGCGAGCAGCTTCCCGTGAATCCCATCGAATCTCCCATTGCTGAAAACTACCACGATATCGTTTTTTCGCAGCAGAGGCACCAGCCGGCGCAAGATCGCGTCGGCATTCGGCACAGTTGGGATCGTCGCCGTTCAAAAGCAACATAACGTTTTGTGGGACGATGTTGATCAGCTGGAAACTTAACTTGATCGCGTCGAGGCCATCCAACCAGACGCCGCAGCCGACGCCTAGCCGGCTTGTTCCTCCCTTTCCCATGATGAAAATACTTCAGAGACAGCCAAGCACGCCCTTGCCAGGCGCGGCTGAGCTTGAGCTCGTTAGATGAAGAAGGTTATCCTATGAATAGCAAAATTACTCCAGCGCAGGTAAGTCCGGGCGTTCTTTACTTAGGGCGAAATCGAAGGCCCTTTGTCCTGCATCATTATCCTCGGTGCCTTGATCGCGGCGTTCGTGAACATGCGCGGAGCTCAGGCACGGTGAAACAATTCTCCTGATGGAAAACGCTGATTTTACGGGGCGCGTCGCCGTCGTCACCGGTGCGGGGCGCGGCCTCGGACGGGCTGCCGCAGCGCGTCTGCACGAGCGCGGCGCCTCGGTCGCGGTGAACGTCCGCGACCGCGAGCGCGCCGAGGCGATGGCGAAGAAAATCGGCGAGCGCGCCTTCGCCGTGCCGGGCGACGTCGCGGCGGACGGCGTCCCCGACGAGATCGCGCGGCGCACGCTCGAACGCTTCGGACGGATCGACATCCTGGTCAACAACGCCGCGCTTCCGCTGTCGACACGCTTCCCCGATCTCACCGCCGAGGAATGGCGCAAATCGATCGAGGTCAACCTCACCGCGCCGTTCTTGATGACGAAAGCCGTTCTTCCGGCAATGCGCTCCCAACACTACGGCCGCATCATTAATATCTCCTCCTCGGCCGGCCGAATGGTGAGCACGCTCGGCGGAGCGCACTACACGGCATCGAAGGCCGGACTCCTCGGACTAACGCGCGCGGCAGCGAAGGAGCTCGGCAAGTTCGGCATCACCGTGAACGCCATCTGCCCCGGCATAATCGATACCGAGCTGACGCGCGAACATGCCTCGGACGAGTTGCTCGAACGCCTCGCCGCGAGCTATCCTGTGCCGCGCCTCGGCACCGCGCTCGAAGTCGCCGATTTGATTTGCTTCGCCGCCTCCGAGGCCGCCGGCTATATCACTGGCGCGTCCCTCGATATCAACGGCGGCGACTTGATGATGTGATCGACGTTGTTCGCCAACGTAGAGGCTTCAGTCAACCGGCGTCACATTTATTGATGACAGGAGCTATCCGACGCTACCCAGCACGCGGTAACATCTAACTAATCGATGGAACTGACCGCCAGCCGGCATTATGACTTGCATTCTGTTGACCTGAATCCTTATCCTGTTGTCATGCGCGTTCCCGCTCGCGGCAGCTCATCTTGGTCTCGTTAGACCCAAGATGTGAGTTTACAGACCAATACAAATGAAAAACAACATTCGATCCTCACGCGACGTTATTATCCAGACCGATAACTGGGCCAAAGCAATTGAATTCTACGAAACGATTTTAGGATTTCCCGTCACTCACCGAAGTCCGACTCTGATGGGATTTGAGACCGGTGCATTCTGCCTTTATGTCGAGAAAGGGAATCGGCCTGGACCGGTCTTCGACTTTCTCGTGCCGGATATGCCTTCCACCGAGAGCCGACTAGTCGCAGCCGGCTGTGCGGTTGTAGAGGAGAATCCTACTGTTCCGCGCTGCTATATTCAGGACCCGTTCGGTCTTGTTTTTAACATCGAGGAAACAGGGACCTTAGGAAATGACGTCTAACCAGGGGATGCAACCAACCCGCTGGCACGGTCGAGAGCTAACTTTCATATGACTTCAGCACTTCAACTCCGGATCAGGCTCACTCTCGCCGGCGGTGGCTGATCTTGTTCTCGTTGGGCCGCAAGCAATGAGTAGCTTGCCAGCCGACGTCTTGTATGGCTCACGGCCGGCGGAGTTTGTTAGTCACCATACCGCGACCGGCTAGATGGCAGTCAGTAGTGGTTGCTGCCGTGTCTCAACAGCAGCCAATGAGAGCCAAGTCTAAATTCCTTGCCGACTCACAGGCAAGATCATCGCTAAAAAGGCGCCGGCCACCTATCGCGGCGCGTTCTCCCACCTAAGGCCGCAAGACTCAGGGGAATCGTGCGGCCTTTCGATGTTCTTCAGTCTAACTAGCCTTAATCTACGACTACGTGATCAATCACGCGCGAACCGCCTGCGTTCGCGTAGTAGACAAGCACGTGAGTGCCGGGCTTGATCGCCGTTTGGACGGATTCGCCCTTTTTGTTTACGACGTAACCGCTGCCTTCGAGAACATACCGGCCCGGATTATTCGATTTGTCCTCACGAATAACGAGAGTTTTGAACGGCTGATAATTCGCGGCCGAACCTTCCTCTGGTTTCGTCTCCACTACCGTCCCCGTTACAGTGATTGATTGTTCTGTAGTTCCTGTTTGTTTCTTATGCGTTTGCGCAAATGCCAGCGGCGCGATGAATGCGCAGCAGGCAAGAGTTACAATTATTTTCATCATTATGGTATCTCCTGTTGGATGTTACTGGGTGTTATTCTCGCGCGGACTTGATTCGCATATCGCATGCCTTGATTACCACGCATCCGCAACAGTGCCGACATGAAGGACTTATGGCAAAGTTACGATTATTCCGGAAACTTCTGCTTTCCCAAAGATGGGATAATCTTGTGGCAGTTCCGGGAAAAGGACGAAGATAAAAAGGCGTGAGTTTTCACTTTTGATCAACACGCGAGCAGCGCTTGGGGGTTGTCAACCTGGAAACGGAGCGCGGAGAAAGCGTCAGGGAAAGCTGAAAGACTGAAATCAGTGAGATCGGACTCGCGGCCGTTGCAAACTGAGTATAAGGGAGCGCTGTATCATGTCATTGGCCAAGGCAATGAGCGGAAGTGGATTTTTACCGCAGAAGATCACCACACTCGCTTTCTCGAGCGCGACCGGACCGAGCGAGGAAAATTAGATAGATTCGCGCTCGTTAAAAGAGAAGTGTCAAGGAATCTACATTTGAACGACCTTGATCACGATATGAATTTATTTAACGCCCTATAGACTGACATTTCAGGTGATAAGATTATTTCACCGCATTTGACGTTCGGTGTCGGTACCGATAGGTTAATTTTATTTTTCATTCCTGAAACTGATTCGCTGACTACCTGAAGGAGTAACATCATGCCGACGTACATTAGTTTGGTGCAATTCACCGATAAGGGCATCCAAGCCGCCAAGGAGACGACCAAGCGGGTGACCGACTGGTCCGCCAAAGTGCAGTCCATGGGGGTGCGTATTAACCAGATGTATTGGACACTTGGTCAGTACGACCAGGTTTGCATCTTCGACGCCCCGGACGACGAGACGGCAGCCAGCGTCTTGCTGGCGGCGGACATGCTGGGCAACATCCGTACGCGGACGATGCGCGCTTTCACGACCTCCGAGATGGAGAAAATCCTGTCCAAGGTACCCTGACCCGCTCGACGTCAAGGCAGCGACCCAGGAAAACCCCTAGTTCAGCCGCCGCAGGCAAATAAAGGAACCTGGATCGGGCCGAGGTCGAATGAGGCCAGCTACCTAAAAGCTGAGCTGCTCAAGGTGAATAGGGAAGGCGTTAAAAATTTCGTCGCAGAAGTTCGTAGGATATTTATAGTCGAACGCCCTGTCACCGTTTGGCTGCAGACCCACGATCTCGGCAAATGCATCACCGCTCTGGTACCCACCAGCGACGGCATAGTCAACGAGGTAATTATTCGGAGCATCTTCATAAACGCTTGAACAAATTTCGCTCACAATCGACCGATTATAGCTAAAGATCTGGGTTGCGGTTCTATTGGCTAGATTAAGCGAGTATTTTCGTGGAGCGGCAAATTTTCTCATGCTACCAGGCGGAGTCTGGATAAAGCTTGGTAATCCATCGTCGAACAATAGGAGCTTGTCATTGTAAGTAATCGACAGCGCGTGCTGCCCTATGGGAGGAACTCCTCCTCCGGCAGGCACCGTCAAGGCGTACTGGCTCAGGCTCGGATATTGAAACCAAGCCTTGGTCTTGTCTCCAAGGATCCACTTGATCGCGCCGGTTGCATAGTCAAGAGCTATAACAAAGTTTTCCCTACTCGAAACGATAAGAGAATCGTCGCTGGCCCGATAAGTCACCGAATTATTATGAAACCAGTCCTGCCCGCGGCGAACGAACGCGCTCGGATCATCTCCACCCGCTCGCATCGCGTTAGCGATGATCTGGTACATGTTCCATCTCTTCTCCACGGTGCCCTTCTTACCGACCTGCAGGATAACGCTTTCGAGGTCGGTAGTCGTGTCTACCTCCAGGAGTAAGCCAGATTTGCCGGGGTCAATATTGTGATGGAAATCTATTACACCTATACTTCTGTAGTCGGCGACAAGATTGACCGTCCCATCTAGTTCGATGCGAAGGAGCTGCGATCCGCTTCCGATGTAGATCGCATTATCAAAAAAAGCACTTGCGGCATTTGAAACTCCCGCGGTGCCGACCCAGCGAAGTGCTCCGTCGGTATCCATCAAGGCAGGAGAAAAAAGATCACTGCAGCTGTCTTTCAACAACATGAAGTCATAGCTTAAACTAGTGGAGCGAGTCCGTGCCTGCACGATGTTGCCCTGCTTATACCCGCAGGGATCAGGGAACGCCGGTGTGGCCAGTGAAAACAGACTCTCCTTTGATGAGTTATCGCGGAAGACATAGGTCAACGTAACGGTATTAGTAAAACCGTCATAGAGGCCAAAGACAGGAATTCTAAGATTGCCAGCGGCGTCCAGGTATCCTCTGCTGGACAAATACTTGCTCGAGTAAGTCGCCGAAATCGGACGGGTAACGGAACCGGGTTTCGGCTGAACGGTAAACTGCACGCTTTTCAAGTTGGCAATCGGATTAACGCTAAACTTGAGGTGACGAATAAAGGGATTAACAAAAACTCGGCCGGCAGGAACAATGCTGGTGTCGTCCGCCTGAGTCGCGCTGGCAGATTGCAGCGTCACCATCAGCATGCTCGCGACCATCATAAACATCCTTGCCGCAGCCCAACTCTGACCACTCTGATTCGCGCCATTAAGAATCTTCATTCATAGCTCCTTTCAAATTTGCCACCTAATTTCCCAGCCCGAGGTGCAGCGTCTTCTTTTTATTGATACGAAGTCAAGCTTAAAAGGCAGCAATAGGGGTCAGTCCCTGACTACTTTCACTTTTCTGATTAGTGGAAGCTTGGCTCGGGCGAGGCAGAAGTGAAGCGGCGGCGGCGCAGGGACGACCTGCAAAAACTGCGGCTGGCGAGGAAGCTGCGAAGCCGCACTTCGGTCAGTTTAAAGTGAATTGCGCACTGGCTGAGGGTGGGAAGCTGGAGCCATGCATTTAATCTCTCCGTAGAGGACGACACAAAAACGTGTCAGAAGTGAGGACTGACCTGTTTTGCTGTCGGATCGATCTCTATTGATAAACGCTTCAATGGAAGCGTCGTAAAAGCTTTCGCACGTTGGCATATCTCCTGTACTCGGGACGAGCAGATTCCACCGAATTTCCCCGGGCTTCGTCTGGGCAGAGCTTCGTACTCAGCCCCGAACAAAACCGTTCTTTGGCGGTTTCGCTCTTACAACCGCAGCGGTCTAACAAATCTAAGACTCATCGGGAGTCCGCGTGGCGCAGATAGAGCGCCATCCCGCCAACATCGATCACAGCGAAGTTCCAGGCGAGATATTCTGCTCCGAATAACCCCGAATTCGATTCCTCTGCACTCTTTGAGTGCAACATCTCGCCCGATACGTTGACGACACTAATGCTCGCCTTCGGAATGGTAAAGTCACCGATCGTCATCTCCTTAATATCGCCCGCGCCGAGATGCTCAATGCGACCCTCGCCGGCGTCCTCTGCAAACCGGGTTCCCGAAATAGTAACCCCAGCCTGGCTCGCCATCGTTTTGTCCACGGTTGTCACCGCGGCACCCGTATCTACGATCATTCGCGTGGGGTGGCCATTGAGCACGGCCGGGACTTCGAGGTGATTGCCTGAGTTCAACCGCATTGGAATTCGAGTGAATCCTCTGCCGGAAAGGAAACTGGCCACCTTTTGACTAACTGAGCCGCTCGGACCGTTTGGATTAATGTACAGCATCTGGCGAGCACAATCGATAATCATCCCAAATTTACTCATCTCCCGAGCACCGAGCAGACCATTGAGATGCGGGAATCTATTAACTGTCGTGATGTGCGTTCCTGTAGCTGCGGCGGGCGCGTCCGGGTTCATGTCGGACGCGTCGGCCAGCGCGACCGGCACATTGGTGACCACGCAATTGCCCAGGGCGATGCTCTTCGCCACGCTCACTCCATAGTGTTCCCATCTTTTGCCAAAAATTCTGCCTACGTTAATAGTGGTGTTTTCGACTTTTAGCCCGAATGTCCCAGCGCTGTTTTTGTCGATGATCGTGACCGGCGCTCCGGTGTCGATCATCAGGGCGGCGCGCTTGTTGTTGATAGAAGCCGGAACAAAAAGGTGGTTTTCGAATCGCCGCTCCAGTTTCACGCCGGCAAGCCCTTGTCCGGAAAGGAAACCGGCGAGGGTGCCTGGTTGCTGCTGCGATTGCGCAGTGAAAGGAGCGAGCACCACCGCCGATAGGATCAAGGCGAACAATTTTTTCATGGGTCGCCATATACCATGTCGTTGCTTCGCCCGTCTATTCTTGTTCACCACAATAGGCGGTCACTTAAACCACCTGGGAGGCGGCCGCATTTCCGCCAGCATCGTCATCGCGCGCACTCGCGAGCTAGTCGTAATTTCCGAACACCCGAATACGGGCGAATTACAGTCGCCGACGTCGCGAGGGGGTCGGTAAAGAGCAGCTGAGTAATAAAGCGACGCGCGATTGGGATTAAGTGGAACTATGTTTGGATCGATCGTGACTCTGCAAAATTCGTTTCCGGCGCGCCACCGGCGGTCGCCGCAACTGGGGACCATAAGGCCACCGATTGTGCCGTGAAGTAGTAAAATTACGAGAAAATTCTGCGCGGACCTGCGCCTGCCGCGACAGCGACTACGCCGAGACGACGGGGGCCTGCGAGGACCGGCGCGAACTAATTGCGGCGCGGACGAAATTGTTACCTAACTCCCACATCGGTCCGGGGAATTTGCGGCACTCGGTCAGCACGTTGTCCAGCGCGGTAACAAACAATGCGATTTCTTTTTCGCCGATGATCAGCGGCGGCAGGATTTTGAGCACGTCCATGGCGTGGCCTGCTACCTGGGTAAGGATACGATGTTTACTCAACATTTGGGTCACGAGCATTTGGGCGAATAGGACCTTGTCCACCTTGTGCAGTAGTTTCCATGCCATCTTCAGCTTGAACTCGCTCGGTTCGTGGAACTCGATTGCGATGATCAATCCTTTGCCGCGGACTTCCTTGATGAAGCTATGTTTGGCGCGCAGAGCATCGATTCGTTCCATCAATTGCGCGCCCATCTCCGCGGCGCGTTCGACCAGATTTTCCTGATCGATTACTTCGAGCGCAGCCAGGCCGCAGGCCATGGCGAGATTGTTGCGGCCGAAAGTAGTTGAGTGAACTACGCACCGGTCCATCCGGCTGAAGGTTTTTTGGTAGATGTCGCGCCGGGTGACGATCGCCCCGCACGGGACGTAACCGCCACTCAAGGTCTTGGCCAGAGTGATGATGTCCGGTTCGAGGTTCCAATGCTGGAATCCGAACATCTTGCCCGTTCTTCCGAGACCGCACTGGACTTCGTCGCTAACGAGAAGTGTGCCGTATTTGCGGCAAAGCTCCTGCGCGCGCCGGAAAAAATCTGTCATCGGCGATTTGCACCCTTTGCCCTGCACCGGTTCGATGACGAAAGCGGCAACATCGCCTTTGGCCAGCTCGCCCTCGAGCGAGGCGATGTCATCCAGCGCGATGCGTGTGTCCCACTGATCCATCAGCGGGCCGAAACCGTCGGTAAAGCTTTCGCATCCCATCAAAGACAGTGATCCGATGCTGAGTCCGTGAAAGGCGCTCTCCAGCGAGATGACGCGCTTCTTTCCAGTGGCGGCGCGGGCGAATTTTAGCGCGCCTTCCATCGCTTCGGTGCCGGAGTTACAAAAGAAAACGGCATCGAGATGCGGCGGTGTGCGCTTCGTGATGGCCTCGGCCAGGAGTCCGCTCAGGAGCGAGCAATCCATCTGCACCATGTTCGGCAAATCGAGATCGAGAACGTCGCGGATCGCTTTCTTCACGACGGGATGGTTCCGGCCAATGTTGAAAACAGAATAACCGCTCAGGAAATCCAGGTAGGCGTTGTTATCCATGTCGTAGAGATAAGCGCCTTCAGCCCGGGCATAGACCTTGTCGAAACCAATGACGCGCTGGGCCGCGACCAGGGTGCGATTGATATGTCGATGATGCAGCTCGTAATTTTCGCCGAGCCGTGCTGCAATGATTTCTTTCAGGTCAAAAGACATTCTCGGACGTTCTCTGATTTAGGGGCGAAAAGCAAACGTAGGCATCGGGACCAGCGGTCCCCGTTACAACTTTTTCTTGAGACGATTGGGTGGATCGAGCAGTCCCCTGCTCGATGGCGATATAGCACCGTGCTCAAGGTTTCCAATCTCGATACGCTTCCTGCGCGCCAACCTGCAGGTTTGTTTTTCCAGGTGAATGTCGTTCCAGTTGTATGGCGAGCCATTGGAACCATTCAAAAGTCTTTTGCGAACCGCTGCGCCGGCGTTCTTCCTCGATGTAGGGTTTTAATTTACGCCAGGCGAGACGAACTGTGCCGCCAACCAAATCGGCGGCCACGCGCAATGGAACGATTCGCGCATAAACGGAGTAGCCAAGTCCCTCCAGAGTTACCCCAACTGAATGCGCAGCGTTTAACACCTCGGCGTTGGCTTCGATCGCGGGAGCGCTCGAGCCATCCGGGATACTGTGCACGACGATCATCGACTTCATCCACGCCTGCGACAAAAGCGCCTGGACCGCAGCGTAAGCCGCCCGCTCTTGCCGCGCCCGTCGCGATCGCTGCGCTTCCACCAGACCGAAACCGACTCCTGTGATGACGGTGAGCGCGGTAGCAACATTCGCGACCGTGGACAAATCCATTTGCAATTCTTATTAGCAAAAGATCGGCTGTCTTCGAGGAGAAACGCGATTGAGTGGACGAAGTGGTGGATCGGCCGCTCCGCGGGCGATTTCATTTAGCATCGAGCACGGGACTGCTCGATCCACCTTACGCGGCAGCTACAAAAAAAGCCGCAGGATTCGCGCGGAACCCTGCGGCTTTCAATTACTCGACTATATCGGTGTTAGTCTTCCACTTGAACGTGCTCAACCACGCGGGTGTCGCCGGTGCCGGTGTAATACACACGCACTTTCTGACCGGGCCGGAGCGGGGCGGTTACGATTTTGCCCGCGCCGTTAACGATGCGTGCCGCGGTGCCGAGAGCAAAGCTCACCGGACCCTGACGCTCACTTTTTACCACGATAGTCTTGCCGGGCGTGTAGGTGTCCACGGTGCCGGTTTCATATGTGGTGGTCGTTTCGGTCGTTGTCGTAGCGGCCGGAGCGCTTGTGGTTGTTTGTTCGGTCGTAGTTGTGCTTGTTTGCGCGAATGCCAGCGGGGCGATCAGCGCACAAGCGGCTGTGATAATGCTTTTGTTCATATCCCTTTCCCTTTTTTTTGGATTTTGCCTCAACCCTATGCCAAGGCACAGGCCGTTCTCGCGGAGATCGGCCTTTTAATGTTAGACCGGTCCCGGCGCGCCGGTATTCGATCTAAATCAGATTTATTTAGGTGGCGTTCGGCCAAGCGCTCTATCTGGGGACGCAGGGTGAATATATCCAGTATGTTGTGGCAGCAATTTCGCTTCTTCCCAGAGGACAAATTTGAGTTGCCCCTTCCAAGGCTTCGGAAGCCCGCAAGTGTGGGCGCCGTTTGAGTGCGCGCGGAGTTTCGCTAATCTTCGTGCTTCAATGCCGAACGCCGTTCTCGATCCCGAGGTCACTCCGGAAGTTGTGGCCAGGCATGGCCTGACGCCGGAGGAGTATATCCGTATCAAAAAAATTCTCGGACGCGAACCGAATTTCACCGAGCTGGGAATCTTTTCGGTGATGTGGAGCGAGCATTGTTCCTACAAAAATTCCCGCCGCGAATTGCGGAAATTTCCCACGACCGGCCCAAACATTTTGGTGAAGGCAGGCGAAGAAAACGCCGGGGTTGTCGATATCGGTGATGACTGGGCGATCGCGTTCAAGATCGAATCACACAATCATCCGAGCGCAATTGAACCATTCCAAGGCGCCGCCACCGGCGTTGGCGGAATTATTCGTGATATTTTCACGATGGGCGCGCGCCCGGAGTTTTGCCTTAACTCGCTGCGCTTCGGACCGATAACGCATTCGGTAGGGCGAGACCCTGTCGAGCCGATAAACGAATCGCGGCTCCGCGGAGCGTCGCCCTACCAACTGAGCCCGAAGGCGCAAATCGCCGCCAACCGGCGCCTCTTCACCGGCGTCGTCTCGGGGATTGCACACTATGGCAATTGCATCGGCGTCCCGACCATCGGTGGCGAAATTTATTTCGACGAAAGCTTCGAAGGGAATCCACTGGTGAACGTTTTTTGCCTCGGCGTTTTGCGACACGAACAGTTGGCTCGCGGCGCAGCCCGCGGAGTCGGCAACCCGGTTTTTTACGTGGGAGCGGAGACGGGGCGCGATGGTTTGGCCGGTGCGTCGTTTGCCTCGCGTGAGTTGACGGAAGAGTCGCGAGAAGATCGGCCAGCGGTGCAGGTCGGCGATCCGTTCAAAGAAAAACTTTTATTGGAAGCATGTTTGGAATTGCTCGCGACCGATGCTGTCGCCGGGATTCAGGACATGGGCGCGGCGGGATTGACCTGCTCCACCTGCGAAACGGCGAGCCGCGGTGGGAGCGGCGTGGAAATTGATCTAGCGAAAGTTCCGAAGCGCGAGCTGGGAATGACGCCATACGAAATTCTGCTGAGCGAATCGCAGGAGCGGATGCTCATCATCGCCAAGCGCGGCAAAGAAAATATTGTGCGCGAAATTTTCGCGAAATGGGATGTGCCTTGCGCCGAAATCGGACGCGTCACCGACGACGGAATGATGCGCGTGCGCAGCAACGGCAGCGTCGCCGCGGAAATTCCGGCGAAGCCGTTGGCGGAAGAAGCGCCACTCTATGAACGGGAAGCACGAAAATTGACCGCGGATTACGTGGATGACACAGATCTGCGGAAGGAGATATCGGCGTTATCCGCGGTAGATGCCCTGAAGCGGTTGCTCGCTGATCCGACGATCGCGTCGAAGAACTGGGTTTATCGCCAATACGATCACACGGTTCGGACCGGCACAGTGGTAAAACCGGGTTCGGATGCCGCGGTTTTCTATATTAGAGAGGCGAACAAAATCCTGGCGGCAACGACCGATTGTAACTCGTTGTATTGCGCGCTCAATCCGCGCGAGGGCGGGCGCATTGCGGTCGCGGAAGCGGCGCGAAATCTCACCTGTTCCGGCGCGCGACCGCTCGCGGTGACGGACAATTTGAACTTCGGTAACCCTTACAAGGCGGAGAATTTCTGGCAATTGCGCGAGGCCGTTGAGGGAATTGCCGAGGCATGTCGCGTGTTCGGCACGCCGGTGGTTGGAGGCAATGTCTCGCTTTACAATGAAAGCCCGGCCGGGGTGGTCGATCCCACCCCGACGGTGGCGATGGTTGGTTTGATCGATGACGAGAAACACATCACGACGCAGTGGTTTAAGAATAAGGGGGACGCCATTATTTTGATTGGAGGGACGCGCTCCGCCGCGTCCAAAGACCCGGACGACACGGAGGTCGCCCGTCCAGCCGCGGCCAACGATCGCGGCTACGGCCTGGGCGGGTCGCGCTTTCTCAAGGTTTGCTTCGGGAAAAAAATTGGGCCGGTCCCCAAACTCGACATTGAGTTGGAGCGCGCGGTGCAAAACGCGGTGCGCGATTTGATTCGGCTAAATCTCGTTAGGAGCGCACATGATTGCAGCGAGGGCGGACTGGCGGTCGCACTGGCGGAATGCTGTTTTAGCCCCGATCGGTTGTTCGGCACGGAAATTAATTTCGAAAACCGTGGCTGCGCGGGCGAGACGCCTGCCTCTACAGACGCGGCTACATTGCTCTTCAACGAAGCGCAATCGCGCGTCATTATTTCCTGCGAGCCAAAAAATACGGAACGGGTTTTGTCAGAGCTAAAATCGAAAAGTATTCCGCATGCACTGATTGGCAGCGTGATCACCGATAGTCTTCGCGTTACCGTGAACGACGAAAATCTCAGCTGGCGGGTCGCGGAGTTGCACGATCTTTGGTGGAATTCAATCCGGCGGGCAGTGGAAAGCGATTCCGAGCCGATCCCGAGCTTGTGATGGGCGAAGAACACGGTCATCCCGAGCAAAGCCGAGGGATCCCGCCACGAAAACTTAAGGTAACTTTCACGGGATCCCTCGGCTTTGCTCGGGATGACGGGACGCTTACGACATTGAACAAAACCACAAAATCGACGATGTTGTTTTGCCATGCCCCCTGAAACTTCCGGTCACGACGAATTACCCGATCGCGCCGCGCTTCCACAGCACGAGTGCGGACTTTTCGGGGTGTTCGGTCATCCGAACGCCGCGGTGCTGACCTATTACGGCCTCTTCGCGCTGCAGCATCGCGGCCAGGAAAGCGCCGGCATCGTGACGAGCAACGGCGCCGGCCAGACCTTTCTCCAGCATAAGGGCATGGGCCTGGTCTCGCAGGTGTTTGGACAGGATGAGTTGGAAAAACTAAAAGGGACGCGTGCCGTCGGTCACACCCGTTATTCCACTACCGGAACGAGCACGTTGAAAAACGCGCAACCTTTCGTGGTCGATTGCGTGCGCGGGCAGATGGCGATTGCGCACAATGGAAATTTGATCAATGCCGATCTGCTGCGCGACGAATTGGAAAGCAAGGGTTCCATTTTTCAAACCACCGCCGATAGCGAAATCATCCTGCATTTACTGGCGCGCCCAGCCGACAACGGCAGCAGTGTTCTGGGTGCCTTGCGCCGGATCGAAGGCGCGTTCTCGCTCCTGATCATGAGCGAGCAGGAGTTGATCGCGGTCCGCGATCCTTTTGGCTGGCGTCCGCTCGTTTTGGGAAAACTCGATGGCGCTTACATTCTCGCCTCGGAAACATGCGCGCTCGATCTCATCCATGCTGAATTTGTTCGCGAGATTGAGCCGGGCGAAGTGCTAATCATAAACGAGCACGGACTGCGCTCGGAGCGACCGTTCCGGGACGAACAACCTGCTTTCTGCATGTTCGAATACGTTTATTTTGCGCGACCCGACAGCATCATCGCCGGGATGAATGTCGGTAAAGTTCGCACCGAGATGGGACGCGAACTGGCGCGGAGATTTCCGGTGGAAGCGGATATCGTAGTGCCGGTGCCGGACTCGGGAAATTACGCCGCGCTCGGTTTTGCGGAGGAATTAAAGATTCCGTTTCAGCACGCTTTTGTCCGGAATCACTACATCGGCCGAACGTTTTTGCAGCCGAGTCAGCTCATTCGCGACTTCGATGTGCGGGTGAAATTAAACCTGATAAAGGAAATGGTGGAAGGGAAACGAGTCGTGGTGGTGGACGATTCGATCGTGCGCGGAACCACGGCGCGCGCGCGCATTGTCAACTTGCGGGAAGCGGGCGCGAAAGAGGTGCACATGCGGGTGAGTTGTCCGCCGCATCGCTTCGCCTGTCATTACGGAATCGATTTTCCCGATCCGGAAAAACTGATCGCTAACCAGATGTCGATGGAAAAAATCTGCGAGTACCTCAATGTCGATAGTCTTGGCTATCTCGACATCGAAGGAATGGTCAAGGCCACCGGGCGGCCCGCCAATTCTTTTTGCCTCGCTTGTTTTAACGGGAATTATCCCCTGCCCGTCGATCCTGCGCTGGATAAATTCATCATGGAAAAGCGGGAGCAACGCGCTCGCGCTTTGGCGGAGGAAAGGGACGGTCAGCCGACTTTGTTTGCGGAGTTGAAATGAGTTGGAGGGACATGCTCCGTCATGTCCCCAATTTTTGGGACGCGACAGCGCGCGTCCCTCCCTCGATGTGAAACGAAAAGCTTACGCTCGCGCCGGCGTTGATGTTGACCTTGGCAACAAGCTCAAGCGTCGAATTCAATCCCTTGTCCGCAAAACGCACGGCCCGGAGGTCCTGGGAAGAATCGGAGGGTTTGGCGGGCTGTTCGCGCCGAATTTTCGCGGAATGCGGCAGCCGGTGTTCGTCGCCAGCGTCGATGGCGTGGGAACTAAATTGAAAATCGCCTTCGCCGTGAACAAACACGACACCGTCGGTGCCGATCTGGTGAATCATTGTGTCAACGACGTCGCCGTCCTCGGCGCGCGGCCGCTTTTTTTTCTCGATTACATCGGCACAGAAAAATTAGAGTCGCGTGTTTTCTCGGAATTGCTGAGCGGATTCAGCAAGGCCTGTCGCGCAGCCAACTGCGCGCTGATCGGTGGCGAGACAGCGCAGATGCCGGGAATGTATCGCCGCGGCGAATACGATCTGGCGGGTTGCATCGTCGGCGTCGTCGATCGCGGCCAGATCATCGATGGAAGCAAGGTCCGAATTGGAGATGTGGTTCTCGGGCTGCCGTCGAATGGATTGCACACCAATGGATATTCACTCGCGCGGAAAATCCTGTTCCAAAGATTGAAGCTTAAGCTTTCGTCACGAATTCCCGGAGTTCGGGGAACGCTGGGTGAAGAGTTATTGCGCGTGCACAAAAATTATCAGCCGCTTTTGGTGAAAGTGCCGCGCGGGATGATTCATGGCCTCGCGCATATCACCGGTGGTGGATTAATCGACAATCTCCCTCGTATCCTGCCAAGAAATTACGATGCGGTGATTGATACTCACAGCTGGCGCGTCCCTGAAATTTTCAATTTCATCGGCAGAATGGGAAAGATTGATCGCGCAGAAATGTATCAGGTCTTCAATATGGGAATCGGCATGGTCGCGATCGTCCGGCAGCGCGATGTGACGAGAGCAAAAAATATTTTGCACGCAAAAGTGATCGGTCGGATCGAGCGCGGAAGCGGGAGAACGAAGCTCTCGTTCTGAACAAAATTGGAGGGACATGCGCCGTCATGTCCCAAACTTCACAACGCCGCCCAGAAAAATGGGGACGCGACGGTGCGCGTCTCTCCATTTGGCTTCGGATGACAACTCATTCGGTCGTGTCTAGGGTGGATTGATGGAAAAGCGGCGCCTCGGCCGAACGGATATGGATGTGACCGTACTGGGTTTTGGCGGCGCGGGGACCGTCGGCGAAGACGTCGAAAAGATCGGGAAGGTGCTGAACAGCGCGCTCGACGCCGGCATTAACGTGATCGACACAGCGGAGTGCTACGACGGCAGCGAGGAATCAATCGGCAATGCCATCAGTAAACGGCGCACTGAGTTTTTCCTTTTCACCAAATGCGGGCACCCGCGTGGGATCGGGACCGAAGACTGGTCGGGCAAGTCAATTTCGGAAAGCATCGAACGTAGTTTGCGCCGTTTGCAGACGGACCGCATCGATCTCATTCAACTGCATGGATGTTCGGAAGCAGTCCTGAAAAAGGGCGAAGCGATTTCCGCATTGGAAAAAGCGCGTGAGCGCGGCTGGGTGCGCTACCTGGGCTATAGCGGCGATGGTCGCCCGGCGCGCTTCGCCGTAGAATGCGACGCCTTCGATGCCTTGCAAACGTCTATTAACATCGCCGATCAGGAAGTGATTTCGCAGATTGTTCCGTTGGCCCGCACGCGAAATATTGGCCTGATCGCAAAAAGGCCGCTGGCCAATTTCGCGTGGAAGACCGGACACAAGCCGATCAATTCCTATCACCACGAATATTACGAACGGTTGCGCAAACTGAATTTCGATTTCTTGAGCAATGATTCAGCCGAGGAATCGATCGCCATCGCATTGCATTTTGTCTTGCGCGTGCCGGGAGTGCATACTGCTGTTGTAGGGACGACGAAACCGGAGCGCTTCCTGGAAAACGCGCGCCTTCTCGAATCACACCCGTTACCCGAGAGCGAATACAACGCCATTCGGGAGCGATGGGATGTGATCGCCCCTAAAACCTGGATCGGACAACCATGAAACAAAGAAAACTTGGACGCGGCGGACCGATTGTTTCCGCGATCGGACTCGGCTGTATGGGCATGTCGGAATTTTATGGCGACCGCGACGATGCGGAATCGCTCGCCACCATCGATCGCGCAATCGACCTGGGGATTACTTTTTTCGATACCGCAGACGTTTATGGTCCGCACACGAATGAGGAACTGGTCGGACGCGGAATTCGCGGCAAACGCCATCGCGTTGTTATCGCGACAAAGTTTGGAATCTTGCGTGACTCGGATACGCCGGGATTTCGCGGAATTAACGGCAAACCAGAGTACGTAAAGCAAGCGTGCGAAGCGAGTCTGCGCCGGCTCGGCATTGATTGCATCGATCTTTACTACCAACATCGGGTCGATCCGGAGACGCCGATTGAAGAAACAGTGGGCGCGATGGCGGAGCTCGTTCGCGCGGGCAAGGTGCGCTATCTCGGCTTATCAGAAGCTGGTGATGACACCATCCGAAGGGCGCATGCGGTTCATCCTATTACCGCCTTGCAGTCGGAATACTCACTCTGGACGCGCGATCCTGAGGACAAGGTGCTCGGCGTTTGCCGCGAGCTCGGCATCGGTTTCATCCCCTATTCCCCACTCGGCCGCGGATTCCTTACCGGCCAAATTAAAAGGTTCGAAGACCTTGCGGCGGACGACTACCGGCGGACTGCCCCCAGATTTCAGGGAGAAAACTTTCAGCGTAATCTGGATCTCGTTAGCCAGGTAAGCGAGATCGCTGCGGAAAAACGTTGCACCCCTGCCCAGCTCGCGCTCGCCTGGGTCCTGGCGCAGGGCGAAGACATCGTCCCAATTCCTGGAACGAAGCGACGGAAATATTTGCGCGAAAATGTGGATGCGTTGGACGTGATGCTGAATGCGGACGACTTGGAGCGCATCGATGAGGTCGCGCCGAAAGATGTTGCCGCCGGTTCGCGCTACCCGGAAGCGATGATGAGACTGCTGGGGAAGTAGCTGTCCCTGCCCGCCTCAGCAGCGACAAAAACATTTCCGCGAACTCAAAAACGTTCGAGATTGGCACAGACGCCCTACAAGTCTGCCTCGCGCGTGGGCAACATGGTGTTCGCCATAAACGATTGCACAATTTCGTCGCGTTGGTTTTTCGTTACATTACGAATGCGAATAATGCCGTAGCCCGGGCGCGATTTCGAATGCCGCGCTTGCAGGATTTCAATTTCCAGGCGCAATTCGTCTCCAGGTCGGACTGCATTCGGCCACTTCAATTCATCCACACCCATCCCGATAATGCCGCCCACAACATCCATGGTATCGACAAACAAGCGCATCGACACCGCCGCGGTATGCCAGCCGCTCGCCGCCAATCCGCCAAACAACGTTTTCTCCGCCGCGTCGGGATCGTGATGAAATACTTGCGGATCAAATTTCCGTCCGAAATCCATGATCGCATCAGCGGTGATTGGATAACCAGTCGAAACCAAACGTGTGCCGATGGGGAAATCTTCAAATGCGCGCGACATCGTCTGAATCATCGGGGCATCACCACGCGCAGCAAGATGGAAAACCCGGTTGAGAAAGCATTTCGCAATATTTGCCCTACGCTCGCGAGTATTAGGAGACCTCTGCTACCAGTTCCGTTAGAAAGTTGCAATACTTGGTGACCGTTCTCACGGATTCAAAAATAGTTTGTTCACGTCCACATCGTGCACCAGCGCTCCGTGCGGCACGGCATGCACGTCATAAAGCCGGCGCGTGTAAGGGCTGCGAACTATTCCGGCTCGCTCAGTCGGCATTGCGACAGGGTAACCACCCTGCGCGAATCTCTTTTGCCTGGCAGGGTGTTCGCCGGGTTGCGGAACTAACTGAACCGAGACCGGATTCGGATAAAGCGAGTTCCATGCTCCAGTTCCAGCATCGACAGCGACACCGAGCCCGACCGTGGCAACATTCCCGGCCGTTGCGGCCGCGCCCGTCGTCGAGGCTTTGCTTCTAACAGTGACAGTTTGCGAGTAGTAACCCGGTTTGCTCACTGTCACCTGAAAACGATTTCGTCGCCGTTTCACGAAGGTTGCAGGCGTTATTCCCCTTTCTCCGGTCGAAAGAGTCACGTCCGCGCCGGAAGGATTGCTGACGACCTTAAGGTCCTCGTGGACGCCGCGGATAACGGTCGCGCAAGAGTTCAGAGCCATCGCGACACCCAGCGCACCGATTATTTTTGTAAACATCGCGGCAAGGTAATGAGGCGGCTAGAGCTGGCAACGCCAAAGCAAGCGAGTCCCTGATCTGATGCCACCCCCGAAACAGAGCAGCCTGATATGACAGCGACGTTTTCTACGATCGTGATGTCTGTTGGCTCAAAGAGAGGTCTCCCCATTCCAACCTTTTGTGCGTCAATTTCGAATCATAAATGTTTGATGGCCATGGCTCAGTGGCAGAGCGGTTGGTTTACGAACAAGTGAATTAACGAACGCCTCTAGAGCTACCCGTCGATCACCGCGGCACCATCAGGAGACGGTGACAGTGATTTGTCACGCCTACGCGAGACGGCGACAGAGGACTTGGCGCATTCGCGGGCTCGAAATATCTCATACACAACTGTCGCGGGGTTTCCTCGAACAAGGCAATTAGGCGGGACATCCTTCAAAACCACCGAACCAGCGGAAACAACCGCACCCTGGCCAATCGTTACTCCAGCGAGAATCAGGCTGCCGATTGCAATCCAGCTTCCCGTGCGAATGAGGATGGGCGCAACCTTGAGCTTGAAATCTTCCCGCCGCAAATCGTGGCTTCCCGTGCAAAGAAACGACCGCCGCGCGACGCAAACACTCGATTCGATTGTGACCTGTGCCAGACTGAGAATCCCGACATCATCCCCGATCCAGACATGGTCGCCTACGACCAGGCGCCATGGAAAGGAGATATTCACATTGCTGCCAATGGTTAGTCCTTTCCCAATTTTCGCTCCGAAGCAGCGGAGTAAGGCAGAGCGGAAGGCCGATCCCCAGGGACAGGGATTCTGAAAGAAAACGCAGCGCACAACTACCCATAATCCTCGCTTCCACCGAGGCGCGCCACGGTCGAAATCCGAGTTATCGTATTTCCCGAGATTGACGACAGCTGACATAAACGAATAATCAGCAAGTCCAGAGCCGCTCTTGCACAGAATCATCGACCCGGACTCGCCGTTAACGAATCAATAGGATGAAGCTCTTTTTTGTAGCGGGAAAAAGTGGCTGGGTAAAGCTGAGAATTTGGTTGGCTGGTTTTCGAAGATAATCCCGCCCATTGCCGATGTGAACACAGGGTGTAAACTGGCAGCCGAAAATCGGGCGGTAGCTCAGGTGTGGGGCGGCTGGTTTTATACCCCTTTTCAGCCGAATCGCGTTTTTCTCGTGAACGGCTAATATTGCTATTTTCAGAGGGAAGACAGGCTCACAAGCGGGCTATCTCCTGCCCGTCTTCACGTTATCCATAGTCGGTACGCAGCCACAACGCGCGCGCGCGCGCTGCCTACATTTGTCGCGCTAACAGGCGAGCGATTCTTGGCATTCCTCGTTGAAGCACGCGAGGCGTGCGAGATCCCCGAACAATTTAACTGTTAGCGTGCGCAAATTCCGGTGCGCCTTGCGATTGCAGATGCATCGCGACGGTTTGCGCAAGCCGATCAGGTAAATAAGGTTTGGCGAGAAAGAGATGCTCTTTTTCGCGTTCGAACTCCGATTCGAAAAGCTCAGAGCTATAGCCACTGGTAAAGATAACCTTTAAATTCGGTTTATCTTGAATGAGGGTATGCGCAAGCTGTCGACCGGAGATAGATTCGGGCATCACGACATCGGTAAGTAACAAGTCGATCTCATCGCGGTGTTCGGCCCACACGTTAAGAGCATCGCGACCATTGGCTGCTGAGAGCACGTGATAACCGAAAGTGCCCAGTGCTTCGCTGACGAACTCCCGCAGCATTTCTTCATCTTCTACTACCAAGATGGTGATGTCATTAAGCGGTGTGGATTCGGTCGGTAAATTTTCTGATTTGGCCGATGCGGCCACGAATCCCTCCTTGCTCAGCGGGAAGAACGTGCGAATGGTCGTGCCTCGACCGGGTGCGGTATCCACTTCAATCCAACCCCCGTGTTGCTTTAGCACCCCGTAAACGGTGGCCAGACCCATGCCAGTACCTTGGCCCGGATCTTTGGTCGTAAAAAATGGCTCAAAAATTCGACCGACCGTAGCCGCATCCATTCCATAACCGGTATCTTTCACCGCCAGGCAGATGTAAGGACCAAGCTGCGATTCGGGATTGCGTTCCCGAGAGGCTTTGTCGATTTCGACGCGCGTGGTGGCGAGGGTAAGCTTGCCGCCGTCAGGCATGGCATCGCGAGCATTCAACGCCAGATTCATGATGACCTGTTCAACATTGCTGGGATCAGCGAAAATCGGCGGGAGATCGGGAGCCAGCTGCATATCAAGGGCGATGTGTTCCCCGATCAGTCGCCGCAACATCGCAACCGTTTGCTCCACAACCTCATTGAGTGCGAGCGCTCGCCTCTGAATGATTTGCTTTCGGCTATAGGCGAGAAGCTGGCGGGTCAAAGCCGTCGCGCGTTCCGCCGCACGCTGCACCTGGGTGAGAGAACCCGTTAGTTTTTTATCGAGCCGCGGATTACGCAGTTGCGTCGAGGTATTTCCAAGGATGACGGTGAGAATGTTGTTGAAATCGTGGGCGACGCCGGCTGCGAGCCGACCAACAGCTTCCATCTTTTGGGCCTGGCGTAGTTCGTTTTCGAGTCGCACGCGATCGGTAATGTCCTGCAAGATGAGCAAGTGATAAGGAGCATTTCCGAGCTCGAGATTCTCGGCTGCGACCAGAACTTCGCGTGTTTCGTCAGAGGTGGTGCGAATGGTCGCGGCCAAGTTGCGCACGGCGTGACGGGCAGCGAGTTCTTGGCGGAGAACAGTCGGAGTAGATTCATCGGCCCAAAATGTCGTGCTACCTGCGAGGACGGCCTCGCGCGATGCACCGACGAGTTCGAGAAAACTCATGTTCGCATCGAGGCAAGCTTTTCCTTCCGGGCGTTGAATCGCCATCGGCACAGGGCTGCTGTGAAACGCCTTTGAAAAACGCTCCTCCGAGCGACGTAGCGCTTCCTCGGCTGCGGCGCGCTCTGCTACTTCGCCGGTCAAGCGGGCGTTGGCGGCGCGCAATTCCGCAGTCCGCTGGTTTACAAGCGCATCCAATTCCTCCATCTGTTTTCGCCCCATCTGGGTGAGCTGCCATTTTTTCGAGAGAGCGTGCGCCATCTGCAGTACCTCGACGTTATCGAAAGGTTTCTTGAGTACAAGCATCTTATCGGTATTGCCAACCGACTTTGCGATCTCGTCCCATGAATAATCGGAGTAAGCGGTGCAGATGACGATCTGAAGATCGGGAAATTCCTTCCAGATACGGGAGATGGTTTCAATTCCATCCCAGCCAGGTGGCATTCGCACGTCGACAAAGGCGACAGCGTAGGGCGCGCCCTCGGCACAGGCGGCACGGACTTTCTCGAGCCCCTCTTGCCCCTGAAAGGCGGAGTCGATCCGAAAATTTTGTGCGCTCGACGCACCAGCGTGGTCGCCGAAAAGGGACGCTTCCGTCGCATCAAGCTCTTCCGCGAGCTTAGCATCGGCGGGACCGAGGATTTTGCGAAAGTCTTCGTGGATCGAAGGGTTGTCGTCGATGATTAGAATGCGGTGATTGTGGGACTGCGAAGTTAGAGGTGTTAGGTTCATGTGACAGATGCGGTAGCTGCAATGGGAAGTTCAAGGGTGAAGGTGGCGCCCTGGCCGATGCCCGCGCTCGCTACGGTGATGGCCCCGCCCATCGAACGCGCGGCGATCGCGCCGCTATGCAGGCCAAAACCGTGGCCGCCTTCGCGGGTGGTGAAACCGTGCGCGAAAATGCGGGTCAAATTTTCCGGTGCAATGCCAACGCCGTTGTCTGAAACGACGATCTGGATATAGAGATGGTTCGGTGCCGAGATCGAAATTACAATTTTCTTGTCGATGCGCTCGACGTCGTCCAAAGCATATTTGGCGTTGCGAATCAGATTGATGAGAATCTGCAACACCTTGTGCCGGTCGACGCGGATCGGCGGCACGGCGGAAAACTGCCGCTCGACTTCGACGCCGTGGCGCTCGAACGCGCCAATGTTCATGGCAATGGCGTCCTCTACCAGCCTATGGGCCTGGAGATTTTCGAAAACACCGCTGACCTTGGCGTAGCTCTGCTGCATCGCAACTACTTCCTTAATGTGCTCAATATTACGGCTTAGTTGATCGACCTCGTTCAGTAGTTCCGTATTTTCCAGGATAAAGAATTCTCCGAGATTTGTGAGATACCCCGGTAATTTTTGCCCATTCACATCATTCGTTAGGTATTCGCCGAGATCGCCATTATGGGAGGTGAGAAGTGCCGCGGCCTTTGCCAGCTTCGGCGCCTTGGATCGGCGAAGCCTTTCCACGACGAGGCCGGCGGAAACATTTACGCTGTTGAGCACGTTACCGACATTGTGCAGGACGCCGGTCGCCACTTCCGCCATGCCAGCGAGACGCGAAGTTTCGAGCAACTTCTGCTGCGAAAGACGCAACGCTTCCTCCGCTTCGCGGTAGGCCGTCATGTCGCGTAAGACCGTGGAAAAATATTTTACTTTGCCCTCGGGGCTTTTGTGCGCGATCACGACCTGCGAAACGTGAATTTCCTTTCCATTGCGACCTAAAATGGTTGTCTCACCCGCCCACGAGCCATGTCGAATGGCTTCCTGCAATCCTCCCTTGGCGAAAATTTCGCGAGCCCACTCGGGATGCAAATAGAGTGTCTTTGTTCCGGAAATATCCCGGTCTTCAGCTACACCCAGTATTTCATGCCCCGCTCGATTGAGATAGAAGGGAATGCCACTCGGATTGGCACTCATCACGATGTCGGGCGTAGCTTCGAGAATGGCAGTGAGCCGGGCCTGTGCCGCTTCCGCTCGTTCACGCTCGCCGATCTCGCGTTGGAGCGCGACCACTTGTTCCTGCAATTCGTGTTGTGCTGTTTGCAACGCGCTATCCTGAGACTGGATTTGCGTCAGCATCTGGTTGAACGCGTCGGTCAACCCCCCTACCTCGTCGCCGCACACCTTCGTAGCCCGCACGGAATAGTCGTGGTGGTGGGCGATCGTCCGCGCTATGCCCGCAAGGCTCAAAATCGGATTGGTGACAAACCGCAGGAATTGACTCGAAAGCAGGAACGCGAGAATAAGCGAAGCGGCAAGAACCAGCGCGAAAATGCCGCCGTAGAGTTTGAGAAGTTGCGACGACATTGCGTGCAAATCCGCGACTAGGTAGAGCGTTCCTTCCCGTTTCCCATCGAGCATGACGGGCTGTGCGAGGAGAATTCGATTGCCGGCGATGCGGAAGCCGGATTTCAACCGCGCGGCTTTGATTTCCATTTCATCTCGTAATCCACCGAAATAAGCGAGGCGCTGCTGGTCTGCGACTTCGAGGCGCGCGCTGACGATTTGGGGCATCGTTTTCAGTCCAGCAAGGATTTGCGCTGCGGCTCCCTCGTCCTTAAACATTACCGCTGCAGCGCAATTGTGAGCCGTGATCTCACCGACCACCGCCAGTTCGTGAGCGGAATGCTGCCTCAAGGTATAAGCTTGGAAGCAGAACAGAGCCGCAAACGCAAGAAGCAGCACCACGCCCGAGATCAACATGATCACGAACGTGATTTTTTGCCCGACAGGGCGATCGCGCAGGTTTCGCATGGATTGGCAGGTCAAAACTTGAGCTGCATTGAATAGCTGATAGCTAATTTCGAGCCGCGCCTGCCTGGCAGGGTTAAAACTCCCCTCGAGGATGCCGCGAATCGCCTCCGCGGGTCGTCGTTGAGCAAGCAACCATCACGCTGTGAATCATCGGCGCCTACCTTGGCTGGCGCTTTAGGTCCTAATCTCCAAGTTACGGCATTAGGTAAAGGCTCTGGGAACACATTTTGCTCGGAAGGGTAGGGCAGATCACCCAACCGCAATCGACGTCTCTTGCCCTCGAACAACCCAATGAATGTTTACCCTGAAGAAATTGCGGATCCGGAAGAGCCGGCAAGCCTCAGCTCGAAAGGCCGGGACCAGACTCCAGGCCTGGCGAATTCTTCCCATACGAATCGCCGAGGCAAGCCCATCCTGGCAACCGCTTTTCTGAGCATTGTGGCGCTAGCGACGGGGTTCGGGATTTGGAGCTTATCGCGTCAGTTAGCGCCCGAGCTAGCCGGCGTGTCAGCATCACCGGAGGCAGTCGCCCTCGCCGTCCTGCCGGAGAAAAGTATCGCGGTTCTTCCCTTGGAGAATTTTAGCGAAGATAAACAGAACGCGTTTTTGGCCGATGGCGTCCAGGATGACATTCGTACTGCTCTTGCCAAAGTGGCGGATCTTAAGGTCATCAACCGCACTTCGGTTAACACCTACGTGGCGGGAACGCGACGAAACTTGCCCGAGATAGCCCAGACCTTAGGCGTCGCCTTCGTCTTGGAAGGAAGCGTCCGCCAAAGCGGTCAGAGAGTGAGCATTACCGCGCAGCTGACCGATGCCCGGAGTGGCGTTCTTGCATGGGAAGAAAGCTACGAACGCAATCTGGCTGATATCTTTGGGATTCAGAGCGACATCGTGCAGCGAATTATCTCTCAGCTCCAAGCCACTGTTTCGCCAAAAGAAAAAGCCGCCATCGACGAGCGCCCGACAAAAGATCTCATTGCCTATGGCCTTTACGTCCACGCGAAGGCGCTCATCGCGACGATTTCTCTCAATGCCCAAATCAGCGAAAAATTGCACGAGGCCGTTCACTTACTTGATCAAGCGATCGAGCGGGATCCCGACTTTTTCCTGGCTTACTGCCAGCAAGCCGCCGCCCATAACTACCTGTATTTTTTTGGCCTCGATCATACACCGGCCCGTCTGGCTTTGGCGGATGGCGCGCTCAAAACTGTGATTCGTCTGCGTCCTGATGCGGGAGAGACGCATCTTGCCCGGGCTGATTTCCTTTACCGTTGCTATCTCGATTACGAGAAGGCGCGGGCCGAACTGGCCGTTGCCCAACGCGCGTTGCCGAATAATTCGGATATCTTCGAGCTGACCGGCTATATCGACCGGCGTCAGGGACTTTGGAATGAATCGGCCCGGAGCTTGCAAAGGGCTCTCGCGTTGGATCCGCGCAACTTTTTCATTCTCCAGCAGATCGCGCTCAGCTATCAGGAGTTCCGACAGTTTCGGGCGATGGCGGCTGCTTTGGACCGTGCGCTCGTTCTAATTCCGGGCGACTTAGACACACGGGTTACTCGCGCCTCGGTCGATCTTGAATGGCGAGCGGACCCTCGTCCCCTTCGCGAAAGCGTTCGAACAATTCTGGCCGAAAATCCGGCGACCGCTTCGGACCTGGCCGCCCAATGGTTCTACCTCGCGCTATGCGAACGCGATCCGGCGGCGGTCACCCAGGCTTTGGCTGCGATGCCGGACAGTGGAACGGCTGTTGATCTGAACTTTCCGCGCTCCTGGTGCGAAGGTTTGGCTGCCCGCAGCCAGGGCGATGTTGCCACCGCTCAGGCTGCTTTCCTCGCCGCGCACGCGGAACTTGAACGCACGGTGAGCGAGCAACCCGGTTATGCGCCGGCGTTGTGCGTGCTCGGCCTCATCGACGCAGCCCTCGGCCGCAAGGATGAAGCAATCCGCGAAGGCCGACACGCGATTGAACTCCTGCCGATTACCAAAGACTCAATCGACGGTGCGGAGCTCGTGAAGTACATGGGCGTAATTTACGCCTGGTGTGGTGAAAAGGATCTCGCTATCGAACAAATCGAAGCGACGCTGAAAATCCCGAGCACCTTAAGCTACGGTAACTTGAAACTGCACCCGACCTGGGATCCGCTGCGCGGCGACCCACGTTTCGAGAAAATTGTAACCGATCTCGCGCCGCCGAATCCTGAGAAATAAAAAGGAACTTGGCCGGCCCTCCTTGCGGTTGAGAACGAATGCGCAGATGTGTTGACAATACTTTATAAGAAACGACTTCGGGCGGTTACAATGGTAGAGTGGCTGGTTTACACCGATCGTTGGTCTAGTATCGCCAATTTCCCCCAATTTATCTTAACCGCCCTCACCTTCGATTTGCCTCTAGAGATGCAGCGGCGTAGGTAAGCTCACGTTGTCCCAAATACGCCTAATTTTTTGTTGGTCGGACAAAACGACGGATAAAAAACTCTTATGATGCCATGTTGATTACCCTAAGGCATCTGATGGCGCAATTGATGTCGGATGCTGGTTGGTAGTTAAAGCCGGGAACGCTTTCGCGGCATTGCGAGGTTGTTGCGCAGGTACAGCGATGGCTTTTAGCTATTTCGTTATTTGCTCTTTCGCAAAACGAGGGCGGGAAAGGATTTGTTTTCACTCCAATGATACCCCGGGTCCTTGGTTACCTGTGTCCAGGTGACATAGGGCTGGGCCCGCCAGCTGTCGAGCAGAATACCTTGCTCGAACGGTTGACCTCGGGCCGTAACTACGATGGCGTTATTCTCGCCCCCAGTATTCGGTTCCGATTCCGCCCAATGGAACTCGAGCGTTTGCAGCTTAAGCGCATCCAATCGAACGAGAAGCTCCGTTGAATACTGGAAGCAGAACCCCCCTTTTCTCTTTCCCGTGTGGATGAGAAAATTTTGCAAGCCGGGCAGCAACGACGCTACCGGGATCACACGCCACTCGCGCGCCATTTCCCGTCCGGTCGTGACTGCGCAATAAGTGACTCGCCGGGCGTCATCCAGGCTAACGGTAGGAGAAAGTGCCTTGATTCGCATGGTCAAGGCGCGGTCATCAGGAGAGCTTGCAACGAACAGTTCTTTGCCCGGGTGCGACAAGACGAGTAGCAGCAGCGGTGCCATCGCAAACAGACGAGGCGCTAACGACGAAGAACGACGGGAAAACATGTTGAGAGCGAGACTCATCTTATACTGCTCCCATTAACTTTTCCACTCGGCTAATGAGTCGGGCTTTGGATTCAGGAAATTCTTGATTTGGGATACTTTGGAATAGATCGTAAGTTATTTCAATGCAGCAGCTTTGGGCGGTTAGCTCAGTGGTAGAGCGGCTGGTTTACACCCAGTAGGTCGGGGGTTCGAAACCCTCACCGCCCATGTTTCACCAGTGAAGAAAAAAACGATCGATCCCAACGTCCGCATTGGGCATGTGCATTTGAAGGTGGCTAACCTGCAGCGCGCACTCGATTTTTATTGCGGTGTTCTCGGATTTGAGCTCACGCAACGTTACGGCGAAGAAGCGGCTTTTGTTTCAGCGGGCGGTTATCATCATCATATTGGACTCAATACCTGGGAGAGTCGCGATGGATCGCCACCGCCGAAGGGCGCGACCGGGCTTTATCATTTCGCGATTTTGTATCCAACTCGCGCCGCTCTGGCCGATGCCCTGAGACGCCTGATGCAGGCGAACCTTTCTCTTGAAGGTGCAAGCGATCATGGCGTGAGCGAAGCGTTATACCTGAGCGACCCGGATGGAAACGGGATCGAGCTTTACTGGGACCGACCAAAAGAATTATGGCCGCGCGACGAAAACGGACAGATTGAGATGTCCACGCGACAGCTCGAGCTCAACAGTTTGCTCGGAGAATTGTAGCTGCCGCGGTCTCAGCGGCAGGACATCGCGCTTCTGCAGGGAGCGACGGCGGCGGCTACATCATTGGATGCGGTAGACTTCGATCAGGCCGACGCCGCTGGTATTATTTTGCCGCGCGCAATCGCTGTCCAGTTCCCCTGAATGTTGCGCCTCCGTCGCTGCCGTAGTCCATAATGTGTATTGTTGTGCCTCCGATTCGGACAAGACAAGATCAAACCATGCTACTGCCGTCAGCGGGCAAGATGCCCGCAGGCCCCACAGCCAAGATCGCTGTGCTACAATGGCAGAACGTCGCCGCTCGAAATTTATCCGGGACTTAATTACTAATCCTTGTAGGGATCGACCATCTCGCGTCCAGCCATCGCCACGCCGAGCGGGCGCAATGTGTGGAGAACGCGAATTGTTCCGGCGTGCGCGTTCAAAACTTCCGGCAGACGCCGATATGTTTGCGGCGCCTCATCGACATCTCCGCCGCGCAATTCTACCCGGCGGTCTGCTACCCACTTCATCATCTCATCGTGACGCACCAAACCGTCGCGCCGAATCCGCTTGCTCCCCACCTTCTCGAATTTACCTTTGGCCGCTGTGCGCGACATGATCCGACCAGCCCCATGGACGGTCGAGTAAAGGGCCTCACGCGATTCACCCGAGTCGACTCCTTCGATGATGACCGCTTCATCGCCCATGCTGCCGCCGACAAAGCCGCGTTGGCCGGGAAACGCCGGCGTGGCGCCTTTGCGCACGACCCAGAATTCTTCTCCGTCATGGTCTTCGCGCCAGGCGAAATTGTGATGATTATGCACCTCCTCCATGATTTTCGCGCCAAGGATTTCACGGACGACGTGCCGCGCCACCGCTTCGCGGCCGGCATAGGCATACCTCCCGGCCAGTCTCATTCCCGTTAGGTAATCAAAGCCGATAATGGAGTTCACTGGAACTACGGTCGGAGGCACGTCCATGCCGTCCTTGCCGCCGGCCGCTTTCAAGAAATGCGTCGCCGTTTTGTGTCCAAGCCCCCGCGATCCGAAATGCACGCCTACCCAGATGCGGTCCTGCTCATCTGCAAAAATATCAACGTAATGATTTCCCCCACCGACTGTGCCGAGCTGATCCCGGGCCATTTCTTTTAACCCTTGGATGGGCGCGACCTTCCACGTCTCATCTTCGAACAATTCATGATCCACTCGCGCTTTGGCCTTTCGTCCGATACCGAACGAAATATCGCGCACGACATCGTCCATGATAGTTTTGATATTTGGACCGACCTCGCAGCGTTTTGCGTCAGTTAGAATGGCAAGGTTGCCGCAGGCGATATCGAAGCCAACGCCGGACAACGAAATCTTATCTTTGTAAGCGACGACGCCACCGATGGGTTGCGCATAACCCTTATGCCCGTCGGCGCATAGCACCGCGCGTTCACCGCCCGCCTCAAGACAGGTCTCGATCTGCTTCAGCGTCGCCTCATCGTGCTGGCCGAATACTTTCGCTTTCATTACAGCCGGCTTCGCCTCCTAGCTTCTCTCGAAGTTAAGATTGGTGCCGCGAAAAGACAATTCTTGGAGCCTCCGTGCAGTGCCGTGGCTCAATTCGGCGTCTCAGACGGACGCCCTATCTGTGTTCCTTGCCGCCGAGTCAGGTAAAGCCCAGATAGTTCTAGTCCTGACTGATTAACTCGTAGAATTTATCGAGATCGATGTTGCCGCCAGAAACTACCGCAACGATCGGTCCCTTGCCGGCTTTACCACTTAATGCGGCAGCTACCGATAATGCGCCGGCACCTTCCGCGATCACGCGGCTTTTTTCCGCGAGCAATCGCATCGCTTGTCTGGTTTCTTCCAAGCTAACGACAATTGAACCATCCGATACCGGTCTCATCCGTTCCCACATCCGCGGGAAAATATTTTTGCCCCCCGCCCCATCGACAAACGATTGCTTCCACCCGGTGAAGGCCTGCGGCGATTGTTTCGCGAACGACAATGCGCCCGGTGCCGCCGTTTCCGGTTCCGCTCCCCAAACTTTCACCTTGGGTTTGAGCGCTTTCACCGCGCTCCCCAGTCCCGTAATCAAACCGCCACCGCCGATTGCAGCAATGACTGCAACTACGTCGGGCGCATCCTCCAAAATCTCCAAACCGATTGTCGCATTGCCCGTAACGAAATTCTGATCGTCGAATGGATGGATAAAGGTTCCTTCCGCGCCATCGAATGCACGCTCTTCCATCGCGTTCCATGCTACATCGAACGGCACCGGAATTAATTTGGCGCCGAGTCGGCGCATTCGCTCAACCTTCGATGCCGGGGCCGTCTCTATCACCACGACCGAGCATGGCACGCCTGCCTTGCGCGCGGCATAAGCCACGCCTTGCCCGGCGTTCCCGGCGCTAATCGTCCAGACTCCCCGGCGGCGCTCCGGTTCCGATAGCATCGCCACGGCGTTTGCCGCACCGCGCAGCTTGTAAGCATTGATCGGTTGTAAGTTTTCTAATTTGAGGCGGATATCCGGAAAATCAGGTCCCAATTCGAGACGTACCACGGGCGTGCGGACAATCGTGTCCGCGATTCGTTTCCTCGCTTCACGTATTTCATCCAGTTCAATCGGGCGAACCGGTTCTAGAATCCCGGACATGGTGAGGGAGTCTCGGATTCGCCCGCCGGCGAGCAAGAAAAATCTCGCCACTGGAAAACTGTGGCTCGCGAGGTGCTGCAGCTTTTTTTATGAGCGCTTCTCCTACACTCTCACATGATGCCCCTGTGCATCAGCCACCCGACCGCCGCCTCCCGTGGCAGGAACAACAAAGTCCGCGTCTTTATTCGGTCGGGCGCCCTCTTCCCAAGAACACAATTCGTTTTAAATGCGTCGACTGCGGACGGCCGATGGAGGCACGCGCCCAAGACGGCGGTGTCGACACGAATTGCCCGCATTGCGCGGCGCCCCTTACCGTGCCGCGGATTCCACCAAATCCGTACCTCCGTCCAATTAAAAACATCGTCCGGCAAATGAAAGGCGTGCCTCTTCCGTTCCCTTATCTGCCACAGCTGATTCAACTCGCAGTATTGACGTCGGTCCTCGCTCTGTTTGGCGTTCTATTTATTACCATCGGGGTCGTGACGCAGGCTGCTGGGGTCTTTCGCGGATTAATCCTCGACACGCAGAAGCATTTGCGGGAGGGATCGACCGTGGAACGCAGTGCGCAGGCGATCAGCATCGGAATTTATTCGCTGCTCTTTCTTCCTTTCTGGATGATCCAGCTTCCTTTCTCTCTTGTCGGGTCAATCTGGAGTTCGCGTCGACTCAGCGCTCTTCTCACGGTCGCTCTTCTTCTCTCCATCGCCTACGTCGTTACTCTGTATTCGCACCATCTGATCAGGTTTTGGCATTCGTTTTAAGCAACATTGTGCCGGCGAACTGCTTCCAGCAGACCTGACACGCGCGACATGCCTGAAGCGGGATTGTCGCATCTGCGACATTTCAATGTTTTACTCCGCATTTGCCGGATGTGGCCTCTTGTCTGGAGCACCGCTCCGTTGTGCGGCCTAGGACTTGACCTCAGTGCCAAGTAGATTTGCGACGGTCATTGGCTCATCCGGCTTCGCCATTTGATTAACGAAGCGCTGGAAACGTTCGGAAAAAAGATCGTGCCGCAACGTCCAATAATGTTCCAGACCGGGCGAAGCGAGATAATGCCGATAAAGATTCCACCAGCCACGCCAGATTTGTTCATCCATTAAACCATAAATGAAATGGAAGTGGATTGTTTCCATCGCCTTTAAAAACTGAAAGGTAACATGGTAGAAGCGGGCACGATCATCGGGCGAAAGCGCGTTGATGTCTTCCAAGCCAATCCGCCAAATCCGGCCGAGCTCGGCATTTTCGCTAAATTGTTTAGTGACATCACGCAGCGCGCTGGCCGCCGCATCCTGAGCGGCGAGCTTGGCTATGCGCGTGCTGCGATGCACCTGAATGCCGAGGTACCAGAGCGAAGCGACGACGGCGAAGGAACTAATCAGTTGCGCGGTAGCATTAATTGCCTCCCAGCTCATCGGTGATAAACTTATTACGGACTACACCAGGTTCAACTAACCAGTTGCACGTCATCGAACGCTAGGCCGTGTCTCCCCTGCGAGCCTTGTCCTAATTGAGAACATTACTTTGGCGGCTCAGTAATTTTTAGCACAATTTTCCCCCGGGTATGGCGCGATGCGATTTGCTCTTGTGCCTTAGCGACATCGACGAGAGGCATAACTGCGGAAACGATTGGCGTAATTTTCCCCGCATCAATTAACTTCGCCAGCTCTTCCAAAACCTTTGCATCCGGGTGCGCACTTAGTCCCGAGCCTCTGATGCCGTGTTTCTCCAGCTCGGCTGGATCGGGCTGCCCTGTAATTGAGACAATGATGCCACCTTTCTTTACTACAGTGTAAGATCGCGCCAGAGTATCGCCGCGTACGGCATTGAGAACGACATCGACATCCTTAACTACATCCTCAAACTTCGTGGTGGTGTAATCGATCGGCTGATCTACTCCAAGCTGTTTAAGCAGGTCCTGGTTCGCGGTCGATGCCGTAGCGATAACTTTGGCGCCACGCGCTTTGGCGATTTGCACAGCGAACGTCCCGACCCCGCCGGAACCGCCGTGAATCAGAACCGTTTGTCCGGCGCTCAATCCAGCCTTCTCCACTAGGGCCTGCCAGGCAGTCGTTGCCGCAAGTGGGACGGCCGCGGCCTTTTCAAAATCGATCGACCTGGGCTTGAGCGCCGCATGATCTTGGTTCGCAACCGCAAACTCCGCATAACCGCCTTGTTCTTCAAAACTGAGATAGGCATAGACGGCGTCGCCTCGTTTAAACTTCGTGACTTTGTTTCCAGCTCGTTCTACTACGCCGGCCACATCCATGCCGGGGATGAAAGGAAACCGAGTAATCCGGCCTTCGCGAATGAAAACGTCAACCGGATTCACCCCCGCGGCAATAACCCGAATTAGAACTTCATCATCTTTCGGCTGCGGTCGTGGCGCATCTTCATACTTCAGCACTTCAGGCCCACCCGACTCATGAAGGACTATTGCTTTCATCGTCGGTGGCTGAGCTGCAGCTGCAAATGGAAGAACGGCAACTAGCACAACAAGGAATTGAGAGCAGATCGATCTAAGGAATTGCATAGGTGTTACCTTCAGGACAAAATAGTCCCGCTGGAAGAGAGCATAATCGAATTTGACCGGACCGCTACCGTCACAGCAGAGCACGACTCAATTTGCATGCCGTTCCGATGCAGCTGGGGTAATTTATTAGCTCAACTCCATCGACAGGACGCGCTCAACGGCACTTGCACCGGGAAATCACTTCAAACACTTTCAACGATTTAACGGCTTGCAATCCGCCTCGGAAACTGGCAATCCGCAAAGTCATTATGACAACGCGCGCATTTCTTGCAGCTATTCTCGGTGGAATCGCAATGTTTATCTGGAGTTTCATCGCGCACGATTTGCTGCCACTCGGCGAAATCGGTATGCGTGAGTTCAAAAATGAATCCGCGATGCTCGATGCATTAAGAACAAACCTTGGTGACGCTCGCGGCCTTTACCACTTCCCCGGACATCGGGCGGACCCGAATGCAACGCGGCAGGAGAAGAGCGACGCGATGAAGCGCGCGATGGAGAAGGCCGCCAGCGGTCCGTCAGGATTGTTAATTTATCATCCAAGTCGCGAGTTTACATTCGGCAAGTTGTTGGGGATCGAGTTTGCCACCGAACTTCTGGAAGCCATTCTTGTTGTTTTCCTTCTTACTCAAACCAAGATTGAAAGCTTTGCTGGCCGAGTCGGATTTGTTTTCCTCGCTGGAATTCTTGCTGCGATCACCACGAACATTCCATACTGGAACTGGTATGGCTTCCCTTCCAATTACACCGCGGCCTACATCTCTATCGAAATTATAGGCTTTTTCTGCGTCGGTCTGATCGCTGCTTTGGTGCTAAGAAATAGATCACCCGCATTCGCAACCAGTTGAGTGGTTCGCTTCACATTAGCGTTGACGAAAGTCCGAGAACGCCTCTAGCCTGTATTTCATGACTACGAAACGTGCTCTCCTTGTATCGATAATTATTTTTGCGGGCGTTTCACTGGTTGGGGCGCAAAGCCCGATTTCGCCCAATCCCAGCCCCGAAGCATCCGCTTCGCCTGCAAAGAAGGTCCGTAAGAAGAAAGCTGAGACCTCGCCAGCACCAGCTACCAGCCCCGAAGCTTCAGCGTCGCCAGCGAAAACACGCGGACGTAAGAAAGCTGAGACTTCGCCTGCGCCCGCTGCCAGTCCCGAAGCCTCGCCTTCGCCGGCCAAAACACGCGGACGCAAAAAAGCTGAGACGTCGCCAGCACCAAGCGCGAGCCCGGCAGTATCAGCCTCGCCAACAGGAGGTCACGCTCGCAAGAAAGCAAGCGCGTCACCCACCGCCGCGCCGGCAGCGTCCGCGTCTCCAGCCAAGCCGTTTTCGATCGGCTCACTCTTTAAGCCGAAACCGACAGCTAGTCCGAGCCACCACCACCACTGGCTCCGCTGAGCCTAATGCCACCCCGGCACCAGGGGGTGGTCACGGAATGGTATGGGTGAATACCGAGAGCCATGTTTATCATAAGGAAGGTTCACGTTTTTACGGCAAAACCAAGCAGGGTAAATACGTGAGCGAAGCGGACGCCATTAAAGAGGGCGACCGCGCCTCCAAGACAAACGACTAACTAGTCGTAGCTTTCATTCGGGGTCGCGCTCTTTGAAAGAGGGCGCGACCCGATCTTTTTGCCGAGACTTCGTTCCCTTAATTTGCGCGGGCCATGGCGCTTGAAACTCGGCGCCCACAACTCAAGACGAAAAGGCGCTAATCGGCTGGCCCTCCGAGACGCTTCGCCAGTTTCGGAGACGCAATCACTGGCGGTAGCTTTTGGACCGTTTTCAGCGCCAACTCTGCGCTCTCCCAACAGCCGCCTAAGGTAAGCGCTGACTTAAACTTCCCGGCTCAGTGTCTACAGCTTATAAGATCGCCGCGGCTGGCGACATGAATTGCTCATGACTTCACCTGAGTCTCATCCCACCGAACAGCTTCGCGCATGAGTTCGCGCGCACTTGTTACTCCAAATTTCTCTTTCGCTCGGGCAACATACATTTGCACCGTTTTAACCGAAAGATCGAGCTTCTCCGCGATGGCCGTAGTGCTCGTTCCTTGTCCAAGCATTTGGAACACCTCCAGCTCGCGATCACTCAAACGCTCAATCGGTGGCCGCGTCGTTTTTGCATGGCTCAGCCGCGACGCGATCTGCCCCATTAACCGCTCGCTCAGGAATACTTCACCCTGCAGCACGCTGCGAATGGCTGAGACCACGCGTTGCGAACTTTCGCCCTTCATTAAGTAACCGCGGGCTCCAGAACGTACCGCTCGTTCGCCATAAACCAGCTCGTCGTGCATTGAAAGAACGACAACCGGAAGCTCAGGGTACTGATCTCTGATATCCTTTACCAACTCAAGACCGGAGCTATGTTCTAAGGAAAGGTCAACCAAAGCGATATCCGGAGATGTTTCCGGAATTGTCTTAAGCGCGGTTGCTGCGTCCGCTGCTTCCCCGCAAACCACCAGGTCTTCTTCTTGTTCGATCAAATTCTTAAGCCCATCGCGTACGACCGGGTGATCGTCCACAATGAAGACGCGATACCGACTGTTATCTTGCATTTGAGTAGTTATGCGGCAGAAGTCGAAGACTTGCAACAGAAGATATCCATTTCCGCGAATCTATTGTCAGGTATCGTCCTACATTGATGGAGATGCCAGGGCCGCCCTCAGGGAAACCCATATGTTGAGTGTGCCGAAGGTCATTCGAACTTCGGCATTCTTTCGTCGTTCAACTCCAGCCCCGCTCGGACCATTCGTGCTTCGTTATTCATCGACGAGAGACCTATGCATTTAGGATCGAGGCCGGCACGCGATAACCATTGGTCGACCCTGTAGGAGCAGACCCGGCTAGTTCTCGCCGAGCGGTATCTCACAGTGCACGACGGTCCCCTGCTCTGCCTTTTCTATTCGCAATCTTCCGCCGGCAATTTCCGCCCGCTGAGCCATCACTTTTAAACCAATACCATCTTCCCTGGTACTTTGAGATAAACCCCTACCATCATCCTCGACCTTTAGCCGAAGGTAATCTTCAGTAGTTCGGAGGTGGATCCAAACATGCTGAGGCTGGCCGTGCTTGAGCGCGTTGGTAACAGCTTCGCGCGCCACCCAATAAACTTGGGTTGCCAGTTCCTTGGAACGAGGTGGTTTACCACTATGCTCAAATTCACATTTTACCTGACCTTTACCAACCGAGCGAGAGAGCGATTCCAGCGCAGAAAAGAGGCCGTCGCCATCCAGCTCCGAGGAATACAAACCACGCGCGATTTCCCGCGTTAGCTCGATTCCCTGATCGATCAGCCTCACCACCTTTCTGGCCGTTGGCCGGATATTATTATTCTCCTTCTCCAACTGATTTGCTACCGTCTCGGCCAGTAACCCTGTCCCGGCAAGGTGTTGTCCCAGACTGTCGTGTAGCTCACGTCCTACTCGGCTGCGCTCTTCTTCGGCTACGACCGCGATCTCCTTCTCTAATTGCTGTCTTCGAGCGAGCTCGCGTTGCAAATCAGCGGTGCGCTCCTTTACCCGCAGATGCATTTCGCCGAGGAGAGAATGCCATCGGCGGAGCAGAAAACTAAAAATGAGGTAGGCCACGAAAGCGGTCGCACAGTTCCAAACGGGAACGCGAGGAATACCCGCTGCGAGGTCGGCGAGGATCGTCGCGATGACGCAGAGGATCGCCATGGCGATACCAAACCCGATACCGAGAAACCAGGTTCCGATGGCGATAGGTGCAAGGTAAAAGATTAGGAGTGAGTTCTCGAAACCGGTAATGTAGTCAAGCCAGCCAATAAAGCCGACCAGAAGGAAACACGTGGCTATGATCAAAGTTCGCCGCAACACCGATGATATATATAGCTTGGCAGGTTTTAATTCAACGGGAGGAGAGGGACCGCACAGGCAAATCCTTAGAATGCGGACTTTTTGTTCTCCTCCCCAGGCGGCGATCGAAATAGCGTCGTTGCATGAATCGCGCTTGTGATCCCCAGCTCTTTTTGAATCAAAACTTCCCAGTTTGTTCTGGCAAATTTATGGTAATCTCTGGCTGGATTTTGGCGCGATTAGCTCAGTGGTAGAGCGCTTGCTTCACACGCAAGAAGTCGCAGGTTCGAACCCTGCATCGCGCATTTACGCTTACAGGCAAGTAAAAGACCGTCACATCAGCTATTTCACCGTGTACTGAAGTATGAAGCGAAACACTATCACTGGTGGTTGTTTGTGTGGTTCTATCCGGTATGAAGCGACGGGGCGGCCTTATAATACCACCCATTGCCATTGTTTAGACTGCCGCCGTAGCGGCGGCGCGCCCTTCGTGACGTGGGCATCGTTCAGCCGGAGGTCCTTTAGGTTCACCAGCGGACAGCCGAGAGAACTGCGATGGGCTGGACGCTTGCGTTCTTTCTGCCCGGATTGTGGTACCCCACTGACGTTCCGGGCCGGACCGGATGCTGACGAAGTAGATGTCACTGTTTGCAGCTTCGACCAACCGACGACAGTGGCCCCGGCTGACCACACCTGGGTTGAGGACCAGTTGCCTTGGATTCATCTAGCGGATGACTTGCCAATTTATCGACAGAAGAGAGAAACCCAAGGCTCCTAACGAGACATTGCCAGGGTTATGGATTCGGCAGCATTAGCTTGAATTTTCTCATCGACTCTTGAAACCGAACTTGGCGTTGACAAACGCGCAACGCTAACGCCATCAGTGAGACGATGACCTTCGGTGAAACGCGTGTTGTCCAATGGTGGGTGCGTCTGGTTGGTGCGATTCTGCTCTTGCTCCTGATTTTTCTGGCCTACGCACGTGTTGGCGCTGCCGGTTTCATTTGGGACGACGAATCGCATCTGACGCAAAATCCCTGTATCATCGGACCGCTTGGTCTCGCCGATATCTGGACGAGCGCGAGTGCATTTTACTACCCGCTCGTCCTTACGACGTTCTGGATTCTTCATCATTTTGTCGGGCTAAATCCCCTGCCCTATCACATCCTCAACGTCACATTTCACGCCGCATCGGCGCTGCTGCTTTGGCGCGTCCTCGTTCAATTGCGCGTGCGCGGTGCCTGGCTGGGCGCAGCAATCTGGGCGTTGCATCCGGTGCTGGTGCAATCGGTCGCGTGGGTCACCGAAATGAAGAACACGCAGTCGGCCTTCTTCTACCTGCTTGCTATTTCCTGCTTTTTACAATCACGCGATCGTAAACGAAATTTTATCTTTTACTGGCTGACGATCTTCTTTTTCGTCGCCGCAATTACGAGCAAACCTTCCACCGTAATGCTGCCGCTGGTGCTGGCGCTTTGTCTGTGGTGGCGCGAAGGCGGAATCAAGCAGCGCGACCTGCGTTTATTGCTCCCTTTCGTTCTTATTTCGCTGCTGGCGAGCGGATGGACAATCTGGGAACAGAAATTTCACTCCCACGCTACCGGAGCGGATTGGGTGCAGACGCCTCTTCAGCGTGTTCTTATTTCAGCCGATGCAATCTGGTTCTATCTACTCAAGCTCATCTGGCCACATCCGCTCATTTTCATCTACCCGCGCTGGAACGTTGATCCATCGCGATGGTTTGCGTGGATCCCGTTAGTCGCGCTGCTTGTTGTCGCGACCGTTTTATTTATCAAACGCAACACCGCCTTGCGACCGGTTGCTTTCGCGTTCGCCTACTTCGTCATCACACTTTTTCCGGTGCTCGATTTTTTTGATGTTTATTTCTTTCGCTACAGCTTCGTCAGCGATCATTTCCAGTATCTCGCCAGCATGGGGCCACTGGCGTTGGCTGGCGCCGGAATTGTCACGGCGGTGGAAAGAATTGGGGTCTACCGGTTAGCGATCCAAGCAGCTTCGACCCTCGTTATCTTATCGATCCTTGGCGCACTCAGCTTTCATCAAAGCGCAAAGTATCACGACGTCATTACCCTTTACCAGGCCACGCTCGCACAAAACCCAGGATGCTGGATGGCAGAATATAATCTCGGGCTTGCCCTCAAAAATCAGGGCCAGCTCGACCAAGCGATTGCGCACTATCGCCGCGCTATCAATATCTGGCCGGATTATGTCGAAGCGCATTACAATTTGGGCGGCGCCTATATCGAAAAAGGAGAGTTCGATGAAGCACTGGCCGAATATCGGCGCGCGATCGAAATCCGCCCCGATGAAGCGGACTCACATAATAATTACGGCAGCGCGCTGCGTGAGCTCAAGCAATTCGACCAGGCCGAAATCGAATACAAACGCGCTCTTTCTCTACGACCGCAATACCTGGATGCGCGCTTGAATCTTGGCTCGCTTCTCCTGCAACGCGGCCGGACAGCCGAGGCCATCACAAACCTGGAAACTGCCAGGCGCCTGCAACCAAATGATGCCACCACCCACGTCACTCTCGCCCTCGCTTTGATGAAAAACGGACAGGAAGGTAAAGCCGCCGCGGAATTTAACCATGCGCTTCAACTGGCGCCAGACAGAGTGAATGCGCTGAATGGCTTCGCCTGGTTGCTCGCGACCGCGGCGGACGATTCAGTGCGCGACGGTAAACGCGCTGTGCTACTAGCCGAGCGAGCCAATGCCCTCGCGGGTAACAACGATCCAGCGATTCTTCACACTTTGGCCGCCGCCTATGCTGAAGCGGGACGCTTTGACGAGGCACTACAAACCGCGCGTCGCGCGATGAAACTCGCGAGCCGGGCGGACAACAACGCGGTTTATAACGCGATTCGCGACGAATTACCGCTCTACGAATTGGGTTTGCCTTATCATGAAACGGCCAAAACACCGTAACGCCGTTCTTTATTTTTACTCAAGAAAAGCCAGGATCGCGTCTCTATGGTGCGGTCACGTCGTGCATTGGCTTTTTCCGCCGGTCGCACTGTTTGCAGTTGTTAGCGCGCGAGGAGGTGAAATTTCTCCTTCCGCCTCCGTTTTTATCGGCCAACGATAATGGGATTTAGACCAAGCCAATTGGCATCGAAATGCACACACTTGATGGCGGAGCGATAATGCCAGGTATAAGTCAAATAAAACGTCCCGTCTCGTGCGCGCACTAACGAAGGATAAGAGAAGTCCTGACCTAGTTCGTTATCGATATCGCGCAATTTTCGAAATGCGCCTCCCGCGGAAGAACTTCCTTCTGCACCTTGTTCGTCCGGGTCATCCGAGACTGCAATACTCAGGGGATTACGAATCGTGCCATCATCGTTATAGGCAAGCAGAATCCGGCCATCATTGAGCGGAACCGCATCGATCGCCGAATCGGGGTTCGGTAAATTCGTTGCCTCTGGAATGCTCCACCCATTCTTACCCGGATCAAAAAACATGCCCTGTAATTTTCCGCCGCCTCGGGCGCGCAGAAAGGCGAGGACGCGATCGGGATCAAAAGCGACAAAAGCCGGCTGGCTGCATTTCGAGCTAGCGATCGGGAAAGATATCTTTCGCACAATTTTTCCGTTGGCGATTTCCAATCGCGCGCCGCTGGGGTACTTCCATAAAGCAGAATGCGACAGCGGCAGAAAGAGTTCGTGGGGGCCAAGCTCAACCGGTTTGCTGCGCGGAATATCTCCCAGCCCGTTTGTCAGCCGGTGTGATTCCGACCAGGTGCGACCCCGATCACGTGAAATCTTGTAATCGACATGCGCGCCGCTCCAGCCACCGAACTCGACCGCGGCGTAGAACAGCCAGACGATATTCTCTTTATCCTGAAACAGGACGGTGTTTCCGAGCGTCTTGTTTGAAAACCACGATTCGGCGGCGCATTCACGCGGATTGACTGCGATCTGCGTTGGTTCCCAGCTCGTGCCGCCCGCTAGTGAATGGCGCACCAAAATCCGGCTATCGCGCGCTCCTTCCTTACCGCCTGCGTACCATGAGACGAGCAACGAACCGTCATCGAGCTCGATGAGCGATGAACCATGTTGCACCGCCATAGCCATTTCGGCAGACACGATGCTTGTGCTGAAAACCTGTGCGCGTGCGACGAAAGCGCTGAGAACCAAAGCAAAAATCGCATAAATACTTGTCAAGAGGCGGGCCTTCATTCGTTTCAGAGGATAGTTGCGTGTCATATCGGGCGAAGTCGAGACATCTCTAACTTCCTCGATGGCAGAATGCTCAGAGATTCATCGATGGCGGTCAGAATGACAAGAAAGGTGCGTTTGTCGCGCGCCTAGAATCGCGCTAACAAATTGCGTGCAAATTTTTCACGACCCCAGCTGCGCCGAGTATGGCAGGCCCGGTCATCCGGAACGGCCGGAGCGGATTGTGCGGACAGTTCCACTGTTAAAGAGTCGGCACGGTGACTGGCAATGGCACGATCCGCGCGCGGCCTCCGATCAGGAATTGTTGCGCGCACACTCGCACGAGCATCTCGCGCGGATAGCGAAGGCGAGCCAGGATTTCGATCTCGACACTCCAGCCTATTCCAAGATCGATTTCTATGCCCGGCAATCAGCGGGGTCCGCGATCGAAGCAGCAGGCGCAGCGATCGGCGGAAACCGCACATTCAGTTTGATGCGACCGCCCGGTCACCATGCCATGCGCGATCGCGCAATGGGGTTTTGTTACTTCAGCAACATTGCAGTGGCCGCATTGAATGCTCTTGCTGGAGTTGGCGTCACCAATGCCGGACCGCGGCCAACGACTGCGTCGACAGAGAAGATTGGGCGGGTCGCGATCTGGGACTTTGACGCGCATCATGGCAACGGCACCGAGGCATTGGTAGCGCACAATGAAAGAATTATGTTCGCCTCGATTCACCAGTACCCGGGCTGGCCAGGCACAGGAACAAAATCGTTTGCCAATGTTTTGAACTTCCCGATCGCCCCTTACTCCTCGCGCAGCAACCATGTTCGTGCCGCGGAGCAAGCCTTGGAAAAACTACTCGAATTCAAGCCTCAGTTGCTGCTCGTCTCAGCGGGGTTCGATGCGTATAAAAACGATCCAATTACTCAGATGACGTTGGAACGCGACGATTTCGCGACTTTCGGCAAATGGCTGACTGAGGTAAAAATTCCAACCGCGGCAATTCTCGAAGGCGGCTACAGCGACGACCTGCCAGAGTTGATCGACGCGTTTTTGAGCAGCTGGAATTCCTGATGGGAACACAGGCATCCTGCCTGTGCGCCCCGCGGTTATTCTATCCGCGGTTCGTACTTTTCAGCGGAGTATAACTCCGCTGGGCGCACAGACTGACAGTCTGTGTTCCGCGCGGGTCATGTTGGAACAGAGAACAGAGTTCTGAGACGTCGAACATTCCTCTTCCGCTTCCGCTTCTGTTCTCACTTTCTTTATTCGACTCAATACTTTGCAAGAGCTGCATCGCCGCATTTTCAATTTCGGAATAACCGTACTGATGGGCCCTCCTTCTCACAGCCAGCAGGCCGCAACGATGGATATTTTTGAAATCGCCGAACGGAAACTTGTATCTGGCTTTCGTATCTTCGGCATGCGTTTCGTCGATCCCAAGATACCATTTGCGATATTCAGCGAATCCGTGCACGCGAATGAATTCGTTCTCGGCCTCCGCCATCGGATGATGATCTCTCCACGAATTTCTCTTATCAACGACCGCACGCCCTTGAGTGATCAGTTCCTTTGCAAAAGCGAACGCGTTCTCGTTTAGTTTTACCGTCCTGCTCTGAGCAAACGACAAAGCTGGACAAGAGATGAGAATGCTGCCCGCCACAAGCGTAGCGGGGATAAGTCGACGGAACACAGGCTTGAGAGCCTGTGCGCCTCGCGGATATTCTATCCGCGGCTCGTTCAATTCAGCGTAAGGTAGCTCCGCAAGGCACACAGACTGGCAGTCTGTGTTCCGCAATCTGCGCGAATGAGCCTTATCCACCTTGCAATATCGACTCGATTCTTTTCATCACGCCGTCATCGAGCTGATCGACCACTTCGCCTGCTTTCATATTTTCCCGAACTTGCTCAGGCTTCGACGCGCCGGTGATAACCGTGCTCACGTTCGGATTTTTCAAGCACCAGGCGAGCGCGAGTTTTGGCAGGGTAACTCCGAGATCGCCTGCTACCTTTGCGAGTTGCTTCACTTTCTCGAGCCGCCGGCGAACCTCGTCACTCTCAAACCGCTGACGTAACCAGGAGTACATCGGCATGGAAATCCGGGTGTCCCCCGGGTCACCTTCGTTGTACTTCCCGGTAAGCAGGCCGGAGGCAAGGGGTGACCAAACCGTTGTGCCGAGTCCAACTTTTTCGTAGAGCGGCAGAAACTCGCGCTCCACCTTCTCGCGCTCAAACATGTTGTATTGCGGTTGCTCCATGGTTGGCGGAACCAGATGTAATTCCCTTGCGATGGCGTGCGCCCGCAGGATGGCAGCGGCGGACCACTCTGACGTTCCCCAGTAAAGAACCTTGCCCTGCGCGATCAGATCACTCATTGCTCGCACCGTTTCTTCGATCGGTGTGTTCGGATCGGCCCGATGGCAAAAATACAAGTCGAGGTAATCAACTTGTAGCCGGCGCAAGGCGGCGTGACACGCTTCGATGACATGTTTGCGGCTCAGACCCTCCTGATTGGGCCGGTCGCCGCCCCAAAAAACCTTGCTCGAAACGACGAAAGTATCGCGTGGCCACCCTTTCTTTTTCAAAATATTACCCATCACGATTTCAGCTCGACCTTCGGCGTAGGCTTCGGCGTTATCGAAGAAATTGGCTCCGCTGTCGTAGGCGATGGTCATCAATTCCTCGGCCGTTTTATCGCTAATCTGCTGCGCGAACGTGACCCACGCGCCGAACGAAAGCTCGCTCAACTGCAATCCTGACTTTCCGAGGTGTCGATATTTCATTATTAAGTTGGCAAGAACCGGCAATTTCTCCGAGGCACAGCTCAGTTCGCCAGTGGCTTCGAAGTCGCCGTTCTTTGGAATCTCGGGCCGGCGGGATTTGAACCCACGACCTCTTGAACCCCATTCAAGCGTTCTACCAAGCTGAACTACGGCCCGGATCAGCCGAGATTATTCACCGAGCGCCTGGCCGTTACCAGCGAAGTTTTGCCTCGGCCTGCAACTCAGTTTTTCCTGTAGGCAGCCGTGTCGGTTGCAAACTTTCTTCGGACATGGGCAATCTGCCGACCGCTTCTCCTTGAATATTCACTGACACCTTGCCGTGTCCCTCAGAGGTGTGAGGGAGAGTTCAAGTGTCAGCGCAAGTTGGGCCATTGCGACGGTCATAGAGCGCCGTTACAGAGAAGGCATGCTCAGCGCTGGAATTGTCGGGCTGCCAAACGTCGGAAAATCTACGCTTTTTAATGCCGTAACCCGAACGCACAAAGCACCCGCGGAAAATTATCCGTTTTGCACGATCGATCCGAACGTCGGCATGGTGACCGTGCCTGACACGCGACTCGAGGTCCTCGCGAAGCTGTCGCATTCGCAAAAAATCGTGCCGACTGCGATCGAGTTTGTCGACATCGCCGGGTTGGTGAAAGGCGCGAGCACAGGCGAAGGACTGGGTAACCAATTTCTTAGTCACATTCGCGAAGTGGACGCGATTGTGCAGGTGGTGCGCTGCTTTGAAAGCGCCGATATTCATCATGTCAGCGGAACGATTGATCCAATTCGCGACATTGAGGTGATCAATACCGAGCTGGTCCTGGCCGATCTCGCGTCGTTGCAAAAGCGGCGTGATCGTTTGCAAAAAGAAGTGCGCGCCGGATCAAAAAGCGCCAAGGCCGAAAATGCGGTCATGGAAAAGCTGCTGCCACATCTCGATGCCGGAAGACCCGCGGTCACTGCCGACTTAACGCCGGAAGAAAAGGTCGTGGCGCGCGATTTCTTTTTGCTGACCTCAAAACCCACGTTGTTTGCGTGCAACGTGGCGGAAAGTGATCTTGCAGCCGCGGTCGCTGGCCGCGGCAGTAGAGAATCACCGCAAAATGCCGCGGCCGGCGACCGCGACTACAGCGCTGCGCAAAACGTGAACGCGGTTCGGGATTACGCGAAGAGTCACTTCGCGACTGAAGCGATCGTGATCAGTGCCCAGATCGAGAGTGAGTTGGTCGATCTTAGCGAGGGCGAGGCCAAGGATTACTTGCGCGACCTCGGAGTGAATGAGAGCGGCGTTGGTGCACTCATTCGGGCCGTCTATCATTTGTTAGGTTTGCGCACCTATCTGACGACAGGCGAAAAAGAATCGCGCGCGTGGACAATTCACGCGGGCGACAAAGCCCCCCAGGCAGCCGGCGTAATTCACACCGATTTCGAACGGGGCTTTATCGCTGCCGAGGTAACGCACTATGATGATCTCGTCGCACTCGGTTCCTTCGCGAAAGCGCGTGAAGCAGGTAAGCTGCGGATCGAAGGCAAGGACTACGTCGTGAAGGACGGAGACGTGATTGAGTTTCGATTCAACGTTTAGTCAACCCGTAAAAATGACAAAGCCCGAAATTCTTTTTGCGCGCCAATCGGCTTCATTTGCCGTGATCACTTCGCGACTTGGAGAATGTGGCGCAACTGCTGACACTTCTCTGTCATTCCGAGCATAGTCGAGGAATCCCTACCTATTTAGATCAGAGATGTCTCGGCTTGCGCTCGACATGACAAAAACAGGAAAGATTTTCGCCGCTGAGCAATATCACAAGCGCAGAATTGCATTCGAAGGTTGAGTCATTCCTTCGTCATTCTTATTCGGCCACGTAGAGAATGCGGCCGCATTGCTCGCAGCTCACAATTTCGTTTCCACTTTTAGCGTGCACCGCCGTCGCCGTCGTCACTCTCATGTGACATCCGGTGCAAACACCGTGCTCAACCGCAACCACGGCGGCGTCACCTTTGCTCGCGAACAACCGCTCGTAACGCTCTCTCACATCTTCGTCGATGTTCTGCGCGAGCTGCACGCGTTCGTTCTTTAGTTCTTCCAGCTGCGTTTGCAGCGTTTTCGTTTTCTCTTCCAGATCGGCCAGTTGCCGGTTGACAGAATCGCGTCCGGCGGATGCCGTCTTCTCGGCTGTCGCAATTTCCGCCCGCAATTTGTCCGCTTGCTCCATGAGCTCGAGCTCCTGATCTTCGAGTTGCACGATTTCCTTTTCGTAGCGCTCGATTTCATGGCCCATCGCCTGAAACTCGTCGTTCTTGCGCGTTTCGTACTGCTGCGTTTTCAGCCGGGAAATGCTGCTTTGACGCGTCCCGACGTCGAGTTCCAACTTCTTGCGATCCACCTCCAGTTGGCGCGCCCGTTGTTTCAACGATTCGAGGCTGGCGGCGGTGGCAGCAAGCTGCGCTTCGAGATTCTTTCGCTGTTGCGGCAGCGTCTTTATCTCGAGCCCAATCTGCCGGATTCTTTGGTCCCGATCTTGCAGAATCAACAGTTTTTCCAGCTCCGCTTGCACTCGGAAAACGCTATCGATTGAGGGCGCGGGCGTCAATCGTCGCGAAACGCGATCAGATCTACCAATCAATTAATCCTGCAATCCTGCCAATTCGTAGCGAGATTGGACATCCGCTTTCCCAAACTGGAATTTATCGGGGTTCTCGCTCCCGTTTAAAGAGCACCGCCTTGACCAAGGCAGCGGAACCCTGTTAATCGAACTGCGATGAAGCGGCTGCTCTGGCTCGACATCGCAAAAGCACTCGCCATTTCCTGGGTCGTTTATTTTCATTTTTTCAGCACTGTTTTCGAGCACGCCCACTTTCCCCAAGACGACTGGAGTAGTCTTGCCGCCAGCGCGGTCACGATTCTCCGGATGGTGTGGCTGAAAATTTCGGGAATCGGTTTCCACGCGGTCGGGGTTTTCATCATTCTCAGCGGGTGGGCACTGATGGAATCGACGGCGCGCCGTGCAGAATCCGCTTCACTGAAATGGGGAAACTGGTACCGCGCGCGCTTTCTGCGCCTCTATCCAATGTATTGGGTCGCCCATCTGGTGTATCTCGTTTCACCATTCGTCGCGCGACTCGAACCGGTCGATAGCCGGATCATACTAAGTCTGCTTGGCCTGCGTTTCATCGATATCACGATGAACTTCATGTACCTCAATGCTGCCTGGTGGTACTTCTCCATGCTCATCCAATTCTATCTGATCTTTCCCCTGCTCTTCTGGGCAGCGCGCCGATTTGGACCATTTACCTTTTTACTAATGGCGTGTGCACTTGGATTTTTCGTGCGCTACCTCATGCTTGTCGTCTATCCCCAACATGGCTTTTGGGTCCTGGGCGGCTTCGCCATTTGCCGTCTGCCTGAGTTTGCGTTGGGAATGGCCCTGGGAATGTGGCATAAGCAATCACCTGCCCGGGTTGAGTGGTTTCTTTTGCGCGGCGCAGGCTTCCTCGCCGGACTGCTATTATATCCCGCAGCGCTGTGGCTTTATCATAACGGGATCACTTATGTCTTTGTTGATTTCGCTACCGGCGCCTGTTGCTTACTTGAAATAGTCGGCGTGGCCGGAATTATTTGGCGATTTAGTAGGGTAGCCAAGGTATTTGGGTTGGTTGGCGCATTCTCCTACGGTCTGTATCTCATTCATCAACCTTACGTCATCTGGCTGGGACTTCGTATCCGACCAATATCGCCCTGGTCGTTTCTGTTAGTCTTCGTCGTAACGTTGATGGTGCTTAGCGCGTGGGGAATCCTTTTGGAGAAATCGACTAACGCACTCGTGAACAAACTGGTTCCGTCAAAAAAAGATGAATAATGATCAGTAAACCGTGTCTGTTCACGGACTGATCAGTGTTCATAATTTCGCGATTGGATTTTCCGCCAAATCGAGCCACTCTGGCCGCTCATGAAAATCCTTACCATCATCGCTCGCGTGCTACTCGGACTTGGCTTCGTCGTTTTCGGCTCAAACGCCTTTTTGCATTTCATCCCCATGCCGCCAATCCCGCAGAATTTGGCGGGGGACTACACGCGAGTGTTCCTTGCCAGCGGTTATGTTTATTTCATTGGAGGACTCCAGGTGATCGGAGGCTTACTTCTCCTGGTTGGGCGCTTCGTCCCGCTGGCTCTGACGATTCTCGGCGCAATCATCGTCAACATCCTGATCTTTCATGCGCTCATGGCGCCGGAAGGTTTTCCACCTGCACTCGTATTTACTGCCCTCGAGTTGTTTTTGGTATGGCGGTACCGTGAAGCCTTCATTCCGTTGCTCACGCCGTAAGTCCGCTGCGTTTTGCTACTCTGCTGTGGCCGCGGTCGTCGGCCGCGGCCGATGCTTGAGCCAACAATCAGGCATCCCAGCGGCAACGCAGAGAACATTTGCGGCTCCGCAGAGCGTCGCCCTACCAACAACGTTGCGACCCGAATCGGCAGGGGGAGACTCTGTCGAGCCAGAGCTGGAATGACGCTTAACCGGAATGAAGAGGACTTCGTTCATTCCGTGACGAACCTCACGGGGAAAAGATCAGCAGTAGAAATACCGCAAACAGCAATAGATGAATACACCCTTGCAATACACTTGTCTTTCCGCTGGTGAACGTAACTACGCTTACTGCCAGCGTAAGTAAAAGCAGCGGCAAATTGCCGCCTTCAATGCCGAGAGTCACAGTTCGCTTCGTAATCATTCCAATGGTTAGAACTGCAGGAATTGTCAGACCAATGGATGCGAGCACTGATCCGTGCAGAATGTTTACCGACCTTTGCAGTTGGTTTTTTCTCGCGGCGTTGATAGCGCTCAACGCTTCCGGCGCTAGCACCAGGCCGGCGACAATTGCGCCACCAAAGGCTTGCGGCATGCCGAAACGCTCGATGCTGTTATCCAACGGAATGGCGAACTTTTCCGCTAACACGATCACCACGAGAAGATAAAGAATTAACATCACAGCGTGGTAACTGATCGAGTGCATCGCCCCGGCGTCATGCTCTGAAGAGTATCCCGCGCCTCTTGCGTCCATGAAGTACTCACTGTGCCGCATCGTCTGAATTAGAAGAAAAATTGCGTAAAGACCGATCGAGGTGACGGCAAGAAAGATCTCCTGCTCCGTCGAGAATCTCGGGCCGGACATGGAAGTAGTGAAATTGGGCAGGACCAAGCCGAGCACACTCAGCGCCATGATGGTATTGAGATAGGCGCTCGCCCCCTGCAAATTGTAATGCTGCTCGCGATGACGCAGGCCGCCCAGCAGCAGTGATAACCCGATCAAGCCGTTGAGCGCGATCATGATTACTGCAAACATCATGTCACGCGCAAGAGTTGGATTATTCTTCCCGTGGAGCATCGCCGCCGAAATCATCATCACTTCAATGGAGATGGCGGACAAAGTCAGGATGAGCGTTCCGTAAGGCTCCCCGCACTTGATTGCGAGACGATCAGCATGTCGCACTACTGAAATCGCCAACCAAAGCACGGCAAGGAAAAGCCATAGAAAGACGACCCCCATTACGCCCGGATGTTCGACGGTTTCAAGCAGTCGGCTTCCGAACCAGAGACAGATCGTTGCCGTGACTGCGCCGATGATCAGGGAAAGCTCTGAGCGAATCACCGAGGCAAGACCATTCCGGTTTCGCGCAGCCCTTTTCGATTTCACCGCCTTTGACATGGCACGAGCATAAGGAGCTGGATAATATCATGCAATCCACGGCGCATTTGGCCTTGCGCTAATCTCCGATTGCTGACCTCCCGCCTCTCTGGCTGCCACCGCAGGCCCAAACTGCTTACATTTTTCGGGAATCGTAAGCCCAGTGCAACAGCGCCTGGCGTTGCCGCCGCCGGCAGGATAGATCGCGATGCGCACAATGCTTCTTTAGTTGCGCAACGTGACGTCGCACGGCACGCCATCTGGCAATCTGGCGTAGATCATCCTGACAACGTCGTCCGGAATAATAACGGCAGTACCATTGGAACCAGCCACGCGGATCTTCAGGGTAGATCCAACCTTTCTTTCGCCAAACCTCGAGGGGCTGCGATGCATTCACTCCGAAATAGTTTAGGGAAGCACAATGTCCGTTCTTCGTAAACTTCGCGTGCTCAAACCAGCTTGCCGGAAATTCCCGTCGACAATCAGTCATGTATTTGCCGCCAAATACACCCAGCGCGAGCATTTGCTTGGGAGTCAGATCGGGGTTGAATCCAAGGCGAAACTCGCGGCCCATTGGCTTCGTCCTCCAATAGACATAGCCTTTCTGCATCTTGTCATTCACTCTTACGCGCACCGGTTTCAATACTAGTCTTGAACCGTTTGTCCGAAGATGATTACTTCGGAGGCGAGAATGCAACAATCTCGTTAGCAGCGCGATGATTCGACCAGAAGAGTTCGCCATCGAAGGTAAGTGAGCGGCAGGCGAACGGAACCGTTGCCAGATCTTTGATCTCTGGTCTTTCCTCACTCAAATCAAGCTGTGCAATTGTCCAGCTCTCGCCGTTCTGTTCGGTCCCGCGCAACACGTAGATCATCCCATCGACAAATGTGTGGCCGGAAATCTCCGCCCCAGCATCGATGGCGCGCAAAATATTTCCTTTCGTATCCAGTTTTAGGATTCGATGCTTATACCATTGGCTAAGGTAAATATTTCCCCCGTCGTAACTGAGATATGACCCCGTAAACTCCGGGCAAGCCATTCGTTCCTTGTCCGAGAAACCGGTATTGGGAACGAACGAGCGAATGTAACGGTCATCGTTTGTACCCTCACCAATAGTGAAACGGATCGACCCATTGGTTGAAACCGCCGCCCACGGAATTCCCGGCGCTTCGATATCCTCGGTAACTTTCCACTCCGCCGGATCAATCGCATACACTCGCCGCAGATCACGCGATCCCATCCAAAGCACGCCACGCTTGCCATCCCACGCCAACGCCTGTGGCGCCACTGCCGGAGAAGGGAGCCGTCGGTGTTCGAAAATGGTGGGAAGTTTCATATTGCACGATCAACATCAATTCACGACGGCAAATGCGCAACCAACAGCGAGCTGGTAGATTTTTCTAACTTCGTAGTTTCAGCTTGGTTTTGATCAACTCAACGAGGTCGCCAGGACTAGGCCCGAGCTCAAGCAACAGCGCATGTTCCGAGGGTTGCGGTTCTTCCAGATCTTCAAACTGACTGTCGAGAAGCACCGGATTCATAAAGTGCTCGTGCCGGTGCTGAAGTTGCTCAGAGATTTTGCCCCGGTTCCCTCGCAGGAAAACGAACTTCACGCCGTCGTTTACACGCAAGCGATCGCGATAGGCCTTCTTTAGCGCAGAACAAGCGAGGACAGCATTCTTTCCCGCAACGAGGCATTGTTCAATAAGCTCGCGCAGCTTACTCAGCCACGGTTGGCGATCTTCATCCGTCAGCGGAACGCCCGCTTCCATCTTCTCGATATTCTCCACTGAGTGAAAGTCGTCGGCATCGTAGAACTCCCACCCCAGTTCTTGCGCTAACAACTGGCCGATCGTTGTTTTACCAACCCCACTAACACCGCAGATAATTATCACCACAGGGTCATTGTCCTGCCCAAACCGTGGTCGATCAACTTATCGACTTTAATCGGTAACTCCGTCTGCTACTGCAGCCCGAAGGGAGGATCTTAGGACTTTTGAACTCCCCGCGCTTGCCAAAAACAGCGCTGGACGCAACACTCTGCGACCGTGCACAACCCAGAGGATCGCAGCTTCATCGGTCATCCGCGCGGACTCGGCTACATCGCTTTCACCGAAGCCTGGGAACGCTTTTCGTATTACGGCATGCAAACGCTGCTCGTGCTGTACATGACGCACCGCTTGCTACTTCCCGGACACGTTGAGCACGTGGCCGGGTTTGAGCGGTTCCGGCACATGCTTGAGACGGTTTACCACGGGCATCTCAATATCCAGCCACTGGCATCAGCCATCTTCGGTCTTTACACCGGTTTGGTTTACCTTACCCCGATTGCCGGCGGTTTGCTTGCGGACCGGTTTCTGGGGCGCACCCGCACCATAACGATCGGCGCGATCTTAATGTCGGCTGGTCATTTTCTAATGGCTTTCGATGTAACCTTTCTTCTCGCCCTAACTTGTCTCCTGACCGGTGTGGGTTGCTTCAAGGGCAACCTGGCCAGTCAGGTTGGCGGCCTTTATCCGGCTGGGGACAATCGCCGCGCTGATGCTTTCCAAATTTATTATTTGTTCATCAACGGTGGCGTCATTATCTCGCCGCTGATTACTGGAACACTTGGTGAAAAGGTAGGATGGCACTGGGGGTTCGGCGCCGCCGGAGTTGGCATGCTAATCGGCCTAACGATTTATCTCGCCGGACGACGTTTTATGCCGCCCGATTCCCCTGTCGTTGAACAACACGAAAAACACACCGCGAAAGTTCCGCTTAAGCGTCGCGACAAGGTGGCAATCATCGCGCTATTGGTGTTATTACCCGTGCTCACAATCGCTTTTATCGGCAACCAACAAATCTTCAACGCTTATCTCGTGTGGGCGGAGACTCATGCGAAACTACCGGTCTTGCCCTTCTATGGTAAGCAAATGCCAACTACGTGGCTAATAACCGTCGACTCAATCCTGTCGGTAAGTTGTCTTGCCGGGGCGGTTGTATTTTGGCGTCTCTGGTCAAAGAAATATCCAGAGCCGAGCGAGATCGGCAAAATGACCATCGGCAGCTTCATAGCCGTAACCGGGTTTCTTTCCCTCTTTGCCGGCACAGCGCTAGCGACAAAGAGCGGAGGACAGGTCTCTTTCGGCTGGTTGCTCGGGTTCCATCTGCTTAATAGCATCGGTTTCGCCAACCTTTTCCCAGTCTCACTCGCGCTTTATGCTCGAGTCGCGCCTGCCGCATTGTCCGCTACCATCATTGGTATCTATTATCTGGCTTTCTTTGCCGCGAACAATATCGTCGGCTGGATCGGCGGATTTTTGGAAAAAATGCCCGCAACAAATTTCTGGCTGTTGCACTCAGCATTGTGCGGAACAGCCGGTATCATCTTCTTCGTCGCCGGCCGGTTCTTCGGCCATTTGCTTGCACCAGGCGATCAGGAAAGTCCGGGCAATGCGTAGCATAAAATATTTGACCATCCTTGCATTTGCTGTTGCGGTTACGGCGATCGCGCAATCGCCTCGCGCAATTTCCGAATCCCCTCAATTGTTCGAAACGGTCGCCCAACTAGATGCAAAGATGTTCGGCGCCTTTAACGCGCACGATGTCGATCTTCTCATGTCGATGTTCACCGACGACATGGAGTTTTATCACGACAAGAGCGGACTGACCAATCGCGAGCAGACGCGCGAAGGATTCGCGAAAATGTTCGGTAACTCTCCCGACATTCGGCGCGAACTCGTTCCCGGTTCGCTTCAGGTTTATCCCATCAAAGATTTCGGCGCGATTGAGATTGGGACGCACCGTTTTTGCCATAAAGAAAACGGCAAAGACGATTGCGGAAATTTTCCATTCGTGATGGTGTGGCGCAAAAGCGCCGATTCGTGGAAAGTTTCACGCGTCATTAGCTACGGACATTAGTGGGCTCACGGGAACTCGCCCTCCAGGGATTCAATAGATTGGTTTTATCCCTTCCCCGTAAACGGCAAAAACTCTTCGCGCACGATCTTACCGTTTTTCACCGTGTAAACGCCGACCTCGGACAGCTGAAATCGCTTTTTCGAGTTCTTCTCGGTCACATCAGCGTCGTACTGCACGACGAACCGGTCATGCGCGACGAATGGTCCTCTCGCAATGAAGCTGTGAACCTCCATGGCATTGAGCCACCAATCTATTTTCCCGCGCACCTGATCGATGCCGCGTTTCTCCGCTGACTCTCCCTCGCTCGCGCTCGCCTCGACACTCACGATGTCTTTGTCATAAAGCGTGTCGAGTGCCTTGTACCACGCTTGCTGGCGAACCAATTCCACCACTCTCTCTGCAAGTTCTTGAGTACTCATTTCTCCTCCTTCCAGAGCCACCATTAATCTCTGCAGAATCTTTCCAGTTTATCGAGAACGCTCTTCCAACCCTCCGTGTGGCGATCGCGTGATTCTTCGCTGGGCAATTGTTCGTGCGTCAGCCGCACCTCGGTGCCACCGTCACAATCGGATAACTCCACCGTAACCACACTGTCCCGTTGCTTCCAATCCTCATCGTCTTCCCATTGCCAGGTGAAAACGATTTTCTTGCCCGGTTGCAACTCACGGTATTCACCACGCATCGTCATCTCCTCGCCGTCGCAATTAGTCAGCTCCCAACGAAACTTCCCACCCACGCGCGTCTCCGCCACAATATTACGCGTCTGAACATTCTCCGGACCGAACCATTTTCTTAATTGCGCGGGATCAGTCCACGCGGCGTAGACACGGTCGCGCGGTGCTTTAATAACACGTTTGATTTCGAGAGATATCTTATCTGGTACGTTGGTAGTCATGATGTTTTGGTTTCTTCAACATATTGCTTCAATGATGAACCAATGATCTCGGTCCAGCCCTTCTCAAAGTTTGTTCTGGCATAAGCGGGAAGCTTCGGAAATGTCTCCAAACCTTCATGGGTCAGCTTTAGCCGTGTCTTGTCGCCCTCAGGGAACAATTCAAACGTAACTAATGAATCGCCTTCCTCGCCCGCATATCGCCAAGTGTAGGCGATTTTCTTTTGCGGAACGACTTCGGTGATTTTGCAACGGTGGTCGTAGGTGTTGCCTTTGTGCTCGACCACAAAGCTAAATTCAAAACCGACCTCGGGCTTGAACTCCTTCAGGTCAAAATACCATTGCCGCATTTGATCGACATCGGTCAGCGCCTTCCAAACTTTTTCCACCGGCGCGTTGTAGGTACGCTCGATCACCACTGCTTGAGCCAAATCGCTTTTCGCCGTCATCGTTTCCTCCCTTTGGCTATCGACACACCCCCGATGTGAGCGATCATGTGGCATCGCCCTTCAAAGAGGCCCGGAACGCGCGAAGTTGGACCAGGCCGGGTCGATCGGAATCAGGGTTTGGTTCGTCGTGCCAGATCCACCACTCGTACGGCCGGGTCTGAGGATAGCCCTTCGGCGAGTCTTCCCACTCTTCTTGGCGCCCGAGCGCAGTGATGTCGAGGTAGTTCCAGGTATTCCCCATTTGCTCGTCGCCGCGGTCGTTGATGAAGTAGGCGCGGAAGACCTTGTTGCCGTCGCGGATGAACGAGTTGGTGCCGTGCCACTCGTTTACACCAAAGTCCTTGTCGAAGCTGTCCGTGATGGTGTACCACGGCATCTCCCAGCCCATTCGTGCTTTCAGCCGCTCGATGTCTGCCTGTGGCGCGCGCGAGGCGAACGCGAGCGTGGTATCGCGGGCGTTTAGATGGGCGACGTGCGCGACTTGGTCGGCCACCATGGAGCAGCCGACGCAAGCATGTTCGGGCCAGCCTTTCACGCCGGGCTCGAAGAAGGCACGGTAAACGATCAGCTGACGGCGGCCATCGAACAGGTCGAGCAGGCTCGCTTTCCCCTCGGGTCCGTCGAACTCGTACTCCTTCTCCACCGCCAGCCACGGCATCCGCCGACGCTCGGCGGCCAGCGCGTCACGGGCGCGGGTCAACTCCTTCTCTTTCACCAGCAATTTCTGGCGCGCAGCCTCCCACTCCTGCGGTGAGACGATTCTCGGACGATTGATTTGGTTCGCTTCAGTTTCGCGTTCCATCTCTTTTACTTTCATTTTGTTTTCCTCTGGCTTGGTTTGTTTTTTTCCTTCTGTAAAACGTGTTCATCATAAAAGCGGTTAGTCCGCCGCTCGAGGTCGCACTGGCGGCGATCAAAGCCGCATTTGTTAGACAGACCGGGCACATTGCGTTACGTCCTCCGTTTTTTGTCGGCCGCTTTGTTCGTTTTTTCCAAATAATTAGCCAGGCGATCGAGTGATCCCTCCCAAAACTTGCGGTATTCTTCGACCCATTGCGCGGCCTGTTTCAGCGGCTTGGCCTCGAGCTGCATTTCATGAACGCGCCCATAGCGCCGGCGGCGGAGTAATCCGGCCTTCTCCAGCACTCTTAAATGTTTCGAAACCGCCGGCAACGACATCGCGTGCCGTCTGGCCAGACGGGTGACGCAGCGATCACCCTGCGCCAGTTGCGCCAGGATCCGCCGCCGGGTGGGATCGGCCAGGGCGGCAAAGGTCCGATTCAAGGCTGCTGGAGAATATTTAACCATCTGGTTAAATAATTAAACGAGGTTTCAGATAATGCAAATGAAATTTTTGCCGGCCCGCAATTTCGTTTTTCAGCGTTTCCAATTTTTCAGCTGCCTCTGTCCTCACTCTCACCTCTGATCTCTGCTCCCTTGCCGCTCCCTCGGACTTTTGTCAGGATGCTTACATGAAACAATTTTTTCTGGGCTACCTTCTTTCGGCGTTGTTAATTCCGACGTTGTCAATGGCCCAGACCGCGCAGCTCACTGAACAGTTGGGAAAGACAGTCCTCTACGGGGATCTCGCCTTGTCTCCCGATGGCTCACACGTGACCTGGGTTCAGTCTACCGCCGCAACCAGGTCGCAGCGGACCTACATTCAGGCGACGTCGGGTAATTCGTCCCCTACATTGGTCAACCTGGAAGCCGCAGGAGAGAGAATCGACGCGGACCCAGCCTGGTCGCCCGACTCCAAAACCGTCGCCCTCCTTTCCACCGCCGGCGAGAAAGAGCAGAAACAACTCTGGTCGGTAAGCGCCGATGGCTCCAATCCTCGAAAACTTAGCAAGCTGAAAGGATACGCGGCGCGGCCTCGTTGGTCGCACGACGGCAAACAAATCGCCTTCCTCTATATAGAAGACGCCAGGCGGCGGCGGCCCTTTAATGGCGGCACCCGCCAACACGGGTGTAATCGATACCGCTATCCACAACCAGCGGATCGCCGTTCTCGATCTTCCTACCGGTAAGCTACGCCAGGTATCCCCGCCGAATCTTCACATCTACGATTTCGATTGGTCTCCCGATGACAAGAAATTTGTCGTAACCGCCGCGCCCGGTCCAGGCGATAACAATTGGTGGATCGCGCAGATCTACGCGATCGACATCACAAAGGGCGAGGCCACATCAATCTACAAGCCTTCGCTCCAAGTAGCCGTCCCACGTTGGTCGCCGGACGGTAAGTCTATCGCCTTTATTGAAGGCTTGATGAGCGATGAAGGATTTCATGGCGGCGATTTGTTCACGATCTCAGCCGATGGTCATGACATTTTGAATCGGACAGAAAAGCGCAAGAGTTCGGTCAGTTCTCTCTTTTGGTTGACGCCGGATCGCATCCTTGTCACGGAAGTTGTCGGCGGCGGAAGCGCGATCTCTGAGTTGATCGCTCAGCGACAATTGAGTGCGAACAATCTGGAAAGGCGCGGAACATATTCATGCCTTCGGCAATTTCCCTAACTTCGCCCTCTCCAAGGATGGCAAAGTCGCGGCCGCGGCCCGCAGCAGCTACGAAATGCCGCCTGAAATTTGGGCCGGATCGATTGGTGAATGGCGTCAGCTAACGAAAAACAATACCGCTCTATCTCCGAGCTGGGGCAAAGCTGAGAACCTTGAGTGGACTAACGAAGGATTTAACATTCAGGGATGGCTTCTTCCTCCTGCGCGCGTGGAATCCGGCAAGAAATATCCAATGGTCGTTCTTATTCACGGCGGACCTTCCAGCGCAACAATGCCGGAGTGGCCCGCTTCATTTGGAATGGCACGGGCTATCGTCGCGGCACTCTCGTCACGCGGTTACTACGCCCTGCTGCCCAATCCCCGCGGAAGTTATGGTCAGGGAGAAGAGTTTACCCGCGCGAATGTGAAAGACTTTGGGGGCGGCGACCTGCGCGACATTCTCGCCGGAGTAGATGCGGCCATCGCCAAGTATCCGATCGATCCTGCGCGCCTGGGGGTCACCGGTTGGAGTTATGGCGGCTATATGACAATGTGGACGGTCACGCAAACCAACCGTTTCCGCGGCGCGGTAGCGGGTGCGGGCATCGCCAACTGGCAAAGTTACTACGGTCAGAACTTAATCGATCAGTGGATGATCCCTTTCTTCGGTTCATCGGTTTATGATGATCCCGCTGTTTATCGGAAGAGTTCGCCTATTGAGTTCATTAAAAAAGTCGAGACGCCCACTCTGGTCATCGTCGGCGAACGCGATGCCGAATGTCCCACTCCCCAGTCCTACGAATTCTGGCACGCGTTAAGAACGCTTGGCGTTCCGACACAGCTTGTAGTACATCCCGGAGAAGGCCATCTTTATCTCAAACCAGAGAACCAGATTGATCGACTGGACCGAACGGTTGCATGGTTCGACAAATACCTGAAATAATTCGAGACGACAGGCGCCTGCCTACTTTTCCGAGCGAAGCCCTGACAGCGACGTTGAAACGCTCGAAATGTTCGCCGGGCGCATCGCCCAGTTCAATGACACGCGCGAGGACGTGAAAACCTGGTTCGATCTGCTCGACCTCGACGATTACATCACCTTCGGCGGGAAAGCGTAAGCGTCTTCCCGTTCAGTAGGAACCTTGTAACCGTTCTTTGCTTCAATCTGTCATTCCTCTTGAGAAGGGGCGCATGACAACGCTGGATGAGATACGGTCCGTTCGATCGGACTCGGTAGGTTCATCCCTTTTGCCTGGTGATGATTTTCGAACAATCCATTTCTGTCCGGGTCGAACACAAGATTACTGAATGTTTATGACCAGACGTGCTATTGAGCACCGGCCATGCGCACCGCACTTATTTAGCGCTCTGATCGCCTGCGCACTTCCGATTGCGCTTCTTTACGGCGGCAGGCTGCTGGCAGTTTATCTCGAGGAAAAAACGATTCATGCGACCGCTCCAAAGGATTTCTTTTTCAAAAATCAGGGACTTGCATTCCAGCGCGCTGCGGCTCGCGCGCCGGACATCATGCTTCTTTATGGTAGCTCGGAATTGATCGACCCGATTCCCAATAGGGCATCTGATTTCTTTTCCAGTGGATCCAGTGGATTTGAGGTGTGTCCGGTGGGTAATGCGGGCGCCACCGCGCTGATTACGTTGCAGAAGCTGGGCGCACTGGGCTCCAACCTGCGCGACCGGAAAGTTGTGATCTTGTTATCACCAAGTTGGTTTTTCAAGCCTGCCGTCAACCCATATCGCTATGCCGGAAACTTCTCGTTACCGGCGGCCAGCGGCATCCTTTTTGGCGATGCTCTTGATTGGAACCTGAAGACTGAAATCGTAAAGCGAATGTCGCAGTTCCCCGACACACTCGAAAAAAGCGCGCTGCTCCAACTCGCTGCCGCCTGCATCGCTTCAGGCCATCCACTGGACCGCATCGTGCTAATGGCTATCTGGCCCTTGGGAAAGTTGCAAAACACGGTCCTCGATTTGCAAGACCACTTCGAAGCGCTCATTTACATTTTGGGCGGGGGCAGACCGGTCCCATGGCATGGGTTGCGAACAGTCAATCCGCGCAAGGCTCCGACTGATGACGGGCAACAGGCGGTGACGACCGAGTCGCTCGGCGCAACTCGCTCGGTCAGGGATGCGGCGTTTCGCGCACGGATCGCGGCTGCGAGCGAGTGGATCGATCTAGAGTTATTGTTTCGCACACTGACGGCGCTGCGAGCTAAACCGCTCATTCTAAGCCTGCCGGTCGACAGCGCACTTTACGAGGCGAAGGGGGTCTCACAGTCAGCACACCAAGTCTATTATGCGAGGCTGAGCGAGCTCGCCCAGCGCTATCACTTCCCGCTGATTCAGTTCGAAGACCACGATGCCGACCCGGATTTCCTAATTGCTCATCGTGAACACCCCACACCAAAAGGATGGATGTATTACGACCGAGCGCTCGACGATTTCTTTCATCAGACTAAATGATACCAATAGAGAGGACTCTCGGCTCAAATGATGACGGCTGCCCTATCGGATAAAATCTTACATCACCTCGCTTCGATCTGCGGAACAGACGAGGTCCGCACCGACCCCGATCTGGCGCTTTATGAGCGCGAAGTCCTCGACTCGATGAAAACAGTTGAGTTCATTGTCGCAATGGAAGAGGAATTCGGGCTGTACGTTTCGCCGGCAGAGATTGAACGCCAAACGTGGGCGACCCCGCGAAAAATCATCGCTGACATTCAACACCGGCTGAACTCATGAGCTGGATGAACGGAGAGTCACGGCGGGATCGCGTGTTACTGGTTTTATATTACCTCGCCGTTGTGGTGGCGCTCATCCTTATGTATGGCCGCGGCGATTTTTCCACGCCTTCTTTTGTTTATCAGGCTTTCTGAGTGAATCTACTTGAACGGATCGACCACTGGGTTGGGGTGGCGCCAACCGCCACCGCCCATATAAGTGGCGACAGAAAGCTCACGTTCGGGCAGTTAGGCGCTTATTCGAATGCCCTGGCTGCCCACCTGCTGGAACGGTACGGCGACGACCGCGCTCCAGTCGCAGTCCTTGGGCACCGCGAACCGGAAATGGTTGTTGCCTTCCTCGGCGTAGTAAAATCCGGCCGGCCTTATGTTCCGATTGACACAGCGCTTCCAGACGAACGCATTCAGCACATTTTAGCCATCGCCAAGCCGACGCTCGTCCTAACACCACAGGAGACGATAAAGCTTTCTGAGCTGGGGAAATCCACGCCACCACGCCGGCTCCAGGGTGATGACCCATTCTATATCATTTTCACAAGCGGCAGCACCGGCATGCCCAAAGGAATTATTATTACCCTCAATTGCCTCGAACATTTCATCGGATGGATGCTCCGGGAACAAGAGTTCATCGAGCGCGGCGAGGTATTTCTAAATCAAGCGCCGTTCTCATTCGACGTGTCCGCCATGGATATATACTGCAGCCTGGCCACTGGTGGCACGGTTTTCAGCATTAGCCGAGACCTGCTCGCCAGCCCGAAATTGCTCTATCAGGCGCTGGCTAATTCCAACGTTACCACGTGGGTCTCTACGCCCTCATTTGCCGAGATGTGTCTCATCGAGCGCACGTTCAATCGAGCGTTGTTGCAACGCGTGCGCCGCTTTCTCTTAGCCGGCGAAATCCTGTTGCCGGCTACGGTTCGTTTGTTGCTCGATCGCTTTCCGGGCGCCGAGATTTGGAACTTATACGGACCGACCGAGATAACAGTCGTAACAACCTCCGTCCGAATCGATCGAGACATCTTACAGAAATATTCAACGCTACCAATCGGCCGTCCGATGCCCGGGACCGAGTTGTTCGTGATCGACGAAAATGGCAACAGGTTAGCACCGGGCTCCCGCGGAGAGATCGTGGTTAAAGGGCCAAACGTCAGTCCGGGCTATCTCGCGCGACCGGATCTTACCGCCACTCACTTTTTCGAAGAGAGCGGTCAACGAGCCTATCGAACCGGCGATTGGGGAAGATTTCGCGATGGATTTCTCTTTTTCGAGGGCCGCATTGATAACCAGGTTAAGTTAAACGGCTATCGAATCGAGCTGGGCGATGTCGAGGCAAACCTGCGCGCGCTCCCGGTCGTTCGAGACGCTGTTGTCCTTCCTATTTTGAAAAATGGGAAAGTGCGGTGGCTCGCGGCTTTTGTTGTACCCAATGCAAATCTCGAACCAGCGGGCCCGCCCCTAACGACCACGATTCGTAAACGCCTTCGCGAGCGCCTGCCAGCTTACATGCTGCCGCGCAAATTTATTATCGTGGACGCATTCCCGATAACGGCGAACGGCAAAGTGGATAGGCAAAGACTCGCCGAATCACTGTGATTCCGTACGCGGATTTCACTTTCTTCGGCCTCCTTCTCTACGCCTTTGTTCCCACGCTGATTCTCGGTCTGCTCGGACGGGCGAACTGGCGGTGGGCGCTCCTGCTGACCGCGATCATGCTGGTAATCCAGTATCAAACAAAACTGAAAATCGCCGCGCATACGGAGCTGCGCGAAGTTTGGATCGTTATTGCGTTTGGATTTTGGCAGTGGGTGGCAATGCGGGCCTACGTGGCCATCGGCGTGCGTGGAGGTTTGTTGTTCTATGGGACCCTGGCGGCCTCCCTCCTGCCGTTGATGCTGGCTAAAGTCATTCCGGTCTTCGTCCCTCAACACCAGTTTGCTTTTCTCGGCATCTCTTACGTCACCTTCCGCGCATTGGATATCGTTTTTTGTCTTCGCGACAAGGTCATTGCTGCACCGAGTCTATTCGATTTCCTCGGCTTCCTGTTTTTCTTTCCAACTATCTCCGCCGGGCCAATCGACCGCTACCGTCGCTTTGCCGGAGATTGGAAAAAAAAGCGGACTCGCGATGAATTCATCATCGATCTGGACGGGGCGGTGCACCGCATCTTTCGCGGATTCCTATACAAATTTATCCTCGCCGCTTTGATCAAGAAGTATTGGCTGGATCCTGTGGCCTCAGAAGCGACTTTCGGCGCGCTGGTGAGCTATATGTACGCCTACAGCCTTTATCTATTTTTCGATTTCGCCGGCTACAGCGCCTTTGCCATCGCCTTCAGCTACCTTCTCGGTGTTCATACCCCCGAAAATTTCAACCGCCCCTTTCTGGCACGCAATATCCGAGATTTCTGGAACCGTTGGAATATCACTCTTTCCTTTTGGTTCCGCGACCACGTTTACATGCGTTTTCTGCTCGCGGCCACGCGCGGTGGATGGATCCCTAGTCGGCACGCTACAGCTATCATCGGTTATTTTCTTGCCTTCGGCCTGATGGGTCTTTGGCATGGAATTGAACCACACTTCATCATCTACGGATTCTATCAGGCAACGCTTCTTTCCGGCTTCCACATTTTTTCTGAATGGAGCAAAAATCGCGCGTGGCCGACCAATGGCCCGCTCTGGCGCGCGGGTGCAGTCTTCACAACCTTCCACTTTGTTTGTTTTGGCCTTTTAATTTTTTCCGGACGACTAGGCGCCGGTCCCGAGTTCAACTACGCGGGCGGGTTCGAGCGGGCCGACTGCGAGGAGATCTCCGGCTGGGCTCTGGACAAACATCAACCAGACTCGCCTCTGAGCATTGACCTTTATGAGGAAAAGGAATACGTGACGACAATTGTTGCAGACCAGTTTCGTGAAAATCTACGCGACGCAGGATATGGTAACGGCCGGCACGCGTTTCGCGTGCAGACTCCTCCGCAGTTCAAAGATGGCCGTCCTCACAAAGTCTCGTTTTCCGTTACTGGAACGGAAAAGAAAATAACGCCGACGCCACGGATCATTCGCTGCCCAGCAACTGGAGGATAATGCCATCAAAGGATCCTTTACGTCTTCTTAGCTCTTCTTTTCTTCCACGCCTGTTCTTGTTGCGAAGCACTGATAAGTTCACTTGTTATGAACGACGACAAGGACAACATCCAACTCAGCGCGGTCGAAGATCACGATGGGATATTGACCATTCGTGGCGGCGGCGCCCGGAGGGATTGGAACGGCATTCATTATAAGCAGGGTATGTCTGGCAAAAATGTGGGCTCGACCAAGCTGTCAGCCAATATCGCGACAATCCCTCCAGGTGGCGTCGCTGCAGCCCATATTCACGTGGGCTTCGAGCTCATCCTTTATATCATCGAAGGAAAGGTGCGCCACGAATTCGGGCCCGGGCTCAAGCAGGTGTTGGAAAACGAGGCTGGCGATTTCATCTACATCAAACCCGGCGTGCCCCACGAAGTCTTCAACATGAGCGACACCAAATCGGTCGTCGCGTTCGTCGCCCGCTCCTCCGCCAACGAGTGGGATGAGATCATTCCTTACGATCGGAATGAAGGTCGGTGACTACCACGAACTACGAACTCTTTAACTTTGTAACATTGTAACTTTTGAGCATGAATCCCGATCCGGCGCTAATCGGACTTCCCTCTGACGTGTCACCTGAGCAGGCAGCGGCGCAGTTCGATCAACTGCAGAAAAAACTTATCCCGCTCTGGAAACTGATCGAATCCTTCAATCAGCACGAGCAAACAATCGTTGTTGTTCCCTCGATGTCGGTCGACGTGGCCGTAACGGGTCTCGAGGCACAGGGCTACGAAGAACGGTTTCTCTTCCTGCTGCTGCTGCTCGCTCAACCACGCGCGCGGATGATTTATGTGACCTCTCAGGCAATCCACCCCAGCGTGATCGAATACTATCTGGACTTGCTTTCGGGCGTCATTCCGAGTCACGCCCTGCGCAGGCTCACTTTGCTCTCGCCCTACGATGATTCCGCGCGTCCTCTCAGCCTGAAGTTACTCGAGCGGCCGCGCCTTCTTGAGCGGATCGAAGCCGGCATTCAGGATAAGGAACGCGCTCATCTGGTTTGCTACAACACCACTTTTCTCGAGAGAAATCTCGCCCTGCGCCTGGGAATCCCGCTTTATGGCGCCGACCCCCGGCATCTTCCTTTTGGAACAAAAAGCGGATGCCGGCGGCTATTTGCCCAGGCGGGAATTAGTCATCCGCTTGGATCCGACAATCTGACCAGCATTGATGAAGTCGCCTCGGCGCTGGTTCAAATGCGCGCGCAGCGACCCTCGGTGAAACAAGCGATCGTGAAGTTGAACGAAGGTGTCTCCGGCGAAGGAAACGCGACCGTCGATCTGTCGAATTTGGACGAGCGTGATGATGCCGCCATCTTCGACCGTGTGCGCGCGATGCGATTCGAGCTCGGCACAATCAGCTTCGACGAATACGCAGCGAAGTTTCGGGCTCGCGGTGGAATTGTTGAAGAACGGGTCGGCATCGGAGCGGAGGAGGTGCGCAGTCCGAGCGTGCAGTTGCGCATCACGCCGCTTGGGAAAGTCGAACTTCTTTCGACTCACGATCAAATGCTCGGCGGCCCAAGTGGGCAAAGGTATCTCGGCTGTATCTTTCCAGCTGATCCAGCTTATGCGAGCGCGATCACCCATGATGCTGCCAGGGTTGGAGATCTTTTGCGAGACGCCGGCGTGATCGGTCGTTTCGCGCTCGATTTCGTGGTGACACGTGACCATGGCACGGCGTCATGGCAAACTTACGCAATCGAGATCAATCTTCGGAAAGGTGGAACTACACATCCTTTTCTGACTCTACAGTTTCTCACCGGTGGCCAGTACGAAGCAGAAAGCGCCACCTTTATCGCGCCGAACGGGCATAAGAAGTTTCTGGTCGCCAGCGACCATCTCGAGTCACCGCGCTATCGCGGATACACTACAGACGACCTTTTTGATCTTGCGGTTCGGCGCGGCCTGCACTTCGGACAGGTCCGGCAGACAGGAATAGTTTTCCATATGCTGAGTGCGCTCGGCAGCGCCGGAAGACTAGGCTTGACTGCGGTGGGGAATTCACCCGAGGAAGCGCAGTCCATCCTCGGCGAAGCGAAACGCGTTCTGGATGAAGAAGCACGTTTCAATGAGCTATAGGTTAAGGTGCATGAACACGTGCTGAAGCCGTTGTCCTCCGTCCCGGCTCCCAAGTCCTAGTCCCTGCTCTCTGCTCCTCTTCGTCTCCAATCTTGCCGTCGATTGTCGATTCGATCACGCTCTGGCCATGAAGATTTTCGTTTTTGGCCTCTTGAGTTTGCCGATGTCCCTTCTGGGTGAAGCCCGTTTGCATAGCCAGCCCTCATATTTACGTCTTTGGAAGGGCCGAAGTTGAAAAAAACTGCTGACATCGCAATTCTACGTTTCGATCTCGTCGCAAACCGGAATGAAGATCGACTCTGTCTTTGCGGTATCGCCGATGTCCTTTCCAGAGATTCAAAGCAAGATTTTCCCCGCGGAGAACGAGAGAACAATCGTCACTGCCTCCGAAATTCCCACTAAGGGCGAGCGGGTCACCTCCGAATATCGGCTCGCACCGATAGCCGTGGACCAGAGTGTTCATGTCACCTACTTGATATCACGGGCGAAGTAGTGCTAGCTGAACCTCTCACTCCTGATCTCTAACCTCTGACTCTCTTCTAGCTTCAATGTTCTAAGTCCTGCTTTTCGATGTCAGTCAATCTACAAAAAGACCACGGTTCGGTCGCCCCCACCGCCAAGAAATCGATTGAAGAAATACGGCGATGTTTCCCAGCGCTAGACCGCACTCATAACGGTCACCCCGTTGCCTATTTCGACGGACCTGGCGGCACTCAGGTGCCTCGGGCGGTAGTCGAGGCAATGAATGATTATCTTTACCATCACAACGCCAATACCCACTGGGCTTATCCGACGAGTGAGGAAACGGACGCAATCATTGACTCTGCTCGAAGCGTGCTGGCGCATTTTCTGAACGCAAGCCCAACCGAAATTGTGTTCGGCGCCAACATGACCACCTTAACTTTTCACCTCGCGCGTGCTCTCGGCCGCGGCTACGAAGCTGAAGCCGAGATCGTGGTCACTGAGCTTGATCATCATGCCAATATCGCGCCCTGGCGGACACTCGAAAAAGAGTGCGGCCTGAAAGTGCGCATGGTGAAAATGATTCCAGAGACGGGCGAGCTGGACTGGGACGATCTTTCCCGCCAATTAACCCGACACACCAAATTGATCGCAATTGGCGCAGCATCGAACGCTCTCGGCACAATTAACGATGTAAAACGCGCCGGAGAAATGGCGCACGACATCGGCGCAAAAATTTTTGTCGACGCTGTTCATTACGCGCCACATGAGTTGATCGATGTGCGCGATTGGAATTGCGATTTCCTTGCTTGTTCCGCCTACAAGTTCTACGGCCCACACATCGGAATTCTCTACGGGCGGCGCGATCTACTCGATTCGCTGGATTTTCCAAAATTGATACCGGCGCCCGACTCCGCGCCAGAACGGGCGGAGACTGGAACTCAAAACCACGAAGGAATTGCGGGCGCAGCCGCCACGGTGGATTTTCTCGCCTCGCTCGCCGCAGGCCCCACTCTGCGCGGAAGGTTGGATTCCGCGTTCCGGCAGCTTCACGAACGCGGCGATGCATTAATCACACAACTGTGGAACGGCTTGGGGGAAATAGAGCGTGTCCGCCTTTACGGGTTGCCGCCCGGCGCAGCACGCACGCCGACGATTGCATTCACTATAAACGACGTCCCATCGATAGAGGTGGCGAAGAATTTGGCGGAACGCGGAATTTTCGTCTCACACGGGGACTTCTATGCCACGACAGTCGTCGAACGATTGGGATTAGCCCCGGACGGACTTGTTCGCGCTGGCTGTGCCTGCTACACCACAGCGGAAGAAGTCGATCGGTTGCTCGCTGCAGTACGCGAGCTATAAGTCAGGTGACGTCAGTGCCAACAACTACCACGCTCATGAATGGTAGGGCGAGACTCCGTCGAGCCAGAGCGACTCCACAACTACATTGAGGAGGCAATAAATGAGTACGATCGGAACAGTGGAAAGCCTTTGGCGTTATCCCGTCAAAAGTATGCGCGGAGAGGAGCTGGGCGAACTGTTCGCCAGCTACGGAGGAGTGTATGGCGATCGCCTTTTTGCTTTTGAAAGCTCAGCGAGCCCAAGGGGCTTCCCGTTTTTCACCGGACGCGATGAACGTCAGATGATTCGTTACCGCGCTCATTTCCGAAATCCGGAGAAGGCGGCGCGGCCGGTCAACTTGGGTGAAGCGGAGAAATTGGGGTCAGGCCTGAATCCGATCTCGGCTGACGAATCCGAGTTGATGGTCGATGTCGAAACGCCAGACGGGAAAACTTTCGCGATTAATGACCCGGCTTTGATCGACAACCTGCGATTAAACACTGACGGAAGTCACGAGCTCACATTGCTTCGTTCGGATAAAGCAATCACCGATTGCCGTCCGTTGTCGATCTTCGCGGTGCAAACGGCAGAAAAACTGGGTGAGGAAACAGGCGTGCCCGTCGATAAACGTCGCTTCCGCGCAAATGTTTATATCGACCTAGTGTCGCCCGAAGGTTTCGCCGAAGATAAATTCGTCGGTCGCTCGTTGCGCATCGGCTCAAAATTAACTATCGCCGTTCTCCAGCGCGATGCGCGTTGCATGATGATTACGCTCGATCCCGACACAGCGGAAAAAACGCCGGCCATATTAAAAGCCGTCGCGCAAGCGCACGAGGGCATGGCTGGTGTTTACGGTGCCGTGCTGGTGGAAGGCATGATGCACAAAGGCGACTCGGTCGAGTTGCTCAACTAAGTCAGAGCCGACTTCCCTGACGCTCCTCTGCTCCTCGCTATTTACCAATGAGAATAAAGATGCCGGCGGCGAGGGCTACCAGATAAAGCAGAAAAATAGCCGGTCCGAAATTTATCCCGAACCCTAACAAACCATCGATGATCAAGTAAACCGCGAGCAAAAGCATGCCGATGTTTTTGGTGACTTTCATGGCCTTACTCTTTTGGATCGCTAATTGGCTGACAATCCAAATCGAATGCGAGCCGTTCCAGCGAGGGAACACAGGCCTGCGGCCTGTGCGCCAAGCGGACATTCTGTCCGCTTTCCGCTTCCATGGAAGCAGAGTGCAACTCCGCTGGGCGCACAGACCTGGAGGACTGTCCTACTTGGCTGACATCTAAACCTGAGCGCCTGTTTTCGGCGGAGGCGCCCAGAATCCGAAAGGGACCGCGGTTACAGGCCGCTGGCCTGCGTCCCAGAAATCAATGCGGCAATGCGCACACCGCAGAAACCAGGGCCGCGTTTAAAAAGAAGTTATTTAGCGACCGTGGAGGGGGCGGTGCTGTTTAAATGAATCAAGGTGTTCCTGCAGGCGTTTGGAATCGTTAGCCTTCACGCCTCTGAGAGCCAAGGCTTTCTCCTCGTAACGCACCGCGGAGTCGAAGTCGCCGACTTCTGCATACGCCATCGCCAATGTATCAATCATGTTCTCGTCCTTCCAATCCATGAGCTTGCAAGCTGCGGTCGCGTCCTTGAGTGCCTGTTGGCCATTTCGATAAGATTGATCCGGACAGTTCAATCGAAGCCAGGCGCGCTCAGAGTACGCTCTCGCCAAAGCGTCCCGCCGAGGTCGAATATTAATTACATGGTCGATTTCCTTCAGACTCTCGCCGTAGCGGCTGAGGTAATAGTTTGCCCGAGCCCGAAGCAAGGCGGCTTCGGCGAAGGTAGAATCCTTCCGCAACGCCTCATTGCAGTCCTGGATCGCCTCCTGGTACTTGCGTTGATCCAAAAATACTTCGGCCCGGATATAATAGGCAGGGTAGAAAGTCGGATCAGCCTTAATCACCGCGTCCAGGCTCCGCTGCGCCGCTGCGAAATCGCCTTTTTCCAGCTGGCTTTGCCCATTCATTGTTAGGTTCATGAGCGACTCGCGTCCGCGCCCATAAATAACGGTGATTGGTTCGTTCGCGCGCGCCGCTATCGGGCATCTGACTAGCAGCAGCAGAAGAACAAATATTTGTATTTTTTGAAAGGTAACGGGCATCTTTGCTTGTCGGCGCTTGTAGGTAATTGTTGCGCAAAGGTCAATCGTGCATGCAAGTCCCCAAACGCACTGGCGTTACGTGCGAGCGCCTTCATTGGCATACCGCTCGCTCCCGCGGTATTTAAAGCTCGGATATGCCAGTTACTTCAATCGAGGCACACGAACAAAGCTGGCCTTTAGACAAACCGTTTCGTATTTCTCGCGGCACTCGTAGCGAAGCCCGTGTCGTTGTCGTGACCGTGACCGACGGCCGGCACGTCGGACGTGGTGAAGCGGCGCCAATCAGACGTTACAGCCAAAGCCCTGCCTCTGTTTTGACGCAGATCGAATCGATCAAAAGCAGACAAAAATTGGATCGGCAGCAGATTCAAAAGCTGTTGCCCGCCGGTGCGGCACGCAATGCGTTGGACTGCGCGTTATGGGACCTCGAAGCGAAAATTTCGGGCAAACGTGCCTGGGAACTAGCGAAAATCCCGATCGTTCACGAGGTTGAAACATCGTTTACGATCAGTCTGGATACCCCCGCTGCCATGGCCGCGGTGGCAAAAGCTAATGCCACTGCTCCCATCCTGAAACTCAAACTGGGCGGCGACGACCTCGACCTGGCGAGAATCGAAGCTGTGCGCGTGGCCGCTCCGGTAGCCCACCTCCTGATCGACGCTAACGAATCATGGACTCCCGATCACTATCGCAACGTCGTGCCATCGCTGGGTCAATTCGGTATCGAGTTGATCGAACAACCATTTCCAGCGCATGCCGATAAAGTCCTCGAAACACTCGATCACCCTATTCCGGTCTGCGCCGATGAAAGCTGCCATACTACGGCCGACCTTTCCCGTCTAACGAATCGCTATGAAATGCTGAATGTGAAACTGGACAAGACCGGCGGCCTAACTGAAGCCCTGCTCTTGGCAGAACGCGCCCGCGAAGCCGGCTTCAAATTATTGCTGGGCTGTATGGTCTGCACCTCGTTAGGAATCGCCCCCGCCCGCCTCCTTGCCAGCGCGGTCGATTACATCGACCTCGACGGCCCCTTACTCCTCGCCGGCGACCTTCATCATGCGGTGCCATATGCTAATGGCAGGATCGGCCTCCCTCCTCGGGAATTGTGGGGCTAAACCCCCGCTTGATCTGGGGGATCAGAGAAACTTAACCAGCGCGTCGGTTGTTTCCTTCGGTCTTTCCTCCAGAATCCAATGGCCAGTGTCCTTCAGCACAACAACTGTGACATCGGTCGCGACCAGTTTCATCTGCGCGGCGAGTTCGTTTCCTAACGACTTCTCGCCGCCGATCGACAGCACCGGCACCGTCAGCTTCGTTTGCGAGAGTTGCGCGAAATCCTTCGCCAGTTGCGGCCACGAGGCAAAATAGGCCCATGCTGCCCGCATCCGTCCCGGCTTCGAATAAGCTTCGGTATAGGCTTTTCGGTCCGATTCGGGAATGGAGTGCGTTTGGTCCGCTGCCAAGACGTTCCAGAAATATTCGAAGTAAGTACGCTCCCGCCCCTGCACCAACTTTTCTGGATATTCGCCGTTGAAACGGAAATGCCAGATATTTGGCGCATTGTAGATCGGCTCCCATCCCGCGACACCGGGGAGAAACGCATCCATTACCACCAGCTTCTCAGTTTCCGCCGGGAACTGCGTGGCATACGCGTACGCTACCATCAGTCCAATATCGTGACCGACAACTCTCGCCTTCTCGATCCCGAGCGAACGCACAAGCGCGTGGATCCGATTCGCTGAAATTATCATGTCGATCTTATCCGTTGGAATCGACGAGTCGCCGATCCCCGGCAGATCCGGCGCGATCACAGTAAATTTCTCTGCCAGTAACGGGATGAGCGGCCGCCACATTCGCGAAGTTTCCGCGAAGCCGTGCAGCAGAAGCACCGCCGGTCCGTGGCCCGCCGTCAGATAATGCAGTTGCACATTGTCGATCTTCGCATCGCGCGAGACGACTGCGTTCTGTTCGGTGCCATAGATCGGAGCCGGCAGCAAAACCAACACAAGGAGAGGCAGAAGCGAGTACATCGTGCGTTTCATAAGTTCGCGCTTTCTTAATCCTTAAACTTCTCTTGTGTCGATCATAAAGGAACTGACCTCAGTGCCTTGCCCGGTCCAACCAGTCGCTCACATAACAAACACCTCTAGAACCAGTTCCTTTCCGTTTCCCTTTAATCCAGCGTCTGCCGGTAGCGCTTAATGCCGATCGCCAAAACGATGAGGGCAAAGAGCGCGATCTGCCAGAGCTGAAGCGTGATGTCGACGATGCCATTCCCTTTTAAGAGGATGCCGCGGACGATGCGGAGAAAATGGGTGAGAGGAAAAACTTCGCCGACCATTTGGGCCCAGCGTGGCATGCCGCGAAACGGAAACATGAATCCGGAGAGCAAAATCGACGGGAGAAAGACGAAGAAAGCCATCTGCACCGCCTGCAGCTGGTTTTTGGCGATGGTGGAGAAGGTGATTCCCATCGCCAGATTTGCGATGATGAACACCAGCGCGACCAGCAGCAGAAGAAGAATACTGCCCTGCATCGGCACATGAAAAAGAAAATAGGCCGCGATCAGAATGACCGATACCTGGATGTAGCCGACGAAAATGTAAGGAACTATTTTTCCAATGAGCACTTCGCTCGGGCGTGTCGGCATTGAGAGAAGATTCTCCATCGTGCCGCGTTCGCGCTCGCGAGTAATAGCCAGGCCAGTGATCATCACCATTGTCATGGTTAAGATGACGCCCATCAGCCCGGGCACGATGTTGTATTGGGTAACAACTTCCGGGTTGTAAAGCGCATGGACGCGCAGATCGATCGGGCCGTTACTCGCACTGAGCGATGCTAGCGGTCCCTTTAAATCATTTTGTAAGGCTGTATCGAAGAGTGGCTCTAACGAGCCCAGAGCAATTCCAGTCGCCGCCGGATCAGTCGCGTCCGCTTCGACCAGGAGCGCCGGTCGGTCGCCCCGCAAAAGATCGCGGCTGAAATTTTCCGGAATGTTTATTACAAACTGAACCTGACCGCGTGCGAGCAAATCGTGTCCTTCACGTTCGGTCTTCACCTGCCGGACGAAGTCGAAATAAGTACTGTTCTTCATCGCGTAAAGGAGGGTTCGTCCTTGCGGGCCTTGGTCAGCCAAAAGCACGGCGGCGGGGAGATGTCGCGGATCGGAATTAATCGCGAAACCGAAGAGAGTTAGCTGAATCAGTGGAATGCCAAGCATCATGGCGAAGGTGAGACGGTCTCGCCGCATCTGCGTAAACTCTTTGGCAATAATGCCGCGCAGGCGTTGGAACGAGAATCTGTGAGGTAGTTTCATGCTGCGGATTTTTCGTGTTCCATCAAACTGATGAAGGCGTCCTCCAAGCCGCTCGCTATTTGCCGCCACTCGTATGGCTCATGACGGAAGGGCGAGATGGCGCGTTCGAGCGCGGCCGCGTCGTTACTGCTCACGTGCAGAGAATTGCCAAAGGCGACCGCTTGCTGCACGCCGGGAGTTTTACGCAGCTGTTCGGCCAGTTGCGCCAGATCGGGACCACGGACGGACCAAGTCGTTAGGCCAACGCTCGAAATCACTTCATCCACGGTGCCGGCGGCGAGCAATTTGCCCTTGGAAATATAAGCCAGTCGCTGGCAGCGTTCAGCTTCATCCATGTAGTGAGTGGTGATGAGGAACGTCAGCGCCTGGGCGGCGAGTTGATGAATCTGCTCCCAGAAATCGCGGCGCGCTTTTGGATCGACGCCTGCCGTCGGCTCGTCCAATAACAACAATTTCGGGCGATGAATGAGGCAGGCCGCCAGCGCGAGACGTTGCTTCCATCCGCCAGAAAGTTCGCCGGCGAGTTGGTCTTTGCGCTCTGCCAATCCCAGTTGCTCGATGCTCTCGCGCACGGCTTGTCGCCGATTCTTCAATTCGTACATGCGCGCGACAAAATCTAGATTTTCCTCAATGCTTAAATCCTCCCAAAAACTAAAGCGCTGCGTCATGTAACCGACTTCCCGTTTGATCGCTTCACTTTCGGCGAGCACGTCGTGACCCAGGACCCGACCGCTTCCGTCGTCAGCTCGGAGCAATCCGCAAAGCATGCGCAAAAAGGTGGTCTTGCCGCTACCGTTTGGACCAAGGAACCCGTAGATTTCGCCGGCGGCCACAGTGAGATCGACATGATCGACGGCCGTGAGCTCGCCGAAGCGCTTTGTCATTCCACGCACCTCGATGATCGATTCGCCGTTTTTCATTTGGACTTAAATTCGACGTCCACTGGCTGACCAGGATGCAGATTGGCCGAGATCCCCGGATCGAATACCGATTCGATCATGAAGACGAGTTTCGCGCGGCTTTCCCGGCTGTAGATGACCGGCGGGGTGTATTCCGCCTGCGGCGATATGTAACTGACTTTGCCAATGAAAGGGTTTGGCACGCCGTCAACCGTCACCCGGGTCGTATCACCGTAGTGGATCGAACCAACCTGCGTTTCAGGGACGAACGCTCGTACTTTGATATTTTGCGGCGGCAACAGCACGACCACCGGCTTTCCCGCTGCCACCCATTCGCCTTGGCGAAAAAGCGTGTCATAAACCAAACCGGCCTGTGGCGCCGCCTGTCGTTTCTGGTTGAAATTCCACTCTGCTTGAGCGACGCGCTGCCGGTCCTGGTCGCGCGTAGAACGGGCCCGGTCGTAATCCTGCGCCGCAGCCGGACCCATGCGAAAAAGTTTTTCCTGTCGCGTGAACTCAGCTTCGGAAAGGACCAACGCCGCCCGTGCCATATCGAGTGCCGCTTTCTCCGCTGTTTCGTCCAAAGCGAAAAGTGGATCGCCGGTCTTGACCTGATCGCCTCGTTGCACTTGCAGGGAATCCAACTGGCCGGCCAGCGGCGACGCGACATAAACGAATTCGCCCTCGACATAGCCCTGGAAACGGTCCTGGGGCGCATTGCTGCAACTGTTGTTGAAGAAAAGGACTAACGAGAGACAGACTGCGCCGACCAAAGTCCGCACGAGGCGAGAGGCATTCATAATTTCTGTCCTTTTCGGGTAATCGCCCCTTCAAGAACGATCTTGATGATTCCGGTGAAGCCCTCTTTCGGTGTCATCCCAAGCTCTTGCATCTTCGGTGGGTTCATAATTCCCTGAACCATCGTGAGCAGAATCTCGATCATGAGTTTGGCTGGAATATCTTTTCGGACCATTCCCGCGCGTTGACCCTCAACGAAAAGTTTTCCGAAATGCCGCTCTATCAGCTCCCCTCGGCGGCGCTCCACCATCTTGAAGATATGCGGCGCTTTTTGTCGCATATCGCGGACGAACGGTGGTTTGATCTCGTCCAACTCGCGCTGGGTGTTGCCAAGCAATTCATGCAGGGCGCTCGAAAAATCGTGTGGGTAGGAGCGCGTCACTTCCTTCAACCTCGCTTCCACGCTCGCGAACTTGTCGGCCAGCACCGCGTCGAGCAGCGCGATCTTGCTCGGGAAATGGGCGTAGAGGGTTTTTTTGCTGACGCCTAACTCGTCCGCCAGGTCATCCATCGTCACGCTGCGGAAGCCGTGGCTGAAGAAGTGCGCCCGCGCCGCTTCCACGATGAGTTGCCAACTGGCGTCGGCCTTTCGGCGCCGCGATTTACCTGCGGGCTTCATGTTCTTTCGCTGCGCGCGGCGTAATAGGTGTCGAGTCCTTTGAATGAAAAAAGAACACCGGCCAACCCCAGCAACGAGCGAAGCCAGTTCATTGCACTCCACTGGGCAGAGGCTGTTCGGATTTGTTCGAGATGATCCGGAATCGACCAGGTAAAAAGAATGAGATCGCGAGGAATGAAGTAAACGAGTGTCAGAATGAGTATCGCGGCATAGCACGCGAGTGACGCCGCAAAATAATAACGTAGCGAAACGGAATCCTTCCAGAACACGATTAACGTCAAGAGAATCAAAACTAGATTAACGGGACCGACGACGACGTAAAAACCCCTTGGATCAACATGCTCAAAGTAATCTCTCGCCGTTTGGATTGAGGCCGGAATGTCAGAGCTCCAGCTTTTTGCATCAACGACTGAATTATAGATGGTGACCATGGTCAGTCCGGATGCACAGATGATGGAGAGGAAAAGTATTAATTTTTTCACGAGCGTCGGTCTCCGGCAAAATGTTCGTGTGACATTCGAATAAGCTCCATTGCCGGCGCCAAATCCTTTTCATGGCGCGCCATGAAGGTGACGTAACCCTGTTCAGGCGCCCAACGATGCGGACGCGCTTTGTCTTCGGCCAGAATTCGCTCTTGATCGCTTTTCGCTAATCGAATGTCGCAGTGACCATGACCGTGGATGTGCATGAACATCTTTCCTCGCAACAAAAAAGGCATCTTCGTGGATTCCCGCATTTGGACGCTCGGTCACACCCGATAGGGCGAGGATTCTTTGCCGTAATTCCTGATCAAGTTCTTCTGGTGAGTTCATGATTTTGGGTAAAAGCATTCTTTGTTATTCCACTCTGGAAACTATATTAGTATATCTAGTTTCCCAAACAAGAAAAATGTTCAGACAAAATCGCACGCCCAGAAAGGGTAGCCAGTTGTGGGAACTCATCCTCGCGCCGTGCGAAGCAACAATTGTAGGCGGCCATTTTGGCCGCCAATAAACAAACGGCCGGCTTCGTGTGCACCACCTTCAACGGCCTCTTGCCTCCGTCCAACATTTACGCGATTCACTATTCACCTAAACCGTGGCCGCGCGCAGGTTGTCGCACCAAGCAATGAATCTTTTGGAGTGCGGTGGGAAGCGCAGCGCCACACCGCTTTCCTCAGGTTCGCAGGCATCGCGAATCACTTGGCGCACTGGAGGATCACACCAGGTCGGAAAAAGCGCCGTCGCCCTTCGCTTCGCCGGCGCAGTCCAAAAAGTGTGACAAAAAGATGTCGCCGAATCGATTCAGGCGACAACTCGCAAACGACGTTGCTCGGAGTCCTGTAGACATTTTGAAAGAAATAGTTGTTCCGAGGTCAGCTCCGCGAGCTCAAGTGCCTTGCGGAAATTGTCGACCGCGGCTTGAAAGTGATTCAGCTGTTTCTCGAATTCGCCGAGCACTGCATAGAGCAGGTAATACGAATTGAGCTGGCTCCCGTTCTGAATTCCCTCGACCGCTTCAACGCCGGCTTGCGGGCCGTGCACATTCGCCACCGCGACCGCCCGATTCAGCGCGATGACCGGAGAATCATCCAGCTCGAGCAACCGGTCGTATAACGAAAGAATCTTCCGCCAGTCGGTTGATTCGTAATCGCTCGCCGCACAATGACAGGCCGCGATTCCGGCCTGAAGATGATATGCACTCAACTCGTCCCCGGCGGCGGACATGCTCAAATGTTGCATGCCGCGGGCGATCAACACCTGATTCCAAATTGAACGATCCTGTTCCTTAAGCCGAAGGATGTTTCCCTCAGAATCTGTTCGTGCAGGCAAGCGCGCGGCGTTGAGCAACATCAACGCAACCAGCGCGTGAGTGCGCGGTTGATTTCCAGCAGGATGTTCCGCCAGCAAAGCCCCCAAACGAATCGCTTCATGACAAAGTTCTTCTCTGATCAAATGATCGCCGCTGGACGCCTTGTAACCTTCGTTGAAAAGAAGGTAGAGCGTTTGCAAGACTGCATCCAGACGCCGCGACAATTCGTCGCCAGCCGGTATCTCAAACGGGATGTGCTCGTCGCGGATCTTTTGTTTGGCCCGCGTCAATCGCTTGGCGATAGCTGCTTCGGTCGTTAGAAATGCTTTCGCGATTTCGGCAGGACTGAACGCGCACAGGATCTTGAGCGCGAGCGCAGTTTGGTCCTCCGGCGACAGTGTCGGATGACAGCATGCAAACATTAATCGCAGCCGGCTGTCCCTGATTTCGCTTTCAAACCTCGGCGATTCGGCGTCCGCGGAATCGGACGGCCATTGTTCCATGAACGCGATGATCTGCGGCTCCTTGTCGTGAAAAAGGTTTTCCCGCCGGATTAGATCGAGGGCGAGGTTTTTCGCTGTTTGAGTGAGCCAGGCAGCCGGATTTTTTGGAACCCCGCGTAGGGCCACGTCCGCAGCGCCCGGACGAGGGATTCCTGAACTACGTCTTCGGCAAATTGCAATCGATTGATCCCGAAGATTCCAGTTAGAACCGAGATCAACTTTCCCGCCTCGTGACGAAAGAGATGGTCCGTCAGGCGAGAAATCTCGCCTCTCGCTACGGCTGCCCTCTGTTCGGCGCGCTGGCTCACTTCTCTATTTTCCGTCGTACGCCTTCTTCAGGGTGGGAATGTCAATCTTGTCCATTTGCAGCATCGCATGCGTAACTCGTTTCGCCTTCGCGGTATCCTCGTCCGCCAGCATTTCAATTAAGACGACGGGAACGACCTGCCACGACAGACCGAATTTGTCCCTGAGCCAGCCACATCGGCTCTCTTCTCCACCGGCGGAGAGTTTCGACCAAAAATAATCGACCTCTTCCTGTGTCTCGCAGTTCACGACAAACGAGATGGCTTCGGTGAATTTGAACATCGGTCCGCCGTTGAGCCCGACGAATTGTTGTCCCTCGAGCTCGAACTCAATCGTCATGACCGATCCGGCTGGCCGTCCAGTTGCCTTGCCTGCTTCCTCGTCATAACGAGTGGTCTTGCCGATCTTCGAGTTCTTGAAAATCGAAGTGTAAAAATTCGCCGCCTCCTCGGCCTTATCATCGAACCACAGAAACGGCGTGATTTTTTGCGTGATCTTAGCTCCCATATTCGGTTGGTTGCCTATGCCACAGATTCACTGAACGCACCCTGGGCACGTTTACCGATTTCTTCCGGCGTCACGTCCTCCTGGTGTGTCGCGATTGACCAGGAGTGGCCGAACGGATCAGTCAATATACCGTAACGATCTCCCCAAAACATGTCCGCCAACGGCATGGTCACTTCAGCGCCGGCTTTCACCGCCTTTTCGAAGGCAGCGTCCACATCGGCCACAAACATGTGAATCGTCACGGGAGTTCCGCCGACGCTTTTAGGTCCGCGGCAGTTCATCTCCGGAAATTCATCGACGAGCAACAGTCGCGAGTCGCCAACCTGAAGTTCGGCATGGAGGAGGGACTTGCCGTCCGGGCCGGGCACACGCCTGATTTCTTTGGCGCCAAACGCTTTCTTGTAGAATTCAATAGCTTTGCTCGCGTCTTTCACCACCAAGTGAGGCGTGAGCGTGTGATAGCCATCCGGGATTGGTTTGATTGAATTTTTCATTTCTTCTTTTTCTTTCGTATGAATGTTTTGTTTTTAAGGGTGTAACGATCCGTCGTCGTTAGGCCGTCGCGCCGGCAAACTCGTGAGTGGAATATTCCTGCGCGCGTTGCTTGATCGAACATTCGTCGGCGACAGGTCGGACCTCGACGACGGCGCCATATTCAAGACCGGGACATTGTTTGGCGATCTCAATCGCCTCCTTCTCGTCCGCGACCCTAAGATAGAAATAACCGCCGATTGCTTCCTTCGATTCCGCAAACGGACCGTCGGCGACAGTGCGCTGTCTTCCGGAAATAACTTTTCCTTCGTCTTCTAGCGGGTGGCCGCCGAGACATTTTCCCTCTTTCTTCAGCCGTTCGAACCAGGCCATCCAGTCCGACACGACTTTCTGAAGTTGCGCGGGCGAGAGTCCCCGGTCCCAGACATTGCCGCGGAAGAGCAGCAGGTAATCCGATTTCGCTGTCGATGTTGTACTCATAATAGTTAGGTGTTTAGATGATTGAATTTTTCTTCCAAATTAAGCAGCAGCCGCGACCCACAGCTGTTCTGCCTGAACGGCTCGCTCCCTGGCGCGCTGAACAAGGTCCGGGTGCCGCTGGAATATCGGACACTCCGCGAGAATCGGGCGGACTTCAACGCTGACGCCGTAACTCAATGTGGGCATCGACCTCGCAATTTCGACTGCTTCGTTCAGGTTGCCGGCATGCAGGACGAGATAACCGCCCACCGCTTCTTTCGATTCGGCAAAAGGACCATCCAGCACGAATCGCCCGTTCGTGCCCGAAATAATCCGGCCCTGCGCGCCGAGCGGTTGCGCCGATTTGATCTTGCCCCCTTCGTTTAGCCCTTCAAACCACGCCATGACTTTATCCATGGCCTGTTGCAGTTGGTCCGGAGTGAGGCCTCTGTCCCAATGCGGGCCTCGGAATAATAGCATGTATTCACCTGTCGTTGTTTCTGTCTTCATATCTTTGGTTTCCTTTCGGTTTTCGATGTTACGACGAACGAGCGCTCCTCTTCAGGACAACTATTTCGCCTTTTCGTTCCGTTCCCACAGCGCAAAGGTATTGTTCTCCGTGTCCTGACAAACAACGAAGTAACCCATCTCCGGCACGGCCGTCTTTACCATGCAAATTTTGCCGCCCAGTTTTTCGACCTTGGCCGCCGCTTCCTCTACCGAGGGTACGCCCACATAGTTTGTGAAGCTGTGTTCTGGACACTGCCTCTCTATCATTCCCCCGTCGGGCGTCGCATCGGCACCACCGGTATCGATGTGCCAGTACGGCTTTGCTCCCGGGAACCGCTCGATTTTCCAGCCAAATAGTTTGCCGTAAAAGGTCTTCGCGCGTTCGACATTGTCGGCCGGAATTTCGAACCAGACGATGCTCGCTGGCGCACCGTTGTTCTTTCCACTCCTAGATTCAGTTTTGGTATCGGTTTGCGTATTCATGCTTTTGTTTCTTGGTTGAGATGTTGTTTTGCTTTTCAATGACACGACGAACGAGCTGGTCGGCTTAGGACATCTTTGTCGCACTTTTTTGGACCGCGGCGGCAAAGCGAAGCGACGACGGCGCTTTTCCCGCGCGCTAAGTCTTTTCGCAGAAGAAAAGCGGTGTGGCGCTACGCTTCCCACCGCACTCCAAAGAATCACCAGTCCAGCGATACCTCAAAGTTATCCGGCACGGTTAGTCGATCTACCTTTAGCCGATAAATCGTCTCAATCTGAGCGCGCCGCGCGGTCCTCTCGAACCATCGCGCCGAACACCATGGATATTGCTTAGCCTCCGACACAAGTCCGTGTTTTACCGCGTTTTGGTGCGTGTAATTGAGTCGGGCGAGATACGATTTCTCGTATGTCAGAGTTGTTTCGCGGAAATTGAACCAAACCTGTCGTCCTTGGGCATGATCTAGACGGTTTACCCACTTCGCAGTCTTTTCATGAAATAAGCTAAGCATTCGCCTGAGGCTCTTCGCGTTGTCTTCCAGCTCCGGCGATTGGGCTACAAAATGGTAATGATTCGAAAAAACCGCCCATGCCTCGAGTCGCCAGCCAAAGTTTGCAGCGACTTTGAGCACGCCACGATGCAGGACGGCCAACCGCTCTTTGCCCTTGAAGTGATGCGCTTGATGGAGAGTGCTCGCGGTCACGAAATACATGCCTGCTGAACCGAGTTGATGCATTGGAGCATGCGGCCACGGGATGGCATGTAAGGAGATGCGGCGAGATTAATTGGAGCTTGCGCCTCAACAAAGCGCATTTTGGACTGCGGCGGCACAGCGAAGTGACGACGGCGCTTTTCCGCGCGCCAGCCTTTTCGCAGAAGAAAAGCGGTGTGGCGCTGCGCTTCCCACTCGCACTCCAAAAACGTTGCGGTTGCCGAAGAGACGGACGCCATTACTAGCAACCGACAATCTCCAGCATCGACTTTGAAATACTTGTGCGTCTCGCCGCGACAGGCTCTACCCCCGATTGTCGATCTTGTAGCCGCCAAAGGGCACACCGTCTGCTTGGAGAGAATCTGTGACTCTCCTGCTTCTCCTCACCTTGCTCGTCACATTGCTCGCTGTCGGGGCCCTGCTCTCCGACACCTCATTCTGGCAACGCGCCTCGCTCAAGCCAGCATTTCGCATCGGTGCTCCCGTTGTCTATCGGCAACAAGAGGTCTCTACCCACCCGGCCGCCGACGCATGTGATGTTCATCCGTCAGAGCGTGGTGAGTACTACTATTACACCATCATCAACTATCTTCGCGTGGCTGAAGTCATGGCCGACGGCCGAATTATTGCGGTCGCGCGCAATAACAAACGCCTCTGCTTCTGGCCTAACGACTCCGGCTTGCGGAAAGCCCGCCTAGCCGAGCGCCTTATTTATCGCCCGCGCTTTCCGCGTTTTGGCGATGATTCAAGCGCGAGTAGATAACCCTGGCGATTGCATCGTTGTGGTAGCATTTTGGACTGCGCCGGCACAGCGAAGCGACGACGGCGCTTTTCCACAGCTGTCATTTCGGGTGCATTGGGCGAAAGTTGTAGTGACTGACCGCTGCAAAACGATCACATCGCGTCTTAAGACGCGGAAAGGTCGAGTTGCGTAACACGCCGAGCCTGAAGGTTGGGAAACGCAAACTCGGGAAAGTCTTTCGGATGCAAGATCCCGGCGAGAATTTCGATGCTGTCGATAACCCGCGGGCCTGGACGCGCAAAGTAAGCGCTCGCATTCACCAGATAAATCTCGCCGGCCTGCGCAGCTGGCATTGAATCAAATCCAGGAAATTCTCGTAACAATTCGTAATCGCGCTGCGCCAGATCGACATGGTAGCCGCAAAGGGCGAGGACGATGATTTCCGGCCGCGCGTCCAGCACCTCTTGCCAATCGATCTGCGCCGAGGGTTGATGCTTGCGGCCTAAGGGATCGTGTCCGCCAGCGATCTCAACCAATTCCGGTCCCCAATGCCCGGAACAAAACGGCGGGTCGACCCATTCCATGAGAAAACATCGGGGCCGAACGGTGGCATGTGCCGCTCGCCCACGAACCATCTCCACGCGCGCCGATAACTTTGTGACCAGCTCTTTCGCGCGTTCCGCTACATCACACGCGCGCGCGATCCGACGAATATCGTCGAAAATGTCGGAGAGACTCGAAGGCTCCAGATTAACAACTCGGGGCGGGCCGGGCAACGTTTCGGCCAGGCGCGCGACCGTCCCGTAGCCAACAGCACACACATCGCATAATTTTTGGGTGAGGATAACGTCCGGCCGCAGCTCGCGCAGCAGCGGCTCATCGATCGTGTAAATCGTTCCATTCTCCCGCAGCGCTCGACGTACCCATTCATCAACATCTTTGCTTGCGAGTCCGGCATCGTGCACCGGACACTTCGTCACCCGCGGTCGCGTGTTGGCTTCACTCGGGAAATCGCATTCATGCGAAACGCCGACCACGTCCTCCAGCAATCCGAGCGCGGCCGCGATTTCGGTCGCCGCCGGCACAAGCGAAACAATCCGACTCACGAATGATTACATTAGTGATTCCCGGAAAGATTCGCCACCACCAGTCTCGATTTTGGACTGCGCCGGCAAAGCGAAGCGAGGACGGCGCTTTCCACGGCCGGTGTAATTCGAGCATTGACTGCCAATCGATTCGCGAATTTCCGAGAAGCTGAGCAAGAAAAGCGGTGTGGCGCTGCGCTTCCCACCGCACTCCAAAAAACGCGGCCCTATCGCCTCAGACAAAACTTCTAGTGACCTACTGCCGGCGAGTTAAGGATGCGAATATTATCGCCACCGCAGTCTCGGTTTACCAGTCGGCTCGGACCGTTTTTTCTACGGGGACTGGGGAACTCGGCCGATCGTAAAATGGTGACCGGCCGAACCGTCTGGAGGAGTCGACTCGGCAGCTCTTTTGGCGGCCCATCGCGCTCTCATCGCAGCCGCAAGTTGCTCACGACGTTCTGGCGAGAGATTAAGTTTCCTCTTCGCTTTCTTCGGGGCGGATCCCTTTGCGCTTGTCGATTTTGCCTGAGATTTTGCTGTTGTGCCACGGTTCTTTTCGCGAGTGGCGGCTGCTTTAGCGGCCGCTTTCTTCCTCGATTTTGCGGCATTGGCTTTCACCAAGGCCCCAAGTTTCACTTTCAGTTTGGCAAGTTTCTTCGGCCCTTCCAGCAGCCGAGTCTCGAGACGACGAATCTTTTTTTTGAGGGTCTTAAGCTTCATAACGCGATCAGGTTGGCTTGTCTACACAGACAAATGCAGGGTGGATTTCGAGCTTAATGACGAAACCGCATAAATGTCACGTCATTGTTTTGCGGCCACTTCCATTCGGGCAGCTTCTTCGCCGTTCACCTCGTACCTTCCTCGGTCATATGCCGAGCGACGCCTCACGCGTACATCAAATGCGTGGCTGTTTTGCTGTCCACCGTTTCTTCGAGATACTCTACCGTGAATGGTTTGGTGATGTAGTCCACCGCGCCGAGCATCAGCGCTTGTTCGACGCTCTCGAAATCGTTGGCGCCGGTGACCATGATGACTTTCGTCGCAGGACTGATTTCGCTCGCTCGGGAGAGGACATCAAACCCATTGAGGCGGGAGCGCAGATTGATGTCGAGGAGCATGCCATCGGGCTGCAATTGCTCAAGCAATCGCAACGCTTCGCGGGGCGTCGTGGCCGTGAAAACCTCCCCGTCGAAATGCTCCTCAAAGTGTTCCTTCAGCAAGCAGCACAGATCTAATTCGTCATCCACGATCAACAATTTCATGCGCTCGAGCTTCCATTGGAGCTACCGGCGGTAGGCCGGCTCACCGCCGCGGCTTCCTTGATGAGTTTACGATAGGAGCGGTGTTCGCGATTGGCCGGTCGCAGGCCGAGACGCCGCGCCGTTTCACTGATTTTTCTTCGTGGGCCTTCAATCTCGACAAACCATCCGGCATTGGGAATGTGATCAAGGCACACTGCGCACCCGTCCAGCCGATATTCCTCGCGGACTTTGGAGTAGGTTTCTTTGACGCGAAAATCGAGTAGTTCAAGAATGCGTTTTGCAGCCTTGTATTCGACCGGCGTTTCCACTTCCATGCGGGTTTTTTGGTGTTCATTTTGGCGCGGACCCTTAAGAGTGAGCATCGCGATCTTTCCGCCGTGACAGCGCAACCGCAGTTTCAGGTTCTGACGGCGGAGACGGTCATCGCAATCGTAAAGTTCGTTCCGCTCAAAACCGCTGGCATGGACTTGAGCGCCAAGCTTCAAGAGGCGTCTTCGAATCGTGTCAACGCGGGCGACCCGATACTTTTGTTCGCGTTCGACGCTGTCGCGTGAAACGTGCTCCTCGAACTGGAGCGTCAGATATTTTTCGAGCTTGCGCGCAACCATGACAAAGATGGCGTCCAGTTAGCAATCGCGCAGAAGGTTGTCAAGCACCCCAAGCTTGGGGCATTGTCGTAATTTGAAGTCGCGAGGAGGAACACAGGGAAACGGGCCTCCGGACTGCCCGGCAAACAGACTTCCAGCCTGTTACGATTTCTGTCGCGGCGGCCTGTCTTCCGCACGGTGCTTTCACTTGCAAAGCGACAACGCCTCCAGACCGTTGAAAAATAAACATATGTCACACGAGGAACTGATTGCTAACCATTCGCATTGCCTTTCGCGCCGGCGTTTCGTTGCCTCCGCCGGAATCCTGACCGCTGCGGCATGGCTCTCTCCACGACATCTCTTCGCCGAGGGTGAAAACATCGTCCTCGCGGCGCGCAAACGTGCGGAAACCACTGACATCACCGTCCAAACCCTCCGCGGCAATGTGAGTGCACTTATCGGCTCAGGCGGAAACATCGCCGTCCTCAGCGGAACGGATGGAAAACTGGTGATCGATTCTGGTTATGCAACCTCTCGCGCCAAGATCACCGACGCTCTGGCTAAAATGCACCCGGGCTCGATCAAACATCTCGTCAACACGCACTGGCATTTCGATCATACCGACGGCAACGAGTGGATGCATTCGGAGGGCGCCATGATCCTCGCGCATGAGAACACTCGAAAACACCTTTCCACGACAACGCACGTGGAGGGTTGGGACTTCACCTTCCCGCCGTCGCCCGCAGGCGCGATTCCGGCCGAGGTCTTCGATCAGGAGAAAAACCTGTACCTTAATAGTACCACTATCGCCCTCTCCTACTACGGCCCCAGCCACACTGACGGCGACATATCAGCATATTTCGTTGAGGCTGACGTACTTCACACCGGCGACACCTGGTGGAACGGTCATTACCCGTTCATCGATTATTCCACCGGCGGCCATATCAAGGGCATGATCAAGGCGGCGGAGACGAACCTGGCCAAAGTCACCGGCAAGACCATCGTCATTCCGGGGCACGGCAAGATCGGCGGGAAATCAGAAATGACCGAATATCGCGACATGCTGACAACAATTCACGATCGCGTCGCTGCGCTGAAGAAAGAAGGCAAATCCGTCGACGAAGCAATTGCCGCGAAGGTAACTGCAGCCTACGACAGCAAGTGGGCGACTTCTTTTATCACGGGCGATGTCTTTACCAAACTAGTCTACGCTGGAGCGTGACGGCTTTGCTTCGCGGCGTTAAACCGTTAAATCGGTTTTACCTCTCCCCGCGAGCGAAACAACGGGGCGTCTGATCTTGAATTTAGCTCAGAAATTCGGCCAGCGGTTCCATTGATTTGATATGGGCGCAAAAAATTTTGAATGCGGCCAGGATCGGGACGGCGAGGATGACGCCGGCGATTCCCCACATCCAGCCCCAGAAGACCAGAGAAAGAAGGATGATGACTGGATTCAAGGTCAGAGAACGACCCATCACCCAAGGCGTAATGAAGTTACCTTCGAGTGTGCCGAAACCAAGGTAGACAGCGGGAAAGATGAGCGCGTAGCCAAGGCTATCGAAGCTTAAAACAGCCCCTATGGTCATGCAGATAATGCCGGTCAGCGCACCGAGATAAGGCACAAAATTTAAAATTGCGACTAATGCGCCCCACATCACGGGGTTGGGAAGGCCGAGCAAGCCGACAGTCGTGCCCACCGCGAGGCCCAGGCAGCAGTTGATTATCGTAGCGGTGAAGAGATAGCGTGATACCTGTGACTCTATCTCCTGTGCGATGGAGACCGCTCGTTTCTTATCAGAGAGCGTAGGAAGTAGCTTGATCAGCTTTCCGATGAAGACGCCATCATAGGCGAGAAGGAAGTAGAGCAGAATCAGAAGTAAAACCGAGCTGGTAACGAACTCCGGAGTGCGCACGTAAAGGGTTTCAGTAATGGGATGACGTTTCACTTCTACCGCCATCTTGGAGCCGGAATCAGGAGTAGCTATTTTTTCAATTTCACCGCTCGCTTTCGCCACCTCGGCCATCGATCGCTTCATTGGAAGAAGCTTGTACTCCAGTTCCCGCAAGCCATCCGGCGCTTTCGCCAGCCAGCCGGCGGCCGGCGTCGCCAGCGCTGAAATCCCCAGTGTGATTGCGGCAAGCAGCGTAATCAGGATAAGGGCGGCGCCAAGAAGTGTCGGAATTTTGATCCTGGCGAGTCCGCGCACGATCGGACGGAGTAAATAGCTCAACAGCGACGCCAGCACGATCGGAAGCAACACCGACCGCAGGTAATAAATTGTGTAAAAAACCGCTAGAATGAACAGCCCGGTAAGCGCGAGGGACCGGATATCGAACGGTCTTTCCAGCAGTTCCGCGAGGCGCAATCGCGCCCGGGCAGTAACCTGTTCAGCTTCACTGTCGTCATCGCCTTCGCCGCTAAGTCTTGCCTCCACCGCGGTTGATTCCATTTCTCTTCCTAAATCGAACGGCGGAGACTATTCGATCTTCACGATTTTTACGGTGCGGCCGTCTTCCAGAGTGATGCGATCGCCTAGTTGCGATGCGAGAAGCGCTTTGCCGAGCGGCGAAATCCAACTCAATGCGTCAGGCTCGAAATCGAGTTCGTCAACGCCCACGATCGTGTGAGTCTCCGTTTTGTCGTGCGGATCTCTCAAAGTCACGGTTGTGCCGAAGGAAACGCTCTTCGATGAATCTTCCGGCGGCTCGACGATTTTAACGGATCCGAGAATCTGTTTGAGCTCCGTGATCCGGTTGGGTTCGCCGCCCGCCGCGCACAACGCGTCCAGCTCAACTTGCAACCGCGCCGCGCCTCGCGCCGTAATATAGTTGACCGCGCCTGGCGGCAAACCCGACGCCGAGCGTTTCCTGCCACTTCGCTCCGGCGGATCAACATCTTCCCGTATGAAAGCCCTGCTCACTGATGAGAATCGCATCTCCATGCGACCTTGAGCGTTCAGGCTAAGCTTCGCTTCGCCCCGTGAAATCGTCAAATCGGAGTTCGATGTTCGGCGTTGGACGTTCGGTGTTTTCTGCCCTGCTCCTTGCTCCCTGCTCCTTGCTCTCTACTTTCGAGGCGCTCTGCGCAACGTCACCATGGCCATCCGAATCCTAGTCACCGGCGGCACCTTTGATAAGGAATACAACGAGCACACGGGGGAGCTCTTTTTTAAGGATACTCACATCGCGGAAATGCTTCGACTGGGACGTTCGCGAGTCGAGATTACGATTCGCACTATCATGATGGTCGACAGCCTCGATATGACCGATACCGATCGCGCCCTCATCGTGCAGAACTGTCTGCGGTCGGAGGAGGATCGAATCGTCATTACCCACGGCACCGACACGATGACCGAAACCGCCGCGGCGATTGCGCGGAAAGTGTTTGGGAAAGCCATCGTCCTTACCGGCGCGATGATTCCATACGCGTTCGGCAGCTCTGACGGCCTCTTCAATCTAGGCAGTGCGCTCTCGTTCGTGCAGGTGCTGCCGGCTGGGGTTTACATCGCAATGAACGGCCAATGTTTTGCCTGGGACCGCGTCCGCAAAAATCGCGAGCGGGGCGAGTTCGAGGAAATTATCTAGCCTCTCGCAAATAGATTTGGAACTTGAAGCAGGATCGCGGAAAAACATTGAGCCCTCACCTGGCGCTGCGCCTCGATCCTCTCCCCCGGGGAGAGGATTGAGGTGAGGGTGCGGTGTTAAAATTCGGCGCTGTACTAAGGCGCCTAAATATTTGTCAGACAGGCTCGGCCTTTCGCCGAGGTTTGCTCAATCGTTTGGGAGCTTTCCTCTGCCAGGCCTTCCTCATCGCAGCTTCGAGGACAGGTCGCGTTATTCCCGCCAGAACCACTTGAGTGCTTCCACGGCGACCCCAGCCGCCCGGCACCGGTTCGAACATTTTGGGATCATGACTGATCATTTCCTGCTGCTCTTCCGGTGAAAGAAGAAGGACACCGCGTCCTTCATTCTGATAACCAAGGGTCGCGAATATCTTACCGCCGACCCGAAAATCCGGGTGACCCATGTGAGCAGCCTCGACTGCTTCAGGAAAACTGAGCGCGATTTCTCGGAACTGTGCCGCAGTCATCTCTGCATTCGCTCCGGGTTTGTCATCATACTCGATAAGAAAAGGACCGATCTCGATCGGCGTGCCCAAGAATTTCGCAAGCTTTCTTGTAGATTTCCACCATGACCTTTATCAATCTCGAGCAGCTGCCGTTTGTCGGGATGTCGTATGAGTTCGTCGGCGAAACTCACGGCGCACCCTTCTCGGCCTACATCGTCAAGGCTGAGCCCGGGCAAGGCCCGCCGTTGCACAAACATCCCTACGTCGAAGTCGCTTTCACTCTCGAAGGCCGAGCCACCATCACGGTCGGTGACGAACAGCGAGAGGTAAAAGCGGGCGGCATTGTCGTCATTCCGGCGAACACGTCGCATCGGTTCGTTAACTCCGGCACCACGATCCTGCGCCAACTCGATATCCATGCCAGTCCAAGATTCGTCCAGACTAATTTGTGACTCTTTCTCCCCGGGAGAGGATGAAGATGAGAACTCCAACCTCTGACTTCTGACCTCTGATCCCTGTCCTCTCGATCTTGCGCTATCTCGTCAGTGAATATAGCAGAAATTTATGAGCAAATCTGTTTTGGTAACGGGCGCGACCGGCACGATCGGGCGCGATGTCGCGAGGCAACTTTCCGGAAAGGCCGTATCGGTACGCGCGGGGGTTCGCGATCAAGCCAAAGCGAGAAAGGAATTGGCAGACATTGCACTGGTGCCATTCGACTTTGAAAACGAGAAAACATTTTCCGGGGCCCTCGAAGGTGTCGAGAAAGCTTTTCTTCTGCCGCCGCTGCTGCCAAATCAGCTGGACGTAACGAATAGGTTCGTCGATGCCGCAAAACGCGCCGGTGTCCGTCACATTGTGAAACTTTCGGCCATCGGTATCGATGACGAGGCCCAGCCCACAGCCATAAAATGGCATGGCGCGAATGAACAACACATTCGTGAGTCGGGCGTGGCATTCACGTTTTTGCGGCCGAATTCTTTCATGCAAAATTTCATCACTTACTTTCCTCCACGCAATGGCATGATTTATCTGCCGTGGGGAAATGGGACGGCCAGCTTTGTCGACACACGCGATATCGCGAGTGTTGCCGCGAAGGCGCTAACAAGCGATGGGCACGAAGGAAAATTTTACACGCTCACCGGTCCGGCGACGCTCGGAATTGCCGAGGTAGCACTGATTCTTTCCGAGGTGACGGGGCGTGAGTTTGAGTATGTCGACGTGCCGGAAGCCGCCGCGCGCAACGGAATGCTTCAAGCGGGGGTTCCGCCGTGGCAGGTAGAGTTGGTAATGGAACTGCACGCAGTCAATAAGCAGAACCGCTGGAGTGCCGTCACCTCCGACACTGAAAGAGTCACGGGTAATCCCCCAACCGATTTCGGACATTTCGCTCGCGACCACGCTGACAAGTTTCGAGCGAGCTAAGTGAACTCAAAGCAGTGCAGCTGCCACAGCGACACCGGGCGCAGGCTGAAAAAGAATGGTGTAAAATCCAGAGCGAATCCTATTACCCGCTCTGAGCTGTGTTCATCATCAGCGTTGTTTATTCCGCAGCCGCCTTCGCTAATGCTTCGACGACTACGATGTTTTGCAGCAACTCTGGCGGCAGGTGGTGTCGCTTCTGCAAATAGGCGGGACTATTGTAGGTGACCAGGACTTTTCCCTGCGCATCTTCCCAGATCAAAATCTTGAGCGGCAGATCGATGGCAATGCTGGGCGCCGCCAACATCACGGGAGTGCCGCCTTTTGGGTTCCCGAAAATAAGCAACTTGGCCGGCCGCATTTTCATTCCTACCTTTGCCGCCTCGCCGCTGTGATCGACCAGGGCGAAAAGCGTGACGCCTTTGGCTTGCAGAACTCCCTTCAACTTCTCGACTGTTTCGTCTACCGAGTGATTGCTCGGGATATCGATCAGTCCCTCGCCGTGAGAAGCCTTCATCGACATTATGTTTGTCTGACTACTGACTAGTCCGAGCGTACTACTTGCCGGGGTTCGCTACCGCGGCCGGCACGAAATCAAACTTTCCCTTACCCTCCTGGTAGAACACGCAATCGCTTCCGGGGCGACAACCGCTTACGTGTAACCAGTTGGCCGGCATCATCACAACCGACCCCGGTCCGAAATCTCTGGCCGAAGCTGCATCCGGCCCGGTGTACCAAACGCCGCTAATGATCACATTCTTGAGTTCACTGCTATGCGAGTGAAGTGGGTTGTCAGTTCCGGCAGGAACCTTCCGGATCTGCGTGTACGCTCCCGTCTTCGGATCGCCCGAAAGCACGGCGAATTGCATGCCTTTCCTCTCTGGGAGCTCGGTCCATGTGAGATCTGTGAACGACATCATCAGCGGCGTGTCGGCCGATTTTGCAGTGGCAGCCGATTTGTTCGTCTTATCGTCACCTAATGCGGCGGAAAGACTCACCGCCATTACTAATAGAAAAAGCTTACTCATGGAGACCTCCTTGATTCTGCAGAACTATCTCGATGCCGGCTAACCTGTCCATCGGTTCTGCACGCGATGCCACGCCTGCGCTAGAGTCTCATCGCCAGCCCGCCATTTACGAATCTCACCCGAAAATTTTCCAGTCGTCGCTTCGCGACCAATCAGGAGCGCGCCGAGAAGAGTCTCCACTCGTCGGGAATACCTTTGAGCTGGTGGATACCGTGATCTTGAAAATTAATTCCGGAACCTGACACGAGATCCTTCACGGTGCCGGAGACAAGCACGCCTCCGGGGTCGGCCTTGGCCATGATGCGCGCGCCGGTGTGGACCGCGATGCCGCCGACATTGTCGCCCATCAACTCGCATTCCCCGGTGTGCACTCCCGCGCGTACTTCGATACCGAGTTGTCTGACCGCGAGCGCAATCGCGAGCGCGCAACGCACCGCTCGCGCCGGACCGTCGAACGTCGCGAGAAAACCGTCGCCGGTAGTGTTGGTTTCCTTCCCGCGGAAACGCGCCAATTCCTTTCGCACAATGGCGTAGTACGAGTTCAAAAGATTGCGCCATGCCGTGTCCCCAAGCTCGGCGGCGCGCTCGGTGGAAGAGGCAATATCAAGAAAGAGCACGGTGGCCAGGATACGATCGGAGGAATCGATCGGACGCTCGCCCGTAATGAATTCCTGAATATCTGACAGCACAGTTTCCATGTCATCGAGCATCATCGAGTGGCTGTTACCCGGGTATTCCTTGAATTTTGCGCCCGGAATCCGAGAGGCCATGTCGCGCGCAGCTTCAACGTTCGCGCACGGATCTCCCGTGCGATTCATCACCAAGGTGGGCGCCTGAATCGACGGCAGAATCGGACGCGTATCGATTTGCCCGTTCATTTGTTCGTAGGCATGGACCGCGGAAGGATTCGCAGCCGCGCGCATGTAACGAGAAAGGGATTCGATAAAGGCGGGATCCGCGTCCTTACCCACGCCGGCGCCGGGGCCGGTGATGTATTCAAAAGAAGGCCAATCGTCGTCAATCATTGCGACCATTCGATCATGCTCTTCCTTCGTCTGTCCCCAGGGATGATCGGGGGAGGCAATCCAGCGCGCCTGCGCGCCCCATACCAGAAGCGAATTCACACGTTGCGGGTAAGTGGCGGCGAAGAGACATGCCATGGAGCCGCCTTCGGAAACGCCGAAAATGTTGGCATGTTCGATGCCGATATCATCCATCACTGCGCGAATGTCATCAGTCCGCTCCTCCAGCGTCGCCATTTTCACCGGTCGATCGGAAAGGCCGGTGCCGCGTTTGTCGAAACGAATTAGGCGGCAAAACTTGCTGAAGCGTTCGAAGAAAAGAGCCCGTTGCGGTATTTCCCAATCCAGATCGAGATGCGACATCGTGCCAGGCGCCCACACCACGTCGAACGGTCCAGCGCCAGTAATTTGATAAGCGATGCGCACATCATCGCTGCGCGCGTACTTTGTTTTTGGCAGCACCCGGCCAGCTAAGAGCTAGCACCATTCTTTGGCAAACTTGAAATGCTCGCTTCGACATCGCGAGGCACGGTTTGTTAAATGTCATGAGTCGCTCGCATCTGTTGAGGATACGGTGCACGTTTAGTCACTGACAATGGACACCGAGGAAATGGACACAATTCGACATATTCAATTGCGTTGGCTGCACGGCACATTGGGCGACGTAACCGTGCGCAGCGTTCAGCTGTGGCGGGCGACGCCCCACGCCTGGCGACCGGCGATTAACGCCTTTCGCTGCGAGGCGGCGGTGAGCATTTGTGTCGATCTGGCTGGTATCGACAAATCGTTGATCGATTTACAGGTCGAGCCGCGGCGAGTTACGGTGCGAGGTTCGCGCGACGCACCGGAACCGATTGATCAGGCCGTGCAAATGCTGGCTTTGGAAATTGATTACGGACCTTTTGAGCGACGGGTCGAGCTACCGGCCGAGGTGGACGTGGAACAGGCTCGCGCGGAACAGGAGAATGGTCTTTTATGGATTTATCTTCCACTGAAACGTTAAAAGAGAAGGGCGTTTCTGTCCTCCGACCTCAAGCCGGGGCACCACCTGCTGTCGGTCAAACGGCGCAAATGGACGGCTCTGGGGGTAGTGGCCCGCCGCGTATCCCGGAAGAACTTTCAATCCTGCCAGTCCGCGGTTTTGTGATGTTTCCCGGAGCAGTCATTCCGTTAACCGTAAGTCGTCCTGCATCGATCAAGCTGCTCGACGAAACTTTGCCGATTACGAAGATCGTGGGATTCCTAACACAGCGCGATGAGCAAAAGGAGGAGCCTACGCCGCAGGAACTGTATCACGTTGGGACGGCAGCCATCGTTCTGAAACTGTTGCGACAAGCGGAAGATCAGCTCGTGATCGTGGTGCAAGGCCTGCGACGCTTTGCCATCCGAAAAATCGTGGCCACGCAGCCCTATTTGCGAGCCGAGATCGATTTGCCGCGATCGATCCTACCGGAGCAGAGCAGCGAATGGCAGGCTGAGTTTCAAAACTTGCGCGACAGCGCAGCGAGGCTTGCGCAGTTGCGACCCGACGTGCCAGAGGAAGCTCCCGCCGTTATCCGCAATATCGATGATCCGGAGCAGCTCGCGGATTTTCTGGCGCCCAATCTCGATATTCCCGTCGCGCAGAAGCAAGCAATTCTGGAAGAGCTCGATGTCAGGAAACGACTGCGCGCTGTGCAAACTCACATCTCAGCGCAACTGGAGGTCGCACAGATCCAACAAAAATTGCAGGAGGATGTGAAATCGCAGTTCAGCGACGCGCAGCGCAAAGCGTATCTGCGCAGTCAACTGAAAGCGATCCAGCGCGAGCTGGGCGAAGGCGATACCGGCGCGGACGAGCAGGTAGCGCGGTTACGGACGCGCCTGGAAGAAGCAAAACCGCCAGCCGAAGTGATGGCGCAGGCCGAGCGCGAGCTGAAGCGCCTCGATATTATCCCGCCGGCGAGTCCCGAGTATTCAGTTATCGTTAGCTACGTCGAGACGATCGCGGAACTGCCGTGGTCGAAGTTGAGCGAAGACAATCTCGATCTCGACAAAGCGCAGGAAATTCTCGACCGCGATCATTACGATCTGGAAAAAGTAAAGCGGCGCCTGATCGAATATCTCGCGGTGCGCAAACTGAACCCCCAAGGACACGGGCCGATTTTGTGTTTGCTCGGTCCGCCAGGAGTCGGAAAGACCAGTCTGGGCCAATCGGTCGCGGATGCTTTGGGCCGGAAGTTTGTGCGAATGAGTCTGGGCGGGATTCGCGACGAAGCCGAGATTCGGGGCCACCGCCGTACCTACATCGGCTCAATGCCAGGACGCATCATTCAGGAGCTGCGTCGCGCCGGCACCCGCAATCCTGTGATGATGCTCGATGAGATCGACAAGGTCGGCACCGACTTCCGCGGCGATCCCGCGAGCGCGCTGCTCGAGGTGCTCGATCCGCGTCAAAACAACGCTTTTGTCGATCGCTATCTCGACGTGCCATTCGATCTCTCGCAAGTCATCTTCATCGCGACCGCGAACTATATCGGCGGAATCCCGGGACCGTTGCTCGATCGAATGGAGCTAATCGATCTGCCAGGCTACACCGAGCGCGAGAAACTCGAGATTGGAAAACGTTACCTCTTGCCGCGCCAGCTAAGCGAAAACGGATTGAAGCCGGAGCAGGTCAGCTGGGACGAGGAAGCGCTGCGGCTAATTATCACCGATTACACGCATGAAGCAGGGGTGCGCGAGCTGGAACGGCAGATCGGGGCGGTATGCCGGACGGTCGCTGCGCGTGTTGCGCGTGGCACGACGGAACACGTCCAAGTGACCCCTGCTTTTGTAAAAGACACGCTCGGACCGGCGCGTTACGTGCATGAACAACGATTGACGACAAACGCGCCGGGCGTTGTTACCGGTCTCGCCTATACGCCGACCGGCGGCGAGATATTGCACATTGAAGCGGCACGCTATCCCGGCAAAGGGAACATCACTCTGACCGGGCAGATCGGTAATGTGATGAAGGAATCTGCTCAGGCGGCGTTGAGTTTGGTGCGTAGCCGCGACGGCTCGATCGGGGTCAACCCGGAGGACTTTCGAAAATACGACATCCACGTTCACGTGCCGGCTGGTGCAGTGCCCAAGGACGGACCCTCGGCGGGGGTAGCGATGTTCACTGCGCTAGCATCGTTATTCACCAACACGCCAGTGCGTTCAGATGTCGCAATGACCGGTGAGATTACTTTGCGCGGATTGGTTTTGCCGATTGGCGGATTAAAAGAGAAGAGTCTTGCCGCGATGCGCGCCGGCATTTCCACAGTATTGATCCCAAAGCTGAACGAGAAGGACCTGGTGGAGATTCCTGAAGAAGCGAAGCAGAAACTGAAATTCGTCCCGGTTGAAACCGTAGACGAAGTGCTGGCAAACGCGCTTGATCGCACAGGCTCGGATCAGCACCCTACATAAGTGGGCGTCCGCAGGAAGCGCGAGAGCTGCCGATAGCGAGTCAAGGTCGACGAATCCGGACGGCTTCTAAGAATTCCGAGGGGATGCATTTCCACCGGCGCGATGAATGCTAGCGTGTCTTGGTCGCCAGCAGTTGAAGGTATTCGTCGATTAACTCCGGCCCGTGAATTGGTGACCAATGTCCCGCCACGATGGTGGTCAAGTCGAGATGGAGCTGCTTCAATCTCTCGAGAGTCTTCGGATACTCGCGCAGATCGGCGAAATCGAGATTACCGAGTTGCTCTTTGAGAATACAGTTCCCATAAAGGACTTTCTCTTGCGGGAAAAACACGAAGATACCATCCGGTGTGTGCGAGGGGCCTAGATAAATCGCCTTCACTCCGCCGCGTTGCAGTTCGAAGTCACCGGCAAACGTTTTGTCAGGTAAGACGAGCGGAAGCGTTGGATAACTCGGCGCTCCTTTTTGCACGTAGCGCACCATTTCGTCCCAGTGCTTCATCAACAAATCACTCGTCAGTTTGGTCGAGATAATTTTCGCTCCTATTCCCTTAAAGTAAGCATTCCCGCCTGCCCGATCCGGATGGTAGTTGGTATCGATCACCTCCATGATCGGCTTTGGAGTAACCTTTTTTATCTCCGCGACCAAAAGCTTCGCCGTTTCCGGGGTCCATGTCGCGCCCACGACGGTAACAAAACTGTCGCCGACATACACCATCGAGTTTTCCTTCAAGTAGAAACTGTCTTCGACGACATAGAGATGGCCTTGCAGAGGAGTTAAAACCACAGTTGGATCGGCCGCGAAGACGAGCGGCGCGCTCAGAAGGAGCATGGGAAGAATTTGCTTCATGTAGTGAATACGTCTTTGGGTGAGCGATTTTTTCAAAACAGTTCAACGCCGAAATTAAGTCTGCGCAGTGGGGCGGACGATAATCTCGTTCACATCCACATCGGACGGCTGCTCGATCGCGAACACGATGGCGCGGGCGATCGCCTCGGGTGGCAGCGCGAACTTGTCGCGCGCGTTTTCGAGCTGGGTTTTCACCTCTGGATTTGTCACGCCTTCTGCGAAGTTCGTGTTCACGAACCCAGGCGAAATGATCGTCACGCGCAGTTTCTCGCCCGCCTCCATGCGTAAGCCCTCGGAGATCGCGCGCACGGCGAACTTCGTGGCGGAATAGACCGACTGGTTCGGCACCGTCTTATGTCCGGCGGTAGAAGCGGTGTTGACGAAATGTCCGAAACCTTGCTTGCGAAAGACAGGCAACGCGGCCGCGATTCCGTAAAGAACACCTTTGATGTTGACGTCGATCATGTTCTCCCAATCCCCAACTCGCAGATCGTCGAGAGGCGACACGGGCATGACGCCGGCATTGTTGATCAGAACGTCGAGCTGGCCGTAGCGGTCAAGCGCGAGCTTAACAAGACTCGTTAGGTCCTCGCGCCGCCGCACGTCGGTTTGGGCATAGGCTACTTCCCCACCCCCTCCCATAATTCGGCGAGCGAGGGCCTCGAGTCGATTCAATCCGCGCGCGCCGAGTACAACCTTCGCGCTGCGTTCCGCGAGCATGACCGCAGTCGCTTCGCCGATTCCGCTGCTTGCGCCTGTGATGATGACGACTTTGTCTTTGATTCCCGGCATGAGGTTTTGTTTTGAAACTCGTTCGCTTCCCACACTCTCTCGCTACTTCCCGTCGCAACTTTACCTTCTATGTCGCTCGTCCCATTCGCTCCATTCTATGTTCTACTTACACTTTTTTCCTTTTCGAAACGCGAGCGACCAACTCGTCCAATCGCGAAAGCAAAAGCTTTAGGATGGGAGATTTGTTCGACTTTTTGTAGCCGAGGACCAGATCGACAGTTGGTGCTTTTCCCTTGAGAGGGCGACTCGTTACGGACCGATTGAGAAAATCCTGCGCGTAAGCAGGTAACAGCCCGACCCCGCGCGTTGACGCTATTACGGTCATTCCCATGACGACCTGGTCAATCTCGTGAGCTGGCGTGATATGGACTCCGGACCGCTTCAGGTAATTGTCGATGACGCCACGCAATACCGGAGCCGTGCGGGCCACGGTCACGAATGTCTCGCCCACTAGATCCGTCGGGCTAATGGCTTTGAGCGAAGCGAGACGGTGGTCACTGGGCAAGACCGCCACCAAGGGTTCCTTGACGAGATGACGGAACGCTAACTCCGGAAAACCTTGTTCCCGTCGAAGGAAAGCTGCATCAACGGTTCCCTTCACAAGCGCATTCGCGAGCGGTGGCGAGTATTGACTCGATATCATCACGTCGATGCTCGGCAGTTCATCGCGCAAGATTCGAAAGGCTTCGGGCATCCACGTTAATTCGTGGTTCGTCAGAAAGCCCATGACGAAGCATGGCTTCGCGGGATGAGCGATCCCGCGTGCAGCTTTGGCTGCCGCTTCAACCTGCGACAGAACCAACCGGGCGTGATCGAGAAATGCTCGGCCTGCCGGTGTCAGTTCGATCCCGCGAACGCCGCGTGTCAGGAGCTGGGCACCTACCTCATCTTCGAGATCCCGGATCTGCCGACTCAACGAAGGTTGTGACGTGTGCAATTTTCGCGCTGCCGCGACCGTCACACTTCCCGCCTCAGCGACGGCGATAAAATAGCGAAGGTGTCGCAGTTCCATGTCTCCACTCATGCTTCTGAAGCATGAATACCAAGCTTACAAAGTCTTTTTCAAGGCGTTCCAGGAAACTGACCTTGTACTATGAATAAACCAGTTGTTTTAATTACGGGCGCACTGACCGGAATCGGTCGCGCCACCGCGCTGGCCTTCGCGCATGAAGGAGCGCAGGTCGTCGTTTCCGGTCGACACGACGATGAAGGTCAGAAGCTTGCCACTGAACTGCGCAACCTCGGCACTGACGCCGAATTTGTGCGCGTCGATGTGCGGCACGAAGATGAAGTCAAGAATCTCGTCGACAAGATTATCGCTCGTTTTGGTCGCCTCGACATTGCTGTCAATAATGCTGGCACTGTGGGGAATCCTGGGTCTGCTGCCGATGTAACCCCCGAGAGCTATCAAGCCATCTTCGACACCAATGTGCTTGGTGTGCTTCTGTGCATGAAATACGAGATTCGGGCCATGCTTCGGCAAGGGAAAGGCAGCATCGTTAACATCTCGTCGTCATACGGCAAAGTCGGCGGCCCGACCGCAGCGATGTATGTCGGCAGCAAGCACGCCGTGGAAGGCATCACGAAGTCTGCGGCCATCGAACTCGCCGGCACCGGCGTTCGGGTCAACATTGTTGGCCCTGGTCCCACGGAAACGCGGATGTTCAACCACTTTGCGCAAACGCAGCAAAACAAAGCAAATTTCCTCGAGACACACATTCCGACCAAGCGCATGGGTACCCCCGAAGAAATTGCCAATGCCATCGTGTTCATTGGCTCGGACAAGGCTTCCTACATCATCGGTGCATCCCTGGCGGTCGACGGAGGAATGACCGCGGGCTAATTTCTGGGACTTCTTCCAGGCGGAGATTTATTATGAAAACAAAGCAGATCAAAGTTCCAGGTCCTGATCATCCGATTTCCATCCAGCCCAATCCTGCTCGCGTTGTCGTATCCGTCGCGGGCCGTGTGATTGCCGATACCCGCAATGCACTGACGCTTCGGGAAGCGGACTATCCGCCCGTCCAGTACATTCCAGTCAAGGGCGTTGATTTTTCCCAGTTGGAACGGACGGATCACGCCACCTACTGTCCTTTTAAAGGCGACTGCAGTTACTACAGCATTCCTGCCGGAGGAAAAAAGTCAGTTAATGCGGTGTGGTCGTATCAGGAGCCGTTTCCTGCGGTGGAGCAAATCAAAGGGCACCTCGCGTTCTATCCCGATCGCGTCGATGAGATAGCAGAGCAACTGCCAGCGTGAAGGTAGAGCGAACCGCGAATTACGGTGACGGTGACGGGGACGGACTTGGGCTGAACGAGGGGGATGGTATCGGCGAGGGGGTTGGTATCGGAGTGGGGAATGGTGTCGGCGAGGCGAAAACTGGGAGTTGAGACGAATCTATGATGACTTGAGGCTGAGTACTTTCGGCGGCGTACCAGTTTGTGCTCGGCGTTCGTGTTCGCCTTCGTATTTGCAGTCGCGGCATTTATTCCAATCTGTGTAGCCCCCGTCGAGTTGCCGCTCGAGCCGTTCCCATAGCGGCGCCGGTCATCCAGGCTATTCATGCGCACCTGTGACGCGGCATTTGCACTCGCAATCTCGTGTAGCCCCCATCGAGTTGCCGATCGAGACACTATTCCCCGTAACGGCGCGGGTGATCCCAGTGCCTTGATTACTGATCCCTGTCTGAACGCCCGCGTTTATCGCGGTGTGTGCTCCGATATTCGGGGTCGCTCCGGTAATCGTAGGTATCCCGGCATTTACCCCGATTTGTGGTGCTCTGATCGAGTTACCGTTTGAGCCAGTGTGTATCGGCGCTGCGGTGGTGGTGGTGATGGTTTGATTGCTTCCGCTCGTTCGGGTTCGAGGCGTTTGCGCCAGACTCAATGGTACCGTCGCAATGCAGATCGCAATTACTCCAAGTTGAATCGACTTGATCTGATTCATATTTTTTCCCTCCGTCCAAGGCGTCCTTTGTTTCAGCGCCCTATCCTTTATTACCTAGAATATTCTGCTTGAGCAGATCCCCCGCTATTGCGCAGGCGGAAGATTTTTCAGTGCTACGCGTGGGGTGATCGGCACTCCCCCGTTCGAGATAGGATGGAGCAGGTCCCGGGAGGCCGCGCCCGACGGACGAGTGCTGCCCTATATATGTAGGTACGAAGAGGGGTCGCCTATACGCTGCCGCTCAGCCTGCCCGTCAGCGTGACAACCGTGGAGGCAAAGGCTTAGCGTTAAAGGTCCTAACCGGCGATACTGTCCAATTCTTTAATCGCGTCAGGAGGCAATTGCAGGCCAGCGCCGGCTACATTCTCTCTCAGATGCTCGACAGATGATGTTCCGGGTATGAGCAGAATGTTAGGTGAACGTTGCAGCAGCCACGCCAGGGCGACGGCCATTGGGGTAGCATCTAAACGGGCAGCAACGCTGGACAACGTATCGGATTGCAGTGGTGAAAAACCACCGAGTGGAAAGTACGGCACATAAGCAATTCCTTGTTCGGCAAGGGAGTCGATGAGCGAATCATCCTGCCGGTGAGCGATATTGTAGAAATTCTGGACGCAGACAATTGGCGCGATTGATTGCGCCTCGGCGATTTGCTCGGCGCTAACAGTACTTACGCCGAGGTGCTTGATAAGACCTTCTTGCTGCATTTCGGCGAGCACGCTGAACGGTTCCGCGATCGAACCTGGCTCCGGTGCATCGAGACCGCCCACTCGCAGATTGACGACATCGAGTTTATCGAGACCGAGGTTCGCGAGATTATCATGAATGGCTTGGCGCAGTTCCTCGGGAGCGAGCGCTCTCGGCCAATTTCCTTTCTCATCTCGGCGCGCCCCAACCTTGGTCACGATCCGTAACTGTTCCGGATAAGGATGCAACGCTTCTTTGATAAGCTGATTGGTTATATGCGGGCCATAGAAATCGCTGGTGTCGATGTGGGTGATACCGAGCTTAACGACCTCGCGCAGGACGGCGAGTGCACCGTCGTGATCTGCCGGCGGCCCGAATACATGCGGACCAGCTAGCTGCATGGCGCCGTAACCCACGCGACTAAGGATCAAATCATCGGCGAGCTTGAATGTGCCTCCTGGCAGTGTTGTAGGCGTTGTAGGCTTGCTCATAGTTTTCATGTTCGAGTAGTCACCGTAAGCCCCGGCGCTGGTGCTGCAATGGGAGGTTCATCCGCAATTCTTGCCTAGTCCTACGATCCACCGCAATACGGAGCCGCCGCTGGCGCTCCTGTTCAAAAAGTGAGGATTAATCCCCTTTGCCTTCCGTATTTACTATGCGTCCGATGGCGATGGACTGATGGATGCCATGGGTTTCGAGTTGCAAACCCAAATCGGTATTGGCGAAAGCACGGGTAAGCCAAGGAATCGAACTTTCCACAAAGCCCTTAAGAATCCCGCGCCCGAAGCCTTCCCTTCTCCATCTCAAGGAGGGAGTGAGGATCACTCTTACGGAGGACCGCAAAATCCCGCGGACGCGACATGGCTCCAAAACCGAAGAGTGACGATCTTGAGGTATGAAAAAGTTTAAGTTGCTGAGTTTAGTAGCTATCACCTCGATCGCGCTCGCTCAGACCGGATGGGCAGCTGGCCACGGCGGGGGCGGAGGCGGTCATGGCGGTGGCGGTGGTGGATTTCACGGGGGAGGCTTCCGCGGTGGCGCTTTCCACGGCGGTGGTGGGTTCCACGGTGGAGGATTCCGCGGTGGCGGTTTCCAGCGCGGTGGCTTTCATGGGGGACGTTTCGGCGGTGGCGGTTTCCACGGCCGTGGCTTTCGTGGCGACCGTTTTGGTCATCACGGATTCTCTAATGATGTCTTCATTGGCGGCTTCGGCTTTCCGAGTTGGTGGGGCTGGGGCTACCCGTACGGATATTATGGTTACGGCTATTACCCGTACGGCTATTATGGATACGGCAGATACGGTTACTATGGGCGGCCCGGTTACTGATACCGCTATGGCAGCCGAGAAAGGCATTTCCGGAGTTTGCGGAGTCGGTGACATGCCCGGCTACAGCGGTCTTTCCGCGTGCACATCGATCCGACGCAGGACGGCGCCGAGGTCGTCAATCCAGTTTCGGATCGTGTCCGCCCCGAGCTTCTTCGTCGGATCGGCCTCGCTGACGTCTTGAAGCCACGAGCGCTTCCTTCTCCGTTACAGAATGCAGCATGAACGAAAAAACATCCTGGGTCGATCCAGCCCTTGGTTGAGGCTAACGAACGGCACAAGATCGAAATCGATGGAGGTTGGAGTGCGGCTTCGTACTCCAGATGCCGTCCACGTTAGTGTTCCCAAACGGCAGGATCGGAAACGAATCCGAATTCCTCGCGTCGGGATCGTTGGGACAGGCTTTGTAGGTTCGACGACCGCATATGCATTGCTGATCTCCGAAATAGCGGCCGAGATTGTGCTGATTGATCAGGATCGACGCCGCGCAGAGGGTCATGTCCAAGATTTACGTGATGCCGAACTGTTTTCACACCACACTCGTATTTTCGCGGGCGACTTAGCTGATTGCTCCTCTGCCGACGTAACGATTATCACCGCTGGTGTCAGCCAGGCAAATTCGAACTCGAGGCTGGACGGCTTGCGGGAGACTGCGGCGATACTGAAGGGTCTAGTTCAAGATATTTCAAGGTATAACCCGCACGGGATCTTGCTGATCGCATCAAATCCAGTCGATGTATTAACCTATGCAGCCTGGAAGTGGTCGGGACTTCCCGCCAGCAGAGTCATTGGTTCGGGTACAACTCTGGATACCTCCCGTTTCCGCCGACGGCTCGCTGAGAGATACGGTGTGGCTTCCACCAACGTGCACGCGTACATCATCGGCGAACATGGGGACAGCCAAGTGCCTGTGATCTCTTCCGCCCTGATCGCAGGCGTGCCCCTCAAAGGCTTCTGCCGACAACTGGGGCTGTGCGACGAGGAACGCGCCCTCAAAACTATCGCGAACGATACGCGAACTGCAGGTCTGGAAATTATCAACGCCAAGGGAGCCACCTACTACGGCATAGGGTCCGCGCTGGCTCGCATTGTCCGTGCCATTTTACGAGACGAGCAAGCGGTGCTAACCGTGTCCAACTTGGTGCCCCAATCGATGGAGCTGGGAGAATTGTTCTTCTCCCTTCCGGCCATCATCAACCGGGACGGGGTCGCTCGTGTGCTGCCCATCCCGCTCAACCGCTCGGAAGAAAAAGCTCTCGAGACCTCAGCCAGGGCCGTGAAGCATTACGTCGCAGCTTTGGACAGTTTGAGCCTGAGTCCGCGCGAGATGCTGAAAGCAGTATGACCCAATGAAGACCGATGCGCTAACGAATCCAACCGTAAAGGCCGCGATCGAAGCATTGCAGAGCGGTAAAGGGAAAGCCTGGTCGGCGCTCTTTGAGCCTGATGCTGAACTCTATGACGGTGGGAACCCTCGTAGCCTCAAGGAGTTTACCCGCAATGCGCTTGGTCACGACCGGTTCACTTCAATCGATTGCGTCGAGAACAATGGGCTGGATCTGACCGGCGCATTCCATTCGGAGCACTGGGGCGATTTTCAGACCTACTTCAGGTTTCAGCTCTCGCCTGCGGGTAAGATCAACCGACTCGATATCGGCCAGGCAACCTAATGGAGACAAAACAGGAGAAACCTTATGAATAAGCTGGAAGGAAAAGTAGCCGTCATCACAGGAGGCAATAGTGGAATCGGTCTCGCCACCGCGCAACGCTTCGTTGCGGAGGGCGCGTACGTGTTCATCACTGGCCGTCGTCAAGGCGAACTCGACGCAGCAGTAAAGCAGATCGGCAAGAATGTAGCTGCAGTACAAGGCGACGTCTCAAATCTCTCCGATCTTGATCGCTTGTACGCAACCGTAAAGCAGCAGAAAAGCCACATAGACATTCTCTTCGCCAATGCTGGCACCGGAGAATTCGCCCCGCTCGGCGCAATCACCGAAGAGCACTTCGACAAGATTTTCGACGCCAACGTCAAGGGTCTTCTGTTCACCGTGCAAAAGGCGCTTCCGCTCCTTACGGATGGAAGCTCCATCATTTTGAATGCGTCGATCGTTTCAAGTACCGGATCGCCTGCGTTCAGCGTCTATAGCGCATCCAAAGCGGCGGTGCGTTCCTTCGCGCGCACTTTCACCACGGATCTCAAAGACCGCAAAATCCGAGTAAACGCTGTTAGTCCGGGCGTGATTCCTTCGCCGGGCTACCGCAATTCCTTGGGGATGACCGAAGAACAGATCAAAGAATTCGCCGACAGCGTCGCGGACAAAATACCCCTCGGTCGCACCGGAACCTTGGACGAAGTAGCCAAAGTGGTCTCCTTCCTCGCTTCCGACGAAAGTAGCTACGTCACTGGCATCGAGCTCTTCGTCGACGGCGGCATGACCCAAATCTGAAAATCACTTCCCAAAAAGGAGCGACAAAATGATTAATTCGATGAAGCCTACGCGAGTAGTACGGGGAATGTGTCAGTCCCTTTGCGTGTTATTACTGTTGACCTGCTGCACGCTCTCGGCGCAGAACGAACAGCCCGGGTTCGGACATATTGCTCCGGTTCACGGCGCGTGGGCGGATGGTTCTGGCTGGAAGGGCGCATACGGAGATTCTGGTTAAGGATGGCTCAAGGTGAGCATGGTTCAGGAGCCGGAGACGTCCTTTAAAGAAATGTCGCTGCGACCAAGCGGGTTATTGACTCAACAAGACTGGACGTGATCTCTCGCTCATACGTCTGGGCGCGGTTGAATTACCGAAGCGGGGACAGATCCATGCGGTTGTTGGTTTGTCTACATCGCGGTCCACATGCGCAGATGCTGCAGCCGCAATTAGCTGACGCGGAAGGCGATTCCTCACGGATGACGTCATTGATCGCGGACCGCGATCTTGAAGGCGGCAGACGGTATCGACTAACGATTGCATCGTTCACGCTCAAGCCTGCTGCGACCAGGAAGCCGTTCACTGGGTCTGGCAAATGTTCAAGCTGGTCTGCCTTTCAGATCGACCGACAGGCGGAGAATCACGCGATTGTAACGTCCTACCTCCAGATCCTCCATCTCGACCACGAGGGCGCTTCGCGCGAGTTACCGAATAACGGCACGTCTCAGGGATACCGCATTCACCGCATCGTCGTGAACCGTTGGGAACTGGAAGAGGTCCACGGCCAATGGATGATTCAACGTCGGACGATCTTGCCCGTTGATGGATCGCCTGAACCTCTACATCTACTCTCTCAGGGTCTTAGCGATCTTGAAAGAGTTGCAAAACCAGAAAGGGGACTGACAAACAATGATCCCAACGAACACAAAAAATAAATTAGGGATAACGGATTACGACTTTAATCTAAGCAAGCTGGAACGCGTGATGTCCGGGGCGGGTAAAGTGCCGCGCTCGGTCATGAGCTCGAACGGCGTGGGCTGAAGCGCACGATTGTGGTGACTGGGAAGACTTTGGGCGGGTCGGCGCTGCTTGAAAAAGTGACGGGAGCCGCAGGCGCGCGGTGCGTTGCAGTGTTCAAAGGCGCGCGGCAACACGTCCCACGGAGCAGCGTGCATGAATTGCAGGCGCTGATCGAACGAGAGAACGCCGATTCGCTGATCGGTTTTGGTGGCGGCAGCCCGATCGATACTTGCAAAGTAGCGAACCATCCTTTTCTCGAAAAGCGCGAGATCATTCAGATTGCGATCCCGACGACGTTATCCGCGGCCGAATACACGTATGGCTGCGGCGTGACGGACGAGAAGACGCTCGTCAAATCGACCGTTTCCGATCCGCGGCTGCAGCCGAGGACAGTGATCAACGATCCGGAGCTTACGCTCGAGACTCCGGAGTGGCTTTGGGTGGCGACGGGGATGCGCGCGCTCGATCACGCGATCGAGACAATCTACGCGAAGAGGCATTATCCATTGAGTGACGCATTGGGTGCGAAAGCGATCTCGCTGCTGGTGGAGCATCTCAAACCGTCGATCGAGACGAGCGCGGCGGAGCAACTTGCGCATCGCGGGGAATGTCAATTCGCGGCGTGGTTTTCGATTTTTGGATCGATGAGCACGCGCTTCGGAATTTCACATCTGCTGGGGCATCAGATTGGGCCGAGATGGAACATCCCACATGGGATTACGTCGTGCATTACCCTGCCCCACGCTATGCGGTTCATGGCGGGAATCGCGCCTGAGCGATTTGGGCCTATCGCCGAGGGATTTGGCATTCCGTTCGATCGGGCGAACCCAAAGGCGAGCGCACTCGCGTGCGCGGATCGCACCGCACAGTTCATTGCGAGCTTCGACGTGCCGCATCGTCTGAAAGATGTTGGCGTTTCGCGAAACGAAATTCAGCAGATCGTGCCGGCAATCTTACACGAGCTTAAGGAACGGGCGGTGGTTGATAAGCCGATTACGGAGGCTGAGGTTGTCGCGCTGCTGCAAGCGTCGCACTGACTACCAACAAAACTTTAAAGCGAAAAGGAGAAACAAATGGCGAGATTTGTATTGGTGCATGGAGGATTCTCGGGCGCATGGATTTGGTTGCCACTGATTGACAGTCTAAAGGCGGCTGGCCATTCAGCGGAGCTCCACAGATTCGCGACGCACTTATCCGCACACTCCGGAAGGCTCGCAGCTCGGTACGATCGTGCTGACAGTAGGAAAATAGTCTTAGATTGGTGACGGTCTGTGAAAGGTGCTTCTATGTCGAAAGTCTGGCTAATTACCGGAGCTTCACGCGGCCTGGGCCGATCCTTGACGCACGAGGCGTTGAAGGCCGGCCACCGAGTGGTGGCCACGGCGCGCAACGCGGCGCGGCTCGCGGACGTCGCGAGTAAGTTTGGAGAGAGTGTACGGACTGTTCCGCTCGACGTAACGAACGAGGCGCAGGCCAAGAACGCCGTCGAAGCGGCGATCGAAACCTTCGGTTGCGTCGACGTACTCGTGAACAACGCCGGTTATGGCAACGTGTACCCCGTGGAAGATACTTCGCTCGCGGATTTTCGCGCACAGATTGAAACGAATCTGTTCGGTGTAATCATTATGACCAAAGCGGTGCTGCCGCACTTCCGCGAGCGGGCCTCTGGCCACATCATCCAGATATCATCGATCGGCGGACGTGTGGGCCCAGTCGGGCGTGCGGCATACGCAGCAGCAAAGTTCGGTGTCGAGGGCTTTTCGGAATCCCTATCTAAAGAGGTTGGACCGCTCGGCATCAAAGTCACGATCGTCGAACCTGGTGGCTTTCGAACCGATTTTGCGGGTTCCTCCACGGAGCTTCGCGAAGGGCGGAAGGAGTACGACGGGACGGTCGGCGCTGCGGTCCGCTTTCAGCGAAACTACGATGGTAAGCAACCGGGGGATCCTGTAAAAGCTGCTGCTGCTGTTATCAAAATCGCGGCGCTGGCCGATCCACCCCTGCGGCTCTTGCTTGGAAGTGATGCCTACGCCGCCGCCGAGAAACACACTCACCAAATGCTTGCATCCGACCGACAGTGGAAAGATTTGAGTGTCTCTACGGACTACAGCAGTGGGCAAGCTTGAAGGAACTACTGTTATCGGACGCATCCAAGGAGACTAACCGCAAATTGAGGATCGAAGCCTACCACGCATATTGAACTGTTGGCGCACCCGATTGATACCAATTGCCAATGGTCAATTGTTGAATCTCCGATCTTCCTACGGGGTGAAAGGAAACATAACAAATACAGGACCAGAAAAGCACCAACCGAACAACGAAGAAGAGCTACCGGTTGTGCTTCTACACGGTACATCAGGACAGTCAGAAGACTGGTCTCAGGTAGTAGAACAGCTGACGAGGCACCGCCCCGTGATTCGCCTAAACTACTCTGAACCGGTCGCTCGCACTGACTCGGCAAATGCACCGAGCGTATCCGATTTGGCAGATCGAGTTGTGGCAGCAGCCGGGGCTGGTGGCAGGCATCGCTTCGACCTTGTCGGCTTTTCCCTTGGAGCGGCGGTTGCCACATTCATTGCGTCGGAGTATTCGGAGATGGTTCGTTCGCTGGTTCTTGTCTCAGGTTTCAGTTACGGCAGTGACCCGCGAATAAGATTACAGTTCGATCTTTGGCTGCACCTGGCGCGGACGGACAAGATTGCCCTTGCAAAGCTACTTCTCGTGAGCGGCCTCAGCCGCGAGTTTCTCTCAGCGTTCGACGAAAGTACCATCGACGGAATCATCCAGAGCTTTGTGGCGATGAGTGACTGGCCTCTGATCGAGCAAAATATTAGGGTCGATCTCGCCGTGGATGTGCGGGAGCAGGCCAAGAAGATCAAGGCACCGACATTATCAATCACCGGGAAATACGACCAGATTGTGCCACCCTTCTATACTCAGGAATTGGCTGATTTGATCCCCACTGCACAGAGGGCCGAAATCCCTTCAGGACACTTGTCTTTTCTCGAAAAACCAGTCGATCTAGCCTCAGCGATGTTGACATTTCTACTTGAGAAGCATCCATAACAGTTAGGTGCTTGAGAATTTCCTCTAAGGTCCGGGCCACAGCGCGGTATGCCATTCGAACCAACAGTCACAAGGTCGAAGTCTCAGTTACCAGTCACGTCGTTTACGTCTGCAGGCCGAAGGAAGTCGCGGCGTGAATTTTTGAAGACCACAGGCGCTATTGCCGGAGGATTTTTGCTCTGTCCGAAAGGCATTCTTGCTCAGACGGAGGAGCAAATTCAGCACAGTGAACCAGCGGTTTCGCCAAGCGAGTCCGCTGCCGCAGACTACACACTGCGCATCGAAACGTCTCCGGTTGAGATCGCGCCGAAGCGAATCATTTTTATCACTACCTACAATGGGCAGTTCCCTGGGCCATTGCTTCGGTTCAAGGAAGGTCAGCAAGTCACGGTGGACGTTTTCAACGACACCGATACACCGGAGCAGTTGCATTGGCATGGTCAGAAGATCCCGACTGACGTGGACGGAGCCGCCGAGGAGGGAACGCCTTTTATTCCTGCGCATGGCAAGCGGCGCATTGTATTCACACCCAGACCGGCTGGCTTGCGATTCTATCACACTCACAACCGCGCCGGCGCAAATCTCGCGGCTGGACAATATAGCGGACAAGTGGGGCCGGTGTACATAGAGCCGAGACAGGAACCGGGCAGATACGACCGCGAAGTCTTTCTTGTCCTAAAGGAATTCGAGCCGACCTTCAGTCGCGGCGGCGACATGGCCATGGATTTCCTGTCTCCGCCGACTCGCGTCAAGTCGCTCGAACAAGTGGGAGAGTCCGCAACGAAAGCCTCGATCGCGAAGGGAATGCCACACGGGTACGAGGTCGGCTACGGATCATTCACGATCAACGGACGCATGCTCGGTCACGGTGAGCCGATTCGTGTGAAGCAGGGAGAACGCGTCCTGTTTCATATCTTAAACGGAAGCGCTACCGAGATTCGCAGCCTAGCATTGCCGGGTCACTCGTTTAAGGTCGTCGCTCTAGATGGCAATCCTGTTCCGAACCCGGCGCAGGTGCCGATCCTCTGGCTGGGCACGGCCGAACGTATCTCCGCCATTGTGGAAATGAATCATCCGGGTGTCTGGATCATGGGCGATCTAGCCGACGATGATCGCCGGCACGGCATGGGCAGTGTCGTTGAATACGCTGGTCGCGGCGGACAACCGAAATGGATCGCCCCTGCGCCGTTTCACTGGGACTACACGCGTTTCGCGAAGGCCGGTGCAACTGCCCCTTCGCCGGACGAGACCATTGAGATGATCTTCGCGAAGGACAACGCCGCCGAGGAAGGTTTTAACCGGTGGACTATCAATGGCGTGGCCTTCCCTATGAGCGACAAGATGATCCCGGCTTCATTTCACCTGAAGCAAGGCAAGCGCTATCGCATTCGTATGCGCAACGCCAGTGACGATATCCATCCAATCCATCTCCATCGCCATAGTTTTGAGCTGACGAGTCTGGCAGGGAAGCCGACAGCTGGAATCTTGAAAGATGTTGTGATGTTAGGCGGATACCAGGAAGCCGAGGTGGACTTTATTGCTGATAATCCGGGCCTGACCCTTTTCCACTGCCACCAGCAACTGCACATGGACTACGGGTTCATGACGCTCTTCGATTATGTATAGGCGCGGAGGAATGATGTTCGAGCGACAGAAAAATCCATCCAAGCAAACGTCCAACTGAGGTGGCCTTAGACGAAACTGGTGTTGAATTTGATGAGGACAAGATCGATTGAATCGTGAGTGATGTTCGCGACGAGACTCACCTGAATGCTCGTCGCGCAACTCGAGGTAAATAAGAATAGGGAGCTAGTTAAATTATGAGAAAAAATCCGCTGAACAAAGGTATTATAATGGAGAACGCTGGTGGGATTGGGACGGTGACCTCTGAGATGGTTGAAGCCCGCGCGCGCGAGTTAGCCGCGATTAACGGTCGTCCTTCTTCCGAACCGTCGGAGGCTGACTATCAACAAGCCAAACGTGAGCTGACAGGAGACGCGGAAATGGATCCGCAAGAAGAGAGTAGTGAATCCGTACCCGATTCGGAGGGTTGGGATTTCGTGCCCGGCTCAACGGGACGGCAAGCAGCAGACTCCCTCGGAGAAGATGAAGATGCCGAGGGACGGAGCGAAAGTGCCCAGATGTTCGAGGAAGGCGTCAGCGAAGCGGAGCACGATCAAATGCGTCAGGCATCCCGGGCGCAGGAGGAGACCGACGAACCAGAGCCATAAAAGCTACGGTAGCTGGGCGATTGACGCTCACCGAGTGTAATGTCGATGTCGCGATGCCACTCATCCCGCGGCGCCAGATGCCTGCTACCTCGGCGGCGACCACTAGCTGGCATTTCCATCCTATAAAACATGAACGCAGCCAGTTCATCGGACGACATTGCTGACAAGGCTCCACATGCGAACTTCAGCCTCGACGGTAAATCGGCCCTCGTCACTGGCGCGGCGCGTGGGATCGGCTTCGACGAGCCGTGTTCTACCATAGCGATCGTCTGCTTATCGGCTGAAAGCTGCTAGATGTTCTTCGGCAATTGAGCGCGAGCTTGCCAGCCGCAGCTAAATCCGGAGATGATTAGCGGCCATGAAACTCTGGACCTGGAAACGGGAGAACCTTCCGTCGCTATCGCACGCTTTCCGGACCGCGCTTGCGGCGACGATCGCGATATTACTCGGGCGGCTAGTAGGATTGCCTGAAGCATACTGGGCTGCGATCGCCACAGTCGTGGTCATGCAATCACCTCTGGGCACGACGGTGCCATTGGCGATCGAGCGGATCGTCGCGAGCGCGCTGGGTGCAGCGATCGGAGCAATGGAATCGACCTTCTTCGGCGCAAACCTCTTCGTATTCGCGCTGGCGATGCTTCTTCTCGGGCTGATATCGTTTGTGCTTCGCTTGGAAAAGGTGGGCTATAGCTACGCTTGCATCACGCTGGTGATCATCGTGATGATTCCGCGCGCAGTGACGCCATGGATTGCTGCAGCGCATCGCTTCGCCGAAGTCTCGCTCGGAATTCTGACGGCGCTCGCAGTGGTGGGCGTCTGGCGGGAAGAGCAGAGGCTTTTCGAAAACACGACCGCCAGATAACAAACAGCAGACTCTTAGTGAGAGAGGTTTACCTTTACAAAAATCCACGAGTTCGTGGCCGCGCAGCGACGTTTCCGCTGGAAGCAGGTTCTGTATATCCGAAGGTCCTTAGGCAAATCGCGAGTCCCTTGTTGATTCCACTGTAGCGTGGAGATCTCGCAATGGTGTGAGCGATACTGGCTGAACTTCTCAGAGAGGATAGCTGAAGAGACTTAACCTTTTGCCTCAAAGGAGGGATTATGAAATCCCACCCTCGCGCCATGGCAGTGCAATTCACGCAGGAATAGTTTAGCGGTGCAATGATAGTTCCGATGGTAATCGCGTTCAGTTTGACTATTTTGTTGTTCGGCTTCGAATCGGGTTCGGGGGAACGGACCAAATCGATGTAATCGCTGATCGGCTTCCACGCTCGTCGCGCGACTCAGCGCCGCGTCAGCGAAGCGGAGCACGATCAAATGCGTCAGGCATCCCAGGCGGACGAGCAGAGCGACGAACCAGAGCCGTAACTCGCGCGCGTGTGCCCAGCGCGACTTCCGCGCCTCGTGCTTGCCAAGTGCGAAGCCGCGGCGCGCTCCTGTTTTACGCACTTTTACGTGGCCTCGCCTATCCCGCTGCTTGCCCCGTGATAACGACGACCTTGTCTTTGATTCCCTGCATGAAGTTTTGTTTTCTATCTTCCGCTCGCTCTCGGCTCTCAACCATCAACACTCAAGTTCTTCGGAACCCATTATCGCGTCCGGAGTTTACCGTCCACGAAGATTGTAACGAACGCAGCCGCACGCGGCGGATTCTAAAGGCTCGCGGCGACAATCAACGTTACCGTCACGATGAATTCTGGATCGGAATAGGTCATTGCGTCTGCGCCAAGCGACCTCAACACGTTAAGCTCGTTTCTCAATCTTCGGGTGGTCGACATCCAGAGTTGCTATCAACTGTGGCGTTCGCGCGGAGCACGTTTCGTCACCGAGCCGAAAGTTCACGAAACGGAGATGCGCTGTTACATACGCGATCCGACGGATATCTGATCGAAGTCGGTCAAACTACGATCACCGCTATGCCGCTTGAGTTGTATCGTTGAACTCAAAACTCGTACGCAACCGTGGCCTTGACTGAGACCGGCGCCGCGATCTGATTTCCCACAAAGTTTTGATATACCGGAACCTCGGCATCGGCATAGAACTTCAACGGGTGAACATCCAATTCGAATCCTGGTGAGATGAGAACACGTTGAAAACCCGAAGCGACCGGATGGGAGGACGCGCCGCCGCCATCGCTGGTCCGCTCGGAAATGATTACCTGCGCAACCGGAGAAATCTTGGCCCAACCTATTCTCCAACCGCCGTAATACATTCCGAGGGCGCTATCCAACTCCAAGCCTGGCCGATAGTGCTCCTGCGTTAGCACTGGAAGATCGAGCTCAGTTTGGGCGAACCAATACAGCCTTGCTCGAAGGCTCACGTGATGACGATAAAAGCCGCCCATCAGAATGTCCGTACTGCCTGTTCCGAGCTGGGTATCGCGATCCACCACGTTGGGATCGAACTTGTAATCCCCTGTCGGTAGCTTCACACCTAAATTCACACCAGCCGAGAGGTCGGCAGAAAATCCGGTGTAAAGACCTTCAATCCGCACGTCGCCAAGCTGATTCCAGCGCTCCGTGACGATTTTCCCCGAATCGATCTTGGTCGTGAAAGATCGAAAATCGTACGGGGCCTCTAGCTGAATGCCCCAGCTTGCGTTGAACAGATATTGCAGGCCGAAATCGGTGAAGTGTGTCTTAATTTCCTTATCGTCGTTGTGCGAAGCAGGCGCAGTCGAAGTGCCACTCCAGTTCTGGTTTTGGTCCTGAAAATCGTAGTCGACGAAAACCATGCCACCGGGCTGGTTCGGAAACATCGAGCTGGTCGCAACCTCGAAAACGTCGCAACCGCAGGCGCAACCCAGGGCGCCGTTGACAGACGCGAGCATCGCTAATGCGATTACATACGAAGTCAATCCAATCGAAAAATGTTGATAGAATCTTTGCATAAAGTTCCTCCAGAGTTCTGGGCCGGGTCGGCGCAAAGGACGCCCTGCCCGAGTGAATGCGAAGCAAGCGGCGGATCGTGCACCCGCACGGCGCCGTTTCTCTTTCGCCTTTGGACTTAGACGCCCTGCCGACGAGGAGGAGGCGAAGGCGGCTGTTGCCAGCCGCAGATCGATACGCTGATCAAATCCGGATATTTGAAGGGAACAAAAGTGGCCCGCAAAAAGAGTCGGCTCGTCGTGCAGAACAAGTCTGGCTTACCGGTCGACGTTTGCCTATCCTGCTTCTTTTCGGTGTCTCTGGCTTTTGTGATGTGCTTGCAGAGATCACAGGGATGACCTCCGTCAAATGTCTGCGCAATCGCCTGCGTAAAAGAACAATGCTGCGAATAATTAGCAACCATCCGCGTCCAGGCGACCGATTGCAGGCAAACCCAGTGGCCGCCGACCGAAAGACAGAGCGCCAATACGATGACACACCGGCCAGTTCGAGCGAACATCCAAGGCAGGCTACGGGGTTGCGGGCGGAGTGTCAATGCGAGCGGCGTCTGGCTTTGCGGCAGGCATCCAGCCTAATGAGATGACCTACCTGAGTTGGACTCTGCCGTACGAACGGTGAACTGTTACTTCCCATACGCCTGGGCAATCTGGCCAACCAGCTTGGCCCAGGGCATGTCCATGGCCCCGTAAACCTCGCCGGCCTCCGGTCGCGCATTGTCCTTGAGGATTTCCACCATCAAGGTCGCGTAGTCGGAGAGTATGACGCCGGCCTGCAGCATGCGCAGCAACCCGACCTGGCGCTTGGTCTCGCTGAACGTTCCCGAGGCATCGACCGCCACATAGGCGTCGAGCCCCTTGCCTACGGCAGTAATGGCCGGAAAGGCCGCGCAGACTTCGAGAGATATGCCGGCGAAGATCAGCTTCTTGCGGTCGGACGCCACGATGGCGCGAGCCACGCGCTCGTCGTCGAAGGCGTTGACCGACGAGCGATCGATGATCTCGACGCCTGGCAGCGCCTCCACGAGTTCGGGGAACGTCGGTCCCCACATAGCTGTCGCGCGCCGTCGTGGTAACGATGATCGGCAGCTTCAGCGCCTTGGCCGCTTTGGCCAGGGCCACCACGTTGTGTTTCAGCTCACCGGTCGAATAATCACGGACGCCGGTCATGAGGCCGACCTGATGATCGACGAGAACGAGCGCCGCATTTTCGGAGGTGAGGGGCTCGTAGGGGCGGATTTGATTAGTCATTACATTCTCCTTTTTGAGTTGATGGTGGTTTTCAGTCAGCCACGCGCGCTGACCATTTAATTTCCTTTACGTTCCGTTCTTATAATAAGACGGGCGATGCCCGTGTCAATTGACTTTACGCTACGTTTCGTTAAACTTATCCCGATGAAGAAAAATTCGCTTCCCGCTGTCCGCAAAGGCCGGCCGCCTCGGCAAACGGCCGAATCGCATGCCGCCATCATGGATGCGGTCTACGCCTTGCTTCAGAAAGAAGTCCGTCCGCGACTTGACCATGGAAGAGGTCGCCAAGCGGGCCAAGGTCGGCAAACCCACCCTGTATAAATGGTGGCCGACCAAGGCGACCTTGGTGTTGGCCATGCTCTGCGAGCGAATGGCTCCCAACCTGGAGAAGCCGACGGTCCTGACCGCGGAAGAGTCCCTCCGCTTTCGCGTGCGGCGGTTGATCGATGCGTTCAACGGACCTTTCGGCAAGATTGTGGCCGGGCTAATCGCCGAGGGCCAGAGCGAGCCAGCCATTCTCCAGGAGTTCTTTGACCGATGGGTTAGTCCCCGGCGGAATGCTACGATCGCCGATCTGCAGCGAGGCAAGAATGCAGGCGAGTTGCGGTCGGAGACAGAACCTGAACTGCTGAACGACGCAATCTTTGGCGCAATCTATTACCGCATGTTATTGCACTCGGGCCCGTTGACCAGGCGGTTCGGCGAGGAATTGGTCGAGCACATCCTCCGTGGGCACCGTTCGGGTCGTGGCAAAGGTCGCTCGGATTGATCGCTGATTTTGCTCGTACCTGGGCCGGAAAGAAGATAAAGAGCATCCAAGAGAAAGCTTTGGAAGCCTTGCAAGAGTATTCGTGGCCTGGCAACGTCCGCGAGCTGCAGAACGTAATCGAACGGTCGCTCATCATCGGTGAAACGAACGAGTTCTCGATTGATAAAAGTTGGTTCTCGAGCGAGTCACAACCGGCCAGGTCGCCCGCAGTCAATCAGACTTCTTCTGAGCGGACGCGCATCGAAGCAGCGCTTGGGCAAAGTAATGGAAAAGTCTCCGAAGCACATGGCGCCGCGGCCAGGCTGGGCATGCCACCTTCAACTCTCGAATCCAGAATTCGCTCTCTAAAAATTAACAAATTCCAGTTCAAGGAAGTTTAGTGCGCCTTGTCGGATGCGCTTGAAAGACGCTGTAGAAGACCCCAAACCGCGCAGTGAAGCCGTGAAAGAACACCTTCGTTGCATTGTCGATGTTCGGATCGCGAGGTCGCGGGTTCGAGCCCTGTAGGCTCCGGGATAAGTCGCGGAAGTCACGATGGATTTTGATTCTGCCAACATTTAGCATTGTCCAGTGATCGATGAAACGCTGATTGGGTAGTCATTTCGTTTCACACGATGCCGCCACCAGCAAATCTTTGCCTAACGATACCTCGCAAGGTGTCGAACAAGCCCGCCAAGCACAGAAATGGCCTGTTCGATCTTTGGCGACCATGGCATCCCGCAGCTTAACCGAATAAAGTTAGCAAACTGCATCGGGCGCGCGGAGAAAAGCCGGCCGCCTGATCAAGACGCTTTGGCGGGAAATCCTGCGTGAGGGTTTGCAACCTGAACCAGCGGAGCCAGCGGTCGGACTTCGAAGCGCTCGTCCAAGCCTGTGAGGAGTTAGGCGTCGAACACGAAGCTCGGACGGGTCACAAAGCCGTTCAGCACGTGAAGATCCGCATGGGCAGCACGATGATGATGATGGGGACCGGACAGGAGCTCCTAAAACCTCCTCCCAACGAATAGCAGAATCGTGCGGAAACGGCAATATAATTGTGATAATAATGAAGTTGTGGAATTGTCGGTTCTCCGTTACAAAGAGAAAATGATTAAGACTATTATCTTATCCATGTGTGTCGCAGCTTCCTCACTTTCGCTTGATGCACGTGCCCAGGATACACTTTCCCGGGATGCACTTGCCCAGAATGACCGCCAGTATACTGACGGCCCGGTCACTGAGGTGGACTACATACAAGTTGAGTACGGGCATTTTCCAGAGTACATCGATTGGCTAAATTCGACATGGAAGCCGACCATGGAAGCCATGAAGAAAGCTGGGCTAATCATCGATTACAAGGTCTTCCAGGCCAGTCCAAAATCACCGGATCAGCCCAATATATTTTTATATCTCACTTTTAAAAACATGGCGGCTTATGGTGGGAACATCGGCGATAAAGGCGTCGAGCAAGAATATGTGGCCAAGAAGGTAATCGGTAGCACCGAGTTTCAGAACAAGAAAAGAGTGGAACGGAGTGAATACAGAAAAGTTCTGGGCATTGAATTGATTCGTGAAATTATTTTAAGATGAAATTGTTATACGTGTTCAAAGAGCGATCGATCCGATAAAGCCGAACGGGAATCAGATTGCTGTGGCCGAAGGGGACCCGGCCAGCGGCTTCAAGGGCAACCTCATAGTCGGCAAACGCGCGGTCCGGTGTTTGTTTGCAAGCGAGGCGTCGTATTTGACCGCCGGCCAGATCAGCGCGTTCTGCGATCCGCCGGATTGGTAACGATCTTCTTGGTTTACACCAGCGACGCGCAGCATTTCGACGTCAGAAAAGCGCTTGCTTCAGGCGGAGCCCTGGAAGACCCGCCTATTGGCGTGGCAGCAGCGGCATCGCAGGATATCTTCGTGATCTAGATTTGGCCGCACGCCGGTGTGATTGATATCGCGCAGGGCGAGGACATGGGGATGCGGTTGTGAATTCGCGTCGAAATTCTGGCTTGTCGAGGCAGTTCGATTCGAGTCTCAGAGCAGGCCAGAATCATGACCTAACGCAAGTGGATAGAGAGGCTGCAACAGGCGACGCTCGGCGACTACTTGCGCGGTCGCGCCTGCCGCCGATTCGCGGGTACACTCCTTCGGCTCCTCGTTACGGGCTTCCTTGTGTTGGCTGCCTCAAACAAATGCCGAATGCCGTGTTCCAACAGTCCGACGGCCCTCTCCAAGGCGCCGAGTTGTCCAACCCGCACTATCGCGACGGACATGTGCAAATCAAATGATCGCGGGCGCAACACTTCAACCTTGTCGATGGAAATTGTCCTGGCAATAAAGCGAGCTGGCAGCAGCCCGACTCCATATCCCGACTGAACAAACTCCAGCTGCAGATGCATGTTGTGGATTTCAGCCGCAATCATAGGGGTGAAGCCGGCACGGTCCATCTGATCGATAAGGTTTGCCCGAGCCTTGCACCCGGGCGGATTGAGCACCCAGGGTGCTTTGGCTAAGCTTTTCCAGTCGGCGTCGATGTTGCCTGCCGCGCCTTGAACGATCTCCCAACGGTCCGCCGCGATGATATTCGTCAGAAGTGGTGGAGGGGCGATTCTACCTTCGGGCAAAAGCACAGCTGCAACGTCGAGCTCACCCGCCAGCAGCCGGTTAAATAATTCACCCGTGAGCTCGCTCAACAGCCGCAGTCTGACCTTAGGGTATTTTTCCGTCAGCGCCCGAATAGGTTCGATAAGCGCCCCCTCGGCCAGGGGATGGGCGAGCCCGATGCGCAAGAGGCCGTGAGGTTCGGCGTCGCGCGACGCAAGAGATTTCAGCGCCCCCGTCCGCTGCAACAGATCTCGCGCTTGTTCAAGAACCCTGGAGCCCAGCGAGTTCAGGCGCGGCGGCTTTACCGAGCGGTCGAGCAACTCAGCACCCAATGCAGCCTCCAGCCTCTGCAGTTGCCGGGTTATAGCGGATGGTGTCCGGTGTAGACGATCGGCTGCACCGGCGATGGACCCGGCCTGGGCAAACTCTACGAGGGCGCGTAAATCATCGAGCATGGGAGCCTCCTAAATTACTCCTAAAACCTCTTCCCAACGAATAGCAGAATCGTGCGAAAATGGCAATATCATTGTGATAATAATGAACTTGTGGAAGTGTCGTTCTCCGTTACAAAAGAGCAAGAAACAAAACTATGGAAAATCTCATCGCCGATTTGCGCTATGCTGCGCGAACACTTGTAAAGACGCCGGCTTTTCTTCTCGTTAGCGTGATGACTTTGGCGCTGGGAATTGGTGGCAACATCGCCATCTTCACGCTCGTTCAGGCAGTCCTTCTCCAGCCACTGCCATTTCCTCAGCCGGAGCGACTGGTTCGAATTCTTGACAATCGCGCCGGCGCCAGGGATGTCGGCATGTCCGTGCCGGAGTTCGAAGATTTGCGCCAGCATTCGGACATTTTTGAGCAGATTAGCGTGATCTTTCCAGTCCCCACCGCTCTAACCGGTGGCGAACGGGTTGAACGCATCGAGATGCTCGGCACGAGTCCGAGTTATTTTGACATGCTGCGGGCGAAACCCGCATTGGGACGTGCATACACCCAAGCAGATTGGGTCCCAGGTTTTTTGGATCCCGTGGTGATAAGTGACGCATTGTGGAAACGACAGTTCGGCGGCGATCCAAACGTGATCGGCAAGAGAATTCGCTTGGACGAGGATGGCTACACCATCATCGGGGTGATGCCGCCTGATTTTCGTCATCCCGGTAAAGGTCTTAGCGGTGATGTGGAACTTTGGGTAGCCGCAGGATTCGTTGCTGCGCCGTTTCCGGTCCCGCCGGTTCGAAGTGCCCGATTTCTTCCCGGCGCTATCGGACGGCTGAAGCCCGGATTGTCCATCAAGGAAGCGCAACAAAGATTGGATGCGTTCGTTAGGCAATCACAGCAGAGCTATCCAAATGACTATCCTAACCAGTCACGCTGGGAGCTTCGAATTGAGCCTGTGCAATCGAGTCTTACCGGCGAGGTGCGTCCAATGCTGATCGTGTTGCTGGCCGCGGTAGCTTTCGTTCTCCTAATCGTGTGTGTGAATGTTGCCACCCTCCTGATCGCACGCTCGTTGACGCGAATGCGCGAATTTGCGATTCGTCAGGCGCTTGGAGCCTCCCGCTCTCGACTTGTGCGTCAGGTCCTGACCGAGAGTGTGCTCATCTCTTTGACCGGCGCGGCGGCAGCTCTACTCGTCTTGCAATTCGCCCGCGACTCGTTGCTCGCGTTGCTGCCTCAAGAGATCCCTCGGCTAAATGAAATCCATGGCGATTGGCGGCTAATCGCTCTGGCCCTTGTGCTGTCGGTCTTCAGTGGGATTCTGTTCGGGCTAGGTCCGGCATTTCACGCCACGATGACCGACCCAAATCACGATTTGAAAGAAGGCGGCCGCACCGGCGGACAACATGGGATTCGTCAAAGCCGCTCCCGGGCAGCGCTGGTGATGTTGGAGGTCGCTTTGTCCGTGGTCTTGTTGATCAGCGCAGGATTATTGATCCGGAGTTTTTCGGCGATGCTTCGCGAACGACCGGGCATTGATCCGCGCGGTGTAACTGTCGCGCAAATCTGGATCCCGCGGCCAAACAATCCCGACGCCAATCCTTATTTGAATCCGCCGCAGCGCGGGCGACTCGCGCGCGAATTAGTTCAGCGCTTGGAGGCCGCACCGGGTGTGCAGAGCGTTGCGGTTGGTTTGACCACAAGTGTTCCATTCTTGAGCACACGTGCGCTCAATTCTAGGAATTTGATCGCGTTCTCATTTCCAGACAATCCTACCTCCGCCCAGGAAGAGTACACCGCTGATTTCGGCGCGGTGAGCCCAAATTATTTCGATCTCCTGAAGCTTCCGCTAAGGAAAGGACGCGTCTTCACGGATCATGATGATGATATGGCAACCAAAGTTGTCGTTGTGAATGAAGCGTTCGCACGAAAATTCTTCCCGCAGCAAGATCCAATTGGACAACACGTGCGAGACACCGGCAGAGACACTGGCAGGGCAACCACCGCCTCTGAAATTATCGGCGTGGTCGGCGATGTGCGAGACCACGGGTTGGATCAAGCGCCAGAACCACGCTTATACGGATCGATTCTTCAGCGCTCGAGTCAATTGTTTGCAGTCTTTCTTCGCACCTCTGCGAACCTTACCACGACAAGACAGCTCGTGACGCGCACTATGGAGCAAATTGATCCGGAGCTTCCAGTCTACGGCGTAACGACCATGAATGAGTTGATCTCCAGTTCCATGGCACGACGTCGATTAGCTTTATTTCTTATGTCCACATTTGGTTTCCTGGCGATGTTTCTCGCCAGCCTGGGCATTTACGGCGTCACCGCTTTTCTGGTGAAACAACGCGTCCAGGAGTTTGGCATTCGGATGGCTCTTGGTGCGCAAATCCGCGATATTTTGCTCCTTGCCGTTCGCCCCGGATTAGTTCTCGTCTCGATCGGCGCGGCGGCCGGTCTGGTGGTTTCAATGTTTGTCACGCGTCTTATGTCGAGCTTGCTGTTCGCCGTGTCCTCCACCGATCTGTTTACTTTTGTTACTGTGCCGTTTGTCCTTGCCGTTATCGCCGTGATTGCGTGTCTAATTCCAGCGCGTTATGCCACGCGAATCTCTCCTGCTGAAGCCCTCCGGCATTAGACGAACAAATATTTACGGATATGGCTGCCAGTTACGATTTCGTTCAGCTTGATGTTTTTACCCGAACGCCGCTCGCGGGGAATCCGTTGGCCATTTTCACCGACGCACGTGGTTTGACCGACAAACAAATGCAAGCGCTGGCGCGAGAAATGAATCTTTCGGAAACAACCTTCATCCTTCCACGCGAACCGGAGGTTGAGGCTACCGATGGGAAGAGAGTCCGCATCTTTACCACCCGGGAAGAATTGCCGTTTGCCGGACATCCAACGCTAGGAACTGCGCTCTATCTATATAGTACAACGAACACGGCGCCCGATGAAATCGTGCTGGATTTGAACGTCGGGAAAATCCCTGTCCGATTCACTGCCGATTCGACCCGTGCCAGGAACAACCGCGCGGAGGGCAATGTTTTTGGCGAGATGCGTCAGCGCGATCCTGAGTTTGGAGCGATCCTCCCGCTAGAGGACGTCGCGCGAGCGATTGGGATTGATGCGCGCGAAATTGCTTCGGAATGGCCGATCCAAGTCGTCTCGACAGGGTTGTCGTATGCGATTGTGCCATTCCGCAACTTGCACGCATTAGCTCACTTAGAGTTGAACTTTGCCCAGGCCGCTAAATTCCTGGAGAGTGCTGGGACGCGCTTCTTCTACCTTGTTTGTCCGGAACGGCGTCAAGATTCTCTTGAAGTGCGCGCGCGCATGTTTTTCTACGGCGGCGAAGATCCGGCCACCGGTTCAGCGGCGGGCTGCGCTTCCGGTTGGATGGTGAGATATGGAGTTGCAAACAGCGACGAGCAGGTGCTGATCCGCCAAGGTGTCGAGATTGGCCGGCCCAGTGAAATTTTTGTTCGGGCAAAACGGGAAGGCGATCGCGTCACGAACATCAGTGTTGGCGGACACGCCGTGGAATTACTCCGCGGAACCGTAACCCTATAACGATTGATGAGCTCTAAGTTGAGGAAGAAATGAAAACCGTGATAGCAACAGATGCCGGAGCCAGGCCGGTTGGTCCGTATTCGCAGGCAATTCGGGCAAATGGATTGATATTTGTCAGCGGTCAAATTCCATTCGACCCCGAAACCGCTGCAATTGTCGATGGTGGTATTGCCGCACAAACCGATCGCGCTCTTCGCAATGTCGCGGCGATCCTGACAGCCGCAGGATCAAGTATGGACAAAGTGGTGCGGTGCACCGTCTTCCTAACGAACATGAGCGATTTCAGTTCAATGAATGAAGTCTACGCTACTTTCTTTCCCGAGAATCCACCGGCACGAACAACAGTGGCAGTGGCACAATTGCCGAAGGATGCGCTGATTGAGATCCAAGCAACTGCTGTCGAGTGATGTCTCGCCAGATAAAGACGATTGGCATCGTCATTCTGCGCTGGCGCCGGAGAGAAGTGAGGAAGTCGGAAAGCTAAGTCCTGACTGGGCCGCGCATCAGCGTCTTCATTGGGAATCGGCCATCAATTCCGTTCTTAAGAAGGAACTACGCCATGACTGATGTGGAGCTGACTCGCGCGTTGGAACGTGGCGAAGTCGCAAACCATGACTTTCGACACGCGTCGCATCTGCATGTCGCGTGGGTCTATTTGACCGAATCTTCGTCAACAAACGAAGCCGCCTGCAAAATGCGTGCGACGCTGCGTCGATTCGCATCTTCCCTGGGTCACTTGGAAAAGTATCCCGAGACCATTACGCTTTTTTGGATCCATTTTCTGGCGCGAGAGCGCGCCATGGCCACTGACAAAAGTCTCGAGCAAATAGTTAAGGCAAATCGACAATTACTCGAAAAAGACTTCCCACTTACTTATTATTCGCGACAGTTGCTCTTCAGCGATCGCGCACGAGAGTCGTGGGTCGAGCCAGACCTGAAATATTTTCTTAAAGATGTCTTTTGAGCTTCGTTCATCCAAAAAGAAACTATGATTCACGTCGTCAAACCTAAAGAAGCCAAGCACCGAAATTCATTTGGTGTTGCCTTCGATCTCCTGGCCATTGGGCCACAGTCGATGGTCACCAAGATGCATTACCGAAAAGAGAATGTAATCCCGTTTCACTCGCATCCGAACGAGCAGACCGGCTATATTCTCTCGGGTCGCATCTGTGTGCTTACACGCGACTCACGACACGAACTGGGTCCCGACGACACCTACGCCATCCCGGCGAACATCGAGCACAGCATCGAGATCATTGAGGACGCGGAGGAGGTCCAGGTGTTCACGCCGCCACGGGAAGATTTCCGCTGATATCCATTAACACCTAATTAAGCGCTCCAGCCAAACGCTGACCGTTTAGAAGATTCGCACATGACAACTTCAATACGCAAATTGGCAGCAAGATGCCTTTGAGCTTCGTTCATCCTGTGCACCGGGCGACGCATCGAATTGGCCTTTACCTAGATAAATTAGGTGAACCGGGCTTGACGCAAGGCGAAGCCCACTTCTTGGCAATGCTAGCCCATTCCGGGCCTGCGAAAGTGGCCGAACTCCATCGTGGCCTTGCTCATAAGCGATCGACACTGACCAGCATTCTGGATCGGCTGGCGAAAAGGAACTTGATTACGCGTGAGGTCGGAAAAACGGATCGGCGCACGTTTATCGTCACACTGACCGCGAAAGGTCGCAAACTTGCACACCGTATCAGCAGCCATTTGTTGGAGCTTGAGCGGCACGTCGCGCGAGGTGTTACCGCTGCCGAGATTAAGGGATTCAAAAAGGTGGTGGCTGCCTTAGAGCAGCAAGCCCATTATCGGGCACAGCGTTAACGGAGTTGACTGTCAGTGCACCTTTTTTCGCGTGGCACGGACAAGTGCCTGATGCTTCGGCCCGGGCTTTCGATGAAGCGCGTGAGCTGTTTCTTAGTCAGATGAAAATTGTCAGTTATTACCTACATGTTCGACCAATTGCCAAAAAGGTATCGAACGAGGCTCCGTAACCCCAGAAAACGGGCAGTTTTCTCCCTGGCCTGACAGCCAATGTTAAAAAGGTTCGGACCCCCTCGCTTCAAGGGCTCGGCCCAGGAGAAATCGACTTCTGAGATCTTCCGTTTCGGCTAAAGAAAAGCCTGAAATGACAAAAAGGTACCGGACCCCGTAGGCTCCGAGGTTTTCGTATTACAAAAATTCTGCGTTAGGCAGCTTCGTTCGATTGGCGGATCAAATTTTCCATCTGCTTTCTGATCGCCGGTCGCGACGCTCTCAGAATTTCCAGAAACGCCGGCACGGCGGGATTGTCGGAAGATTTGCGCCAGGCAACGCACAAAGGAATCCGACCTGATTTTGGAATGATGGAACGAATAACGACCGGCCGTTTCAGGCTCGCGACGCAACGAGGTACGATTGAGAGGCAAAGCCCACTTTCTACAAGAGTGAGGACAGTCGCCATGAAGTCCGGCTCATTTACGATGCGTGGCGAGAAGCCGGCTCGCCGGCAAACAGAAACGACTTCGTCAAACAAGGTTCGGGCCCCTTTGCGGTGGAATTGGACAAATGGCTCGCCCGCCAGGCTTTTCAGGCGCACTACTTTTTGCCGTGCCAGTCGGTGAATAGGACGCAGCGCAATTCCGAGTTCGTCCATGTAGACGTTTTCTTCTTCAAATTCTGCGCGGCGGTCTGGCGGTAGGTTTCTCGAGAAGCCCAGGTCGATCCGTCCGTCGTCGAAGGCGGCGAGCTGCTGGTCGGGAGTCATTTCATAAAGCTGTAGTTGCACGTCAGGAAATTTTTGCCGATACGACTGTACGAGGGAAGGCAAGAACGGACCGGAGGCAGTGCCGAAAAATCCTATGCCCAAACTGCCGGTCTCCCCGCGTGCGGCGCGCCGCGCGATCTGACCAGCTTCCTTTGCATGATTCAGGATCTGCTCCGCCTCACGCAAGAAGACGCTTCCTGCCGCAGTAAGCTGCACAGTTCGTTTCGTGCGGAGCAGCAATTTAACGCCCAGTTCCTCTTCCAGATCCAGAATGGTTTGGCTGATCGCGGGCTGCGCCACGTGCAGGCGGCGGGACGCTTCGCTGTAGTTCAAGTGATGAGCGACGCCAACGAAGTAACGAAGATGTCGAAGCTCCATAATAGACGCTTATCGCTAAATCCGATTACTACAAGCGAATCATACGATTTCCGCGATGGCAAGAATGGAGCGATATAACTGGCAGCAAATCAGAAATGAAAATGGATAACGGATCACATGGAGAACAAAGCTTGGGCTCGCGTTCTGAAGCGAAACTATCGGCTCGAACCTATGGCGAGTTGCAGCGGCAGCTACACAAAGACCTGCTCGCGCAGCACCCGGAATGGATCGACGCCGACGGCAACTGCCCTATCTGCAACGACTACGAACGTCGACTCGCCCAGCTGATTTCAATTTTCAAATCCCAAGCAAAATTACGTCGGGTCAAAAAGCCAGCCCGAGAAAAGGAGTAGAACTCGTATGAAGTTAATCGTTAACTCGTTAATCAAACCGGAATTCTAAAAAGAGATCTGAAAATCGCGACGAAAGGAGCGAAATGAAACCTAGAAACTAAACGGCAAAGTTGTTCAATGCCTTCCCAACCAAACAGAGAGGAGACTCCTATGCAACCACTTCAAGCTGACTACTTCACTGCATATCACTACGTAAAGCTGACACGAGACGCCAACGGTGTTCTGATTGTTCAACTCCACACCAACGGTGGCCCGTGCGTTATGACCGCACAAACTCACACGGAGTTTGTCGAGGCCTTCTACCGTATTTCGCAGGATCGAGCGAACAAGATCGTAATCCTGACGGGCGCAGGCGGAGACTTCATTACGGATGTCGATTGGTCATCTTTCGGCGACGTCGCCGATCCTGGCGTTTGGAGCCAGATTCACGACGAAGGTGTTCAGGTTTTGGAAAACATAGCCAACATACGCGTGCCGGTCATCGCGGCGATCGAGGGACGCGCGCATATTCACTCCGATTATGCGCTGCTCGCCAATGTCATTGTGGCGGCCGAGGGCGCGACCTTCCAGGATGTGGGCCATTATGCCGCTGGGGTTGCTCCCGGTGACGGAATCTTTACGACCTGGAGTTATCGCGCTGGAGCAGGACGAGCGGAGGCGTTCCTGCTCAACCCACAGCCGCTGCCGGCGCGTACCGCACACGAATGGGGAGTGGTTGCTGAAGTTGTGCCGAACGGCAAGGCCCTCAGTCGGGCACGGGAATTGGCGGAGTTGTACCTGAAGGCTCCCGAGGTGACGCGCCGCAACACCCGCATCCACTTCATTCAACCCTTGAAAGAGCGCATCGTGCGAGAAGTTGGCTACGGACTGTCGCTCGAAGGAGCGTCGTCGGCCGCTCTCATGAAATCGAAGGCAGTCCACGGGTGAACCTGTAGCTCGTAGGGAAAGAATGGGGGTCAGTCCTCACTTTTGACAACGGTGATGCAACGAACGTGTGCCGCACACATTTCGAAGTGAGAGTTAAGAAGTAGGAAGGCAGAGGTCGGATTTAGAAGGCAGCCCCGAAATACAGTGAAGGCGACCGCTCAGGTCGGCCACGCGCGCAATGCGATTTGCGCGACTCGACGTAGTTGATCGCCACTGGCGCCGCCAGCTGACTGGACCGCCATTCCGCGCACGACAGTCATCACGTAATGCGCCAGTTCAGCTGGGTCAGCGTTTTTCGGAAGATCCCCTTCCCGCTTTGCTCGTTGAAGACGACGACGCAATGCAACTTCGGCCGCCGCCCGCCGTGCAGCCACTTCCTTGCGAGCGGAGGCATTTCCGCACGCCAACGCGCCTTGAACCAGGAGGCATCCTGCTGGAATCCTGGGATCATCCGCCATCCTGGCCGTGCCGAGGAATATTTGTTCGACCACATCCCGTGCCTTCGGCGCCGCCAGAGCCTTGCCAAAATACGCGACCGGCCCGTCCAGGTAGCGATCGAGAACTTTTCCAAAGAGTTGCTCCTTGTTGCCAAATGCGGCGTAAAGACTTGGTCGATTGATGCGCATGGCCCGTGTGAGATTGGAGAGTGAAGCGCCTTCGTAACCTTTGGCCCAAAAAACGTGCATGGCGCGTTCCAAGGCCGCGTCAGGATCGAAAGCGCGCGGTCGTCCGCGAGGTGCTGTAGCAGTTTCTGATTTCATACCGATGGGTAAATAAATCACTTGACAGGCTTTTGTCCAGCGTCGAGTTTTATACTAACCGATACACAATAACAACCAAACAGGAAGGGATAATGAAATCAACAACCCACATGAACCTGGAGCAGAGAAACCGCGTCACGACGATGGCGGGTTCGCACAAGTCCAACCATTCAAAGGGGCTTCTTATGCGGCAGTTGCAGCTCGTCGCTCACGGAGAACCCTCGGATGTTATTGAACTTAACACGGTCCCCGCGCCGGCTCTCGGCCAAGAGGATGTTCTCATCTCGATGGAAGCGGCGCCGATTAATCCATCGGACTTCTTGTACGTCCGCGGCATGTACGGCGTCCGGCCGGCCTTCCCATCTTCGGTTGGCGCAGAGGGTGTTGGCCGAGTCGCGAAGATTGGATCGAAGGTTGATGTTACTCTGCAGGGTAAGCGAGTCCTGATTATTCCGACCTACGAGCAGGGCACGTGGGCAGAGAAAGTTGTCGCCCCAGTGCGCAACATTGTGCCGATGAGCGACCAAGCAGATCCCCTGCAACTCTCGATGATAGGGATTAACCCGGTTACCGCCTATCTCTTGCTCAACCGATACGTTTCCCTGATGCCCGGCGATTGGATCGGTCAAACCGCGGCCAACGCGGCCATGGGGCAGTACATCATTGCGCTCGCGAAGCTCGCAGGAGTCAAGACACTGAATGTCGTCCGCCGGGAAGAAGCTGCCGAACAGGTGCGACAGTGGGGAGGCGACCGCGTAATCCTCCAGGGCGACAACCTACACAAGGATATTGAGGAGGCTCTCGACGGGAAGAAACTTAGTCTCGTCCTCGATACGGTGGGCGGAACTCCCGTGGGAGAGTTGGCCAAGTCGCTCAAGACTGGCGGCTCGATTGTCGTCTACGCCATGCAAGGTGGGCAGTTCCCAGCCATCTCGCCCAAAGACCTTATCTATCGTGGTCTTAGCCTCCACGGATTCTGGCTCATCAATTGGATACGCAACGCGCCGCGAACAGAGGTCCAGGAGATCTACCAGAAGCTGGGCGACCTCGTAGCTGATGGATCGCTCTCCGCCGCAGTGGACCATGTCTACCCGCTCGACCAGTTCAAGGAAGCGTTCGAACAATCTTTGAAATCCAATCGCAGCGGAAAGATTCTGTTCAAATTTAGTGCCTAACCTGCAGGCCATGAGATTTGAAGTTCACATGGGTCAGTACATTGGAGACCTTAGGAAAGAAAATGAACATGAATAAGCTTGAAGGAAAAATTGCACTCATTACGGGCGGCTCGCGCGGCATTGGTGCTGCAATCGCCAAGCGTCTGGCTGCGGACGGAGCGAACGTGGCCATCACATACACCAAAGGTGCCGATGCGGCCGCGTCGGCCGAAAGGCGATCGCGATTCAGGCTGATGCCGCCGATGCCGAAGCCGTCAAGGCGGCGGTCGAAAAGACGGTTGCGACGCTAGGCGGACTTGACGTGCTCGTGAACAACGCCGGCACCGCATTTCGAAGAAGTTCGAGGAGACCACGCTGGAAGAGATGGACCGCATGATCGACATCAACATCCGCGGCGCATTCGTCGCGACGCAGGCGGCGCTGAAGCACATGAAGGATGGCGCCCGCATCATCATGATCGGCTCGTGTGTGGGCGAGCGGATGATGACGCCCGGTCTGGTGCCTTACTCGGCCACGAAGGGAGCCATCAAGATGTTTACTCAGGGGTTGTCCAGAGAAGTGGGGAACCGGGGCATTACGGTTAACAATATCCAGCCGGGTCCGATCGACACGGAGTTGAATCCCGCCGCGGGCGAGTGGGCGGCGCCCCAAAAGGCCGCCACGGCGCTCAACCGCTATGGAAGTGTTGACGACGTCGCCGCCCTGGTGGCCTTCGTCGCCGGTCCGGAAGCGTCTTACATCACCGGCGCCAATCTGACCATCGATGGTGGAACTAACGCCTAAGTGGGGATCGAATAGAAAGGCGTCGTTCATCGAAAAGAGAAGATAGTGATGGGATGAGGAAATTATTATGAAGCAGACGATACAGGAGAAAAATAAGGCACTGGTACTCGACGCCTTCGACACATTATTTAACAAGCGTGATTATCAGGCGGCTGAGCGCTTTTGGTCGCCTAATTATATTCAGCACAGTGCTCACATCGAACCGGGCCGCGATGGACTGTTCAATCTGATCCGCAGCACACCCGACACCCTGCGTTACGAACATCAGCTCATCGTCGCGGAGGGCGACTACGTCATCGTGCACGGACGTTTCTCAGGAACCGGCCGGCCTGTTGCCTGGATCGCCGCGGATATTGTCAGGATCGAGAACGACCGCCTTGCCGAGCACTGGGACGTCTTGCAAGACGAGGCGACAAAGGCGGGATCGAAGAGCGGCCTGCCGATGTTTGGCGATCACTTCACTGGATAAACCGACTCGCGCTTGCGATTGTCTCCCTATCGAGAGGTGAATGCCCGCAATTCCTCGCGCGCGGCCTCGCTGAATTCTTTCAAGGGATCAATCGCCGCCTCGCCGCTCTTTATTAACTCATGCAGCTCGAGCATCGTCCGGTTCGGTGCGGCGTAGGTGTCCATCACCTCCCGCATGGTTTTCTCGGCGCACTCAACAGTTCGCGAGAAGGCCAGGACCCGCATCCGGCTGATCATGGCGTAGAGGGCGACGAGCTCCTGAATCTGTGGCTCGTTGCTGGCGATGGCATCGCCATACGCTTTTGATGCCTCGACGATAAAGGCGTTGTAGAGGTCGTCTCGCCGCGACATTTCCCGGGCGAGCTCCCCGGCCCTCGTCTTGCTACGCTGGGTCAGCCAAGTCGTAAAGCCCGAGGTCAGGCCGCCGACGAGCGAGCCGCCAAGCGCCGAGAGTGCCGTGATGTATGCGACATCCATGCGCTTGATTATCCCTTATTCCTACGATCACAAAGGAAGAATGGGCTCAGTCTGGGGCTTGCCCTGTTTTCTCGGACAAGGCCAGAGATCTGGAATGGCTAAGGTTTTAGCAACTCGGCGCGGTACTTAGGCGCGGGGTCTTGCGCTTTCTTGATGAACTCAACTTGCGGCTTCATCGAAGTTGGCCTGCCCGGTTTTTTCGAAAGCCGCAACAAAGTCAGCCGTTCTTTTTTCGAAAGGACGGCGGCCACATCTTCCATCGCGGCGGCGTGCACGCCAAACCTCCGATAAATTGTCTGCGTAAAAAAACTGATCGGGGCGCGGTTCGCTTCAATCCGTCGGGAGCCTGTCCTGATAAACGCGGAGATTGACGAAAGCAGCTTTCAATAATGGTGCAGCAACTCCGTGGGCGCTGCCGCGTTCGATGAAGTCGCCCAGGATTTGATCGGCCTCGACCGGCGCGCCGTTGCGTAAATCGCGATACATCGAAGAGGTTAACGAAGATCCCGATGCTGTCATCGCGGCCGCGTGACGTGAAAGGAATTTTTCCGACGGCTTGTAACCGCAGGCCGTGGCAACTGCAACGGACTCATTCAACACATCGATCGACAGCTCGGCCCCGCCTGGCGCAGCCACGATCTCGCCGATCGTTCCGCGCATTAGGCAGGTAATGGCGCCGAGACTGGCGAGCTGCACCCATTTCTCCCACATCGCTTGCATAATTTCCGGTGACAGATGGGCGTCGAATCCGGCTCCCTGCAGCGTCGCGTCGAGCGCTTTCAGTCGGGGCGTGCTCTCGCCATTCCTCTCGCCATAAACAAGTCGCTGAAAGTCCGCGAGCTGGACGATGCGGCCCTGGTGGTCGATCTCGGCCGCGACGAGACAGACGCCACCGATGACCGCATGTTCTCCGAACCGTTTCGTCAGAATGTCGATGTGGCGCATGCCGTTGAGCACCGGAAAGATTATCGTTTCCGGCCCAACAGCTGCGGCGAAATCGTTCATCGCCGCCTCGAGTGCGTAGGCTTTCACGCTCAGGAAGATGATGTCGTAAGGCGCGTCGATCTTATCAGCGCTTATCAGCTTCGGAGAGAGGACCGCATCACCATGCGGGCTGATGATTCGGAGGCCATCTTGACTGAGCTGTTTCGCACGCGATGGACGAACGAGAAAAGTCACATCGCGCCCAGCCTGAGCCAACCGGCCACCAAAGTACCCACCCACCGCACCAGCGCCGACGATAAGGATCCGCAAAGCCATATCGAATGTCCTGTAACTCGTTAGGCCTGCGCACCGCTAGCGTGAACGCCCAGAGCAATCAGCTTGGCATCCAGCTTTTTCGCGGCGGCGGTGACCTTCTCATTCTTCAATCCACTCATCAGGGAAGAAGGAAGATCGTAGGTCACTCGAGTTGTCCGGGTGGCCGGCTCTTCATAGATCATCAATCGCACCGGAACATTCAATCCCGCGGCAATGTCGTGTTCGAGCATGGTTCGAGCGATCAAGGGATTGCCAATCGTGTACATTCTGGCCTTGGCCTTCAATCCGACGCGCGTCATCCAGGCACCATGATCGACGGTGAGGAAGCGCATGAAACCGCTCGTGCTCTCGCGGGATTGTACTTGGCTCTCGAATTCCTCGGCGCTTTTCGTTGACGCTACGAGCACTGCAAATCCAGTGTCTTCCACGGAGCCCACAGCAGACTCAAAGGCGTTAACGACCTCCTCGAACGATCGGCTGCTGACGTGTTCGTTATGATGCACCGTGAACATCGTTCTCATAGGTAATCCTCTCTTCTAAAAAGGCGGGCAATTTGTGAACCGCCGACTTCAAGATAACTCGCGATGCTGCTTTAGTATCCCCGCATGCTGCTCTTGTTCATTGAAATAGATGTTTGCCGCAGGACTTCGCAAAATTTTTCTCCGGCAGGTGTGACGTCGCCCTTTGTCGCACGGGCGACGCCGACGGCGGCTACTTCCGACGTGCCTGTGAGCGGACGCAAGAGCAAGCGTTTGCCAGCTACGAGTTTCAGCATCGAGAGCGCTAAAGCGACGCCACGTCCGGCCTCCACTTCAGTGATCAAGGAACTCGCGCTGTCGCATTCCACACGATGCGTGGTTTGCCGTGAATAGGGGCGATGACGCGCTCAAGGATGCGGTAGACCTCGGAGTAGTCTTTGCGAGAGAAAACGACGAGTGGTTCAGCTGCCAGCTTCTCCAACGGGATAGCCAGCTTCCGGCGTGACCGCTGCCGTGTTAGATTCCCGGCGCATGAGAACGAACCGGATCGAAGCGTTCAGCGACGGCGTTATGTCCATTCTCATTACCATCATGGTTTTGGAGTTGAGGGCGCCGCATGATCCGACTCCAGCTTCTTTGGCGAGAATGTGGCCGACCTTTTTTGCCTATGTCCTCAGCTTCATCATCATCGCGATCTACTGGGTCAATCATCATCATCTCATTCACCTCGTGACCCGGGTCGATTCGATCGTTCTTTGGGCAAACATGAATCTACTTTTTTGGATTTCGCTCATCCCCTGGGTCACGGTTTACCTCGGCGACAATCACGCGCTGCCATTTCCGGTAGCGCTATATGCCGCAGTCTCGACGGCTGGCGCCATTTCTTTTTATCTCTTGCGCGCGTCAATCGCCCGCCACCATCGCGAGCCCGAGTTCAAACGGTTGAACAAAAAAATGGTACGCAAAAATCTCATCGCCGTTCTCATCTATATCGCGGCTATCGTTGTGGCATTCATCTACACGCCGCTCGCTCTGGTCATGATCGCGTTACCGGCAACAATGTATTTTCTGCCGGAACGTGGGCTCGAGAACCTCGAGCACTAGTTGCGGGCGATTCTGCTGCAAGCTACTGCAACTGCAGGAACCCAATTAATCTGTTCCGTGGGATGACAGCAATTCGCCGACAAGTTCTCCACGGTGGTAAATAGAAACTTAAGTTACCAAGCCTGCGCGCTGCGCAAACTCGAACCTACGTACAAGAGGATCTCCGCATTCAACGAAAAACACCTAAGTCTTATGAAAATTCTTCTCATTACCCTTTTTGCCGTCTTATTAATCGGCATCAGAGCTGTTCCGGCGGCCGACCAAGACACCAGACAGACTGCCAGCGGCCAGACAGCAGCGTCCGACAAGAGCGGTTATGCCAACGTCTCGGACAATGATAAACAAATGGATCGCGCAGTGGAAAACGCGCAGCGAACCCTCGGCTTTTTCATGGCCGCACTCCGCGCGAAAAAGAACGGCGACACCGTCTTCGAGATCAAAAAGGGATTTATCGACGGCGACAAAGTCGAGCATCTCTGGATCAAGCGGGTGACCTATGATGGTAAGAAATTTCACGGCGAGATCGATAATCGGCCGAACGAAGTGAGCAACGTTCGCCTGGGCGAGCACGTAACGGTTGCGCCTCAGGACGTGACCGATTGGATGTTCTTGAAGGACGGAAAACTAATCGGCGGCTACACCACTCGCGTGCTTTACGCGCGACTTTCGCCCGAGGACAAGGCGGAATTCGATAAGCACGCCGAATTCAAAATCGAATAGGAGCAAGGCAGAACAAATGAAAACGAACATTTCGGCGGTTAAACTTCTCATCATGGCTGCGCTACTTTGCGCGGCAGTTCTCGGCTTTAATGGATGCGCCGACTATGCCAGTGTGGGTGTCGGTTACAACGACGCCTACTACGTCCCGGATTACAGGCCGTTTTATGCCGAGTATTTTTATGATGGTGTTCCCTACTGGGGACCTAGTATCGCTTACATCAATAAGAAGTTCGTAGTGAAGGACGTGGACAAACACGTCAACGTAAACAGGAATGCCTATTATGGTGGTCACCATCTGGTGGGCAATTGGCACGGAGCGCGAGGGCGATTTCGCGGGTAAAAACGGCTATTGGGCACACACCTTGGTCATAATGGTGTTTCCGGCAAAGAAGGTCCTTCCCGGAAGGTGCATTCACTCGAGAGATTCGCGCACCAGATCTGACTCTGCTTAAGCAAGCTAACGCCGACCAATAATGGTGTCGCACAAGAGCGCATGTGCCTCACTCCAGACGCGCTCGGTAATGACGGAGGCAGATTCCGCCCGTGCCAGCGCGGCGGATTGCCCGGCCCAGGCTTGCATGCGTTGAACATCGCCGGCTTTCTGCGCTTTCAGGCGCATCGGTGTCGTTAGACCGCGCTGTACCGGATACGGCGCTGGAGCTGGTGCATCTGCTCCCACCGCCGCACGCGCATAATCCGTGGCAATGCTTCGACCTGGTTTGCCGGTGAATGCGCGGCTTAAAATCGTTCGTTCGGGTGTGCTATTCGCTAGCGCGTCGGCCCAAGCCCGATGCACCTTCGTTTCCGGGCAGCGCAAAAATGAAGTGCCAATCACCGCTGCACTCGCACCCAGGATAAGCGCTGCCGCAACACCGCGGCCATCCGCAATTCCACCAGCAGCGACGACAGGAACGCGCACCGCGTCGACGATCGCGGGCACCAGCGCAATCAATCCGACAAGCTGTTGCTCGGCTTTGGTCGCGTCGAAGGCACCGCGATGTCCCCCGGCCTCCATTCCTTGCGCGATGATCACATCGGCGCCCGCAGCTTCCGCTTTTTTTGCGTCGGCGACCGTCGTAGCTGTCGCGAACCACGAAATCCGACGAGACTTCAATTCGCCAACAAACGACGGCGGATACAACCCCATAATCGATGACACCGCAGCCGGTGCGATTCGCAGCAAGGCCTGGCACTGCTCATCGAAATTCGGAAGAGCTATATCACCGGCGTCTTCAGGAACTGGCGGACCCCAAGCCGACAAAAATTCGCGAACGCGCGCTTCGTGCGAGCGATCGCGCATCGGCGGCGGCTCGGGAATCCAAAGATTAATCTGAAACGGGCCGTCCACATTTGCACGTACTTCCGCAGCCCAGTCTTCGATTTCCTTCGGCTGCATTAGGAGCGCGGCGCACGCGCCGAACCCGCCCGCACGCATCACCGCGATAGAAGACGATGGCGGACAAGCCCCCGCCATCGGCGCAAGAAGAATCGGAACGCGAATACCGAACCGGGCGCAAAAGCCTGCTGCCCGGCTCCGCGGATCGTCCATGTCAACGCCCTCGAGTCGCTCCCAATTTGAGATTCATTTTTGTGCCTATCTTCATTTCTGTCTTCTAACCTCTGATCTCTGATTAGTCCTGTTCACGAAGAGTCTGGGCGAACGTTTTGCCGTACGGATAAAAAAGTTCCTTGCGACCTTGCTGCCATTCAGCCTTAAGTTCGGGCGTTGTAATGTCCCAATCCAGCCGGCATTTCTTGATAACGGCACGCAGATCCTGGCGAAGCTCTTCCATCGTGGCCCGGCCAAAGAACCAGTAGCCCATATAGATCTTGTAAATGACAAGACCGGGCTCGAGCACAATCGTGTGCGGAATCATCGGATTGTGGAGAGGATCAGTGTACTCGGCGATGTCGAGATCTTTTTGCACTTTGCGCGCTGGGTCGGAGAGGAACGGCCAGTGGGCACCGACGCCGGTGCGATATTCATTCGTCTCAGTGAGATTGTCGGTGCTGATCGTGACTAGCCGACAATAACCAACCTCGAGTTCACGATGCAGTAGAACTAGTCCTTCATGTTGCCGGCGGTCTTTCGGGCAGAAACCTCCGCGGCTGAGGACAAGAACCATTGGATCTTGTTCTTGCAGTTCGGAAAGCTTCCGGCGTTTCCCAGTATGCTCAGAAAGTTCGTAGTCTGGGAAAACAGCTCCTGGCACAATGTCGGGACGCATTCTATCAATCGGTTTTACCCTTAGGCGACTCGGTTACTTCAGGTGCGACTTTTCGACCGGCGAACAGTCGCTCAATCACATAAAACGTTACCGGGATAAGAAAAATGGCGATGCCCGAGGCGGCGATCATTCCGCCGATCACTGTCGATCCAAGAACGCGACGCGCGACAGCTCCCGAACCGCTGGCAAACCAGAGCGGCAAGCAGCCGAAGATGAATGCGAACGACGTCATGAGAATCGGGCGCAAACGTAATCGCGCGCCTTCGAGCGCGGCGTCGAGAAGCGGTTTGCCCTTCTCGTATTCGTCCTTGGCAAATTCGACAATCAAGATCGCGTTCTTCGCGGCGAGACCGATTAGCATGACCAGCCCAATTTGCGTGTAGATGTTGTTTTGCATTCCGCGCAGCCAGAGCGTGAGGAACGCGCCGAAGACTGCGACCGGGGTGCCTAACAAGACACTAAACGGTAGAGACCAGCTTTCATACAGCGCGGCGAGAATGAGAAATACAAAAAGGAGCGACATTCCAAAAACCACAGTCGGCGGAACGCCTTGTTGGGCTTTCTTTTCCTGATACGAAAGGCCAAGATAGTCGTAGCCCATCTCCTTAGGCATAGTTTGCTGGAATACTTCTTCCAACGCGTTCATCGCCTGGTTCGAGCTATAACCGGGCGCAGCACTGCCATTGATCTGGGCCGAGCGATATTCATTGTAGCGCAACGTGAATTCTGGGCCGGCGATGTCTTTCACCGTGGTGATGGCGTCAAGCGGCACGGGGTCGCCGTTCGAATTGCGAACGAAAAACTGACCGACATTCTTCGCGTCAGTGCGGTAATCGCCTTCCGCCTCAATGTACGTTTGCCATGTTCGGCCGAAGCGGTTGAAATAGTTCACAAAAAATCCGCCCATGAACGTCTGCAGCGTTTGATATACCGAGGTCAGATCGATTCCCTGCTTGATTACTTTGTCGCGGTCGACGTTCACAAAAACCTGCGGCACGTTCGGCTGGAACGTCGGAATGAGAGTGCCGAGCTCGGGACGCTTGCGCGCGGCGTCGAGAAACGTTTTCACATTTTGCGCCAGAAAGGCGACATCTTTTCCCGCGCGATCTTCCAATATGAATTGGAATCCACCGGAAGTGCCCACGCCCGGAATCACCGGTGGCGGGAAGGCAAACGCGATCCCTTCACTGAGACTTGCGAGGTACTTATTCAGTCGCGCCTTGATCGCGTCGTATTGTTCCTCCGGCTTCGTTCGTTCGCTCCACGGTTTGAAAGTGACAAAGAAAAACGCGTGGTACGTGTCCGAGACCAGGCTCAGCAGACTAAAGCCGATGACACTGGTGGTGTATTGCACGCCGGGTGTTTTGCTTAAAAAATCCTCGATCTCGTGACAAACCTTGTCGGTGCGCTCAAGCGAAGCCGCATCGGGTAATTGCAGCGACAGAAAAACGTAGCCCTGATCTTCTTCCGGCAAAAAGCCGCTCGGTAATCTGGATCCGAAAAAACCCGCACCGACCGCAAGCACGGCCAGCAACGCAAAGCTGAGCACGGCCTTTCGAATCGCGACCCGGGACCAGTTCACATACCCGTGCGTGGCACTGCCGAACACACGATTGAACTTGTCGAAGAACCACGCGAGCGGCCCACGCGATTTCTTGCGCGGCCGCAGTAATAGCGACGAAAGCGCAGGACTAAGTGACAATGCGTTGAATGCGGAGAAAATGACCGAGATGGCAATCGTTAGGGCAAACTGTTGATACAATCTCCCGGTGATGCCGGGCAGAAACGCTGTGGGAATGAAAACCGCCGACAAGACAAGCGCGATGCCGATCACCGGTGCGGACACTTCACGCATGGCCTGAAGAGTCGCGTCGCGTGAAGACATTCCTTCTTCGATGTGACGTTCTACAGCTTCAACAACGACGATCGCGTCATCAACGACGAGACCGATTGCCAACACGAGGCCGAACAGTGAGAGCGTGTTGATGGAGAATCCAAACAGCGGAAACAGCACAAACGTGCCAACCAATGAAACAGGCACTGCGCACAGTGGAATCAGCGTTGCACGCCAGCCCTGGAGAAAAACGAAAACGACGAGCACCACGAGCGCGAGCGCTTCGAACAGCGTCTTCACGATCTCCCGCATTCCCTCGGTGACGGCGAGTGTTTGATCGAGCGAGATAGCGTAATCGATGTCGGCCGGAAACCGCTGCTTCGCTTCCGCCATTAACTTACGCACACCTTGTGCTGCCTTCACCGCGTTGGTTCCCGGCAGTTGATAGAGAGCGAGAATTGCCGACGGCTGGCCGTTCAAACGGCTCTTCAAATTGTAAGTCTGAGCGCCGAGACTAATCCGTGCGATGTCTTTCACCCGCACAAACGAACCGTCTGGATTCGCCCTAACGACAATTTCGCCGAATTCCTCCGGCGTTTCCAATCGGCCCTGCGCGCGAACCGTGTAGGTAAACTTTTGCCCGCTCGGAATCGGTTCCCCGCCGACTTGGCCGGCCGGATTCACATTGTTTTGTTTTTGCACCGCCGTGATGATGTCGGGAACAGTGATGCCAAGCTTCGCTAGTTGATCCGGCTTCACCCACAAACGCATCGCATATTGGCCGGCGCCGAAAATCTGCACATTTCCAATTCCCGGCAGGCGCGTGAGTTGATCGAACAAATTAATGTAGCCGTAGTTCGCGAGAAAGACTCCATCGTACGTCCCCTTTGGGGAATAAAGCCCGACGAGCATCAGCGGCGCTGTCGTCGATTTTTTAACCGTCAGGCCGTAATTGATCACATCCGCGGGCAACTGCGATTGCGCTTGCGACACTCGGATCTGCGTCAGGACATGATCAATGTTCGGGTCAGTCGCGACATCGAAATCCACGATCAATCGGATGTCACCGCTATTGGCATTGATCGAGTACATGTAGTTCATGTTGTCGACGCCGCTCATCTGTTGCTCGATCGGCGCCGCGACCGATTGCTCGATCGTGAGGGCGTCCGCGCCGGTATAGTGCGTTTGCACCTGAATCTCCGGCGGAGCGATTTGCGGATATTGCGCGATCGGCAACGCCAGAATGCACACGCCGCCGATGAGCGTCATCAGAATCGCGATAACGATCGCGACAATGGGCCGCCGGACGAAGAACTCGGACATTTCTTAGGGCTTCTTTTGCTGGTCCGCTTTTGAAACCAGCGCATCGGCGGGAGGGGTCCAGTCTTTTGCGACGACTGTCGAACCTTCGCGCGCTTTTTGGAGTCCTTGCACAACAACTTTGTCGCCTGGCTTCAAACCTTCCGTGACTTCCCACATCGCGCCGATGCGCTCGCCCATTTTCACCGGACGAATGCTGACCTTGTTATTTTCATCGACAACTGCGACTTGATAACTGCCCTGCAACTCGTTCACCGCTTCCTGCGGAATAACCATCGCGCCTTTTTTCATGTCGGCGACGAAGCGCACCTTGCCGAATTGTCCCGGCCTCAAATTATTGCCCGGATTTGGAAACGTGACTTCGTACCGGATCGACCCGGTCTTTGGGTCGAGGTTACGATCAAGCGCGTAAAATTTTCCTTTGTGTGGGTACACCTTGCCGTCGCCGAGAATCAACTCGAACTCCAGGCTCCGTATGTATGCGGCACGCTCCGTCGGATCAGGGTGGCGCGAAACAAAATCGGTGAACGGTCCTTCGCCGGCGGTAACGATGGCTTTGATCGGATCAATTTGTGAAATGGTCGTGAGCGGCCCGCTCGTCGGACTAACGAGGTCGCCCACCTGGTTGTTGGCGAAGCCGGCTATTCCATCGATCGGCGCGGTGATTTTGGTGTATCCGAGGTTTAGCTCCGCTTGTTTGACCGCCGCTTCGTCCGCCTGGACGTTTGCCTGGCTTGATTCGGCCGCCGCCACCGCAGTGTCCCGCTCCTGAGCGCTGATCACTTTTCGGTTAAACAAATCGAGCGCGCGTTTTTCATCTGCGTCGGCCTTTGCCAGATTGGCCTTGTCTTTGGCCAGAGTTGCCTTGGCTTGTGCCAAAGCGGCTTCAAAGGGGCGTGGGTCGATCTGAAAAAGCAAATCGCCTTTTTTGACCAGGCTGCCTTCCTGATAATCGCGCGAGACGATGTAGCCCTGGACCTGCGCGTTGATATTCGCGTTAATGAAACCGTCCAGGGTCGCGACCCGTTCGAGGATCCGAGGCACATCCCGAGGCGTCACTGTTGTGACCAGAACTTCCGGCGGTGGCGGACCAGTCTGTGCCGGCTTGCGCGAACAAGCAGTAGAAAAAACCAAAAAAATCAGGAGCGCGCCAAATGTGGCCCTCATAATCAATCGTTAATAGCGCATGGAATCGAATTTGTCCCGAACCGAAAAAACAAGAATTCGTCAGGCCGTGTTATGCGGAAGTTTTTGCAGAAAATTGCGCATTGCTATAGCGATTTCCTCCATGTGGGTTTCGAGCGCAAAGTGTCCGGTATCCAGGAACTGGATAGTCGTGTTGGGGTTGTCGCGTCGGGAGGCTTCCCTTTTGTGTTACGCCGACTTCCCAGCTACGACGTGCTTGACCTCCGCCATGTAGCGCTCGGCGGCCGCGGAGGCTTGCTCTGGCGTGCTCCCGCTCTCGCGAGCCTTCATGTACGCCGCGTACCAATCCCACCAGTGATGCTCGGCATGCGTCTTCTCGTACTGGCCGTGATGCTCCTCCGTCTCGTGGAGGAGATCGGCCATGGTTGCGACGTCCATGGCTGGTGCTCGCGTCAATTTCCATTCGCGGCCAGGAAGGCGCTCCTTGATTTCCTGGAGCAGCCAGCCGTTCCCGTCCGGATCCTCGAATGAGGCAAACGAGTAGTAGGAACGGCCTTGCGGGTCGCGCCCGGTAGCGCGTGGGTTCTCCCCGGTGTTATTGAAGGGGCCGCCGGCATAGTGGAAGACCTCGCTCACCTTGACGCCGAGGGCGATCAAGTCGTCGCGAGCGGCGTCAACCTCGTCGACGGCGAGGACCAAGATGTTCGCCGAGCCAGACTTAGCTGACGTGATTCCCTTGCCGAAGATGATCGACGCTTCTGAACGAGGAGGAGTAAATTGTATAACCCGAAAGTTTTCATTCCCGGCGTAATCGATATCTAACCGGAACCCCAATTTCTCATAGAACGCCTTGGCACGATCAACATCGGAAACCGGTACGACTACGACTTCTAGTTTCTTGTCCATGGTTACTGCTCCCTGGTTCTGAACTTCAGTAGTGTGGGATTCTGCTCTACAAGAGCATTCATGTTTAACTGCTTAGTCTGGTCCTACGGAGCAAAATTGTCACTACGGAAACCGCGGTGATCAATGCAAGCTCGCAATTCAGGTCGTGCCTTAGTTTCGCGTCAACTGAGAGTTTTCCCATCCGCGCCGACTGGCATTTTGAGAGCGATGAAATTCATGGCTTCGATTGAAACGAACGCGGCGACTGAACTCTCGCTCCCGAGCCCGAGTGCGTTCACAGTATGACGATGCGGCCCACGAGTGAAGCGCCAGCGAACAGCCCGCCCGCCTGCATCGACGAGGTCGAACCGAATGCGATCCCGGTTGCGCCGGTGTTCGGCATTCTCTTCGCCCTCAGCTTCGCCCATCTGGTCAACGACACCCTGCAGTCGTTGATTCCGGCGATTTACCCGATTTTGAAAGCGGAGTTACGGCTCGATTACAGTCACATCGGCCTGATCACGCTGACCAACCAGCTTACAGCGTCTTTGCTGCAACCGTTCGTCGGCGCGTTCACCGACAAACATCCCCAGCCGTTCTCGCTCGCGCTCGGAATGGCTTCAACGCTGGTCGGTTTGGTCCTGCTTTCAGTAGCGCCAAATCTCGCGCTCGTCCTCGTGGCGGTCGCGTTCGTCGGCATCGGCTCCTCCGTTTTCCATCCGGAAGCGTCGCGCGTCGCTCACTTGAGTTCGGGCGGGCGATTCGGCTTTGCGCAATCGGTATTCCAAGTAGGCGGAAACGCCGGTAGCTCACTCGGGCCGCTGCTCGCCGCGGCGATCGTCGTCTATCGCGGCCAGAAGTCGGTCATCTGGTTTTCGTTGCTCGCGCTTGTCGGCATTGTTGTCCTCTCGCGGGTCGGCGTCTGGTATCGCGACTACCTCGCGCATCATCGCGCGGCGAAACGTCGCGCTGCCTTGCATCGCGAGACAGGACTAACCCGCACCCGCGTTATCTTCTCGTTAGGCATCCTGATCGTGCTCGTTTTCTCGAAGTATTTCTATCTCGCGAGCATGAGCAGCTACTACACGTTTTTCCTCATCGAGAAATTCAGCCTCTCGGTGCGGGACGCGCAGTTGCATCTCTTCATCTTCCTGGCCGCCATTGCCGCCGGCACATTTCTCGGCGGACCGGTCGGTGACCGCATCGGCCGCAAAGCTGTCATTTGGGTGTCCATCCTCGGCGTGGCGCCGTTCGCCCTCGCCCTTCCTTACGCAAATCTCTTCTGGTGCGCAGTCCTGAGCGCGATCATCGGGCTCATCCTCGCCTCGGCCTTCTCCGCCATCCTCGTTTACTCGCAGGAGCTGGTCCCCGGCAAGGTGGGCACGATGTCGGGCCTCTTCTTCGGCCTCGCCTTCGGACTGGGCGGCATCGGCTCAGCTCTCCTCGGCGCCATGGCCGATCGCCATGGCATTCCGTTCGTCTTCCATGTCTGCTCCTATTTGCCGCTGATCGGCCTGTTCACCGCGTTGCTACCAAACCTCGGCACGCATCGCCGCGCCGCCTCGACTGCGGCCACCGCATGAAACGAAGGGCCCATGGCGAACGTAATTTCGCGTGTCTTCCAGAGTGTTCGAATTAGCGCAGCGACTAAGAGAATTAGAGGGCTAGATCACTCAACCCGGGATGGTCGTCGGGACGGCGCCCGAGCGACCAATGGTATTTGCGATCTGATTCCTGAATCGGAAGGTCGTTGATTGACGCAAACCGGAAGGCCATGAGTCCGTCCTGATTGAACTCCCAGTTTTCGTTGCCATAGGAGCGATACCAGTGCCCTGAGTCGTCGTGCCATTCGTAAGCGAAGCGCACTGCGATGCGATTTCCATCGTAGGCCCAAAGTTCTTTAATCAGCCGGTAGTCCAGCTCTTTCGCCCACTTGCGTTTCAGGAATTCGATGATCTCCGGCCGCCCATTGGGAAACTCGGCGCGATTTCTCCAGCGCGAGTCGATTGCATAAGCCAGGGCCACCTTCTCTGGATCACGAGAATTCCAGCCATCTTCTGCCAGGCGAACTTTCTGAATGGCAGTCTCACGAGTAAACGGAGGTAGAGGAGGACGCGTTGCAGTCGTTGATGGCGTCTTGTCCTTCATTCGTGTTCGCTGGTCAGTTGGAGTAGTATTCATTGGTCTGTTTTCTTGTTTCACTACCTTTACGCTGTTACCCTGCTACCTCGAAAATAACTTCCAGCTCGACTGGAGTTCCGAGCGGAAGGCTTGCGACGCCATAGACCAGGCGACAAGGATTCTTATCTTTTCCAAAGATGTCTTGTAGTAACTCGGAAGCAGCGTCAGCAACTTTCGGATGATCGCGAACATCCCCGGAAGTAGCTATCGAAACTCCGAGCCGGACAATCCGCGTTACTTTATCTAGCGATCCCAGATGTTGTCGCGCGACAGCCAGAACGTTGAGCGTCGCCAGGTAAGCCGCCTTCCGTCCGGCTTCTACATCTAGCTCCTTTCCCAGGTGACCGATGAATTTAGCTTCGCGGCCCTCCGTAGGAAGCATTCCGGTCAGAAAAAGCAGATTGCCGGTCTGGACTGCTTCCGCATAGGTGCCGAACGGTTCAGGCGGCGACGGAAGCCTGATACCAAGCTCCTTCAACCGCTGCTCGGCGCCAGTTAGTGGGGAACTTTCGCCTGCTACCATTTTCCGATGTGCGCACCGCCATCCACGTGCAGCACTTCTCCTGTAATTTGCCGGGCTTCCGTCAGATAAACGACCGCGCTGGCAATGTCTTCGACGGTGGAGATGGTCCCCATCGGCGCCTGGCTTCTCAGTGAGTCTTCCGAATCGTTAGCGTGAAGCGGCGTGTCGACAGGCCCGGGAGCGACGGCGTTGAATCGAATGTGTTGTTTCGCGTATTCCATCGCAAGATGCCGGGTAACGGTTTCGAGTCCGCCTTTTGTGATCATGGCAACCGATGCAGTAACGCCGGCAATCGGGTTATCAGCGAGCGCTGCCGTGACGCTGACGATGCTGCCGCCGGTCTTCTGTGCCTGCATTTGTTTGACGGCAAGCTGCGTGACGTGAATGAAGCCCACGAGATTCGTCGCGACGAGCGCATCAAAGTCGTCCGCTGTATACTCGGTGAAAGGCTTGACCAGAAAAATGCCAGCGTTCGCAACCACGGCATCGATTGAGCCGAACTTCTTGGTCGCGACTTCCGCAACTTTCTGCGCTGTTTCGAATTGACCTATGTCGCCGTCGATCAACGCGAGTTGGTCGGAAGGTGAAAGCTCCTTCGATTTCGTCGCGCTTCGTGCGGTTCCTACAACATTGTAGCCGCGCGCGAGAAACGCTCGGACGACCCCCGCGCCAATGCCTTGCGACGCTCCTGTTACAATAACTGTCTTGGGTGGATTGTTCATAGTTACGCTGCCTCGAAGAAATTCTGTAGTTCCTCGAAGGTTTCCTCGGGACGTTCTTCCTGCAGAAAATGGCCACAATCGAGACCGTGCCCAGTAACCGTTGAGATGGCTTTCGCCCGCCAGGTCGCAAGGATGTCCCATTCCTGCCCTACCGTATTCTTTGCCCCCCACAGGACGTGAACAGGCGCTACGATTTTGTTGCCCGCACGATCATCCGCCTCGTCCATCTCAAGACCAATATCAGCAGACGCTCTGAAATCCTCGCACGAGGCATGGATCGTGGATGTGCAGCAAAAGCATCGAAGATACTCGTTCACTACTTCGGGTGTGATAGCTCCGGGCGTCTTGTTTAGCGCGCCAAGGACCACTTCCAGATAGTACTGAGGATCGAGCCCAATGAAATGTTCTGGCGTGGGCGCCGCTTGGATAAGGAAGAACCACCACACGTACCTCGTCGCAAACTCTTGGTTAGTTTGCCGATACATCGTCAACGTCGGAGCGATGTCCATGAGACAAACCTTGGTGACGTTTTTGGGAAAGTCGAGACACAGGCGATGGGCGACGCGAGCACCCCGATCGTGGGAGCCCACAAAGAACTGCTCGTGCCCAAAATGACGCATCGTCTCGATCTGGTCCAACGCCATTGCGCGGAACGAATAATTGACGTGGCGATCTCCGTCGGTTGGGCGGCTCGAATCCCCGTATCCTCGCAGATCGGGTAGGTAGACCGAGAACCGCTCGGCGAGTCTCGGCGCTACTTTGTGCCAGGTAACGTGGGTCTCGGGATATCCATGCAGAAGGAGCACCGGTGGTCCGTCGCCTTTGTGAAGAACTGGGATGCTCGCTCCGCTGGTGCGAACCTCAGTCTGCACAAAGCCGGGAAAAAGTTTAGCTGCGATATCCTTCGGCGGCTTTGGAGGCAGTTCAGGCAAAGATATGGGTTTCGCGGCAACAGTTTGCGTCGCTTGCGCCTCGTTAGGATTCGTAGCTGTCCCCATTAAGGCAGCAGCCAATGAGAGTCTGAGCATCTCTCGACGGTTCATGGTTCCGCTTTTTGGTAAACACTATTGGTGCGCAAAGTCATAAAAATAAAGCCCTACATTTTCGTTTTTAACTTTGAACACTTTAGAATTTATCGGGTAAACGAAGAATTCCCCAGCTCCGCGAATTTTAGCGTCCAATAAGTGTCCAGCCAGTGCAGTGTAGTCCTTTCTGCCCAGCGTAATATGCAGATGCAACAGCAACTTGCCGTCGGCCTCGGAAATGTTTCCAGACAGGTTAGAAATTTCCATTTGTTCATTGAAAGTCTTGTCGACGTATTTCTTACTGCTGGGGTCAAAGAAGCGTAAAGTAGCCTCGTTAGTCGCTCCAATGCCGGTAACTTGTCCGGCTTGAATTTTTTGAGAAGTGATAAAGTCGGTTAGGGCATCCAAAATACTGGCTCTATCCTCGATGCTGACAATGTAAGCGCCTTCGACGCTTTTGGCGGTCCAGTGATTGCCTTGAAGTGTTTGTGCATTCATGGTGACTAAGATTGTGCTACTCAATATTAATATCAGTATTTGTTTCATTGAGTTTAGTGAGGGTGCATTTGTTTGACTGTTTTTCCTCCGCTGGTAGGTCCGTCCTCATTCTGACTCATCATGCGGCGGCGCGAGGTATGGGAAGTGGTCTAACAAATCGTCGTGCGGGCCTACTTTATCCTCCGTCACCTTCCCGTTCGTGAGGATAGCCAGGAAGACATCGGAGACATCGTCGTTGAGTGCCCGTCCGTTGTTCGGGAAGGACGCGGGGCGGGTGGGGTCATAGCGCAGGAGATCCGGCAACAGTGTCTCTGCCACCCGATTTGCTTCCTCCGGCTTATACCCGCCGGCATGTTCCAGTGCATGCGTGAAAACGGCAACAAAGCGGGCATCGTCCACCGGCTCCCCGGCCAGGTAGGCCGCGTTCTGCTCGCCGGCAAGGAAGGGAGTTTGGTTAGGCCGCGCGCCGCGATCTGCCTGGATCCAACCGTCGCCAGTTTTATCCATGGTGCGGGCCCAAATCCCGACCTTGTTAGTCCCGAGTTCTGAGTTGGGCACTTCAATCACAATGCTGCACACATTTTTGTCTTTGAAGAAATCGTCTCCGGTGAATTGCAGATTGTTCAACGCACCCATCGTGTCGAAGAAGAACGGATCGCTGCGCCAGCCCGCGAAGAAGCGGTAATCGCCAACCTGCGTTACCCGTGCATCCCGCCCGGTCGAGACTGGCACTCCCTCAAGGATAATCTGGCCGTCATTGCCAGTTGCCGCAGCTTGTGCGCCCTCAACGCGACGCAGCGTCGCCGTCTGCGTCCCACCCTTGGAGGACGAGAAGCGCACCTGGTAGGTAATGTCAGCGACGGCATCCCCGTTCGTGTCAATCTTGAGCTCGTACAGCGCCTCTGGAGCGAATGGCTCCGCGGTAGTAGGTCCCGGCGGAGTCAGCACAACAGACGGGTGGGCGTTCATGATCAGAATCGACTTGCTTGCATCGCGCGGCTTGGGAAAGGCATACAGATCAGTGAAGTCCAAACGCGCGTCCGCGCGGGGGAACCCAAAGTTGGGACCGGAGTAATGATGTGACATATAAAAAAATGGTGAGGCTGCAGTGCGAGTCGGCCGAATCAAAAGCGGTCTACATCGATTACCGCTTGGGCAAAATCTTTTGGTGTTTCCTGGGGAAGGTTGTGCCCAATGCCACCTTTGATGATCCGATTCTCATATTTGCCCGAGAATTTCTTGGCATAGGCACTGGGGTCTGGGTGTGGCGCGCCATTGGCATCGCCTTCAAGGGTAATGGTGGGCACAGTGATGACCGGGCTTTCGGCCAGCCGCTTTTCGAGATCGTCATATTTCGGCTCGCCTTCAGCGAGTCCGAGTCGCCAGCGGTAATTATGGATCACGATGCTGACGTGATCCGGATTGTCGAAGGCCGCTGCACTCCGATCGAACGTTGAATCATCAAAGTTCCACTTCGGAGAAGCTTGTTTCCAGATGAGCTTCGCGAAATCGTGCCGGTTCTTGTCGTAACCAAGGCGGCCACGCTCGGTCGCGAAATAAAATTGATACCACCATTGCAGTTCAGCGTTTGGTGGTAATGGCATCTTGCCGGATTCCTGGCTTCCGATGAGATAACCACTCACCGAGACCATCGCCTTACAACGCTCCGGCCAGAGCGCTGCGATGATATTGGCCGTTCGTGCGCCCCAATCAGAACCGGCGATGACCGCCTTGTCGATCTTCAGAGCATCCAGCAACGCAGTGATATCGACCGCGACAACCGACGGCTGACCGTTCCGGAATGTCTCGGTTGAAAGAAAGCGCGTCGTGCCATAACCGCGAAGATACGGGACGATCACTCTGTAACCTGCCGACGCCAGCAACGGCGCAACATCGACGTAGCTATGAATGTCGTACGGCCATCCGTGCAGAAGAACGACCGCAGTACCGGTGGCGGGGCCAGCTTCCGCGTAGCCCACATTTAGAACGCCTGCCTCGATCTGCTTCAGTGAAGCAAATGACCTATTCGTTCCGGGCTTTCTATTGAATACTTCTGCCGGTTTTGCTTTGGTAGATTGTGCGTTCGCCGAACCGATCATGCCAAGCTCGGCGCCCACAATGCTCAAGGCCGCAATGCCCAAAAACCGGCGGCGATTACATTTTCTCTCTTGCGACATTTGAAGCTCTCTTTCGGCATCAAGATCGCGAGTTTCCTGGGTCTCGGTTTTGACTATCGGCTTTTGCATAATTCGGACCGTGTTGCGGGAGTCATGAGCAAGCCAATGCGTGGGAGTGGGAATTTGTGATCCCACTTAAGTGTCAAACCTTGCTCCTCCATTGGAGGTAAAAGGTAGGGCATCAACGCTTGGTGCGCTCTCATCTCGAGCACAGACGTTATCGTCTCTCCCTTCCAATTCCGATGCCGAGCGCAATACCGCCTGCGATGAGAAAGGCATGATGCCCGACTTCTGTTAGTCCGTCGCAGGCGAATCCGCCTGCGATCAACATGAGCGCAGGAAGCGTCCAGCGCGTTGCGATCCGTTTGATGGTTGCGGTCATATTCAGTTTTCAGCGTTCGGCGCGACGGCATTGATCATTGGTCGTTTCATTGCTGGTGCAGCCCGGGGATGCGGGGCCGTATCAGACCCGGCTGGGGGCCCGCGTCGTGACCTCTTGAACTAGCCACGTATTGCCGTCGGGATCGTTGAAGGATAAGAACGACCCGTAGCTGGTGCGCTTCGGGTCGGGGCCGGGTTGCCGTGCCTCACGCGGGAACGGAGGGCCGTGCCACACGTTACTGGCGTCGATGCCGCGACCGGTGAGGTCGTCATGGGCCGCTTCGATGTCGGAGACGACGAGCGCACCCTCGGCCGAGCCAGGCGCGGCCGCCGTGATTCCCTTGCCGAAAGTGACTGAGCACGCTGAGCCCGGAGGCGTGAACTGTACGATGCGAACGCCGTCGACCGGAGAGACGTCGTCGTCGAACCTCCAACCTAAGCTTTGGTAGAACCGCTTGGATCGCTCGACGTCGGAGACAGGGATGATCTCGACCTCGAGCTTCATGTCGACTCCCGTTGCGGTGGTTTTGTGATTTTGTTGCTTGATGTTCATACGATTTTTCTCTGAGCAACGATCAGCCGAACACCGCGCCATTGTGAAAGACGATGTTTGTTGCCTGAGCATACCCAAAAGGTAATGTGAAAAGCGGCTGTGGAACTGCGTCATCTTCGCTACTTTGTTGCCGTCGCCGAGGCCGAGAACGTCTCGCGCGCGTCGTTGAAGCTTCACGTCTCTCAACCGCCGTTAAGTCGCCAGATTCGCGATCTTGAAGATGAGCTCGGTTTCCTTCTGCTCAAACGCACGGCGAAATCGGTCAGCCTAACAGAGGCCGGTCGCACGTTCTTGAACGAAGCTCGCGCGGTATTGCAACGAGTTGACGAGGGCGTGAAAAAGGCGCGAGCGGTTGCGACTGCGGGTGAGACCGACCTGCACGTCGGCTACTCACCGACGCCATTCGCCGAAATTCTGCCGAAAACCTTACGGGGATTTCGGAAGGCGATGCCAAAGGTGCACGTCCGATTGCACGATTGGAGCAACAAAACCGTTCTCGACGGCGTACGCGATGGCCGGCTTCAAATCGGATTGATAACTCGTTCCCAAAAGCCGGGTGCGCTGCGCGATGTTCAATATGAGGAGTTGTTTCGCCAACGCGTTTGCGTCGCGGTCGCTCCGCAGCATGCGTTTGCTCGACGCCGCGCCATTCCGCTTACCGAAGTCGCGGCCGAACCCTTGCTTGGCCTCACCCGCGAAGACTATCCGAATTATTATGACTTACTCTCGATCATCTTTTCAAAGGTGAAACAGAAACCGAGCATCATCGAGGAACATGACAGCATGTCCGGCGTCATGTCGGCCGTCGAAGCGGGGAGCGGCGTCGCCGTTGCGGTAGACTTTGGTTACAGTTTCGGAAACCGAGTAAGGTTTTTGCACCTGACTCCTGAGCCGAAGCCATTTTCGGTCGGTATTGTCGCGACAAAAGGCCGACTCAGCCCAGCCGCGGAAAAATTCTGGCAGTGCGCGAAAAAAGCTGCGTCAAAACAATAGCAACCTATCAGTGCTTTGGATTCTTGATTCGATCAGCGGCGCGCTCGGGCCAAAAAGCTCGCGAGTTTGTGGAGAAAGGAGCGAGCTTTACGTCCCGTAGAAGCACGCAAGGTCGACATCTTCTGACCATTGGCACAGATGCAGAAGGCCTGTTGATTATTAGCGGCATGGCTATTTCGAATCTTTTTGTTATCGGGGCGGGATTCACAAAGGCAGTGTTTCCCTCGGCTCCACTGAATGACGATTTGCTATCTCAGGTTATTGGACCTCAGCCGGACGATTCTCCACTCGGACAAGTTTGGTCAGAATATGAACTGTCGAACATAGAAACGCTGCTCACGCGGTTCGATCTGGACCTGCTGACAGGAAAGAGTCGCTTTGGGGAAGATCATCGGAATGCTGTCAATAAGCAGCTCGCTGACTTCGTTGCTCGTTTCAGGTTTAAGCAGGATATTCAATGGCTTCAGCCGCTCACTCGCATCATTTCGGATAATGACGTTATCATTTCGCTAAACTACGACTGTTTCCTCGAAGGTTTCCTCGATTTTCATGAAGCTTGGAGTCCGAAGGGCGGTTATCACATCATCGAGAATCCACTCTGCGATGGTTCGCTGCCGGGTAATCAGCGCAACATCCGAATCCTTAAGATTCACGGTTCGGAGAGCTTTCGACGATCTGCGTTTCTTGATAAGCCAGAATCGCAGACAATTGGCTTGAGAATCAACGAGGCGTTATTTCCGAGATCGGGGAAGAACATCGATTTCGGCTGCAAGCCTGATGCTGGGGCTTATGTGATCGCCCCATCTTTTACCAAGCAGTTCAACCTGGAGCTTGAATACTTGCTGCTAGATGCGACGCGATTTGCGAGGGCTGCGAGAAATCTTGTCATCATTGGGTGCGGGTTACGCCGTGAGGATAGCTATCTCTGGCTAGTGCTAATTAGCTTCATGCACAATCGTCGGTGGAAAAAGAAACGAACCGTTATTGTCGGCCCGCACGCATCCGAGACAACAACGCGAATTGAGAATTTCTGGGGCAGAAAAATCTTTGATCAACAGAATCTCATCGCCATTGATTTGGGGCTTGAGTGTGGCATTTCCAAGCTCGGCGAGGCTTTGCGAAAGGGAGTAGATCGCTAATCTACGGCTTGTGCTGCGTTGGCTGGCGTTTTAACGCGCCAGACATTTGCTCGACCACCTTGTGAAGTTCGGCGCGGTAATTCGCCATCGTTTATCCGAGCTCCGCGAATTCACGATCGCCACGGACTGAGCGCACCGCGGGCGTTAAACTCCCTTGAACTGGAATTTGTTAATTTTCAGAGAACGAATTCTGGATTCGAGAGTTGAAGGTGGCAGGTCCAGCTTCGCGGCGGCGCCATGTGCTCCGGAGATTTTTCCATTACTTTGCGCAGGCGCTGCTTCGATGCGACACAAAATTACGTGGCAGTTCGATGACGATTTTCGCGTCACGCGCAATAGCACGTTGTGCGAGCGGTTCCTCCGCTCCCGAGTTTACCCGGCCAAAAGCGGGTCAGGCGGAGCCCTTTGCGGAGACACCTAACGGATTTGGCCCTGACGGAAACTCTCTAAACAAAGTGCGAAGTAAAGCTACAATTTAGTTACGGACAGCGGGCGGACTTTGCTCCCGAAGGTTGCGCTGCCTCGTATGCTCGCCGCTACTTCATGAAGTCCCGGACGAGCTGGGCAATCTGATCTGCTGCGGTATCGAGCGCGAAATGGCCCGCCTCGAGGACGTGGACTTCGGCCTTGGGCACGTCCTTGCGGTAGCGTTCGGGTTCGCCGAGGTCGAACGAGAGATCATACTTACCCCAGATCACCAGTAGTCGCGGTTGTTTCTCGTGCATCCAAGCCTGCCATTTCGGGTAAGCGTCCACGTTCGTGCGGTAGTCATAGAATAGGTCGCTTTGGATTTCGGCCTGGCCGGGCTGGTTAAGAAAGTAAAATTCATCGGTCCAAAGATCCGGATCGTACCGTTCCACGTTGGGATCGTTGCCGACATGGCGCGTTCGTGTCGTCGCCAGCGAAAGTAGATTTGTGCGAAGTGCACTTTCGTTAGCCGCGCGATCTTTCCAAAACTCGCGCCGCGTTTTCCAATTCGCGCCTAAACCTTCGTTATGGGCCACCGCGTCCTGAACGATTAGCGCCTCGATCCGCTCGGGATAAGCCAGGGCCATGCGAAAACCGACAGGGCCTCCGTAATCCTGCATGTAGAGGATATAACGCGTGAGTCCGAGCGCTTCGGTGAAGTGATTCATGATCTCGGCAATGTGATCGAACGTATAAGCAAACTTTTTCGGGTCCGGCCAGTCGCTATGTCCGAAGCCCGGGTAATCTGGCGCGACAAGGTGATACTTATCCGAAAGCCGGGCGTAGAGAGGTTCGAACATCCGTGATGAAGAAGGAAGTCCGTGCAGCAGGAGAAGGACCGGCGCCTCTTTCGGTCCGGCTTCTCTATAAAAGATGGAGAGTCCATCTATTTGGATCGTGCGATAAAAAGTTGGATGTTCCATGGAAGGTTCCTTTCCTTTGGCTTGGGCGAGCAATTGAAATGATGCGAGCATTACAGAAATTATCAACGCCGTGCGACAGGCCAGCAAGCATCGAGGCGTAACAATGAGATAAGCGGTAAACATATGAACTCCGATCATTATTTCGCGATGCCACTGTCTTCTGACCTCTGACCCGTGACATCTTCCTACTTCAGCCCTTCTACTTCCTACCTTTTACTTCCTACTTCCTACTTCCCGTGCCTATCGTCACGATGCTTTGCCCGGCTCCTCTAAAATTTCTCTTGGCGATTTCCCCGCATTGCCTTCCTCGTGGCCGAATGCCTGGCACCCTGTTCGTCACTTTGCGAGGACCATTAGGTTGAATCCCCCAAGAAGATTGACTGCGAAATCGCGATGCATCGCAAAGAGTAGTATACGAGGCAGCCGCAGTAATCTGCCTCGCACATGCTGGGGAATATCGATCATTCGCGGCGTATAGGACCAATCGATGATCTCGTATCCGAGATCTACCAGAGCGAACATCGCAGTACGCTTGGAAAAATAATGAAGATGCGGGTGCTGTTGCCGACGCCGGATCATACTTTTCTCCCGAAGAACGTGCTGCACCGAAATGTCCAGGGGGATATGGATCAGCTTGTAGGTGGCCTGCGACTTCAGTTTCCGCAAAAACCCGCGATAGTCCTCAACGTGGGCAAGTACGTCGATCGCCATCGCCAGTTCGAAAAATTTTCCCTCGCATGGCTGACCTTCGAACAACGCGAAATGCAACCTTTCATTTGCTCGGGCTTGACACAGTTCAATAGCTTGGGCTGAAATGTCAACTCCCCACAGCTCGCAAGTGGGATCAAGGTTTTGCTGCAGCAACCTGAGGACCTCTCCGGCGCCGCAGCCTGCCTCGTAGATTGTTTTGGGAACGATTTGATTGCGGTTCAGAAGCCGGAGAATTTGCCGCACCTTCCAAGGCGAGTCGCGCACATGCCAGTCAGGATTCTGTCGGAAGTAGGTTCCATCGAGGTAATCAGTTTGGCCTGGCATGAAGTTCCTATTCTAAATTGAAGTCCAAAGGTAATCGCAAAATCTGTTTGGACATTACGTCATTCATTCGGTCATGGATTCTGTGTCTCTGGGAGAGCGGAATCCGTGGAGGAAGAACTCGCGGGAGAGGGACCCGTCCCGCCGCCGAAGCGTTTGCGGAACCACAGCAGCGGCAGCGTAACCAACGGCGCCAGATCATCGGAAGCGAGCCACACGCCCTCTTGAACGCCTCGCAAAGAGCGCATCCACGCGCCGAGAGTCAACTCTCCTTCTCGAAAGTGAGACCAGCTGGAGGCAAGGTCATTGGTTTCCACGATCCATTTGCGCCCTTCGGATACCTGCGCGGACGGGATGCTCTGGCCCGTAATGTCCAGGTAAAGCGCCCGCGCAACGTCCAACCCGTTCTCGGCGGAAAATAGGCGAAAAGTTGAGCCGATCCGTGGATTTGCGTCCAGCAGCTTATACTGGCCATCGCGAGTATCAAACCGATACCCGATATCCAAAGGTCCCCGATAGGCAACGGCCTGAATTAACCGCTTCGTTTGTGTTTCCACTGCGTCATTCCTCACGCAGATTCCGAGCGAGGTGCTGCCTTGATGCGGCGGGAACTGGCGAAGTTTTCTTCCCGTGGCACCAAACAGACACTGCGACAGATCATTGAAGTAGCCGTTGAACATCCAGACCGAATGGTCGCCGCCGGGGATGTATTCCTGCAGGATAATGCCGGGCCGGCCGGTTGCCGCATTCAAGTCGAAGACTTCAAGCAGCTCGTTCTCGCCAGCCACGATTGCGACCCGCAGCCGCTTTCCTCTTCTCCCAAAAAATTCCCCGCATTCGCCCTTTACAATGACGGGAAAACTCGCGGTCTGTGTGAAATTCATCACCTCCTCTCGAGACTGAGGCGAAGCCGTCTCGGCCGTGGGAATGCGCAGCTTGCGGCAGAGATCGAAGGTTTGTTGCTTGTTCACAAAACGACGCACTATCTCGACGCGGGGGGTGGAGAAGAGATATTCCCGTGCAAGAATCTCGGCGTTTTCGGCAACGAAGAGCGCGGTGATGTCAGAAGTAGGAATCAGCAGAGGCTGTCGTCCGATCTGCCTCGCGACATCTTCAAGGAATAACAACGAATCCTCCGCCGGAGCGGAAGAAAAATCCCAGCGGAAAACTCGCCTCAGGAATCGCGAACGCGCGGCCGGCTCCCACAAATTCTGGTGGACTCCATAAACGGAAATCCCCATCCGCCCCAGACTGCGAATAATCCCGACGGCACCATGTTGGGACGATACGAGAACGACGACCGGCACTGAAGTGTTCTCAATACGCATCGGGCCTTTGTCTTGCGCAGATTGCTTCGTCCTGGACAACTTGCCGGCTAAACCCAAAGCGGTTCTTTCCATAGCGGCAAGCTCATGCCAAGGCTTCGCTCGCGCGCGCTCTCATACACTGCCCAGGCCAGAGCGACATCACTTACACCCATGCCCATGTGGCAATAGTGGATTCGCTCGTCGCTTTCCCGGCCCGCCTTGGTTCCCAGAATTAATTCGCCGAGATTGGCCTGAACGTCTTCATCGCGCAGCAAACCTTGCCGGTGCATGATGGCGGGAGTCATAATACCGCGCTGCTTCACCGTTTCCCAATCGTCGGCAAATATCTTTTTGCACTGTTGGATGACGGCGAACTCGCATTCATGGCCCGCCAGCTGTATGGTGAGCGCGCCCCGTTTGATGTGCTGTGCCCGAATCAGCGGCTCCTGGGCAGTGGTTACGGTCAGCGCCACGTCTGCATCGCGGAGTGCGTCCTCTATAGTCCGCACCGCACGCACGGGAGCAGCCCATCGGCGGCGGCAGTCATCCGCGACAGCTTCCGCCATTGAGATTTGCCGGCCGAAGAGAGCAATCTCCTCAACGTCGGGGAGTTCGGTGCACAGTCCCAGGATCTGGGTCCGAGATTGCAAACCCGCGCCTACGATTCCGATTTTGCGCGGCAGTTTCGGGCCAAGATAGCGGACGCCCAAGCCTGTCGTGGCGCCAGTGCGCATCGCGCTGATCAGCCCTCCCTCCATCACGGCCAGAGGAACTCCAGTTTGCGGACAGTTCAGTATGATCAGCCCACTCGCGCGCGGCCTCCCCAGCTGACGGTTGGCCGGGAAACTGGCAATCCATTTCATGCCAATGGCGGAGCGTACCGGCGCTCCGATCGATGCCGCCAGGCCATTGAAGCGGCCCTGCTTTTCGCTTTCCGCGGTATCTGCGTTTCGCAGCACGATCTTTTGCGGTTCCCGAACCTCGCCCTTGGCGAACCGCGCCTGCGCTTCTCCGACCACATTCATAGCACGGCGCATATCGAGCACGTCGGCAGCGAGGACTGCCTCCTGGTCCAGATAAAGAAACTCCACTGTCCCTAACGTGCCTCCTCGCGGGTATTCACTCGCTCGATCCATGAGTTTATCCTCGACCACCCGGTAATCAATCCCAAGCCTGGTGCCCCACGTCGTGAAGAGTCCAGATGTGAGGATGATTCAGGCTCAGGCTAGCAACCGTCCTTGCTTCTCGTTCCTCCCGATCTCTTACTCCGCCACCTCGAAAATGATTTCCAACTCGACCGGCGTCCTAGCGGAAGGCGAAACCACCAACGCCAGGTAAGAGACCGGCGAGCACCTGGTCCAACGGGACATACTAAAAAGATGCATCGTTTGGCTCCGCTTAAGCGAGCTCGCACACTAGTACTCGCAATGACTACAATTCTATATCTTGCGAATCTCCTAGATGCAAAATATCGATTGCAGATCATTACAACGAGTCGCGAATTCGGGACACCCTTATCCCATCGGCGGAACCCTCTTCTTTACCAGTTAGGGGAACGCGGTACCTAAATAGCGAGATCCCGCCGTGTTAGACCTTCTCGCCGCATCTGGCACGGCGCCTGCAAAGGCTTTGCGTGCACACCCACACTGCGCATGAACGATCTTCGCTACGCATTGCGCATGCTTCTGAAATCACCCGGCTTCAGTTTCATCGCCATTGCCACGCTCGCGCTCGGAATCGGGGCGAACACCGCCATCTTCTCTGTCGTCGAAGGCACGCTGCTGCGGCCGCTGCCCTTCCCAGACGCAGAACGACTGGTTAGGATCTATGAAGCGCTGGATGAAAACGGCGCACGGTCCGCATCGCTCAACCTGAGCGATCGCACGGTGCAGCAGTTGCGCGATTTTGGGCGCGATATCCTTGAGGATATTGGCGCGGGGACAGGCAGTTCCGTGGTCGTCGGTCTCAATAACGGCTCACCGGCGCAGACAGTTCCAGCCGCTCAAGTCACTCCGAACTTCTTCTCCGTTCTCGGACTGCTCCCGGCAAAAGGCCGCAACTTTACCGTAGAGGAAGGACGCGACCATGCGGCGGCAGTGGCGATAATCAGCGATGACTTCTGGCGCAACACCTTAAACGGGCGACTTGATGTTCTTGGAAGTGCGATCGTGATCGATGGCACGCCGCGAACGATCATTGGCGTGATGCCGAAATCGTTTCGGCATCCGTATCGCGCGAACATCTGGCTGCCGCTCGTTCTCGAGCCGGACAATGCCGCGACGATCAACAATCACTATTTGTATGGCGTCGGTCGTCTCCACGCGGGGGTGACACCGGCCCAAGCCCAGGAAGCGGTGCGACGCTTGTGCGCCGCGATCAATCGCGATGATCCAAATCCGGCGAACGCGCGCGCCGCCTACATGCCGCCGTTGCACGAGAGCTTCGTCATGGATCTGCGGCCGAAGATTCTTGTCATCGTCGGTGCGGCGCTCTGCGCACTCTTGATCGCGGCGACGAACTTCGCCGGCCTGCTGCTCGCGCGCGTGATCGAACGCGAAGGGGAGTTTGCGTTGCGTGCTGCCCTGGGCGCGAGCCGACGACAACTCGTTAGGCAACAGCTCGTCCAGGCGCTTCTCCTGGCTGCGATCGGAACCGCACTCGGTCTGCTCGTTGCGTCGTGGACGACACCGGTGCTTTTCGCGCTTAGTCCTGAAGGCGCAGATGCGACCGGCAGCGCGATGCGCGAGTTCGATTACGCCGCACGACTCGATCTGCCAGTCTTCGCCTTCGCCACCGGCATGATGGCACTGGTTGTCTTGGGTTTTGGTTTGCTGCCGGCTGCGCGCGCTTCTCGCACCGATTTGCGCGGAGCGATCAGCGTTACCTCGCGCGGTGCAACCCTCGACCGCAACGCGCGCCGTTTGCTGGGCTCCTTCGTCGTCATCGAGCTCGCCATCGCCGCGGCGCTCCTGACCGCGAGCGTCACCGCGACCCAATTTTTCCGAAAGCTCATCGAAGAGCCATGGGGCTTCGAAACCAAAGATCGCCTTGCCTTCAACGTCACGGTTCCCGATCGATTCTTCCCCACCGCCACAGCCAAACAAAACGCGCTCGAGAGCTCGCTCACACAATTGCGCACATTGCCCGGTGTCGAATCCGCCACCGTCGTTTCGCCATCGCCGATGGACGCACCGTGGACCTTGATGCTGTTCAACGCGGAAGGTGTACCCGCTCCTGAGCCAAGAGGCGTTTACACGGCATACTCGCGTGTGCCAGTGCCCGGATATTTCCAGAGCGTCGGCCAGCCTTTGCTGCAGGGTCGCGATTTCCTCGAGAGCGATGGCCCCGACGCGCCGCTCGTTTGCATCATCAGTCAAAGTATCGCGAAACGCTTTTGGCCTAACGAGTCGCCGATCGGCAAGCGCATCCGTTGGGGTCGACTCGACGGGACGCGTCCGTGGTTTACGATCGTGGGCGTGGTCGGCGAGATGAAGGCGATCGCCGACCCACGTGATGGGGAAGTGGTCGGCATGATCGCGCGGCCACTCGCGCAAATGCTGGTGCAAGCAACCGCGCCACTCGACGACATCACTTTCGTTCTACATACAAAAGGCCGCGCAATCTCCGAATCTGTGATCCGCGCGGCACTCGCTCGGGCGGATTCACATCTTGCGGCCTATAACGTCGTCTCGCTCGCTGATGCCGCCGCGCAATCACGCACAACCGAGCGCTTCATCTTTGTGCTCGTTTCGGCGTTCGGCTTGCTCGGCCTGATTCTAGCCGCCGTCGGCTTATATGGATTGCTTTCGTTGCAGGTCGCACGACGTCAGCGCGAATTCGGAATTCGGAGTGCCTTGGGAGCAACAGCGCGACAAATCATTCAACTCGTCGCGAATCAAGGCGCGCGTTTGCTTGCGATCGGGTTCGCCGTCGGCGCTCTCGTAACGTGGGGTTGCCTCCGACTGATTCAAAATCACTGGGCTGAAATGCCCGCGCCGAATGTTTTCGCATGGATAGGCGGCGGCGCAGTCCTCTCTACCGCGGTCGCACTTGCCTGCTGGTTGCCCGCACAGCGCGCCGCGCGGGTTGACCCCGTGGTTGCTCTTCGCGCCGAATGAAGTGCGGTTCGCGACGCAAAAGCCAAGCATATCGCGCCGCACTCGTCGATCCGGATTAAATAGAACTCCGCTTTATGCTGACAGTCCGGCTCGGACCCGAAACGTCTGACCTCTGTCGTTCCTTACTGCCGGACTGCTACGTAATCCTTGTCGTTGTTGCGATAAATCAGTTTGTCGCCATCGAACCTGACGAACGACCAGAAGTTGCGGTCGAAGAAACGATCGCCTTCGATCGGGATCAGCGCGATGGAGAAACCCGTTGCCGGATAGTTTAGATCTAAATGGTCCATCCGCGGCTCGACGCGGACCACCGCGTTTTTCACAAAGTAGTCATCGCCGAAACGAAACGTTCCGGCGAAACGTTTCAGATCAGCCCCATTCACATGGATCGGCCTCGGAACGTCCCGGTTCACCGGTTGATCGAATAACATCGCGCCCAGGTCTTCTGCGATGGTCGAAGGGGCAGCGATGTACAAGTTCGACAGAACGACAACAGTTGCATCGTCATCGATGAATCGTTCAAAGTGCGCTTTGAATCCCGGGCTACTCCCGTTCACATAAACCGAGCGATGGCCGAAGCGTTGCCGATGAAACCAAAACATGCCGACGGTCCGGTCTTTTCGCTCAAATCCGTAGGATTTTTTCAACGTGTCCGGCTTTAACAGAGATCCATTTTGTAACGCTCGATGAAACCGGAGCAGATCGCCCGCGGTTGAGTAAATCGAACCGTTGCCGGTCTTGCTCGTCCAATCAAGATAGGTCGCGCGTTCGAAACCTGACGCGCCCGCGGGGGAATATCCATTGGCGAGATTACTTACAATCGTTTCGTCCCTGGCGCGATGTGCGGTGTTCGTCATTCCGACAGGTTTAAAGATTTTTTGCTCGAGAAAATCGCCATAATTTTGTCCTGAAACTTTCTCGATCAGGAAAGCCAGAACGTGATAGTTCGAGTTACTATAGAAGTAGCTTGTGCCCGGCTCACTTTGCCGGGGAATTTTCTTCGCGCGTTCCACCAATGCCGCTGTTGTTTGCGGGAACCGCGACCATTCGTTGTAATCTGGTTGCGCGCTTGCATCTCCCAAACCCGAATAATGGGTCAACAACTCTTCAATCGTGATCTTGTCCCCGTTAGGAAAATCCGGCACAAACTTCGATAGTTTATCCTCCAAACTAAGCTTCCCCTCCTCCGCCAATAACAAAATCGCCGCCAGCTGTCATCGGCTTCGACAGCGACGCGATCTGAAACCTGGTTTGCAGCGAATTGGGAACCTGCAAAGCCCGATCCGCGAACCCGAACGCGTTCTCGTAGATGACCCGATCGCCTTTGGTCACGCGCACGACACCGCTGAAGAAATCCGCATCAGCATAACGCCGGACGTAGGCGTCCATGCGATCGCGAAGCGCATCGGCGCGTAGACTTAAGGTGAAATAGCTCAGGTAGACCGCGAGAACGAAGGTTCGCATTGATCCTTACGGAAGTTGGTGCTCGGCAATCTTGATAAATTCGACCCCATCTTCAACCTTCAAGTTCTCGCCTTTGGCAATTCCCTTCGAATCTCGACATCTCGAAAAACTCCGGCAGTTCTGAAACGAGTTGCGCAAGCTCCCCACGGCTTTTCAACATTCAGTCTGCCGCGGTGGCTTCCCAAAATTTTATTTGACGCGTATATTCTTGCAGCATACATGTCTTAACAATATATGGCGTCACCAGGGTTTGGATCGTGAACTGAAGAAGGGCAGCGCGGAATTGCTCATTCTTTCGCTGGTCGAGGATCGGCCGCGGCATGGCTACGACATTGGTCAGTTGATCGAGTTGCGCTCGCGCGGCGCGCTCCGGTTTAATGTCGCTTCGCTTTATCCCTTGCTCTACCGACTCGAAAAACGGGGATGGATTCGCGGGCGTTGGGTGGAAAAGGCCGGACAACGGCGGCGGCGTTATTATCGCCTCACCCCGGCTGGCAAGAAGGTGCTGGCCAGCCAGCGCGACGGATGGCTCGAGTTCGTGGAAGCAATCGGTCGAATCACCGGAATTCAGTATGCCTGATTTTCGCAGCGAAATCGGAGCGCGCTTAGCGGGCCTCGGTCTTTCGCCGGCGCGCGAAATGGAGATTGCGGACGAGCTGACGCAGCATCTCGAGGATGAGTACGAGCAGGCGCTGAGTCGCGGCGTTTCGGAAGACGAAGCGGAGCGCGCCGTGCTCGCGGATTTGAAAGTGCCTAATTTGCTAGGTCGCGAACTCAAACGCGTGGAGCGGCTCGTTCCACAAAACCCGGTACCGATGGGCACACAAGCAAGGAGCAACATGATTGGAGATCTTGGACAAGATGTACGTTACGGCCTGCGTATGTTAGCCAAAAATCCTGCTTTCACTGCCATTGCGGTGCTGGCGCTGGCGCTCGGGATTGGCGCGAACAGTGCGATTTTCAGCGTCGTCAACGCAATTCTGCTGCGCCCCCTGCCCTACAAAAATCCCGAGCAGCTCGTCATGGTCTGGGAGAACGCAACGCATCTTGGCTTTCCGAAAAACACCCCGTCGCCCGCCAACTTTCTCGATTGGCGTCAGCAGACCACAGTCTTCCAAGGCATGGCTGCATTCGCGGAGCGCAGCTTCAATCTCACCGGCGCAGGCGAGCCGGAGCGACTCGACGGCCGCCGCGTTTCCGCGAATCTCTTCGACGTACTGGGAGTGCGGCCGATCATCGGACGCACGTTTGTCGCGCAGGAAGATCAGCCCGGAACGAAAGTCGTTCTGCTCAATGAGAGCCTGTGGAAGCGGCGTTTTGGCGGCGATCCAGGCGTGATCGGCCGGGCGCTCACCTTGAACAACGAAGCCTACACCGTCGTTGGTGTGCTGCCGAGCAGCGTGCGCTTGCCTGCATTCGGCAAGTGGCGCGACCAGGTTTGGGTACCGATCGCCTTCCCGGCGGAGGAAGCCACCTCGCGCGGCGATCATTTTCTCGAAGTGATCGCGCGACTGAAGCCAAATGTCACGCTTGCGCAGGCTCGGGCGGAAATGGAAACGATCGCAGCGCGCCTGGCGCAGCAATATCCGCAATACAATAGCCGGGTGGGCGCGGCCGTTAACCCGTTGCACGAAGAGATCGTCGGAGACATGAAAACGGCGTTATGGATCCTGTTAGGCGCGGTCGCGTTCGTGCTCCTGATCGCCTGCGCGAATGTCGCTAATCTCCTGCTGGCGCGCGCCGCGGTGCGGGAAAAGGAAATCGCGCTGCGGCTCGCGCTCGGGGCCGATCGCACGCGCCTGACGAAGCAACTGCTGGTCGAAAGTGTGATGCTTTCGTTGCTGGGCGGGGTGGTCGGTCTTGGCCTGGCCTACGCCGGCCTGCGGGTGCTCACCCGTTTCATCCCGCCGGATCTCGCGCATGCCGACACGATCGCGATTGACGGTAAAGTACTCGTTTTCACTTTGCTCATTGCGCTCGTGACGGGCTTGATTTTCGGTCTCGCTCCCGCCAGTCAGGCGTCACATTTCAACCTGAGCGAGACGCTGAAGGAAGGCGGCCGCGATTCCGGCGCAGGCGTGCGCGGGAAACGGCTGCGCAGCGCGCTGGTGATTGCGGAAGTTGCGGTCTCAGTCGTTCTCCTCATTGGCGCAGGTCTGTTGATCAACAGTTTCATGCATCTGCGCAATCTCGATCCCGGTTTCCGAGCCGATCACCTGCTCGCGCTCAGTGTCAACTTGTCGGAAGTGAAATATCCGGATACGGCACGGCGGACGACATTCTTCGATGAAGTGGTTCGGCGGGTGCAGCCGCTGCCCGGCGTACAATCGGTCGCGGTCGCGGGCAACTTGCCGTTCACCTACAATGGTGACTCGATGGGCATTGCAGTCGAAGGCATTCCCGATCCGCCGCCGGATCAATGGCCGGATGTAATCTACCGCGCCATCGGCCCCGGCTATTTCAACACGATGGGCATCCCGCTCGTGCGCGGCCGGGAGTTCAACGACAGAGACACCCTCGACACTGCGCGCGGTGTGGTCATCGGCGAAAAGACGGCGAAGCATTATTGGCCTAACCAGGACCCGATTGGTAAACGCCTGAAACCCGGCGGCACGAACGATAATGAAACCCCATGGCGCACGGTGATTGGCGTCGTGAAGGACGTCAGGCAAAACGACTTCATCGCCGAGCCGAAGATGCAGATGTATTTCAGCTACAAACAAGTGGGGCAGCTGGTCGCGAATGCGCTCATCGTGCGCACCTCGGTCGATCCGCTCAGCCTCGCCGCGCCGGTGCGCAATGTCATCTGGTCGGTGGATAAGGATCAGCCGGTTGCGAACATCGACTCGATGGAAAACATCGTCGCCGGCGCCGTAGCGCGGCAACGTTTTAGCATGTTGTTACTCGCGATTTTCGCGGGGCTCGCGCTCGTCCTCGCCGCAGTTGGAATCTACGGCGTGATGAGTTACACCGTCGCGCAGCAAACGCGCGAGATTGGCATCCGCATCGCGCTCGGCGCGAAACGACGCGACGTGTTAAGGATGACGGTGAAACAAGCACTGAAACTTGTCGGGCTTGGGTTGCTTATCGGGCTGCCGAGTGCATTCATCCTCACCCGCGTGATGTCGAGCCTGCTCTTCGGGATCAGCGCGACCGATCCGATAACGTTCGTCAGTATCTCGCTTGTCCTGACAGGCGTGGCGATGTTAGCCAGCTACATTCCGGCGTTACGTGCGACGAGGGTAGATCCGATGGTCGCGTTGCGCGCGCAGTAAACTTCGCCGGCAAACATCCGGTCTGAAGAGGCGCCGAAATCCAGTCTTCCACGCATCGACTTTATCGCCATCATTCCAAGGTGAACCCGAATTATGTTTGTGCTTTCGCAGTTGGAATCGGACTCGTCGCCGGATTGCGTTCGCTCACTGCGCCGGCCGCGGTAAGCTGGGCCGCCCATCTCGGCTGGTTGAACCTGCATAGCTCGCCCCTTGCTTTTATGGGATCGACGGTCGCAATGGCGATTCTTTCGCTGTTGGCGATTGGTGAATTAATCGCCGACAAAATGCCTAAGACTCCAAGCCGAACTTCCCTTGTGCCCTTGCTCGCGCGCATTCTCATGGGAGGCCTTTGCGGCGCGTCCCTTTGCGCATCGGCCAATCAGTCGTTACTCATAGGTGCTCTGTTGGGCGGAATGGGCGCAGTGATCGGAGCATTCGGAGGTTACGAGATCCGGAGACGCTTGGTGAGCAAACTAAATGCAAAAGACATTTTCATCGCCATACCCGAAGACTTGATCGCAATCGGACTGGCTTGCTTTCTTCTAATTCATTTTTGAAACGGCCGCGCATCTGAACGGCCTCCACTCCGATCCGCGCGCTCGTGCGCCGCATCGGACTACAGCAATAATTGACCTGCTGACGTCCACCTCAGTGCCCCGATGCTGGATGCTGGATACTGGATACTGGATACTGGATGGGCTCTCGTAGCGCATAATTTATCCTTTGAATCGCTGAAAAGCTGAAACTCTGAAAAACTGAATGGCGAGCAAAGAGGTCTCCATTTGTGCTTCGTGTCCTTCGTCATTCGTCATTCGTGCTTCGTCATTTTTCCGACCTCTGACCTCTTTCTACTTTCTAATTTCTACTTTCTAATTTCCTCGCGGCGCCAGTCCGGCGACGATTTTCGCAATTTATCCAAACGATCTCTATTAAATCAGGAAAAGATCTGTTACCGAAAGACGTCCTCAATAGTATTTCTTCGGATGCGTTGGGTCGTATTTCTTCGTGCGGTCAACGTTGGCGGCGCTAATCGATGTCAGCCAGCGCTGATCGCGAAAGAGTTGGCGAAGTTTGGTGTCGTTAACATCGGCGCGGTCGGGACGTTTGTAGTTCGCGAAAATGTTAGCGAATCCGCTCTTCGCGCGGCGATTGCCAAAAAACTGCCATTCAAATGCGAGATCATGATTTGTCCGGCAAAAGAGGTTGTCGATCTTGCGAAAGAGAATCCATTGACAGTCGAAGCCGGAAACGACATCGACGCTCACGTCACGATCCTGGCCAAGCGCCCAACTAAGCTGCCTCAGCTTCCGATCTACGCGCCATCCAAAGACAAATGGGAAATAGAATCTCACGCGTCGTCGAAACGTCGTGCTTAGTTTGCGTCGCCGAATGAAAACGGTCGTCTTTACCCAAGCCAAATCGTCGAGAAATTATTCAGTACCCCGGCCACGACGCGCACTTGGAACACGATCGAAAAGGTGGCGAAAATTCTTAGAGAGAATTCAAAGGAAATTTAACAGAAGACAACGAAGCAAACGAAGTCTCAGAGCCGACTTTTGTTTTCTTTGTCGCCGCTACAGAACTGTTCGCGATCTTCCGCCGTGTCGATGTCGATCTCGCCCTCGGGAAATGGGAATTCTGCAACTTGACCGCGATTTGAAAGAATGATCGATTTTGCCCCAGCGGAATCATCCAATCCGAGTAGATCCTGCAGACGACTTCGATCAAAGAGAGCTGGAACACCCAGCGTGCCCGCATAGCTCGCGGCTACAATCGGTTTTCGTGTTTCGTGATGAAGCGTGATTAATCCCTCGATCACCGCGCGATCCACGAACGGCTGATCGCAAGCCAACAAAACGGTCGCTTCCACCCCGGGCGCAATCTCGATCAGGTGCTGAACGCCTGCGCGAATCGAAGTTCCGATGCCGCGTTTCCAATTCGGATTGGCAACGATCGTCGCGCCGGTTTTCTTCAATTCAGAGCTGATGGCTTCAACAAGATCGATTTCATGTTCTCTCGCCTCCCCTCTCGCTGAGCCGGGAAGCGAGGTTCGATTACTGTTGCCGAGAACTACCAGGACCGGCCGGCAACCTGCCTCGCTCGCTCCATCGACCATACGCCGCACCAAAGTTTTTCCGCGGAATTGAATCAATTGTTTGGGTTGCCCGAGACGCGACGATTCACCCGCCGCCAAAATTACCGCCGCGATTTGGAACTGCGGTGACATCTCACTGTTTTAGAAGCGCCGGCATGTTGGTACACTCCAAAGTTGTATGGATCCCTGCGTTAAGCGAGCGGACTCTCCTTCCGTCCTGGCAATCAACATGCGTGCGCCCAGCCGGCGATAGCTTGATCCTTTCACGCGAATGAGCGTCGCCAGCGCGAACTCCGAGCCGGAGAGGCGGTCCGAGCCGCGGCACTTTTTCCATTCGCGCAAAGTGTCGCTAAATATCTTTCACGGGCAGAACAATCAGCTTCGAGAAGATTCAAACGAAGATAGGCAATGCTCAATCGGTTGAAAGAGGAACATTGCCACTACGACTGATGGCTCATTCCGCCGGCTGAAATGTCAGGGATTGCATCCTTTTTGTCCTCGTCTGGCGGGACGCACACGATGAATTTCACTCATTACGCCAGTTCAACTCCAGACAACGCGCGTCATCATTTTTGGTGGCGAATTTGAATCGCCGCCGTTTTGCAGCGTATCGCAAACGGGACGAAAAATCCCAGCGCCGGGATGATCAGCCTGGCAATTTACCATTCATCAATTGCGTAACCGGTTCAGGCAGAGAATGAAACATCAGTGCAGGAAAACTGGCACACACGATGCAACCGTGTCTTCGACGGTGACCACGATCGCCCGATCTCTTTGTGATGAGGCTGGATCGGACGAAAGCATTAACCAGCATCTCACTTTTACATTCCTGTGGAAAAGACCGAACTAATCATCAACGGCGCGAAGCATGTCGTTCAAGTAGACGACGACACGCCGCTGCTATGGATCCTGCGAGACACGCTGGGATTGACCGGCACAAAGTTTGGCTGCGGGGTGGGTGTTTGCGGTGCCTGCACGGTGTTGGAGAACGGCCAAGCGGTGCGATCGTGCCAGATCCCGTGCTCGGCCGCGGCCGGGCGCAATTTCACCACCATCGAAGGACTCTCGCCCAACGGCAGTCATCCGTGTCAACGCGCGTGGCTGACTGAAGAAGTTGCGCAATGTGGTTACTGCCAGGCTGGCATGATCATGACTGCATGCGCATTGTTGCAGGAAAATCCAAACCCGAGCGACGAGCAGATCGATCACGTCATGTCGGACTCGGTTTGCCGTTGCGGAACCTATCCGCGAATGCGCAACGCGATCCGTCGCGCAGCGGAGGAGATGCGGACTAAAAATCGATGATCACTTCGCGACGCAATTTTTTGAAAACGGCGGCGTTCGAGCAGCGCCTCACTGGTCATTGGCTTTGACGGACTCCATTTGCTTCAAGGCGCGAACGCCAAAACGAATTTGTTCGAGCCTAGCAATTGGATACGAGTCGATGCCGACGGCACCGTTAGTCTGACAATCGGTAAATGCGAAATGGGTCAGGGCGTCCGCACGTCGCTGGCAATGATTCTGGCGGAAGAGCTCGAAGCGGATTGGACGAAAATCAGATTGGTGCAGGCAAAACCTTCGCCGGGTTCCGATCTTGGAACTGGCGGAAGTGATAGCATCGCAAGCAGCTGGAAGCCTTTGCGACAAGCCGGAGCAATCGCGCGAGAAATGTTAATTACGGCTGCGGCCGCCCGTTGGAAAGTCGATCGCGCAAGTTGCAGCGCCGCGCGTGGTGAAATTGTTCATCTGCCGAGCAATCGACGTCTCGATTACGGTTCATTAGTGAGCGACGCCGCGAAACTGCAAGTACCAGAGAATCCGCCGCTGAAGAATGCGAGCGATTTCAAAATCGTTGGCCAACGAACTGCACGCATCGATGGGCCAGACATCGTTAGTGGCAAGGCGCGATACGGTATCGACGTCAAAATTCCAGGAATGCTGTATGCATCGCTCGAACGACCGCCGTTTGCCGGCGCCAAAGTAAAGCGAATGCAGGAAGACAAAGCGCGTGCCGTTCATGGCGTTCGATCGATCATCAAACTGCCGCGCGGGATCGCCATTATTGCGGATAACACGTGGGCCGCAATTAAAGGTCGCACTACTCTTGCCGTAGAATGGGACGATCCCCCCAAAGATGCTTTCGACTCCGATGCCCATTGGAAACGGCTTGAAGCGGCCTCGCATGAAACTGGATTTATTACTCGCGAAGAGAAAGCGCCGCCTGGCACGGGTGAGGTTACAAAGACGATCGAGGCGACTTATCAATATCCCTTTTACGCCCACGCGCCGGTCGAGACGATGAATTGCGTGGCCGACGTGCGCGGAAATCGCTCTACGATTTGGGCGCCGACGCAGGCGCCGGAGAGATTACAAAAGGAAGTGGCCAAACTTCTCGGCATTGGACCGACGAATGTTGACGTAAACATCACACTGATTGGTGGCGGGTTTGGCCGGCGCCTCGGAGTCGATTACGCGATCGAAGCGGCGGACATCTCCCGCGCGGCCAAAGCGCCGGTGCAACTTCTCTGGTCACGTGTCGACGACATGAAGCATGGCCATTTTCAGGCGGCCTCAGTCCATTATCTGTCTGCTGGATTCGATGCGCACGGAATGCCTGTCTCGTGGAAGCATACGAAAGCCGGCTCGTTTCATAATATCTCACCGCTCGACCCGAAAGAGATGCGAGACACTGCCTGGTACCAAGATTGGTCCTGGGGATGTTACGACGTTCCGTATAATTTTTCGGCGATTCACACCGCTTATGTGCCGGTCGATCTTCCAGTAAAACACGGGCCCTGGCGTTCGGTGTTCGCGCCATCGAGCGTGTTCGCGCGCGAATGTTTTATCGACGAAGTAGCACAAGCGCGAGCTGCCGATCCTCTGGAATTTCGTCTTGAATTGTTGAAAGGTGCCGACGTTATCAAGGCCGGCTCCACAACTGTTGATCGCCGCCGCTTGCGACGCGTTCTTGAAACGGTTCGGGATAAATCTGCCTGGGATCGCCCCGTTTCGGAAAACCGCGGACGCGGTGTGGCTTGCAACGCCTACTTCGGTCGCACTTACATTGCCTACGTGGTTGAGGTAATGATCGATGATGACAACAACGTCCGCGTTGAACGCGTTGTCGCGGCGGTTGATTGCGGCCGCGTAATTAATCCTGTCGGTGTCGAGCAACAAATGGAGAGTGGGATCATTTGGGGTATCTCGTCAGCCTTAAAAGGCGAAATCACTTTTCGCGGAGGCGCGGCGCAACAAGGCACATTTGCAGATTTCGCCGTGGCTCGAATGCGCGACACACCGGCAATCGAAGTCCACATCGTCGGTTCTGACGCGCCTTTGCCTTTTGGCATGGGTGAGCCGCCCGTTCCACCAATTGTTCCTGCGATTGCGAATGCAGTGTTTGCGGCAACCGGTATGCGGATCCGCAGATTGCCGATTCGGCCGGAACACCTCAAAGGTCGCGCCGCCTAACGACTCTGGTGGATCATATCAGTTTGTCCGGCGTGATCGGCAGGTCTCGAATACGTTTGGTCTCCGCGATGGCGGTTGAACCGCAACCAACGCCATCGCCATAAACAAACTAATTTTCATCATGTCGATTTGTCGTCCGGCTGGCGCGCAAGTTTCAGCGTAACGACAAATTGAAATCAGCGTGTCGAACGTTGGCGCTTTGCCAGTGTTGTGTGCGGTTGAAAAGAAACTCCGAATTCAGCGCGAAACGGTTTATTCGTTATCCCAACGATGATCACTTCGTAACACGGCCGTCGTTGTCCGTTGTCACTCTCGATTTCCGCTATCGTGAAATGCGTCCGATGGTCCGATGATATCGAGCGCCTGGACTCCGTCGTAACCGGTTAATCCGACGCGCAGCGGTTTCATTTCCGCCCAGATTAATCTGGGTCGACGATGTCATAAATGACAATCTTCCGACGAATCAGGACACTGGCTCATTCCCGCTGCGAGGCCAATGGCATGCCGCGCTCAACGGCCGGTCATCGCTTCCAGCTTCTCGGGATATCGAGCACCCTCTACCTTGATCTCTGATGAGGCGGTTTCGATTTCGCGAAGATCGTCTGGCGTAAGTTCAATTTCGACTGCCCCTATATTCTCCTCCAGTCGTTTCAGCTTCGTGGTGCCTGGGATTGGAATAATCCACGGTTTCTGCGCGAGCAACCAGGCTAGCGCGATCTGCGCTGGTGTCGCCTTCTTCCGTTTTGCGATCTCGCCAAGCAGATCAACCAACGCCTGATTCGCTTTTCGAGCCTCCGGCGTAAAACGAGGGAGCGTGCTACGCAAGTCCGAACTGTCGAACGTAGTGTTCTCGTTCATCCTTCCCGTGAGAAAGCCTCTGCCGAGAGGGCTGAATGGAACGAAACCGATTCCAAGTTCTTCCAGGGTTGGCAGCACCTCCTCTTCAGGCTTTCTCCACCACAACGAGTATTCGTTCTGGACTGCTGTGACTGGCTGAACTGCATGTGCGCGACGAATCGTCTGCACTCCCGGCTCAGAAAGTCCGAAGTGCTTCACCTTGCCTTCCTGAATCAGGTCCTTTATCGCTTGCGCCACGTCTTCGATTGGCACGTTGGGATCGACGCGATGCTGATAGAACAGATCGATAACATCGGTCCTGAGTCGCTTCAGTGAAGCGTCGGCAACTTCCTTGATATGCTCCGGCCGGCTATCCAGGCCGATCTGCTCATCTTTGGGACCAATTTTGAAACCGAACTTGGTAGCGATCACTACTTTTTCACGGAAAGGAGCGAGCGCTTCGCCTGCGAGTTCTTCGTTCGTGAACGGACCGTACATTTCAGCGGTATCGAAAAACGTCACACCTTGTTCAAATGCCGCTCGAATCAGCGAAATCATCTCCTGCTTGTCCTTGGCCGGACCGTAGCCAAAGCTCATTCCCATGCAGCCCAGCCCAATGGCCGAGACTTCCAGGTTACTCTTACCAAGTTTGCGCTTCTGCATACTGAAAATCGGACTTCTCTGCTCTCTGACTTCTGACTCTGTTCTCAACTCTCAACCATCAACTAACAGTCTTTTCTGGTCATTTAGACTTAAGAGAAGCCATATCGATGGAGAAACGATACTTCACATCGGACTTCAGCAGTCTCTCGTAAGCTTCGTTGACTTTCTGGATTGGAATAACTTCGACGTCGGCCGTGATGTTATGTTCGCCGCAAAAGTCGAGCATCTCCTGGGTTTCGGCGATGCCGCCAATGGGCGAGCCGGAGAGGCTATGGCGACCCATGATCAGGCCGAATGCCGCGACAGCAAGAGGTTTCTCCGGTGCGCCGACGAGGGTGATATTGCCGTCCCGACCAAGCAAATTGATATAGGCGTTGATGTCGTGATCGGCGGCAACTGCGTCGAGGATGAAGTCGAAGCTGCCGGCGTGCTTTTTCATCTCGTCGGCATTGCGAGAGACGACGACTTCGTCCGCACCCAGGCGCAACGCGTCGTCCTTCTTGTTCGGCGAAGTAGTAAAGACGACCGTGTGGGCCCCGAACGCATGGGCAAATTTTACCGCCATGTGGCCAAGGCCGCCCAGACCGACCACGCCAACCTTCTTGCCCTTGGAGACACCCCAGTGGCGCATCGGCGAGTAAGTTGTTATGCCTGCGCAGAGAAGCGGCCCGGCCCCAGCGAGTTCGAGGTTGCCGGGGACGCTCAGAACGAAGTGTTCATCGACGACGATGCTATTGGAATATCCGCCATAGGTGACACCTCCAAGGTATTTGTCCGGTCCGTTGTAGGTGAGCACCAGGCTCGGACAAAACTGCTCCAGGCCGGCCTGGCACTGCGGGCACGTGCGGTCGGAATCGACCAGGCAGCCAACGGCAGCAAGATCGCCAGGTTTATATTTATTGACTTCCGAGCCGACTTTGGTGACACGCCCGACGATTTCATGGCCCGGGACGATCGGGTAAACAGTGGGCATGACGCCGCTCCATTCGTTACGAACCTGGTGGAGGTCGGAGTGGCAGATGCCACAGAAAAGGATTTCTATCTCGACATCGTGTTCAGTCGGACCACGTCGCGGAATCGTGGTGGAACCCAGCGGCGATGTGGCACTGGCAGCGGAGTATGCTTTCGCGTTGTACGTTGTCATAAATGCTCCTATTGTCTCGGTTTCAGCTTTTCAGTTTTTCAGCGTCTCAGTTTTTTCCACCATACTGTTCGTCGCTGACTTTTTCCATCCAATCGACCGGCTTGCCGTTCAGCGCCTCCTGAATGGCGATATGCGTCATCGCGGTCGTCGGGGTCGCGCCATGCCAATGCTTCTCACCGGGCGCAAACCAGACCACATCGCCCGGCCGAATTTCCTCGATCGGACCGCCCTCACGCTGCGCCCACCCAAGGCCGGAGGTGACGATCAACGTCTGACCGAGTGGATGCGTATGCCAGGCGGTGCGCGCACCGGGCTCGAACGTGACGCTTGCGCCACGAACGCGCGCCGGTTCGGGTGGCTCGAATAGTGGATCAATGCGAACTGTGCCGGTGAACCAATCGGCTGGTCCTTTGGTGGAACTCTGCGAACCAGATCTTTTTATCTCCATCTTTGATCTTCAATCTTCCATCTTCTATCAGCTCGTCGCTCCTCACTCCGCGCTCCAACCTTAAATGCCACTTCTTTTGATCTCCGTTTCTGAATTCCTCCAAGTCGCATCCGGTTTCTGCGTCAATGCCAGGCAAAATTGCTATGGCCGATCAGCCACAAGACCAACAAAGCAGCTAGTAAAAGCATCACGTTCACGGAAAGACTGGCGGCACTGAGTATAAACGATCTGCCGCTTAGCCACAGAGTAGCCAGGGAAAGGGCCGCCCCGATTCCCCAGGAAAGCAGCGCAAGCGGCCCATCGATCGATAGATTGCGGAATGGTCGAATGACCTCAAGGAAAAGAAGAACACCCAGGAGGGCGAGTGCCACAGCTGCCATTGCCAACCAATTGGCCAACCTCATTGGGCGATCACAATCAAACCGGAGATCTCAGTCACTACTTTCCACTTGCTCATCACTTGTCACTAATGCAAGTCCGGCTCGATGCCAGTCTGAGCCAGTGCGGCTCGCACCCCGGACTCGCTTTGTTTATTTTCGCGATTCGTTTTAGGTTTTCGCGTAGAGGCCGCAAATGACCGACGAAGAACAGGACGAACAGTTTTATCGCGATACCGAAAGTATTGCGTTTCCGAAGTTGAACGATCACCAGCTTTCGCTCCTTGAGCCTTTGGCCGAACGGCGAGTGATGAAACGCGGCGACATACTTTTTAAAGCCGGACAGCGCGATCTCGGATTAGCAATTGTTTTGCGCGGTGAATTCGAAGCCTTCGAAACGCGCGATGGTACCGAATATAACCTCGCCACCGCGCGTGAGCGCGATTTCCTCGGGGACGTAGCCATGCTCCAGGGAACATCGATCCTTGGATCGTCCAGAGTTACATCGGAAGAGGCTGAGATCCTTCACATCCCGGCAGCCGAACTTCGGCGCGCGCTGGCGGAAATTCCCGCCGTGAGCAAGACAATCGTCGATGCATTGATCATGCGACGGCGACGGCTCCGCCGCGATCGTGTATTTGCGGGCATGCGTGTTCTGGCTAACCGCGATGAGCGTGATGGACATCAGCTCGATGATTTCCTCGACAAGAATCGCATCCCGCATCGACTGGTGGAATTTGAAAGCGAACAGGGACAGGCGCTGAGCCAACGTTTTCACCTTGCGACCCGCGATTTGCCGGTTTTGATCACCCCGGCTGGCGGTCGACTGCGCAAGCCGTCGTTGCGCGAAGTCGCCCGGGAAGCCGGCTTGTTGCGGTCGCTCGCGGAAGAAAATGAGACCGAAATCTTTTCCGACCTGACGATCGTGGGCGCCGGACCAGCCGGCCTCGCCGCAGCGGTGTATGCCGCGTCCGAGGGATTGAAGACCGTCGTTTTGGAAAGTTATGCTCCAGGCGGACAAGCCGGTTCTTCGTCACTCATCGAAAACTTTTTTGGATTCCCCACCGGCATTGGTGGTGGCGAATTGACCTGGCTCGCTCAGCTTCAGGCCTACCGATTCGGCGCGATATTTTCCACGCCAGCCGAGGCCCTCTCGCTGCAATACCACCCCGATGGCGAATATCGTGTGTGTCTCGAGACGGAAGGTTGCTCTGCCGTGCTGCGCGCAAAAGCTCTCCTCATTGCGACTGGCGCGAATTATCGCCGTCTCGATGCCGAAGGTCGCGAACAATTCGAAGGCGTAGGCGTTTATTACGCTGCCACCGCGCTGGAAGGTCAGCTTTGTCGCAACGAAACTGTCGTTGTCGCCGGCAGCGGTAACTCCGCCGGCCAGGCGGCGATGTTCCTTTCCGAAGGCGCGGCCAAGGTACTTCTTCTCGTTAGGGGAAACAGCATGAAAATGTCAGACTACCTTTCCCGTCGGGTGCAAGCCCACGGCAACATCGAGATTCTCTACCAAACCGAGGTCCGCAAGATGTCCGGCACGAAAAAGCTGGAACAAATCGAACTGGAAAATACCAAGACGTGCGAACGCCGCCTCGTTCGACACGCCGGCCGTTTTTTCCATGATCGGCGCCAACCCTTGCACCGAGTGGTTGCCACCGGAAATCGAGCGCGATGCCAAAGGATTCATCAAAACTGGGATGAGCGTCGCCGGCGCACCGGCCTGGCAGGCGAGCAAACATCAACCCGGTCCACTCGAAACCAGCCTCCCGGGAATCTTTGCCGCCGGCGATGTCCGCTCCGGCTCAGTCAAACGTTGTGCTGCCGCAGTCGGCGAAGGCGGCATGGCCGTTGCGGGCGTGCAAATGAGATTGGCCGCATCAAACTGAGCGCTTCGCATCGCCGATCGAATTTGGTCGTTCGCTCGTCACTGGTCACTTTCATAACGCCTAAGATAATACGGCGCTTCAGGCTCGGTCCCGCCTTTTTCTCTGACCTCTGATCTCTGACCTCTGACCTCTGACCTCTGATCCCTGACCTCCGACTTTCGGCGTCTGTCCTCTGTCCTCTGATCTCCGATCTCTGTCTCAGTGCCGCCGTTCCGCTTGAATGCGTTTCAGCAGTTCGGTGTGCGTTTGATCCAGGTCGTGAGCAAATTTCACTGTTGCTTGCAGAGCTTCGGGATATATCTCGAAACGTTTTCGCAATTTCCTGGTCGTCGGATCGTAAAAGAACGAAATGTCCTGATCCAGATTCGGCACGATTAGTTCGTCACTTAATTTTTGATAACGCGCCATGCGCGCTCAGTCCCCACCGGATCACTGATTCGTCGTTGCGCAACGCGGTGAGCGTCTCCACGTCGAGCAGCTCGACCCCGCCGGATTGAAGCATGCGTCGCAAAGTCGCTTGGATTGTAGTCGGTGTAAAGACGAATGGATGCAGCGGCGGCATCTTGCCGGCGTCCAGCGCACTCTGAAATTCCGCGGCTTCCCGTTCTTCTTCGACGGTGCTGTTATTCTTCCGCTCTCAATCCCTTCGCGCAAGTGTTCGCTCGATCGATGCCAGGATTCGATCGCGTCGGTTCGCCTCCTGCTGACGCTGCTGATAACTATTGAGCCAGAATGCGGCGTAAACTCCGATAAAAACGAGAACCAATTCCGCTGCCCAGCGGGCCAAACGCGCGCTCAACGTTTTTCTCTTCTCTTCCATCGGCCTTATCTTTTCGCTGCTTCAGCCGTTGCGCAAACCTTCGGGTTGCCGGTCGCTTTAGGCGAAGGCGGCTTACTGACTTCTGCGTTGGACGTTCGGTGTTCGCCGTTTCTCATTTCTGAGGTCTCCTTGCTCTTCGCTCTTCGCTCTTCGCTCTTCGCTCTTCGCTCCTTGCTCCTTGCTCCCTCCTCTCTGCTCGCCACCGTCTTCCCCATGCCGCGTTGTCCCTGGGCGACTACTGAACCAAACATCACCTATCATGATCAAGAATGGGGCGTGCCGGTTCACGACGATCGAAAATTGTTTGAATTTCTGATCCTCGAAGGCGCGCAGGCTGGGCTCAGCTGGACGACCATTCTCAAGAAACGCGAGAATTATCGCAAAGCGTTCCACAGTTTTCGCGCGGAAAAGATCGCGCGTTACGGCGCGCGCGACGTGAAACGGCTGCTCGGCGACACCGGGATCGTGCGCAACCGATTGAAGATTGCGGCGACGATCCAGAATGCGAATGCGTTTCTCACGGTCCGAAAAGAGTTCGGCAATTTCGACGCTTACCTCTGGAGTTTTGTCGGCGGCAAACCGAAGCAGAATCGCTGGCGAAAAATGTCTCAGGTGCCAGCGCGTACAACCGAATCCGACGCCATGAGTCGCGATCTGGTTAAGCGCGGATTCAAGTTTGTCGGCTCAACCATCTGCTACGCGTTGATGCAAGCGACCGGCATGGTCAACGATCACCTCGTGTCATGTCCGCGTCACTCGGGACTCACCACCGCGCAGCGGCTCTGACCTCTGGCTGCGCTCCGCTTCATTGCGTTGAAGCGTTGAATCGTTAAACCGTTAACTCGGTCTGCCCTCTGCCCTCTGCTCTCTGCTCTCTGACTCTCTGCTCTCTGACCTCTGACTTCTGACCTCTGATCTCTGTCCTCCGCCCTCTCGGTTTCTCAACTTGATCTTTTCCCGCGCGCACAGACTTGAGTAAGCGTGCCAGATAGCAGCGCTGAACCGAAACGTCTGATCTTCCTTCCGCTTCGGCGGTTGAAGTTTTGGATGTGGTTCAAGGAGAAAGCGCAGCCTAGCGATCTCCAACTGACTCTGCTTTGGGCCGGCATCGTTGGTTTTTGCGGCGCTATTTGTTCGATCGGATTTCGCCTCGCGACCGGCGCAGTCCACAAACTGTTAACGGGAAGTCCGGCACCGCATTTGTCCGAGAGTTTTGCTCACTTGCCTCTGTGGATGCGACTGATCGTTCCCGGCATGGGCGGACTGATTGCCGGGGCTATCCTGCAGTTCGGAATGCGCTGGCACGGTCAGCTCACGACCACCGATTACATGGAAGCGGTTGTTCTTGGCGATGGGAAGATCTCGACCCGACGCAGTCTGGTGAAATGTCTTTCTGCGTTGTTCTCGATCGCTTCAGGTGGCTCGATTGGCCGCGAAGGTCCCCTGGTTCAACTTTCATCGCTGGTTGCTTCGATTGCCGGACGATTGCAAAAATGGTCGCCCCCACGATTGCGATTGCTTGTCGGTTGTGGCGCAGCCGCCGGTATCGCATCAGCCTACAACGCACCAATTGCCGGCGCGGTCTTTGTCGCCGAGATCGTACTCGGTTCTGTGGCGATGGAAATTTTCGGGCCGCTCGTTTTTTCGTCGGTCATCGCCACCCTGACGGTGCGAGGATTTCTTGGGGGCAATCCGCTCTACGACATCCCGCCATTTCAACTGAATGGAAACTGGGAGATTATTCCTTACTTGCTGCTCGGCCTTTTCGCCGGACTGCTCGCGCCCTGGTTCATTCGTTTGTTGCGAGCAAGCGAACGTCTAGCGGGGCAGATCGTCGCGCCGGTTTCCATCAAAATGTGCGTCGGCGGCTTGATTGTTGGCTTCATCGCCGTCTTTCATCCCGAAGTTTGCGGAAACGGTTACAGCGCCGTCAACGCCATCCTCAAAGGAGAGTGGGTCTGGCAAACGCTCGCCGTGATTCTCATTCTGAAAGTTCTCGCGACCTCCTCTACCTTCGGTTCCGGCGCGGTCGGTGGTGTTTTCACCCCCACTCTCTTTATTGGCGCGAGCCTCGGCTCCCTCTTCGGCGATGTGACGCAACATTTCGCGGGCCATCTCAACCCGAGCGCGTTCGCTCTAGTCGGTATGGGTGCCTTTCTCGCCGCGGCAACTCACGCGCCTATCATGGCCATCATCATGATTTTTGAGCTGACACTCGATTATCAAATCATCCTCCCGCTCATGCTGGCCTGCGTGGTTGGCTATTACACTTCTGTTAGCATCGAGAAACGCTCCATCTATGCCGATCCACTTCAACGCAAAGGAGCAGGCGACTACCGCCAGCAATTAGCTGAATTGCATGTGCGCGATTTGATGAAACCCAACCCACTCGCGATTCAGCCGACGGCACGTTTCGCGGAAATTGGAGAAAAGTTCATCGCCAGTCCCGTCAATTATATTTATGTGACCGACAACGGACGATTCGTCGGCGCCGTTTCTCTGCATGACATCAAACGTTATCTCAATTCTCCCCACCTGGCCGAGCTCGTCATCGCCGAAGATATCGTGCGCGATCGTTTTCCCACCGTCCGGCCTGAGGCTTCGCTCGCCGAAGCGATGGAACGTTTCGCTCATCACGATGGCGAACGTCTCCCGGTCGTTGGAAATTCCGGAGAGAACCGGCTTCTTGGCACCATTTCAAAAACTGACGTTATCCTGGCCCTGGCCGGCAGCAGCAAAAGCGCCGCCAGTGTCAACACTGCCGCCGTTCAATAAATTCCATTCTTCTTTTCCACCACGACGTTAATCAATCGGTCGTGTGAATCGAACAACCATTGCGCGGTTACTTCCTTTTGCAGCAGCAAAGGCGCCGAAAGAAAAACCACCTCCGGATGATCATAATATTGACCCAGATAAGCTCGGACCGATTTTACGGCGCGTGGTTCCGAACCGTCTTTGACAGGCTCAACTGTCACCGGCGACATCCCTTTATCCTGCTGCAATTGTTTGGAAATAAAATCGAGGACGCTCTTGACGCTCGACCCGAGCGGCGTGCGCTGTACCAGCACAGCCTGGATTTCGCCGCGATGCGCATGCAAATCGACAATCACCGGCGACTCTTTCGGTTCCGACAGGGCCAAACCGCTTGTCGTTACGAGAAAGCCCGCCACCAATGCCAGACCCTGCCCTTTCATCCTTTTAAACTTGGTTGAGAAATGCCGCCCCGCAATACTCCGCCGACTCAAATTGCTGACCTCTGCTTGCCGCGCCGTAGCCTTGTGCGAAGGCGGGTCCTCTTTGACTTCCGATACCTGAATCTGCAGGTTGAGAGCCGATTCTATTTAGGATCCCATGAACGAAGAAAAAGGTCAGGAAAACTCAGCCTTGGATGAAATAATGGTCGCTCGGATCGAGATCGAGGGAATCGGTGTTGCCGCTAACGAAAAGGAAATGACCGATTCCGTGAGGGCGCTGCCCGGAGTCCGCGAGGTCAAGATCGAGAACGGCGTAATGTATGTGACTTACGACCCGCTCGACACGGCGGAAAAGAAGATCGAGGAAGCGGTGCGGGCGAGCGGGAACGCGGTGAAAGCTGCAACCACAGACACCGAATCCCCGCATCCCTGACCTCTGATATCTGATCTCTGACTTCTGTCCTCTGATCTCTGGCCCCTGACTTCTGTCTTCAATCAGCTCCATGCTCCATGCTCCCCGCAGCCGAGCTACTGCTGGAAACTAATTGCCGAAGGACTCGGGCAATGACCGGTCTCGGCAGTCGCGCTGCTGGTCGACCCGCTGCGCAAGGTCCAGCATTCGCCGAGGGGTAGAGCAATAACAGATCTCGACTGCCACACGCGCGTGGGCCTCATTTATTTTCACCCAGAGTGGATTGGATCTGTCGAAGTTGAGTGGATTGTTCTCAGAATCGCGTGGTGTAAGGATGGTCATCGATTCACCCGCCGAGAGCACGTGGCTGTGCATGTCGCTCTCCGAGAGCCGATGCTCGCCCGGCCCCAGTAATTTCTCGAGCGCCTCATGGCAGTTGATTACACCGCCGCGCGCACCTGCTGGCGCTGCATGTAAGCGGTGTAACCGGACACACACAGAGCGCAAAGTCCGACCAATGTTGCGATCACCGCGTCGTATCGGCTCGCGCCGCGCGTCGCCCTCTCCTCCGGCACGAAGCCGATCTTATTGCCGGCTGGGTTTGTGTCAATCATTCTGCTGGCTCAAGCTAGTCCGCGCAACGAAGGCAGATTAACTCCCAAACCTTTCTCGTCACCGCTTTCAGTGCGCCGGACGGAGGGCTTCCTGAACAGACGGAGGTAATTTGTCGGCGTTGCGCAGGAGGAGGCTCACCTGCCAGATCTCGGTGTCGGTCAGTCTTCCCTCAAACGAAGGCATGGCGCTGAACCGGATGCCATTCTTTACCACCCAGTGAGTCGCGCCGACGGGATCGTCAGTGACTCCTTCGGCCGGCGGAAGTAACTGCGGGGCGTGCGGGTAAAACCGTTTCGCGAAGTCGGACGCGGTCTGATCCAGCTGGCCGTGACACATCATGCAGGCATTCTGCTGATAGACGCGAGCGCCGGCGAGAAGGTTGGTCTCGTCGGCGGGAAGCGGCGATTGATCGGCGGAGCTTTGCCCGATCGAGGAGGCAAGGGCCCGATGCACAATGGATCTTTCCATTGGCAAAGGGCCGCCCTTCGTCGCCAGGGAGATTCCGCCGCGAGTGGCGAAAAGATAACCAGCCAGCAGGAGCAAACCCATTCCAATCACAAGACCAAAGAAGAATTTGATCACGGGCTCCTTTATATCATTGGTTGCAAACGTCGTCGCTGCGATTTGCCCTTAATTTCTAAACAGTACCGGTGCGGCTTGCACCTCAACATCTCAACTCTCTTCCGACCGACACCTTTTGATTTCCATCTTCAATCTCCCATCTTCCATCTTCTATCAGCTCGTCGCTCGTAGCTCCGTGCTCCATGCTGGCTACCTGCTCGCGAAAGCCCAGTTTCGAGGCAAGTTAGCGCTAGTTCCCCGGCTTGGCATCGTTGCGGATCGTCGTTACCAGAAGCGCGCGATATGTACGGCCGAAACTAGTTCGGATAATGCAAGCGTAGCAACTGCGGCTTTTCAGCCATGATGATAACGAAGAGCTCGCTGTAATCGTTCTCCGGAATGGTGATGGGTACTTCGATTCCGAGCGCTTTGACCAAATCGGGAATCGTATTCCCATGTGCCACCACCAGGGTGTTACCTTTCAAAGGGCGCAGCTTCTCGGCCATTGCAGGAATGTCGTTCGCTGGAACGACAGTTGGAGAAATCTTCGTCGCTTTTGCGGTGGGTGCGGCAGTTTCCCGCGTTCGTTTGAATTCAGTCGTGAAGATCGCAGTGATCTCGGCATCTTTCAGCATTCGAGCAAGCGCCTCTGCTCGTTCCTGCCCGGCAGTCGATAAATCCGGGTCGTCTCCGCCGGTCGCGGCCTTTTCCGCGTGCCGGACAAGGAATACAATCGGCGACGCCTCGGCGACAGCGCACGCTGACAACAGAAGCGTGGCAACGACAAGGAAATGTTTTGCGATCATCATTGGCACATTCTAGCGACGCCGGCTCTGCTTGCGAGCCGTTGTCGCAAGCGGGCTTGTCGGTGATTGCCGACCGCTGTCCATCACAGCGTTTCAGCGTTTTCGGGAGGAGGGTTGACAAAATCTCCGGTCTCCTCTGAGCTTTTGTTTCCTCGACCAGACATGGAAACGCCGCTGACCCCACTGGAGTTCGCTCGCCGCGCGCGGAAAGTTTATCCGGAACACATCGCCGTGATCGATGGTGAGTCGCGCTGGAGCTATGCCCAGTTTCTCGATCGGTGCGATCGTTGGTCGGCGGTTTTGCAGCGGCTCGGAGTTGGCGCGGGCGATCGCGTTGCCTATCTCGCGCCCAATACTCATGCGCAGCTCGAATCGTTCTACTCCGTCCCGCAACTCGGCGCTGTCCTGGTGCCATTGAACTTTCGTCTGACCGCAGACGACTTTCTTTACCTGATCAATCACAGCGGCGCCCGGGTGGTTTGCGCACATCGCGATTATCTCGAGGCAATCAATAACATTCGCTCCCACCTGCCCTGCGTGGAACACTTCGTCGCGTTGACGGGCGAACATAACGACTGGCTGAACTATGAAGCACTTCTTCAGGCGAGCTCGGCTGAATTTGTTCGCCCGGAAATTCATGAAACCGATCTACTGACGATCAACTACACCAGCGGCACCACCGCGCGTCCGAAAGGGGTGATGATTACGCATCGCAATGCCTGGATGAATTCCATCGGCACGCTGCTCCATCAACCCATGACCTGCGCCGATCGTTATCTGTGGACCTTGCCCATGTTTCACGCGAATGGCTGGACTTTCGTCTGGACGGTTACAGCCGTCGGCGCGACACACGTCTGTCTGCCCAAAATCGAACCGCGCGCGATCTTCGAATTAATGGCGAGAGAGCAGATAACTATGCTCTGCGCCGCGCCGACCGTATTAATCTCGTTAGCCAATGCGCCGGAGGGTATTCGCCACCTTGCGCCGAAGAGCATCCGGGTTGTTACTGCCGGCGCGCCGCCCGCCGCGTCCACCATCCAAAGACTCGAAGAAGAACTGGGCTGGACGATTACACAACTTTACGGACTCACTGAGACGGCGCCGTTCATCACCGTCTGCGAACAGCGGCCGGAACACACCTCCCTCTCGGTTAGTGAGCGAGCGGCGATTAAAGCCCGGCAAGGCGTCGAGCTGATCACCTCCGGCGAGCTGCGGGTGGTTGACGAGGAAGACAACGATGTGCCCCGCGACGGAATCACCCAGGGTGAAATCGTAGCGCGCGGCAACGTCATCATGGCCGGCTACTATAATGATCCAAAAGCGACCGAGCGTGCCCTGCGCGGCGGATGGTTTCGCACCGGCGATGCCGCGGTCGTCCATCCGGATGGTTATGTCGAGATACGCGACCGTCTGAAGGACGTCATCATCAGCGGCGGAGAAAACATCTCCTCGGTCGAAGTCGAAGGTGTGCTCTTGCGACACCCCGCAGTGCAGGAGGTGGCGATCGTTGGGCTGCCGCATGAGCGCTGGGGCGAGGCGCCGCACGCCTTCGTTGTTCTCAGGCAGGGCGCGCGCGCCGATGAGAGCGAGCTGCGCGAGTTTGCGCGGGCGAACATCGCGCATTTCAAGGCGCCGCACAGCGTCACCTTCATCAACGAACTTCCCAAGACTGCGACCGGCAAGATTCAGAAATACGTCTTGCGCGCGCGACAGAGTGCGATCGCGGCGCAGTAAGAAAAATACTTCAGCGTTGGGGAGAGCCGCCACGGGAAGGTAAGCAATCGGCTGCCCCTTCGTTTGCGCTTAGGTTTCGGGCTTCCAAATTCGATCCTATCCGCAGACCACTCTTATCCAGTTTGCGCTTTTGCATGAGCAACCCATCGCTCGACGCGCTCTTGCAGCAGGTCCAGCGGCATCGCTCCGCCGTTCAGGATTTCGTCGTGGAACGCTTTGATGTCGAACTTCGGACCTAGCTGCGCTTTGGCTTCGTCGCGCAATTTGCGAATCATGAGCTGTCCCATCTTATAGGCCAGTGCCTGTCCCGGCCAGGCGATGTAGCGGTCGGCCTCGGTCTGTGCGAGCGCGTCGTTCAGATCGTTGGCGTGCATGTAATCGATCACTTTCTCGCGACTCCAGCTCTTGTCGTGAATGCCGGTATCGACCACCAACCGCACGGCGCGGAATAGCTCCGAGTTTAGCCGGCCGTAGTCTGACACTGGTTCTTTATAGAAACCGATCTCCTTTCCCAGTTCCTCGGCATAAAGCGCCCAACCTTCCGCATAGGCGGAGTAAAAGCCGTGAAGACGGAACTTCGGAAGATCGGGCAAGGTCTGGGCGATGCTGATCTGCATGTGATGACCTGGAACGCCTTCGTGATAAGCGACGGATTCGTCCGTGATCAGCGTGCGCTTGGTCGGATCAGCCACAGCGACCACGACGCGTCCCGGCCGTTTCCCATCCGGCGTGCCCGCGACGTAGTGCGTCGACTCAGCCTTGGCGAAATCCGGGATTGGTTCCACCGTTACAGGCGCTTTCGGCAAAAGCCCGAATAACTCCGGCAGCTTCGGCTCCATCTGGTGGATGTATTTGGAAAAATTATCGACGATCTGTTGCTCGCTTGTCGGCTTCCACTTCGGGTCGTTGTTGATCGCTTCGCGGAAGCTGGCGAGGTCCTTGTATCCCTGCGACTGCGCGAGCTTCGTCATCTCGGCCGTGATTCGCTCCACTTCTTTAAGTCCGATCTGATGCACTTCCGCAGGCGTGACGTTCATGGTCGTCATCATCTTGACGGCTTCGGCATAACGCCGTTTGCCATCGGTCAAACTTTCGATCGAAAGCTGCGCCCGCCCTTTCGGGTCGTAATCGTTGCGGAGAAATTCCGCGAACTTCTTGTAAGCAGGAAAGACATCGTCGTTCACCGCCTTCGTCATCTCATCGGTCAGCCGCTTCTTGTCCTGCTCGGAAAATTCCTTCGGAAACTTCGTCGTCGGGCGGAGAAATGGATTTGCGGCGATGATGCCATCGCATTGGCCGGGCAGCTTCTCGAGCACGATCTTCGGCGGCATCAATCCGTCCTTCAGGCCCTGCTGCATCACCTCGGTCGTCTGCTCCAGGACGCGCGGGATTTGGTGTAGCCGGGAAATGTAATCCTGGTAATGCTGCACGGAATCGAAAGGCACGGAGAGCGGCAGATCGGCCAGCCGGGTGTGAACACCGTTCTGCTGGTTCACCGGCATTTCGTAATTCTTTAGCTCGTAGTTGATGTCCTCCCGCTCGATTTGTCGCTGCATGACGCGATGGCTGAGCAAGTCTTTGTCACCCATCCCGTCGGTCGGGATCGCTTTCAGTCGGCGCAGAAACTCGTCGCCTTCCGCATGCTGGCGGGCGATCTCCTTCAGCGAATACTGGCCGAGCAAGTTATTGTAGCGATAGTCGCCGTAAGCCGTCGCCCGTTCCGGCGAGTTCTTCAGCCCCGTCTCATAAAACTCGTCGAATAATTTATTCTGCTCTGCCACGCGATCGGCTACCGGCGCCATCTCCGCGAAGCCCGGGCCGGCCAGCGCGAGGACAAAACCACAAAGAATAACACGGCAGCGTAAGCCGCGAGATCGACGGGAAGCAGCCAGGTTTGCTGGCATGAGCGCAGCTGCGCGCAAGGGATCAATTTTTCGCATAGACCAACCCTAGCAGTGTGCGTCTGCGACGCACGGACGAAGCTGCCATCCCGGGCGAGCCGCGTTCAGGCCGCTAAGCGTCACCCCCAGCCACAACCCGTCTCAATTACATCGAGAGCAGGATTTCGGAGGCAAACAACTTCGTCGGGTAAACGGAATCAGCGACCAGGGATATGGAAACTCCATCCAGTTGGGGCGAACATCGCGCATTTCAAGGCGCCACACAGCGTCACCTTCATCCAAGAACTTCCCAAGACCGGAACCGGCAAGATTCAGAAATGCGTCTTGCGAGCGCGACAGAGTGCGATCGCGGCGCAGTGAGAAAGATACTTCAGCGTTGGGGAGCGCACCGTCGGCTCTCCAATTCCTAATTCTTACTTCATAATCAAAAGCGCAGGAACAGCATTTGCTTCATGGACTATCACTCCCGCGAATAAAAGCGGGTTCAAGGGCAATCAAAATACCTATATATATATGTTTGGATCTAACCCAAAAATTAGCTCGGCAACCCCAGCCTCCGAAGGAATTCATCAATCCGCTTACAGTTCCGCTCCCAACAGGATATCCAGCGGCGTCTCGATCACTGGAGACGTAAAATTCGGCAGCGAACTGGTGATCGATGGCGAGGTGGAAGGAAACATTACATCAAACGGGAAGTTAACCATTGGCACCCACGCCACGGTGGCCGGTGACATCCGGGCCGGATTGGTCACCATCCAGGGCTTGGTGGAGGGAAACGTCCTCGCGACGGAACGCTGCGCATTGCAAGCCGGTGCCAGACTACATGGCGACATCAAATCGCCGCGCCTGGCCATGGACGAAAACGCCAGCCTCGTCGGCCGCGCCGCCATAACGGCGACAGCGCCGTAACTAAAGGGCAAGTTTGAGAGAGCAAGTGGGGGTCAATCAGGGCAAGCCTAACGCGACCCCATTTTTTTCCTTCTCTTCGGCATAATGTTCTCCTTTCGTCAAAATAAAGCCATTGGTTGGTGCGCCTTTGGCGATTTATTTTAGCATCGCCCGAGGGAGCGGCCGATCCACCCTGTTCGAGTTTATTCGCGGTTAGTCTGAGTTCCGAGCCGGCGCTCGGCCACCTCCAGCATTTCTTTGAACCGTGGATCATCACGGATGGGAGCGAGATCAGGATCGATCTTGGCGTGATTGAGAAGACCTGCGCCCATCTTTTCGAATGCCGGGGCCAGGATCTCCAGGGCCGCCGCTTTGTCGTTCAGGTTATTGGCCAGCGCACATGCAGAATTGTAGCGCATCGTCAGGTTGTCAGGATCGATCAGCAGGGCGCGAGCCATCCAATCTTTTGCCCGCTCACCCTGACCTAACGCGGCCAGGGCCCAACTACCGTGACCCATGGCCGAGCCGTTGTTAGGATCGTGCACCAAAACTTTTTCTGCGCGGGCCAGCGTAATCTTGGCGGACCGTCTGGCCGCCTCCGGATTCCCGAGCGCGAGGTAACAAGTGATCAACATGCCGGCCGCTCCGAAGTCCCCTTCCTCCAGCGCCACCGCTTTTTCAAAGTAGCGAACGGACTCTTCGAGTCGCTGCTGTCGAAATCTCAGAAGGGCTGCACATTTGTTGACCTGATGAGACTCGGGATCGAGCCGAAGAGCGGTCTCGATTTCGCGAGACGCTTCGTCGTGGCGTTTTTCCTCCGACAATATCCTGGCTTTGACCGCGTGGGCTTCGGCCAGATCCGCGTTTAATTCCAGCGCCCGTTCAGCAGCCGCCAGACCGCCGTCTCCACCGCGGTCCGCCGCCGAGCGCAAAAGCATTTCGGCCATGCCGATAAGTGCCCACGCCTCGGCATAATTCGGATCGATTTCGACCGCGCGCTGGCACAAGCGGATGATGGCTTCATTTCGCCGACCATCGCCCTCGAACCCGGTGGTGTAACTCTGACGTGCCAACAGATACAAATTGTAGGCGTCGACGTTCTCGGTGCCATGCCGCTCGATCGCTTTTTTCTCTTCTGGAAGAAGTTTCACTTTCAAGCGCGTCGACAATCGCGTGCGAAATCTCATCCTGCAGGGCGAAGATGTCGTTCAAATCGCGGTCGTAACGCTCGGCCCAGACGTGACTGTCATTGCAACCGTCGATCAATTGCGCCGTGATCCGGACGCGTCCGGCCGCTTTACGCACGCTCCCTTCCAGAACATGGCTGACGTTGAGCTGACCAGCCACCTGGCGAACATCCACCGCCTTTCCCTTAAAAGTGAACGCCGTATTGCGCGAAACGACATCCAGTGCCGAGACCTTGCTCAAGTCAGTGATGATGTCCTCGCTAATTCCATCGCTGAAATATTCCTGCTCGATGTCGCCGCTGATATTCGCGAACGGCAGGACGCAGATGGAAAACCGCCTTCCTTTGGGGGCGACTTTTTCGGCCGATGACACCCCCGACCGTTGTTCAGGTCTGGTGTGAATCAATTTTTTCGGCAGATCTGAATTGCCCGCGTCACCGGTATAGAAGTTAAAAACATGAACGCGGTCGCCGTGTTTCACTTCCACCTCACCCAGATCATGCAGATGTGGCCGCCATCGTCCGTTCTGTTGGAGATCTTCCGCGACTCTCTTCGACAGCAGGATATGACCGGCATCACCACAATCCATCAATCGTTGGGCGAGATTAATCCCCACCCCGGCCGCATTGACCCGGTCGTTGACGTCGGTCACGGCGCTCACTGGCCCGCTGTGCACGCCCATCCGGACCGGCAAATCGTGATGGTGTCGCAAAACGCGGCTGATTTCCACGGCACACTCGACCGGCTGCTCCGGACTGTTATAAAAGATGAGCGCCATTCCGTCGCCGGTCGGAATTTTCTTCAGTCGTCCGGTGGCCGCTGCCTTGTTGAACTCGTCAGAACTGCGGACGGCCTGGTTGAGTCGATCCACCAACGCCTGCTGCTCATCCGTTAGGCGCGTCGAATAACCGACGATGTCGATAAAGAGAACGTGCGCGATCTCTAAGCGCTGGGTCGCTTTCGATTCCTCCGGCATAGGATCCAAACTTAGGCTGCGATTAGGAGTGGCTCAAACCATTCCGCATTTCGGGCACGGGTTCGTTTCTTTCAGCAATTGTCAAAGAGTTTTTAGATGTGACCCCAATCATGACATGCATTGGTGGGTCGCAGTTGATCATCGGTCTTGTTTCCTGCACCAAAGTCGCGAAGCAGAAATCGGCAAATACCAGCGGAAGAGCGTCAACTCCACGTGATTATTGTTTATCGAGATGGTAGTTTTTGCCGTGAAGCGCCCGTTCCTCATTCTTTTCCTGTTTTTAATCGCCGCGGGTGCCGGTCTGTACATCGACTGGAATTGGAAACGACCACTTTGGCCGCGCGGTGGACGTTACTTCTTTCATCGCGTTGAGCTGCCAGTGCCCTCATTCCGCCAATCCGACGAACGATGGAGCGACGATCCTCTCGGTGGTGTTCCGGACAACGGTACGCTTGGCGGCCAGGGCTGCGCTGTCGCAGCGGCAGCGATGGTATTCAAGTTCTATGGTATCGAGACCGATCCGCAGCAGTTGAACTGGTTTCTCACAGCCGTCGATGGATATACCGACCACGGCTGGCTTTATTGGGACCGCGCGGCGTGGTTGGCGCCAGACCGTGTTCGACACGTCTACGAAGATTTACCGTCTTATCAGCTGATCGATTCGAATCTCGCCCACGGCAATCCCGTGATCGTGCGGGTTCAGCTAGCCAATGGCATCACACACTTTGTCGTCGTCGCAGGCAAGGATGGGTTTGATTATCTCGTGCGTGACCCCGGCGGTGGTGCCGCGAAAGGGTTCTATCCGTTGCGGGAGCTCAACAGTGACATCGAAGCGCTGCGCTTCTACCAACCGCTAACGAACCCTGGTCACCACCTGTCCGCACAACGCTGAACTCGTGCAGTGTAAATTCAAAGCGGATTGCGCACATTGCCTTCCCTTGTCGATAGTAAGCTCCTCAGTCCGCTTCACTGGTGAAACATCGCTCAATTAGCCTCCTATTTTTCATTGTCGCTCTCGCGCTCGCCGCTCTCATCGTTGGGGATTTCGTGCACGAAGCGCGCGGGCTCAGGCTGCGCGAGACCATTCTGGCCGAGCTTCAGCCGGTCGCATTGAAAAACTGCACGCTGAAACGCTTCGGCAGCGCGAATGATGGCGGATACCTGATGTGCGAGAATCTGATTGACCCGATCGATGCGGCCTATTCCTACGGCGTTGGCAGTAACGATGACTGGGGATGCGAAGTGTCACGCCGGTATCACGTGCCGGTCCATGAATACGATTGTTTTGATCCCGCACGCCCACTCTGCGGCGGCGGCACGCTAGTGTTTCATGATGAGTGCGTAGGAGATCGGACCGGTTCCAGAGCTTCCCGATTCTTCGACACATTGGAAAACGAGATCCGAAAAAATGGGCAGACCGCTCAACGCGTGATCATCAAAATGGACATTGAGGGCGCAGAATGGGATGCGCTCCTCGCGACGCCTGACGAATTGCTGGCGTCGATTCCACAAATCTCGATGGAGATGCACGGATACGACGATCCGAAAATTGTCGAGGTGTTGCGGAAACTGAAGCGGCACTTTTATCTGGTAAACCTCCACTTCAACAACTGGTCGTGCACGACGAAGGCCGCGCCGCTGCCCGCCTGGGCCTACCAGACGCATTGGGTTAACAAGCGCATCGGCGTGCTTGATCCAACCGTGCCCGTCCCCGCACCCATGAGCCCACTCAACGCTCCCGATTCGCCAACATGGCCCGATTGTCAGTTGAGTCGCTGATCATTTGCACTGACTTCTGACCTCCGACTTCTGACTTCTTGCTCGCTCTCAACTTCTTCTCGGCCTCGTCAGGCACAATTATGCTGAGACCGCTATGCTCAGACAAACGCGTCCGGCGCTTCTTCCCGCCGCTTCAGTGTCGAACGAATAAAGCCAACCTGCCTCTTTCTACTTCCTAATTCTTACTTCTTAATTCTTAATTCATTCAATGCACCGCGACCATCACCGTTGGTATTCACATCGTCTCAACCGCGACATGGGCGTCGCCGTCTACGGCCATTACGGCATGCCCATCCTCGCCTTCCCCACCAGCATGGGCGACGAGTGGGAGCAGGAAGGTCAGGGGATGATCCGCACCCTCAGCCCTTACCTCGACCAGGGGCGAATCCGAATCTTCTGCATCAACGGCGTGCAGAGCGATTCGTTCGCAAATAAGGGCGCGCACCCTTTCCATCGCAGCTGGATGCAGGCGCAATATGACGCCTATGTGGCGAACGAAGTCTTCCCGTTCATCGACTCCGTGTGCCGGACACCCGGCATCCGAATAAGTACGCTCGGCGCATCGCTCGGCGCGTATCACGCCGCCAACACCCTCTTCAAGCATCCCGACCACGTGAAGCGCTGCTACGCGCTCTCAGGCATCTACGATATGCGCGATTCCATGGACGGGATGTACGACGACAACTTCTACTTCAATAACCCGGTGGACTATATGGCCAATCAGCATGACCCCTGGTTTCTCCACCAGTATGCGAGCTGCGACATCCGGCTCGTGACCGGCACTGGTCCATGGGAGAACAGCGGGCCGACCTATCGAATGTCAGAGGTACTGAGGAACCGCGGCATCGCTCATCATTTGGACGACTGGGGCCCGGAAGGCGGCCACGAATGGCCCTACTGGCATCACCAGATGTGGGAGTACGTGGGCGCGCACTTCTAGAAAACCATTAGGTCACGACGCGGAATCACGACCAGCTCCTCTCAAGCTTTAGCCTGGGCACCGCGCGTCTACTTTCTGCTAGTCGAATGGTTTGAGGCGATCGCGCAGCGGTTGTCCGATTTCTTTCATGGCCTGGTTGGCGCCGTCGGTGCCGGCGTTGGTCGCGAGTAAAATGATGATGTTGTGCTTTGGCATGATGCGGACTTCCGCCACCCAGTTGCCGTTGCTGCCGTTGTGCGTGATGACAAGAGGCACCCCGGCGTCGTCGAGTTTAGCGCCCCAGCCGAGCGCATAGTTGTCCTTCACCGGTGTGTGAAGTTTGCGATACGTTTCGGCCTTTAACAATTTGCCGCGGCCATGTACGCCATCAAGCTGGTCCTGCGCGAACCGCGCCCAGTCCTTGAGGGTGATATTGATAGTCCCGGCCGGACCCAGCGCCGGCGCATTGTCGGCTTCCGGATCGGACGGATCGATCGGGACCAATTTCCCATTCACTTCCTTGTGGCCGTAGGGTTGATCGAATTTTCCCGAGGCTCCCGGTGCTCCGAAGCCGGCGTTCGTTATGCCTAGCGACTGAAAAATCTGTTCGCGAATAAGTTCTTCCCACGTCTTCCCCGTTTTGGCTTCCGCGATAGCACCAGCAATGATGAATCCGACATTGGAATATTTGTACTCGCCGACTTTCGATGCCGGCGGCATCGTCAGATATTTCCGCGCGACCGCTTCGCGTTGCGCCTTAACGCCATTGACCGATTTCACAATGGCATCGAATTCCGCGGCGTCCTTGTCCTCGGTAAGTGGTGGAAGACCGGCCGTATGACTGAGCAATTGGAAGACAGTCACACCTCGATAGGCCGGATCCATTTTATCTGCGAATGCCGGGAACGATGCGGCCAGCGTATCGTCAAACTTCATCACGCCGTCCTCCACCAAGCGAGCAATCATGGTGGCGGTAAACGCCTTTGTGTCGGAGCCAATGTGCCAGCGATCGTTGACCGTGACCGGTTCCGGATGTCCAAGTGCGCGCACGCCGCTGGCGACTTCCGCGGCAATCTTGCCGTCAATCTCCACCAATCCGACGATGGCCGGGAGATGTTCCTTTTCGCGGACGGTCGTCAGAGTTTGCTCCAAAAAATTCTGAAGCCCGGAATCCGATGCGGCACAGCCGAGCGTCGAAAAGATCTGAATGAAGAACAGCGCGACCGTTGCCTCCGGAGCGGCGGAGAAACGGCGTTTAAGAAATTGCATACGATTCAACGCGACTCTCGCAAAAACGGAAAGTTTTTCCACCTTTGTGGCCTGCCAAGCCGTAGCCTGGCGAATGGAGCGATTGGGACGAGCGACATGGCCAGTGGGATGGGATCACGACTTGGGAGGAGTGCTACAGCGGTCGAGCGCAGCGGGAGGCCGCGGAGACACAAACCGCTGAATGGTACTCCACCAATACCTGAGTTGCGATATCCGGCTCGTGACCGGCTGTGGTCCATGGGAGAACAGCAGGCCGACTTATCGAATGTCCGAGATCCTGAGGAATCGCGGCATTGCTCATCATCTCCACGACTGGGGCCCGGAAGGCGGCCACGAATGGCCGTACTGGCATCACCAGATGTGGGAATACGTGGGCGCGCACTTTTAGTGCAACCGACGGATCGAAAGCGCTCGCTTCTTAATTCTTCCTTCGCTTCAGGCTCGTTAGGGTATTTCGAAAATCTCGACCTGCTTGGCGATGCCGCGGAGTGAGCGTTTCTCCGGAGTCGCAGCGATCCCGTTTGATTGCAACAGCTTCGAGGCTTCGCTGTCAGTGACTACTCGTCTCGTCGCAAAAATGGAGCGCGACGTCGCGAGGCCTTGAACGCGAGATGCGATGTTTACGGTCCGTCCGAAGTAATCCTGTCGATCGTTCAGCGAAACAGCCAGACAAGGTCCCTCGTGAATACCGATCTTAAGCAGCAACTCGTCTTTCAAGTCCTTCAACGCTTCTCGCATCTTCAGCGCAGCCGCCATCGCTCGGTCTGGCGTCGGGAACGTCGCCATCACGGCGTCGCCGATTGTCTTTACCACGGCACCGCTTTCCGCCGCCACGATTTCATTCAAGATCCGAAAGTGAGCGCGCACCAAATCGTAGGCAGCCAGATCTCCAACTCGTTCGTAAAGTTCGGTTGACCCCTTAAGGTCGGTAAACAGAAAGGTGAGACTGGTAATCTTAAGCCTCTGATCCACATCCAGCGCATCGGTCCGATAAATATCGCGGAAGGTTTGATTGGTTAGAAGACGTTTCGCGGTCAGGAAAGGCCGACGCTTGTTGACGAATTCGTGAATCTTATCGCTAACGACCCAAATTCCGGGCAGCGTGCGCTTCTTTGAACGGTTCTCCAACGTCATCTGCAGAGGGCCGGGGCGCATCTGAACACTCTCCTCCGCTGCGTGATCCCTAGTCATAACGAAGGAGAGCGATTGGCTTTCACGCGCAGGCTCACCCTTCACCTCAAGATGTTGCGACATATGAAGGACCGGATCGAACATGTCCACCTCTCCTTCAGGCAACTGGAGCGAGAGCACCACCTTTTCGCCAGGTGAAAGCTCGCGGCTGTCGAGCGTCGTTTCCTTAACCCATTTCGCGAATGTCTCGTCATCGGGCAAATCGACGCCTGAACTCCAAAAGATCTGTCTATAGTACTCGATCCAGGGCAGTGTCCCGGGATCGTGCGCCGCGATTTTCCGCACCCGCGGGCTGATGGTGAACGTGACCTCGACCATTTCGTCAAGCGTCGGTTCACGCCCACGAGCGCAAAGGACGCATCTGTATTCGCCTTGTCTTACAGTCTTAAGCGTCGCGCCCGAATCGAGAATGCCGCCGCAAGCGGGACAAAGGATGTTCCACGACATATCGAAAAGGCCGAGTCGCGCACCGTGCAGAAAAGCCCCGATCACATCGTCCTCATCGATCCCGTGCCTGGCCGCAAAGGCGAGGGCGTTGATACGGCAAAGCTCGCGGTCCGCTCCGTCCTCGATGAGCTTTTCGATCGCACGCACCGGTTTCGGCTTCGCCGATTGTCGCAAAGCACTGAAGAGATTCTCAGTTTCGGTGGGAAGTTTCATGCACGAGCGGATTGACGACCGCAACACAGCTACCGTGTGGCTAGGAAAACGGAAAGCAAGGGACACATGCTGGCATCATCTGGACGACTGGGGCCCGAAGGGCGGACACGAATGGCCCTATTGGCATCACCAGATCTGGGAGTACGTGGGGGCGCACTTCTAGAAAACTGTGCGGCTCGTCTACGAGTGGGTCACTTAATTCTGCCTTCTTAATTCCTCCTTTCTTCCACGAGCTCATCTTGTCCAACGTTGTTCACGTTTCCTGCGACGCAACTGCTCCCTTTAGTTTACGCGAGTAGCTCTTCGAGTTCTTCGGTCGTTAGGCCGGTCATCAGCGGCTCCTCGCTGTCGATGGCGGCGTCGATCGCCGCGCGTTTTTTCTCCTGCAGCCGCAGGATTTTTTCTTCGACCGTGTCGCGAGTGATCAGCTTGTAGGCGGTGACGACACGGGTTTGCCCGATGCGATGAGCGCGGTCGGTGGCTTGCGCCTCGACCGCGGGATTCCACCACGGATCGAAATGAATGACGGTGTCGGCGGCGGAGAGATTCAGGCCGACGCCGCCGGCTTTCAGGCTGATCAGGAAGACTGGAATCGCAGGATCGCTCTGGAAGCGATCCACGATTTCCTGCCGCTGCTTGGTTGCGCCGTCAAGATAGCAGAAAGGAATCTCGAGCTTCTCAAGGCGTTCGCGCACGAGATGCAGCATCGAGACGAACTGGCTGAAGACGAGGACGCGATGTTCGCCGTCAATCGCTTCCTCGAGGAGTTCGTCGAGAAGGTCCAGCTTTGCCGAGGTCTCTTCCTTATCGATGCCGACGAGCCGCAGATCGCAACAGACCTGGCGCAAACGGAGCAGACCAGTAAGCATCTTCATTCGTTGTGCACCGGCGTTCACATTCTTGCCGGAACTGCCGAGACCCTGCTGGATCTCGCGTAGTAGCGCGTCATAGGCGGCGCGTTGATGACTCGTTAGGCTGCAAGGCACGACCTGTTCGATTTTTTCGGGCAGATCTTTCGCGACGTCGCGTTTCCGCCGGCGAAGCAGGAACGGCTGAAGCCGGCGCGAGAGCCGGCGTTGCACATCGGGCGCGGAGCCACGCGCGATCGGTAATTCGTAGCGTTCGCGGAAGTCGTTGCGATTTCCAAGATAACCGGGCAGTGCGAAGTTCGTGATCGACCAGAGATCGCGCACCGAATTTTCCATCGGGGTACCAGTCAGCACGAAGCGATGCTTCGCGCGGAGGGCGAACGCGGCCTGCGCGTTTTGCGTCTCCGGATTTTTGATGTGCTGCGCTTCGTCGAGCACGGCGGTCGAGAAGTTGATTTCGCGTAGTGTGTCGATGTCGCGTCGTAGCAATGCGTAGCTCGTTATGACCATGTCGACGTCCGCGATCGATTTGAAACGCGCGGCGCGATCGGCGCCTTCGAGCACGAGCGCCTTGAGTTCGGGAGTAAACTTCCGCGCTTCATTCTCCCAGTTTGTCACCAGCGATGTCGGGCAGACGACTAGGGCGGGGCCATCGCCTTGATGTGCGCGTAGAAACGCGAGCGTCTGCACCGTTTTACCAAGACCCATCTCGTCGGCCAGGATGCCGCCGAGATTGTTTGCAGCGAGACGCGTAAGCCATTCGAAACCGACAAGTTGATACTCGCGCAATCTTTCCGCGAGCGGACCGAGTTTCGTCTTCGCATCCGGCGACGCGTCACGGCCGGTGATGAACTTCTTCAGCGCTTCGCGACGATCGGCGACGGCGGAGCCAAGCTCGCGCGCCGTCTGTTCGACATACCCGGCGTGTGCGCGGTTGATGCGGTAAAGCCCGGGCTGCGTCTGCGCCGGATCGCAATCGCGAATGACCTGCTCGAGATCCTCCAGGCCCCCGGTGTCGATCACAGCGAGGTGGCCATTCTTTAATCGCGTCTGCGATTGGCCGGAGCCAAGCAGCCGCTGAATGTCTGCGTTCGAAAACATTTCGCCGCCGGGCGTGGTCAGCGAGTAACGCACCTCGAACCAATCCTGACCCGAGCTGACAATCTCGAGCTTCGGCGTAATCCGCTCGATCTCGCCGGTCCAATTCTGAACCTGCGCCGTGAGAGTAATCTTCCAGTCGCGCTGCATTCTTTGATAATCGGTCGCGAAGAACCGGACAACATTGGGCTGGCCGTGCAGCACGAAGCCGCCGGCGTCTGTTCGGGCGAAGCCAATCTGCTCGAGCCGCGCGATAGCCGTGTTCTCTGCGTCGAGATTCCGCATCAACACTCGATTGGTATTTTGCGAATCGCGGAAGACGAATTGATCCTGTGCATTAGCAAATGCTTTAATCGGCGCGCGATCGCCGTAGCTACACATCAATTCACCCGTAACGCTGAAGAGCGTGCCGGCCAGCCGCAGCTCAAAGGCGGGTAGCGCAGTTGCGATCTCAGGCAGGCGAACGCCTTCGCCGGCGCGCACGTCGAATGCATCGCGCAGACGCGGCAGATCGAATGCGAGGAAGTGCAACGCGCGGTCGCCATCGAGCAGTAGAGGCCGCTCAAACAGATGCGTCGAACCAGCCGGCAACGCTTCGCCACAGCGAACGAACTCGTTGTTCTGCAGGAGCCACGCATCGGTCGCGTTCCAAAGAAGCAGAGCATTAGACGGAAAGTTGCATTTCACTGCGATGCTCCCCTCGCCGCGCGACTCGACCAGAAGCTCGGAACGCAGCGCGGCCGAAGAGATCGTCACCTGAGTCGCTTTGCCAAATGTGACGCGCGGATGATTCTGCAACGCGGGGAGCAGCCGCAGGAATGCGTCGCGTGACAAGATCGCCATGCCGCTCTTGAAGATCGCCGGAACCGCGCGCAAGCTTTCGATCAGCGCGAGATCGGTTTCACCGGCTGCAAACGTGTTTGTCTTCGGGAGCGCGGAGACGAGTGTGCGGTTTCGAGAAACTTCCGCTTCGACAACGATCATGATCTGCCCTTTCCGCCATGCGCCCGCGAAGTTGGGCGGCAGGATCACGTGCAGTGTGGTTAGGGCGGCGTCAGCCGAATCAGCCGGGACGAACCGTGGACCTGCCGGAGCTTCGGGCATCGTCGGCTCGTTAGGCACGGCGACTACAGCGGCTGGCGGATTCAGATAGCCCAGGCCTACTGCGACCGAATGCGCACAAATTTTCCCCGCCGACCGAGACTCCCAACAACTGCAAAGATTCTCGACGTCGATCGCGCTTTTGATTCGCAGGCCCGAGCGATAATTCTTTGCGCCTTCGCGCACGTAACCGCTCAACAGCGGCGCCTCGTATTTAGCCTCAGAGACGCGGCCGCTTTTTAGCAACTCGCGCGCAGGCTTCATCGCCTGCCATCCCCCTGCATTGAGGAGGAATTTCTCGGTAATCGGAATATCGCTCACAGGCGAGCAACGTCGCGCATTCTGTGCGTTTGCAAAAATCCGCGCGCAGTTTACCCGCCGCGGCGGGCTACTTCGGCCGTGAGTTCGCGATCCGCAGCAGCACGTCGGCGTGACACGGCTCGTCGAGCTCGCACCAGCAGGCGAGATCTTTGTCGTGCAGGCAGTGGCGGATGTCGCGCTCGCTGAAATTTTCAGCGAGGTGCTGTTCGTATAACTCGACGGCTTTTTCGGCCGTGAGCGTTTCGCCGTTCATCAGCTCCGAGCCCACCACGTACGGGTTTCCCCAAACAGTCGGTCGGCCGACGTAGATGGCGTTCGCCGGCATTTTCCAGCCTTTCGCGCGGCTACGCTGGATTCGCTTCGGTTTGCTCATGCGAGACCGTAAATTCTCGCGCCGCTTTTCCGTTCCGCAAACAACGGCCTTAGCACCCCTTTCCTCCGCCAACCGGACGATTACTTCCGTCGCGTATTCGGCCTCTCTGGCGTTAATGGTGCCAAGCGAGGACAGCAACATCGACAGCGAAAGGCTGGCGACGACTGCGGGCGATCGGACTAGCTTGCGCAAAACATCGCGGATCCGTTTTAGCTATCCAGCGCGGTAGAGCGGCAGGATGATGAGACGATGGCCGCAGTCTAGCATCGTCGTGAAGAGAGGCAGAGCGGCGGTGCGGTGCATGAGGCTTGTCCGCCGCACAGTTCAGCGGGTATCGTCGCCAACATGACAGCTTCCACCGTGGCCCAATACCTCGCCGCACTCCCCGCGGATCGCCGCACCGCGCTCAGCGCCGTGCGCAAGGCGATCAATGAGAACCTGCCGGACGGATATGAGGAGGGCATGCAGTTCGGGATGATCGGCTGGTACGTCCCGCTGTCCGTGTATCCGGCGGGCTATGGCGAGAATCCCAAAGTGCCGCTGCCATTTGTTGCGCTCGCATCGCAGAAGTCGGGCATGGTGCTGCATTTCCTGTGCTTCTACGGTCATCCCACTCTCTCAACCTGGTTCACCAGCGAATACAAGAAGAGCGGCAAGAAGCTCGACATGGGTAAAGGTTGCGTTCGCTTCAAATCGTTGGAGGACCTGGCTGTCGACGTGGTCGGCCGCACTGTTGCGCGCGTGTCCGTGGAGGAGCACATGGCCAATTATCGTGCGGCGAGAGCGCTGATGGGTAAGGGAAAGAGCAGCGCAAAGAAGGGCGCCAAAAAGTCGGCGGTAAAGAAGGCCAAACCAAAGAAATGACTTGCGCGACCGCCTAAGGCTTACAGGGGATGTTCGTATCCTGCGCAGCCACGATCTGCCATTTCCCGGCGCGTTTCAGCCACGTGTCGGTCCAGATCAGACAATGCTTTGTCTCCTTGCCATCTTTAGCCTTGACCGCGCTTTCCGCTCCATACGCGATCGCGATGGAGTCGCCGAAGAATCTCACCTTTACCTCGCCCAGCTGGCAGTCGCGCTCGAGCACCTTGGTATCTGTGGTGATCGCGTCCTTCTTGCCGTAGCGCCGTCCGCTTGGCGATGTCCCCTGGAAGTCGTCCGCAATCACGTCCTTAAGATCCGGTTGCGGACTGCAGGCCGAGTTTGCCCACTTCGCCTCGGCCGCAATGATGAACTTCACCTTCACCTCCCCCGGCGATCCCCATCGAGATTCCTGGCCAACGCTGGGTGAGACAAACCCACCGAGAAACAACAGTGCGAGAAGAGATGCTGGAATGATTGAGGCGAATTTCATTGGTTGAAGCTCTGTGTCCGTTTGTATTTCACCGGCCTCGCCGGGCAAGCCTTTTCTTCGCTTCGAACCAAGACGCGTTCGATGCAGGTAAAGACCGACATCGACGGCTATCGATTGGATTAAATAATGCAGATTGCGAGAACGTGATCCCAAGCGACTTAATTTCAGCTTTTCAGTTTTCAGCGTTTCGGCTTTTTCAGAAAGCGCGCGCCTGATCGGGGCATGATCTCTAATCTTTCTACTTTAACCTTTAGCCTTTCTACTTTGCACTGCACATGGCCAATTACCGGGCGGCGAGGGCGCTCCTGCGCAAGGGAAAAAGGGCGAAACCAAAGAAGTGATTCCTAATTCTTAATTCTACCTTCTTACTTTGTTAAATGGATTCCTCCGGACAGAGCGGCGTGCTGGTTTTGCTCGGTGTGTTGTTCACCATCATTCTGGCCGGTCTCGACAACACGATCGTTAGCACGGTCATGCCGGTGGCATTGCCTGAGCTCGGCGGTGCGCACCTGTACGCGTGGACATTTGCGGCTTACATGCTCGCCGCGGCGGTATCGATGCCGATCTGGGGGCCGGGGTCGGATCGCTGGGGACGCCGGCGCACATATCTCGTCGGCATTGTCGCGTTCACGGCCGGGAGCGGGCTCTGCGCTGTCGCGCGCACGATGATGGAGTTCATCGGCGCTCGCGCCATCCAAGGCATCGGAGCGGGAGCCGTTGCGACGCTGCCGTTTGTTCTGCTCGGAGTTGTTTATCCGCCTAACAAACGCGGCAGGGCGCTGGGCGCGGCCAGCAGCGCATGGGCGATCGCGAGTGTAGCCGGCCCACTCCTCGGAACACTGATCGTGACGCACGTTTCATGGCGCTGGGCTTTCTTGATAAACATGCCGATTGCAATTGTGGCTGCGTTCCTGGTCATCGCCGGAATGCACGAGAGCATTGGGCATAGTGTTGGCCGATTCGATTTTGCCGGTGCCCTTCTCGCCGGCGCCGGTGGCAGTTGCCTGATGTGGGCATTTGTGGATCTCGGCGAAAGACAAATCGGATTGATGCAGGCCGTCCTCGTAGGCGCCGGAATCATTCTGCTTGCCATCTTCGTCTGGCATGAGGGACGAACACCCCATCCGATTCTGCCGTTGAGTTTCTTTCATCATGCCGGCTACGCATCGTCGATTTCTTCATCATTCCTCGCCTTCTTCAGCGGCTTTGGCCTTAGCGCTTATCTGCCGCTCGAAACCAATGCTGTGTTTCATGAGAATCGCGCGTTTGTAGGCTTGGTAGTTGGCGCGTTCACCATCGGATGGAGCACGTTCGCCTTCGGCGCGGGACGATTAGTCCATCGAATAGGAGAACGACTTCCAAGTGTGATTGGAATCGTTGTACATATTCTGGGACTACTTTTTTTCATGGTGGCATTTGAACATGGCCTCGGCTGGGTCATCGCTGCGGCGCTAATCGCAGGCGCCGGAATGGGAATGCTATCGCCCGCGCTGACGGTAGTGGTGCAGAACAGCGTCCCGGTTGCCCGAATGGGTAGCGCGACCACCAGTCAGCAATTTATCCGGCAGGTCGGTGCTGCACTCGGCGTCAGCACGTTTGTTTTGGCCGCTACCGTAGGTGGATTTCGCCTGGGCTTGCTGCTGATGATTGCAGTGAGCGCCGGCACATTTGCATGCGTGCTGGCGCTGCCAGCACACAGTCTCCACGATGCACACCAGATCGATGCTTTAGAATAGTCATTCTCCGAACTGCGAAATTCTTGCAAGCAAGGAGAGTCGCGAACGGAGCAGTAGCGCAAAGAAGGGCGGCATAAAGACGTCCGCGGTGCGGCAAACTAAAAGCAGGCTCCAAAATAGATGCACTGCCGGGGCCTAACAACTCAGCGTCTCAACTTTTCAACTTTGTCGGCGCCGCGTTGGTCCATGCCATCTTCATCGCTGATTCGATCACATCCCGTCTCGCTGCTTTGAGCAGAACCTGGGTGCTTCCTCGTTTTCCCCACCCACCTTTGACCGGTTCAAACATTTCCGGGTAACGCCCGATTAATTCGCCTTGCTGACCCGTCGTTAAAATCAGAACTCCGAAGTGTTCGCCCGGATAACCGAGCGTTGCGAAAATCTTCCCGCCTTTCACGCGAAAATCCGGATGCCCAACGTGCGATTTCTCAAATGTCTCCGTCAAACTCAACGCCATCTTCCGAAATTGCTCTTCCGTCACGAAAGCATTCTAGCGCAGGGCACGCGGAGTCCACCAAGCACTTGGCGGCGGCTTGCCCTTTGTGCCGTTTTCGTTGAACAGATTGACCGCCGCGATGACCATGCTTAATCCGAGTTAGGTCGGAAGCTATTTCTTCGCCGGGATTGAGTCACTCGTCACTTGTCACAGGCCCCTTCTTCAATGTAAGGACGTTGCGTGCTTTACCCGATTCCAACGAGTGAAACCAGTATTCTGGGCACGTTTGCCGCCACCTTGTTTGCGCTGCTCAACCCGCTTGGAATGCTTCCCGTCTTCATTGGTTATACCGCTGGCAGAAGCACCAGCGTCCAACGTTGGTTGGCCCTCTTCATCTCGATCACGGTGTTGGGATTGATGCTCCTGTTTCTATTTGCCGGCACAACGTTGCTGAATTTCTTTGGTATCACGATCGACGCTTTCCGCGTCGCCGGTGGAATTCTGCTCTTGTTAATCGGCATCCGCACGGTCGCCAGCGATCCTACTACTAAGGCGAAGGACCTGATGATCGCATCGGAAGTCGGCGCGCTGTGCGAAGCCGAATCTGTTTACGGCCAGATCGTCGTTCCGTTTGCCATGCCGTTGCTGGTTGGACCGGGTGTCATCGCCAACTTGATTCTGTACGCCAGCGAAGCCTGGGAAAGAAAAAGCCCCAAACTGGCTTCGGGACTGGTGGCCGTGACCGTGGGCATTTCCTTACTGACCTTCGTCATTCTACTTTCGGGTGGATTCCTGAGAAAACTGCTGGGCGACGTTGGTCTTAGCATCGCCACCCGCATTCTCGGGTTGCTCGTCGCCTCGATCGGCGTCCAATTCGTGATCGCGGGGCTAACGAATGTGATAGTCAATTCAATCGTGCCCGCTGTGTTGCCACGGCTTCACGGATAGTAGCGTGAGCGCAGCCGGCAGATCGGTGCTGCACTCGGCGTCAGCACGTTTGTTCTGGCCGCAACCGTAGGTGGCTTTCGCTTGGGCTTGCTGATGATGATTGCGGTGAGCGCCGGAACTTTTGCGTGCGTGCTGGCGCTGCCAGCCCATAGCCTCCACGATGCGCACCAAACTGATGCTTATAATAAACGAGGGAGGCAAAGGAGAGTTTAGACCAACCGCGAATGAACGCTAATAGACACGAATTGCTGTTACACAGAGAGGTGTATGCGGTGGTCGGCTGCGCCATCGAGGTCTTAAACGTTCGTGGACACGGGCTGCACGAAAAGATTTATGAAAATTGTCTCTGCGTGGAGTTTCGCTTGCGCGGTATTTCCTACAACCAACAGGAACGACATCAGGTGTTGTACAAGGGCGAACTGGTCGGAGAGTATATTCCGGATCTTGTCGTTCAACACCAACTGATCGTCGACACGAAGACAATCGACCGGATCACTGATCATGAGCGTGGGCAGATGCTGAATTATCTCCGCATCACCGCGCTACCCGTTGGGATCATCCTGAATTTCAAGCACGCGCGTCTGGAGTGGGAGCGTCTCGTGCTAACCAACGAACGCGAAATTAGAGGGCGATACAAAAGAATTGATCTTGTAGTCCCACACTCTATTCGCGTTTATTCGCGTTTATTCGTGGTGAAGAGTTACCCTAATTCGATTGTTTGCCCAGATGATCGGTCGAGTGGATGAACGCGGCCGCGTCATCGTGGAGGGCCTTGAGCGATTCCTGGTGGGCGTACACCATGTGGCCCGACTGATAGTAATGATATTCAATGTGATCCTGGAGCCGGTCCGGGATCCGCAGCTGGTGCATCTCGTACCAGCCCTCGTAAAACGGTGTGGCCAGATCAAAGTAGCCGCCGGTTAGAAAAATTCTGAGGTCCGGATTGTATTTCATGGCGGTGGCTAAGTCTGGCATGGTGTTAGTCGCCTGCTGCAGCGGCCGTTGCGCCCCCGGCGGCTGGTGTTTAAAATCCCAGCTCTTCCACAAGTGGGCTACGGGCCGATACATTTTGTCCTGACCAAACTTCAAAGTTTTCCTTACGTAGTCGTTGAAAGCCGAGACATAGGCGGAGCTGATGGCGGCGGACTGCGGATCGTAATCGGCCTCCTTGCTTAGCGGGTCCATGGTGGGTCCCGAAAAGCGCGTATCGAGCCGGCCCGTGGTCGTGTCCGCATCGTCCTGGAGATTCTTTTCGAACTCGCCGCCATCGATGCGCAAGTTAGCCTTCAGGATGTAGCTCACGGGCAGGCCGGTATACGCACGTAGCTTTTCAGCGATGGCCTGGCGCTGGGCTTTCGACAGGGTCGCTCCCTCCGCCAACGCGTGCGCGTAATCCTTCGTCGCGAAATCCTCCACTTCCTTGAGGAAAGGTTCTAACTCGGTGGGGGAATTCGGCCCGGGTAACTTGTGATGGTACCAGGCCGTAGCTGCGTAGGTGGGCAGGGCTACGACATACGGCAGGTCGACTCCGGGATTGTTTTCCGGTTCATCCACACTCAGGTCGAAGTTAAGAATCTGCGAAAGCAGCATGACTCCGTTCAAATCGAGGTGGTAATCTTGCTCGAGCAAGTTTGCCAGCACGGCGGAGCGCGGTGTGCCGTAGCTTTCACCGAAGAGATATTTCGGCGAGTTCCAGCGCCCGTATTTGCTGAGATAGGCGACGATGAATTCCGCAAACGCGTGCGCGTCCTGATCTACCCCGTAGAACTCTTTTTCTTTGTTCTTCCCGGCGATGCGACTGAACCCGGTGCCGGGAGCGTCCACAAACACCAGATCGGTGGCGTCCAACAGGCTGAAATCGTTGTTCACCACCTGATACGGTGCGGCCGGCGTATGCGAGTTATCCGCGGTGACCACCCGCCGGGGCCCAAAAGCGCCCATGTGCAGCCAGACGCTCGAGGAGCCGGGCCCGCCGTTGAAGAGAAAGGTGATCGGCCGTTTCTCAGGCTCCGTGTTCTGCTTCGTGTAGGCCACGTAGAACATCGACGCTTCTGCTGTCGGATTCTTGGACTCCTTGTCATCCTGAGAGTCGTCTTCGTTCTCCTTGGCCTTTTGTTCTTCAGGCTTCGCCGCGTCATCCCAGCCTTTGGGATGGACGACAATCGTCCCTGCCACGGCCTGATAATCGATGCGGCTGCCTTCGACCGTCACGCTACCTGAACTGTTGCTGGACTCCGGTTTGAAATGAGGTGTCGGCGCGGCGGTGGGCGTAGGCGTGGGGGTGACCGTAGCGTTCGCCTCAACCTCAGACGCCTTGTGAGGAGGAGCTGCTTCAATCGGGACAACGAGGCTTATGATTGTCAGGAGGCCAAAGGCGAAACTAATCAGGCGTTTTCGGAAAGTAATTTTAGATGTTGCCCGATTCATTGAGGAAGATTTTCTTATCGCGATCACACTGCTCAATTTTGATCGGAAACGGAGTTTGGGGCAAACGCTGTTTTCGGCCCTCTCGCCGGAGGAGACACAAGGCAATTGCCGGCCTTCCGGATGCGCTCGATTCGCGATTCGTTATGGCAGAATTTCAGCGTTTGAACTCGTTCGTTGCCCGCACTCACTCGCTCGCTAGCCCTCGTCACTTTACCGTCCGTATCGTCGCTCATCCCATTCGCTCCATTCAGTTTTTAGCGTTTCAGCTTTTCGGCAGGTAAGTCCGCGATTGAAAAGGCGAAACCATAGAAGTAACCCTGGCGACCGCCACGGCTTGCAGCGTGAGTAATAAGGAAGAATGCAGAAGGAAGAAAACGAAAACTAACTACAATACCGGAGATCAAATCTTTTCCTGAGCCAGCAGCTTGCAACGAGCCTGACTACCTTGATGCACTGCTATTGCTCCGCACGAATCCGCGCTGGAGGAACGACGATCTCAACAAGTCCGGTCGCCACGTCGTAGATCAAGCCGGAAATAAGCCACTCGGCCGGCAGTGCCGGAATCGACCGCAGCAAAGCAACGTCGACGGTAACTGCCGCCCTGGGATCGGTGACCGCTTTTGTCTTCAGTTCCTCTTCCTGGATTTGAAAATAGTGCGTAAGCACGGCAGCATTCTCCAGCGAGGCGAGTGATGCCACAATCGGTGTGTTGGAGCACGACTATGTGAAACTCCCCACCACCTCCCGGAATTTCTCGAGCAACTTCACCGATGCGTCCGAGCAGAGCCAACTGCTCCACCAACCCCGGGGTGATTCGGCCGCCGATGTTCCGCAGCACGACGGCCTCGCCAGGTTTGATTCCGAGTACATCGGCCGGATCCACGCGCATATCAGCGCAACCGATGATGATTGCCTTTACATTCGGCAGCGCCCGCGGAAGCGAAGGCATCAAGGTGCGCGCAGCAGACTGGCGACCGGCAAAATCTTTATTTCGTTCTATCATGGAATCAAGAGCGCTCATGATTGTCCTCGATCTAGGAAACCTGTAAGTATTTTAGACTGCGGTCTAGAGGGTGAGCTGGACAATGCTCATTAGCGAATCAATCGAAGGAAACCTCTGCCCCTTTTTTGCCCCTAGTTGAAAACGCAATTCCAGCTAGCATCCAGCGAGGATGAGACATCTCTTTTTTGCTGCCACTCTCGCCGCTACGCTCCCCTTCCCTGGCTTGCCAAGTCAATTCGAAAAGATTGCTCCCGCGGCGAAAGGGCGCGTCGGCGTCGCGGCCCAGCTCCTCGAGTCGGGCGAAACGGCGGACTTGCACGGCGACGAGCATTTCCCGATGCATAGCGTTTACAAGCTACCGATCTCGATGGCGGTCTTGCAGCGCGTTGATCGCGGAGAGCTGAAGCTCGATCAGCAAGTGAAGGTCGAGCCGAGCGATTTCGTGCGCACGGGAATGTATAGCCCGGTGCGCGATAAATATCCGGACGGTGCCGAGCTGACCATCGCGGAACTTCTCCGCTACACCATTTGCGAGAGCGACGGCAGCGCCAGCGATGTGCTCATGAAACTGATCGGCGGTCCGGGCAATATCATGGCCTTCCTGGAGGAAATTCAGGTGCCGAACATCCAGGTTGTTAACTACGAGAAAGAAATCGGCCGCGATTGGGAAACGCAGTATCGGAACTGGGCAACTCCCAAAGGCGCGCTCGCACTCCTCGTGGCCTTGCAATCAAAGCGCGGGCTCTCGGCCGAGAGCCAGGCGTTATTATTGAAGCTGATGACTGAATCCATTCCGGGCGCGAAACGCCTCAAAGGCGAATTGCCCGCTGGAACCGTAGTCGCGCACAAGACCGGCTCCGGCGGCACTCGCAACGGCATCACTTCTGCGACGAACGACATCGGCATTATCACTCTGCCCGATGGCCGACACCTGGCCGTGGCTGCATTCGTCTCCGATTCCGCCGCCAATGATGACACGCGGGATGCGATAATCGCCCGTCTGGCCAAAGCCATCTGGGACCGCGCCCAATCGCCAGGCCGATGAGCCTAAGTAACAATGCGAAGAGCTGACCGCAATTTTCGTCACCATCCTAAAGCGAGCGAAGACTTCTTAATTCTTAATTCTTAATTCTTCCTTCATCCTTTCCCTTTGTCCGCGGTTAAAAAGGCGCAACCATAGAAGTAACCCTGGCGAAACTATCGGCTCGGCACGATTACGTCTTAATTCTTCCTTCTTAATTCCTACTTTATTTCGATTCTTCCTTCGTAATTGGAACTCGTAGCGCTTGGGATATCGGAACCGGTTAACATACCCGATAGCAAGTACGATAATCTGTTCGTTGTCCTACTTGGAGAAAAAACATACCTGATCTGCCTCCATTAGCGTTGAGTGTACTCCTCAGTGACATGTCAGCCGACCTATCGAATGTCCAGAGGTCCCCAGAAATCGCGGCATCGCGTACAAGCTGGACGGCTGGGATGAAATAAAACTTGACATGTTTATAGATGTAAGCTAACGTCAGCTTACATGAAAGAGACTCTCGCCGCCACAATGGGACAGCGACTCCGCGAAATGCGCGAGCGCGCCGGCTTCTCTCTCCGCGAGGTCGCGAAAGCCGCCAAGATTTCGGCGCCTTTCCTCTCCGACGTGGAGCTCGGCCGCCGCTTCCCGACGAACGAGACTCTGGCCCTAATCGCTCAGAAGCTGCGCGTTTCGGCCGCCAACCTGAAGAAGCATGACCACCGCTCGGCCTTGGCCGACCTCAAGCGTCTCGCCGAAGGTAGCCCCAGCCTCGGTGCCGCCGTGCGCGTCCTTGTCGACGAGGTCCAATCCGGCAAATCGACGCCTACCGAACTCGCCGAGAAGCTCCGCCGCGTCAGCAACACCAAGTGACCGATTTTCCCGACACCTTCCCTTTAATTGATGAGCAAACCCGGCAAAAAAAAGATCGGCTCCTTGCAGGAGATCGAGCAGGGAGAGCTCACGCACATCAGCCAGAAGACGGTCCTCTACACGATCGTCCACGGCTGGAGCCTGGAGTCTTCCGTCGAGTGCGACACGCTCTGGAAGCAGGGTTGGCTCGCGCTCTTCAGGCAGATAGAGCAGGCCGAGCCGGACGAGACGAAACAAGACCAAATCCTCGCCTCGATCTCGACCGAGGACTTCCACTGGGACTGGTTCAGGAAGGCGGTCGATTACAGCACCGACGAGTACGAGTGGTTCCACCTTTATGCCGACGGCAAACCGCAGGTCGCTTGCCTGATCTACCACCCGGAAGCGAGCGCATTGGAGCCCGGCGACATCTTCTACGTGAAGTTTGTCGCGGTGGCGCCTTGGAACCGCACTTGCGACCTCCACCCTCGCGAGTTCCGCGGCTTGGGCGAGATTATCCTTCGCGCCGTGCAGCGTTTCGCTGTGAACAGGCTCAAGCTCCGACCGGGTTTTTGCCTGCATTCGCTCCCAAAGGCGGAAGGCTTCTACACGAAACTCAAGATGGTGAAGGTGGACGGCAAGGAGGATGCGCAGTCGCTCGCGTATTACGAACTCCCGCAAGCCCTCGCTATCGAACTGATGGAGGCCAGCTGACATGAGCACTAACGACGAAGGCTGGGCCGATTTCACGCACACGACGCGGACCTCTAAGGTAAACGCACACGACCTGTTCGAGCGCTATCGCGAATTCCAAGGCTTCATCGCCACCCTTTCTAGGAAGGAGCTGGTTGCCCGCGGCTGGCTGAAGTCCGCGGACGATGACTCGCCCCTCGCAGCGGTCTTCTTTGATCTCCCGCTCTCAAAACAGCCCACACTCTTCCGCAAATCCGCCAAGGCCGACGAAAACCTCTTGGCGATCTGGCAGGCCCGAGTCCGCGGCGACGCAGAATACCTCTGCCTTGCCGCGGATCGTCCTGTCTTCACCGGCCTGACCAAGGAACATCTGCGGAAACTCGCGCTGCTAAGCGTTGACCCGCAGGTCGTCCGGAAGTTGCCCTCGATCCTCGCCGACCTTGGGGTCATCCTAGTCTACGTTTATGCGCTACCCGGCATGAGCGCCGACGGCGCTGTGTTCTCTTTAAGCAATGGCCGCCCGGTCATCGCGATGAGCCTGCGCTTCCCGCGCCTTGACTACTTCTGGTTCACGCTGCTTCACGAACTCGCGCACCTCGTCCTCCATACTGCTGAACTCAAGGAGCCCGTATTCTTTGACGTCGAGGGCGAGGAGAAGGACCGGGCCGAGAAGGCGGCTAACCGCCTCGCTAAGGATTCGATCGTCGACCGCGAGTCTTGGCGCAACTGCGAGCCCAAATACGACCCCACAGACCGGGCCGTTCGAGCCTATGCCGTCGAGCAGGATGTCCACCCGAGCTTGATCGCTGGTCTCCTCCGCAAAGAGACCGGCAATTACAAACGCTACAGCTCGATCATCAACGAGCACGACGTCCGCGCTATCATCTTCCAGCGATGATCCGCTACGTTCCTTTTCTCAAAGCCAAGCGCGGCGAACTCACTGCGATGGGTGAATTGGGCCCCACGGTACGGCAGGCTATTTGTCCGTTCTTCGACTTCCCGCGGAAGAAGCCAGACTACAAGCCGGATATGTACGCCGCGACCACTCACGGCATCGCGACGAGCCTAAAGAAGCACTGGGGCACGAATGCGGAGTTCTATTTCGACGACCTCGACATCAACCAAAAGCTAAGTGTGAAAAGCGAACATCAGTATGCCTACGTGCTCAAGGCCCTTAACGGACTGCAAGTCGTCCCAGTCGTAGCCCTCGACCGTATAGATCACAACGCCGCCGTGGTAAGCCTTAAGAGCAACGCCGAGATCGCCTCCGCCACCGTAGCCTTCCGCGCCGAGCAAGGTGACTTCGAGGATTTCGATAGGACCGAAGACCAGATCGACTACGATCTCGCAGCTGTCTTCGACGAGTTCGAGACAATCGACCTGATCCTCGATTGCAGACTCTGTACGGGCCTCAATGTTTCCCAAACCGCGCACGAAATCGCCTCATTTGCGAAGAAGTTCTGCGACACATACGATAATGTCCGCCGCGTGGTTGTCACGGGCTCGTCGATTCCCGCTTCACTCGGGTCGGTCGTTGGATCGACTACTGCGAAAGTTCTAACGCGGAGAGAGTTTGCCATCCTTGTTAGAGCACGCGGCCTTACTGCGATTGACCTCGTGGGGGGCGACTACGCCACCGTGAGTCCTTTTTACTCTGATGCGGACTTTGAGCCTGAACTTTTCCCAAAAGTGACAAGCCCGCGGCTTATTTACTCTTTCAACCACTCCCACTACATCATCCGAGGATCTTCATTAGCATCAGGTGGGTATGATCAATATCGTGGTCTTACCAAGCAATTGTGCGGACAGGGCTTCTTTCGCCATGGTTATTCAACCGGCGAGAAGTATTTCTACGAGAAGAGCAAAGGCATCGGCGGCAGGGCCATGAATAATACGGTCGTGAAGCCCTCCCTCGTCGCCCATATCACCTACACGGTGCTCGGCGCTAAGTTTTGATTCCACCGGCGACGATTGAGCAGGAGATCGCAAATACTCATGCTAAGCTCAAGATCACATTGCGTCTCGGCGATCAGTTGCGCCAACAGCCTCCGCGGTTTGCGCTTTGCGTTCGCCTCTGAAACCAGCTTGAGCATCTCGCTCTTCCAAAGAGTCATCGCGGCTGACTGTCTTGCGAAGTGAGGGTTAGGCTGCGCAGCTCGCAAGTGGCGAAATCGGACGTTAGCCCCGTCCTCAATGGCAACAATGAGACCCCAGAAAGAAGGCACCAGCTTTAACGCGCGCCGAAGCTTACACTCTGTGGTGACCAGCGTGATCCGCCGAAAAGAGGCGTTATAGTATGTGCTCTGCACAGTAATTCGTTCGATGCGGTCGGTCGCGCCCTTGATCTCGTAGCAATGCGCCTCTGAATGCAAAGTGACGATATCGGCGATCGCTTTGCCGTTATGCACATGCAGTTCCTGGAGCACTGCCCGCGGGCGCTTCTTCTGCTGCTCCAGCTTACGCATTAGAGCCTCGCGAATACGGGCATCATTTAGATCCATCGTTCTGCCGACGTGATAACGCTAAAATGGCCGCGAGATCAATCTGAAATTGGGGTTGGGGAAGCATTCCCTTACGGTCCCTACCTTAATATTTTCGTGAATCTTGGCGCTTTCTTCCGCAAATTTCTTTTCCTTTTCGTCGAGCCCGACTTCGGCGCCTCTTCTTCCCTATTCCGTGTTCAGTGGCGTAACGGCACACATCTTCGGTTATTTTCATAGGCGGCTACCTACGCTAAGGCTAGGGCGAGCTAGGAAATTGCGCGAAGAAAAGTCATGGAGCCAGCGGTAAGCCTGACGACGATGACGGATTCGTTGCGCTCCCACAACTCGAATCCGCGTAACCGCGTAAAAGGCTTCGCCTCACGCGGTCTCGACCCCACTATGAGCGAAGGACTCTCCCCAAGTCCACCACTCACGGACGATCCTGGAGTAATCGCCACATCGTGGCCTCGAGTTTCTGGAGATTGACAGGCTTCGTCAGGTGGGCGTCGAAGCCGGCTTTCTGGGCACGCTCCATATCTTCCTGCATGCCGAAACCGGTGAGCGCGATGGCTGGCGTCTTCCAGGTTTCTCTTACCTTCCTGATGAAGTCGATGCCGGTGCCATCGGGCAAACCCAGGTCGCAGAGAAAAAGATCGAAATCCTCTCGCCCGATGGCTTCGAGCGCGGTGGCGATATTTGCGGCGATCTTTGTCGTGAAGCCGCGGTTTTCCAACAATCGCGCCAGGGCGCGCGCGGTGTCGCCGTGATCTTCCACGAGTAACAGCCGCACTTTGTCCTGCGATTTCCGGGACGCGCTGGTGGGCTCGCTACCATTCGCGGCCGGGTCGACCGTGGGAAATGTAATGGTAAAGGTGGAGCCTAAACCAAGGCCGGGACTTTCAGCGCGGATTTCTCCGTCGAGCAGGTCGACGAGCGCGTTGGAAATGGCCATGCCGAGACCGAGGCCGCCGTAACGCCGATTTATCGTGGGATCGGCTTGTTCGAACGGAATAAAAAGCTTCGAGAGTGTATCGGGCGTCATGCCGATTCCGGTATCGTGGAACGTAATGTCGAGGCGGTCCTGCGCGTCGTTGGAAGTGATGATGGTAATGGCGCCGCCCTGGTCGGTGAACTTGACGGCGTTGCGGAGGACATTCCATAAGACCTGCTGAAGCCGTGCGGCGTCGGTGTGAACATGGTGCCGCGGGGCGTCTAGTTTGAGAGCGAGTTTCAGGACTTTGTTTTGGAGCTCGCTCTGGGAAAGTCCGACGAGGAATTCGATGAGTGAATGGACGTCGGTGTTTTCGGGAGAGAAGGAGAGCAGGCCGCGCGCGATCCGGGTGAGATCGAGCAAATCGTCGATGATGCGCGCCTCGAGTTCGACGCTGCGCCGCAGCATTCCCACATCGGCGCGCAACGCGGGAGGAATTTCCTCGCTCGCTTCCCAAAGATTCAGCGTGGCTAGGACAGGCGTAAGGGGAGTGCGCAACTCGTGGGAGAGCATGGCGAGAAACTGGTCTTTTGCCTTGTTAGCCGTCTCGGCCGCGTCTTTGGCCGCGAGCACTTCCTGCTCGGCCCGCTTTTGCTGGGTGAAATCGCGGAAGACGAGCACGATGCCGCGAATACCGCCCTGGCCGTCGCGGATGGGAGCGCCGCTGTCGTCGATTGGAATTTCGCTGCCGTCTTTCCGAATCAACAGGGTGTGATTCGCCAGACCGACGATCACGCCTTCCCGGATCACCTTATCGACAGGGCTCTCCACCGGCGCGCGAGTCTGCTCGTTCAGGATCCGAAAGACTTCCGTCGTCGGGCGCCCTATCGCCTCACTCAATCTCCAACCGGTAACTTCCTCGGCCACCGGGTTCATAAAGGTAATACGGCCTCCGCTGTCGGTAACCAGGACGCAATCGCCGATGCTAGAGAGGGTGACGCTGAGTAACTCTTTTTGCCGCTGCAACTCCAAGCTACGCGCGCGCGCTTCATGAAGCGCGACGTCACGCTCGTGCAAAGCTTCCGTGATCCGTCGATAGGCCCAGGCAAGAACCCCGAGATTGAGCAGGCCACAAAGAAGGAATACCTGTGTCCGCGTTTGCGTCGCTCTATTGCTGAGGGTCGCGTCGACGTTGAGCGCGGCGGCCTGCCTTTCCCTCAGCCGGCCTACTTCACTACGCAGGTCGTCCATTAATTGCTTCCCAGAGCCGGCTCGGACAAGGGGAAGCGTCGCGTCGAATCCCCGACTCCGGCGAACTTCAATGGTCGAATTCAACTCCGCCATTTTCTGCTGAATCAGGGCCGTTACTTTCGCGACTTCCTGCGGAGTGATAACGACGCTGGGATTCTTGCGCAGTTTCTCGAGGTCCGCCGGCAGCCGTTCGGTCGCCTGATTAAAGGGCAGCAAATAGTTCTCGTCGCCGGTAATGATGAAACCGCGCTGACCGGTCTCGGCGTCCTTTAGGACCGATTCCAATTGCTCGAGCCGAGTGATCCCGTCCCGTCGGACCTGCTCGCGGGCGCGCAGCTCCAGTACGCGATTTCCAAACCAAAATGTGGCGAGCATCGAGCCGACAACCACGGCGGCCGTGACGAGAAAAACGCTCAGGATAACGCGAAGTCTTACAGCCATTTCACGGAGATTTTGTAAGAGTGCCGACTGGTTGCCAACGAATAATACTACGCGTCATCACAGCGAGTTGCGCTGGCTCCCTACCACAGTCTCTTGGCGAAGATGCCGAACCGAACGCAAAGACGCCGCGTAAAAGGCTCCGCCTCACGCGGTCGTCGGGAAAAAATGGATTCTGATTCTGCTCGTGGTTTTGCTCCTAATCCCGGCAATGCAGGTGGCAGTGGTGCGATTCGTCAATCCTCCGCGGACGCTGCCGATGTTGATCGAACAGGGCGGCGCGACGTTCTCGAAAGCGCCAAAGTCTCCGCTCCTCTATCGCTGGATCGATCTGCCGCAGATTCCTGAGATGTTCCTGGAGCACCTTTGGATTTCGGAAGATCAGCGATTCTTTCAGCACGAAGGCTTTGACTGGAAGGAGATGGAACTCGCGGTGAAAGAAGCGGAGCGGAAAAGGAAACCGGTTCGTGGAGCGTCCACGATCACGAACCAATGCGCCCGGTCGATCTTCCTCTGGCAGGGCCGATCCTGGTTCAGGAAAGGACTGGAATCGTACTACACGATCTGGATGGAAATGCTGTTGCCGAAGCGGCGCATCCTGGAGCTGTATGCAAACGTGATCGAGATGGGGCGCGGCATCTACGGGGTCGAAGCAGCCTCGCAGCATTACTTCGGCGTCAACGCGCGTGGTCTCACGCGGGAACAGTCGGCCATGCTGGCGGCCGTCCTGCCGAATCCGAAAGGCTGGGATCCGACGAAACCGAGCAGGACGTTGCGATGGCGTCAGCGGCGTATTCTGCAACGTGAACAGCACGCAAATTTTCCCGAGCAGTTGCTCCGGTGAGGCGCAGAGGCCATGACCGCGTAAAAGGCTTCGCCTCACGCGGCTCTCTGGCTAGAAGACGAATGGATGTTCTACGTTTACCTCCTGCACTCTGCTAAAGACAATGGTTTCTACATCGGTTTCTCGACGGATTTGAAGAGGCGGCTGGCGGAACATACCCGGGGCGCTGCATCCGCCACGAAATCACGAGGTCCATGGCAGCTTATTTATTATGAAGCGTACACAGAGCGCGAAGACGCCGAAGGCCGGGAAAAATATCTTAAAAGTGGATCCGGCAGACGATTTCTCCGAGCGCAACTCAGACACTACCTCCGCGTAAAAGGCTTCGCCTCACGCGGCGTAAATCAGGATGTACCGCCCACCGACTAATAAACCGCGTGAGGCGAAGCCTTTTACGCGGCCCACTAATCAACCGCGCGAGGTGAAGTCTTTTATACCTCTCGGTTCCGACCACGTGAGCGAACGCTTTTACGTGGTGCATCTAATCGACGGGACTTACGAGTTGTTCCGGCATTTCTATGGGCTGCGCCGCTTCACCAAGGGCGTGGATCGGCCTTACGGCGCAGTGGTCGGTGTGCTCCAAACCGTGCTGCAGTTAATTGAGAGCGGCGCGGCGCATATCGGCGTCGCGACTGATCATGTGATCGAGTCGTTTCGCAATCGGCTTTGGCCGGACTACAAGACCGGCGCCGGCATCGAGCGCGCGCTGCTCGCGCAGTTCCATCCGCTCGAGGAGGCACTCGCGGCGATGGGCGTTGTCGTCTGGCCGATGATCGAGCTCGAAGCCGATGATGCGCTCGCTTCGGCCGCGCATCTCGCGTCGAAGGACAAACGGGTCCAGAAAGTCGCCATCTGGACGCCCGATAAGGATCTGGCGCAATGCGTGCGAGGTACGCGCGTGGTGCAGATCGACGGCCGGCGCAAAACGATTCGCGATGCGGCTGGGATACGCGAAAAGTTCGGCGTCGATCCGCCGCTCATTCCGGACCTGCTCGCGCTCGTGGGCGATGCGGCCGACGGCTACCCCGGCATCCCTGGAATCGGCGCCAGGACCGCCGCCCAGCTTTTGAACCGCTACGGTCAGATCGAAAACTTCCCGTCAAACGTTCTCGGCGAACAGCGCGATCTCGCACTGCTCTTCAAGAAGCTCGCGACGCTGCGCACCGATGCGCCACTCTTCAAGAAGGTCGAGACGCTGCGCTGGCGCGGTGCGACGCCGGCATTCGCGGCCTGGATCGAAAAAATGAAAGCGCCGCAGTTGATGAAGCGTTGCCAAAATTTAATGCGCTAAGGCAAAGCCTTTTACGCCGCCTGGGCGGATCGGATGAAAGCGCCGCGGCTGCTGGAGCGTTGCGACCGCGTAAAGCTGCGCCACGCGGCAAGCAAGGCTGCGGGCCGATGACGATTGGCAATTAACACCTTGACCCTCAACAATTGCCGACCGCCGATCCGTCAATCGGTGCGTCGAATCTGCATCCCGACAACGCAGACGTCATCTGCAAAGGTCTCGCGTTGGGAATACTTGCGGATATCGCCCAGCACCCGGTCGAAGAATTCCTCCGGAACCAACGCAGCATGACGACTGGCAGTCGCACGGAGCCGCTCTTCATTGAAGAACGCGCCGGTCACATCCTCCACCTCGAAAAGTCCATCAGTGAAAAGCATAATGAGGTCGCCTTTCCTCATATCACGCGTTGTCGTCGGGTAGATGGCGGAGGAAAAGATTCCCATCGCCGGGCCGCGCGCTCCCTCGCCGTCGAGCTTTTCGGCGTCGTTTTGTCGCACGTGCAGCGCGCTGGGGTGCCCGGCGTTGGCGAAACGCAGTTCGGCTCGCTCCACGTCGGCGACAATATAAAAACAGGTCGCGAACATCGTCGTGCCGGCCTGCTCCAGGATTACGGTGAGCGCGCGGTTGATGCGCGTGAGCAATACCCCTGGGTCAGCCGCGAGTTTCGCATGCTCTTCTACCAACCCACGGATTATCCCGGTGATGAGCGCGGAACGCACCCCGTGCCCCATGACATCACAGATCAATGCGCCCGCCGCTTTTTCGCCTACAGGAAAAACACTAAAGAAGTCACCGCTCACCTTGCCGGTGGGGAAGTAGAGGCTGAGAAAACTTAGAGCGCTCTCATGCGGCGGCGCGCCGACCGGGATGGTGGGAAAATGCCGTGGCAACAATGCGACTTGCAGCTCGCGCGCCATCTGCAGCTCTTCCTCCATTTGCTGGTTTTTTTCGCGCAGCTCGCGCGTCCGCTTCTCTACCCGCTCCTCCAGTTGCGCGTTGAGCGCGAGCAACTCTGCCTGCGCGCGTCGCCGCTCGATTGCGATCCTGGCAAGGTGGGTGGCGACTTCAGTGAGTCGCGTCTCTTCGGCACGCGGGCCGCGTGATTCCTGACGATACATAGCGAAGGAGCCAAGCACCTCCTCCTTTGATGAAAGGATAGGGGTCGACCAGCAAGCGCGCAGCCCGGAGATGTTCGCGAAGTCGCGGTAGTCCGCCCAGAGTGGATCGGTCAGCACGTCAGTCACGACGACCGGCTGGCGCGTGTACATCGCTGTGCCGCACGAACCCGCGCGTGGTCCAATCGGAGCGCCGTCGACCGCCTTTACGTAGACTTCCGGAAGATTCGGCGCCGCGCCGTGCTCGACGTGGATGCCATCGTGACTCAAAAGCAGGACGGAACAGCGCAGTCCCTCGGCCTGACCTTCCATCAGCAGGACAAGGTTCGTCAGAATCTCGCTCAGTGGCGCATCCTCCGCGATCAGTTCGAGGACTCGACTTTGCCCGGCTCGAAAGAATTCCTCTTCTTTCGCCTCGGTGATATCCCGGCAGACGATGACACCGCCCATGACTTCGCCATTGGCTCCGCGCAAAGGCCGGCCGTTGATCCGCGTCCAAAGCCCCCTCGGGGCTTGCGCTCGCCTGACGAAGATTTCGACACGGTTCGTCTCCTCGCCTCGAATCGCCCGCGCCAGAGGCGTTTGATCGTTCGGGAAAAGTGTCACTTTGTCCGGCAGGTAGAGACCATGTCGACGCGACCAGTCCGCCAAAGTGATGTCAGTCGCGCCTTCCCCGAACATGCGCTGCGCGGCTGGGTTGAAGATCAGAAATTTCTCATCCCGGCCCGCCACAATGACGGCATCACCCATGTTGGACAAGATCGACTCGAGAATTTCGTTGGCCTGCGCGAGGTCGCCTACTGTGTGATCCCCGTTCATGAATCCCTCCCTTGTCCCAAATTGCCGGGAAACTGACAATCCGCGAGTGATTTGTCCCGGCTTGAGCGTCCCCAACCGTGCGATTCGCAGCCTCGAAACTCAAAATCAGCTCAGACAAATACTACACGCCGGCCAATGATGAGTTTGTCAGTGCTCAATCGTGAGCCTTGATTGGCCCTTCGATAATCTCGGGTTTCTGAGTGAAAAGTTTAGACAGGCGCTGCTTTACGTACTCCGCAGCTAGACGCACCGACTCATCAGCACCAGCCTTGTCTTCAAAGACGCCGAGGGACGCGCCCTCGCCATTGCCAGTATCAAGCCAATAGTAGCGCACAAACCCCTTCGCCTTCTTAACGATTGGTACGAATTCCTCGCGTATCCGACGGTCAATCTCTTCACCGTCTTTTGGATTAAAGTGATAATGACGAATGACGGCGAACATGATGCATCTCCTTCCCTTAACTTTCCGGTTCCAACTCTCTTCCCAGAAGACGATCTGTCCGCCGCCTTTCATGTCAAGGTCGAAACGGCCATGCGAGTTCGACAAACGCATGATTCGGACGGAAACCCGATTCTCATCGGTCAACCATGTCGACTCGCCTCGAGCCTAACGAAGGCCCAGACTACTGACTGCGGGAATCGCAGAGGGAAAGATTGTTTCGGTGAGACACCGAAACCAACATGCGAGACGCGCGCGCTACCCGGAAGGGACGAAGGTCAGACAACGGGACGACAGGACAACTGACTGCGGGGCAACGGGCAAAGAGCGAAGAGAAGTCCGTGCTGGTGAGACACCAGCACCAACACGCGAGACGCGTGCGCTACCCAGAAGGGGACGAGGCCGGACGACAGGACAACTGACTACGGGACCTCAATCTTGATTTCTTGTCTCGCGCGCACGAGCAAATCATCCTCGAGACTCAGCCAGAGATTCTCTGCTTTACCGCCTTTCTTTAGATCGGCGGCTGCGAATCCAGTCGGCTTGAGGCTTTCGCTGTAGATGATCATCAACTCCTTGCGTTTTTGTTCATCCAACAAATGAACAAGGCGCACCGACATCATCCCGGCCGGCATTTTGTATCCTCGGCTTAGAATTAACGCCGTGATGTGATCTTCATCCGAGCCTGCCGTGATGTTTTCGTTAGTCCGCTTGACCCATGTATCAACGTAAAAGCGGAAGCCGCCGATCGTCATGTGTCGAGGCGACTCATAGTGATGATGCAAGTCTGGTTTACTCGGAAGATAATCTTCGAATTGAATCCAGTAGAGCCGCTGCACATTTTTCTGATCATCCACCTCGACAAAGGCGTACAGTTCACAGTCGGCAATATCCAGTAAGACAAACCGATCGACCCCGACGTACCACACCGATTTCGGCAACTCGATCCGTACTTTCGGATCGTGATCCGAGATAATGATGTTGTTGTTTACGACTTTGCGTTCCGGTGTCTGGGCGATGGCCGCCAGGCAACCCACGAAGGCAGCAAGAATTATGGGGCTCAAAATGCGTTCAGCTGCGATTCTTCGCCTGTGTCATTCCGAGCGAAGTCGAGGAATCTCTCACTTTAAGAAGTGTCAAGAGTATGAGATGTCTCGACTCCGCTCGACATGACAAAAAACATTTGAGCAACGCCTCAACATTCGAGATTTGATTCTGCAGTTTCCGGACTGGCGTTGTCGCGCCGCGGTCAGGTTGTTGGCTCACACGGGTCAGTTCGTTGCCGAGTTTTTCGAGCGTTTTGATATCGAATTCGCGGATCTCGCTGGCGAAGGCAATGGTGTTAAAAAGCAGTACAACCAGAATGAGGTAAACAGTCCGCATGGCGGAGAGTTAGCAGATTGGAGAGTCGAACTAAAGTACAGTTTCGGTAGGGTTGCCGAAACCAACAGGCTGGCAGCCAGTGCTCCCCAGAGATCACGTCTTTGCATAAATCGGCGCTTCACCCGCATCAGAAAAAGTAACAATTGCGTTACCTTTTGCGGAAGGTCCGAACCACAACTTCCGAATCCCAAAAACGTTTAATTTTTAGAAACCCCTAAAGTTATGAACTCGAAAAAATTCATTCTCCTCGGTTGCGTGATGTTATGCGTTTTCGCGGTCTCATCTGCGACGGCACAGATGAGAGGACACGGTGGTTCGATGGCGGGGATGCCGATGCACCGTGCACCAATGTTACACTCCACGTCCGGCTTCCACAGTTTCAACCACGGCGACTTCCATCGGGATGATCGGTTTGGTCATTTCAACCATTTCAACCATTTCAACCATTTCAATCATTTCAACCAGATCATTGTTTTCGATAACTTCGGCTTTCCGCTCGTGCCGTTCTATTATCCGCCTCCCTACTACCCATATCCCTGCTACCCGTATACGTACGGAGCCTACTAACCATACGGATATGGCACTGCTCAGGGCGGCTATGGCGCGAGTGTCTCGCTAGTTGTGCAAGTGCAACGTCGACTCGATTTCCCAGTGGTGTTGAACACGCCGTAAAGCGAGCGGTTAATCGCGAGCGCGAGAAACCGCGCGACGTCTTTCACTTCAAAAGGCGTTCGTTAAAACCGGAACTCTCATCTGTTTTTTCACGGAGAGCGCGAGAAAGACCTTACCGCAATCTTCTAGAGCAAGACATTTACAGCGACCCGCCTTTTCGAGCAGGCGTCAGTCTCCTAACTCCGTGCAGACGGGAAATAATCTAGTCTAGCTCGCCCGGCCGAGCAGTCGGCAGCGCATCAACTGCGTCGGCGTCGCAGCAACCGGCGCACTCCCCACACCATGAAGATCACTACCGCAACCGCAATAATCGCAAGTAACAGAAGGTTATGAATGGTATTGGTAAGAATGTAATTCGGATGTCGCGCATAAAAGCCGTTGAAGCCATCAAACGCGGCTGGCAATGCTGTTAAATCTTCTCTCGCCAACTCAAGCCGGCGTTCATTTGGATGATAGTGAGATCCGAATCGGTAAGCATGGCCTGCCGTGTCCAATTCGATGTGCCCGCCGAGGATATGGGTGAGCGGACGTGTCTTCAGAAAGTCGACCACCCGCAGAGCACTTTCACGGTACGCTGCGGCATCTTCAATCAGCAGTCGACCCGGGAGCAGAAAATCCCCCGAAAAAAGAATCCCTGTTCTGTTGTCGTAAAATGCCACGTGGGTCGGGTTGTGTCCGGGCGTCGGAATTACGTCCACAATTCGGCCACCCAAGTCCAAATGAGAAATTCCGTTGGGCCAGTCAGTGAAACCGAAGAACGCTCGAACTCCCTCCAAATCTATGGGCACGGTCTGGACCGATGGAAGCGACGCAAACTGAGGATCGCCAGCGCGATGATCCAAATGGCGGTGCGTATGCGCCACCAGGAGCGGCAGCTTTTTGTGATCCTTATCCGGCAATAGCTCCAAGATTGTTTTCGCCAGCGGCATCTCTTTTGGGTCCGCGACGGCGCCAGTGTCGATTAGAAGAGCTTTGTCGGAGCCGATGAGAAGATAGAGAAAATTTGCTTCGAAGCTTGCGCAGAGACTTTGGCGCAGGATAAACGTTTGCGGTTCGTAAGCATGGACCCGCAATGGAGGTTGTGGAGATGCCTTGCAATCCTCGGCCCCGATATTCCATTGGATTGGCAAAGAGCCTTCCACCGGTGCGCCCAAGACCGGCACTGCGCAACATACGATCAGGATCAGCAATTGCAGGACCCTTGCTGAGGCTGAGGAAAAGGCTTGGTAGATGGTGGTGGGCACAGTTAGCTGAATTACTGCAGCGGCTTCGACATGAAAATTGCGGTGCCGCTTTCCTTCTGTAACGCGTAGCGCGCAAAACCCGCGTTCTCATACATTCTCAGCGCGCGATCATTGTTATCCATCACCTCCAGCGTCAATTTGCAGCAGCCAAGCTCCAGGGCCCGATCTTCGATCGCTTCCAGCAACCGACGTCCGACTCCTTTTCCGCGCAGGTCAGATAGAACCACGAAATCATGGATGTTGATGAGCGGTTTGGCCGCGAAGGTCGAGAACCCCATGAAGCACACTGCTGCCCCGACCGGGCGCTCATCGGCAAACGCGAGGAAGACCAGCGTCGTCGGATGTTTTCGTAATCCCGGGATCAATCCTGCCCGGACCTCTGGATCAAGCGGTTTACCGTTGCCCATCGCGTCTCTCGAATACGCATCCACCATCGCGAGCACCGCTTCCTGGTGCTCCGACAAGTTCAGATCTGCCTCCATAATCCGGATCGGCTTCGTGAAATTGCGTTGGGACATATTCGCGGTCTTCGAAACAGAGTCGCCAGAGATCGGTGGCGCCGCAAGTATCTCGCCTCTTGTCTTCGGTTAGTGTTCGCTTGTTAAGGGCACCGAAACGATGATTTGTTTACGATCGGACTCGCCTGCTTTCTTTGCCGCGCGCTGCTCAGCTTTTTACTGAGCGCTAATTTCTGTAATTTAGGATTCACGGCATCTACTCCGACTATAACTCTTTGCACTTCGCAGCAATTTGCTTCAAGAGCTCCTTTGCCGCGCGACTTAATGGACGTTGCCTTGGCCAGATTGCCACGATCTTTCGTTCGGGTTTAGGCCGAACGAGCGATCGATACTCTGGCACACCTGCGTGTTTGTTCCGTGCAGCCATCGCCGGAACAAGCGAGATGCCGACGCCGGAATGGACGAGAGCTTGAATCGTTTCCAGCTGAGCACTGCGAAAAGAGATCGTCGGTTTCAAGTCGCGCCGTTCGCAAAAGGTCAGCACTTGATCGCCAAGGCAGTGGCCTTCCTTCATCACGATAAAAGGCTCCTTTTCGAGATCAGTCAGGCGCACAGTTCGTTTGCGCGTTAACGAATGGCGTGGAGGCAGGGCCAGGCGCAATTCCTCGGTAAACAAGTCTTTCACTTCCATCCGCTGATCGTGGATCGGTCGACTCGCCACCGCAAAATCGATTTCGCACACATTCGCCAGCTTGAGCAGCTGCGCCGTCGTCTCTTCCTGCACCACGATTTCCACGCCCGGAAATTCTTTCGCAAAGTCAACCAGCACCGCCGGCAGTAGATACGGCGCGATCGTTGGCAGAACGCCTACGATCACCCGGCCGCGCAATAATCTATGCGCATCGGACGCTTCCCGCTTGGCCACGTCCACTTCTTCAAGAATCTTCAGCGCGCGAGGCAGGAAAGCTTCGCCATGTGGCGTTAGCTTGGCCTCACGTTTCATGCGATCAAACAATCGCTCGCCCAATTCTTCCTCCAGTTTCTGGATCTGCTGACTCAACGAAGGCTGAGACACATGACATTGCTCCGCCGCGCGAGAGAAATTGCGCGCGCGCGCCACGGCTACCACGTATCGAAGCTGGTGCATCTCCATAGGCGATTCCTATGATGATCACAGGAAACAAATATTTCAACTATCGCGCTGATCTCTGATGGTTATTCGATCCTCTCCGTAACTCTTATCCGGAATTCAGCTAACCCACCTAAGGAGAAATCACATGACAACCGAAGCCACATGTCCCTTCCATCACGACACCACCAGCGGCACGACGAATCGGGACTGGTGGCCTAACCAGTTAAAGCCGGAACTCCTTCACCAGCACTCCTCCAAGTCAAATCCCATGGGTGACGACTTCGATTACGCGAAAGAGTTTAAGAGCCTCGACTTTACTGCGTTAAAAAAAGATCTCGCGACGTTGATGACCGATTCACAGGATTGGTGGCCAGCCGATTTCGGTCACTATGGTCCGTTGTTTATTCGAATGGCCTGGCATAGCGCCGGAACGTACCGGACTGGCGATGGCCGAGGTGGCGCGGGCAGAGGCCAACAGCGCTTCGCCCCACTGAACAGTTGGCCGGACAACGTCAGTCTTGATAAAGCGCGGCGCCTTCTCTGGCCTATCAAACAGAAGTATGGTCGCAAGATTTCGTGGGCCGACCTCATGATCCTCACTGGAAATGTCGCGCTCGAAACGATGGGATTTAAAACCTTCGGCTTCGGCGGCGGACGCGAGGATGTCTGGGAACCGGATCAGGACGTCTACTGGGGGGCCGAAAAAACGTGGCTCGGCGGCGACATCCGCTACGCGCACGGCTCGCCCGGCGTCGTTGAGGATCACGCGGTGCTCGTCTCTGACGAGGATCCGGATGGCGACGTTCATGGTGGCCAGCTGGAAAATCCGTTAGCCGCAGTGCAGATGGGATTGATTTACGTCAACCCTGAAGGGCCGGACGGTAATCCCGATCCGATTCTCGCGGTCAAAGACATCCGCGAAACGTTCAGCCGCATGGCGATGAACGACGAGGAAACCGTCGCGCTCATCGCCGGCGGTCATACGTTTGGCAAAACTCACGGCGCTGCTCCTTCGTCGAACGTTGGTCCCGAACCCGAGGCGGTGGGTCTTGAGCAACAGGGTTTTGGCTGGAAGAACAGATTTGGAACCGGCAAAGGTGCCGACACGATCACGAGCGGCCTGGAGGTTACCTGGACTACGACGCCGACCAAATGGGGCAACGGGTTTTTTCAACACCTGTTCGATCATGAATGGGAATCAACGAAGAGCCCGGGAGGCGCGCACCAGTGGGTGGCCAAAGGAGCCGCTGCCACAGTGCCGGACGCGCATGATCGAACGAAAAAGCACCGGCCGACGATGCTGACGACCGATCTCTCGCTGCGATTCGACCCGTCGTACGAACGGATCTCGCGGCGCTACATGGACAACCCCGAACAGTTTGCCGATGCATTTGCTCGCGCGTGGTTCAAGCTCACACACCGCGACATGGGGCCGCGCGCGCGCTATCTCGGACCAGAAGTTCCAGCGGAAGATCTCATCTGGCAGGACCCAATTCCTGCAGTAGATCACAAATTGATCGATGCGCGCGATATCGCGGCGCTAAAGGCGAAAATTCTGGCATCGGGTCTGTCCATCTCGGAGTTGGTTTCAACCGCATGGGCGTCGGCGTCTACTTTCCGTGGCTCCGATAGACGCGGCGGCGCGAACGGCGCTCGGATTCGTCTGGCGCCGCAAAAGAATTGGGACGTCAATCAGCCGGCCCAACTGACCAAGGTGCTCAAGACGTTGGAAGACATCCAGACCGCGTTCAATCGCGCGCAATCCGGCGGCAAGAAAATTTCGTTAGCAGACCTGATCGTGCTAGGCGGGTGCGCGGGACTCGAGCAAGCGGCGAAGAACGCCGACCACGATGTAAAAGTGCCGTTCACACCGGGACGCACCGACGCTTTGCAGGAGCAAACCGACGTCGAATCCTTCGCGGTCCTCGAGCCGATCGCCGACGGCTTCCGCAATTATCTAAAGGGCAGATACACCATTCCGGCCGAAGCACTGCTGATCGATAAAGCACAGTTGTTAACCTTGACCGCGCCTGAAATGACAGTGCTCGTCGGCGGGATGCGCGTTTTGAAAACCAACGTCGCAGGAACGCAGCATGGTGTCTTCACCAAACGGCCGGAGTCGCTGACTAACGACTTCTTCGTGAACCTGCTCGACATGCGCACGGAATGGAAACCCGTTTCTCCAAATGGCGGCGCGGAGTTCTTTGAAGGGCGCGACCGCAAGACAGGCGAACTCAAGTGGAATGCCTCGCGTGTGGATCTTGTTTTCGGCTCAAACTCGCAGCTCCGGGCATTGGCCGAAGTCTACGCCAGTTCCGATGCGGAGAAGAAGTTTGTTAACGACTTTGTCGCGGCCTGGAACAAGGTGATGAATCTCGATCGGTTCGACCTCGCTTAATCTTTTTGGTGAGCGGTAGTGTTTTGACAGGATTTACGGGATTCGCGCTCTGATTACATGAATCCCCGATGCGTGGACGCCGATGTCCGACGGGCGGGTTGAGAAATCTTCTATCGAAACCCCGGAGCCAAAGTGCTTTTGGGATTCGAAATGCCTGAAGGCAGCGACGATTTCTTCCAGCGGAAAACGGCGGTTATCTCCAGATATATCTCGCCGGGTAGCGGGCGTTCATTTCGCCTCCCAGCCAATAGGGCCAAAACGTGCTGAGGACGGTATCTGCGACGTTGAACTCATCGACATCGCCCCCGACCGCAATGACTTCTCCAGCGCCATCGGACAAGGGAATGCGGCCGTCGGCGCACGGGATTTTCCCGAGCTCCACCATATTGTCATGGAAATTCAACGAGCTCGATCGCTGTCGGGCTTTGAGTTATCGAGCTAGCATCATACCACTAAGAATTCTTCGCCTGTCCACAATTATGAAAATCGCAATCGTCGGTTCAAGACTCGCAGCTGCAACTACTCTCGCCCTTCTCTTTGCCAGCACTGGTTTCGCGGCGAGTCCACTATCGTCGCCCACGCCCGCAGCTGCGGACGACAAACTTCAATCGGAATTCCTGTTTGATCTCGTGCTCGAAGCCTCAGATACCAACCAACCTGGCCACGGCCAATGGCGGCCGTCTGATTGTGCCAGTTTCCGGTGGCACATTTGCGGGACCTCGCCTCAAGGGCACGATCATTCTTCCCAGTGGTGATTGGGTAGTGCAGCGTCCCGACGGATCCCGTGTTCTCGACGTGCGCATTTTGTTACAGACCGATGACGGACAAAAGATTTACATGTCATGGCGCGGAATCGCCTATACCCCGCCCGGTGGCACGCTCTGGGCGCGCATTGTGCCGATGTTCGAAACGGCTTCGGAAAAAAATGCCTGGTTGAACAACGTCGTCGCGGTCGGTGTTTATCGCCCCGATTTAGGCAAAATCGCTTACCGCGTCTATCGCATCCTGTAGCCGCAAATCCCTCCCATTATCACTTCGCGTCAGGGCCGCACGTTGGGTCGTGATCGAGGACTGCATCGCAATGAGTTCCTGCTGGTGCATAAAAAGTGCATTGCAGTAAGGTCACCGACATTGCCATGGACCCGGCTACTTTTTTAACCGAGCTGAAGCGACGCAAGGTCTACCGGGTGGCCGTCGCTTACGCGATCGTGGCGTGGCTGCTGATCCAGGCCGCTTCGATTCTCTTCCCGACTTTCGAAGCGCCTCCATGGGTGATGAAGGTGTTTGTCACCGCCGTGATCCTTGGCTTTCCCGTCGCGCTGATCCTGGCATGGGCGTTCGATCTGACCCCGGAGGGAATCAGGCGCTCGGAAGAAGTCGCGCCGCGAGAATCGAGGACGTCCAAGCCTGGGAGCAAATGGACTGCGATCATTGTCGCCGCCGCCGTGCTGGCGGCTGCATTGCTTGCGTTTCAGTTTGCCCGGACACGAAGATCGGCAACGACCGAGCTGCCAAAACAAACCGCGCCGACGGGAACGACGGACAAATCGGTTGCCGTGCTTCCATTCGAGAACCTTAGCTCGGACAAAGAGAACGCTTTTTTCGCGCAGGGCATTCAGGATGAAATCATCACCACGCTGTCGAAGATCAGCGGACTTCGAGTTATATCGCGAACCTCGACGGCCCATTATAACAGCGCTCCGGAAAACTTACCCGAGATCGCGCAGCAATTGCGCGTGAGCCATGTGCTGGAGGGCAGTGTGCAGAAGGTCGGGGAACGGGTGCACATCAACGTGCAACTCATCCAGGCCGGAACCGACGCACATCTGTGGGCGCAGAGTTATGACCGGCAACTGACTGACATCTTCAACGTGGAAGCGGAAGTGGCCAAGAGCATCGCCGATTCACTTAGCGCCACCCTTTCTCCGCAGGAAAAAGCGCAGGTTGAGGCCAAGCCAACCGACAATGCCGACGCCTACGTTCTTTACCTGCGGGCGCGGGATTACCAGACGCGGCCGGACAATCTGATGCAGGATTTTCGCTCGGCGATGCGTCTTTTCGAACAGGCGATTACGTTAGATCCCAAATTTGCTCTAGCTCACGCGCGGCTGGCCGCCACCACCAGCAATCTCTATCATTTCTACGAACCGACGGAACCGCTAAAGCAAAAAGCCCATGCTGAGGCGTTGGAATCGCTGCGGCTTCAACCAAACCTCGGTGAAGGGCATCTCGCTCTTGGTATGTATCACTACTACATGGAAAGCGATTACGACGCCGCGCTGCGTGAACTTGCTCTTGCGGCGCATGCGCTTCCCAATGACGGCGACGTCGGTCTCTATACCGCCGCAGTCGAGAGACGGCGGGGACATTGGACACAGGCGCTCGCTGCCTACGAACACGCGGAAGCTGTCGACCCGCGCAATTCCGTGATGCTCTACGATGCTTCCCAGACGTATTTCGGCCTGCGCGATTGGCGCACCGCGGCCGAACGGATGGATCGAGTCCTCGCGCTTTTTCCGGATTCTTTCAACGTAAAGATTCAGCGCGCCTATATTGAGTTTTTCTGGAAAGGCAGCACGGCCCCCATCAAAGCCGCGCTCGAAACTTTGCCGCCGAACCTCGATCCGGACGGCGTGGTTACCTTCGCGCGTTGGGACATGAGCTTAATGAACCGCGATGTGGTTGCGGCGGAGAAAGCGTTGGCCGCCTGCCAGTTGGAAACGATCGCTTCGCAAACGGGGGTGCCCCTGCCGAAAAGTTATCTGCAAGCCTGTATCGACCTGGTGCGTGGCGACTCGGCGAAGGCGCAGGCAAAATTCGAGGCCGCTCGACCTGCCATTGAAAAAACAGTGGCGAACAGTCCGCAAGATGGCGTTCGCCACGCGCAGCTCGGACTGCTTTATGCGTTTCTGGGACGCAAGGAAGATGCGCTGCGGGAAGGACAACGAGCCATGGAGCTGAAACCGATCACGCACGATGTGATCGAGGGCGCAGTAGTGGAAGATTTCTATACTTTGAGCTGCGCTCGCCTCGGGGAAACGGACGAAGCGATCAGCCGAATTGAGCGCCTCCTCACCACGCCGTTCGGGGTGGATTATGCCGATGAAAGCATCACACTTTCCGATTTGCGGCAACGTTGGGAGTGGGATCCGTTACGGAAGGATCCGCGCTTTCAAAAAATCCTGGCGGGACCCGAACCAAAGACTTCGTACAATTAAAGATCGCCACGAACTAGAGAGGCGACTACAGATTGCATGTTCGCGTATAGCTCCGCGCCCGAAACCAGCCAGCTACTTGTTTCGGAGTGTGCGTGCCGCATGCATTCGGTATGGAGAATTCTGTAACCATTCTCCGTTTAGTCCGGTCATCCCTCCAAAGCTTTCATCGTTATGACAATTTCCAATCGTCTCAAATCCGTGAGGAGCGTGGCTGGGTTTGCTCTGGCTTGGCTGCGCGCTCTTCAGCTCTGCCTGTGCTCACGACGAAGATGCGGCAAACGATCCTCCACAGCATCACGGACATCATGGCGGTGGTGGTGGCGGACGTTATGGACAAGGACAAGGACAAGGACAAGGACAAGGACAAGGACAAGGACAAGGACAAAGCGGAATGTTCGATCAGAATTTTTACAGTTCGCCGTCCCCGGTGCCGGGACAGTAGCAATTACAAAAGTTTAAACGCCTCGACAGAGCGAGGCGGCTACAGCGAGATGCCACTTCCGTTTTAGGGTGAAAACGGTTGTTGACAAAAATTAGCCCGTCCCTATTCCCCGAACTCTCACGTTAACCGAACGGAGCATGGCATGAAGAACTTGATCATTCACAGAACCACACCGATCGCTGCCCTGGCATTGATAACTTCCGTTTTCGTGAGCTGCAGCTCGAAGTCGAAGATGGAAGGTACCTATTCGCAAGCTGGCAGTGGAATGGGGATCGTGCTCGATCTCAAGTCTGGCGACAAAGCCACCTTCAGCATGTCGGGCGAGGATTTTGCCTGCACCTACAAAGTGAACGACGACAAACTTGCGCTTGATTGCAGTCCCAAGGGCGAAAAGTTGGACTTCACCATCCACGACGATGGATCGCTAACCGGGCCAGGCTTGGTCGGGATATTGAAGAAACAGAAATAGCGACAACAAACAAACCGTGAGGTGCCTGGTCCGGTTGCCAGTTGCCCTTCGCCTTCGTTCCGTGATCGATGAACCAAACTTGGCCTTGGGGCGGTGTGGCAACCACAATCGGCATTCTGTCGGAATTGCTCGTGTAGATCAGGGTCTCGATAGGTTTGTTGCTAACGATCTGCGCTATATACAAAGACTGTTTCGGTGGGACACCGAAACCAGCACCCGAGACCCGCACACGGCGGGCAGGCAGGGCGCGCTACCCCAACAGATGCGTGAATCGTGATCAGTGACTCGCGCGTGGTAATCGCCTCACCCAATTGCCAACCAGTGCAATCGCCGCGTCTGCTTCTGGGAAAGCGCCGGCCCAGATCGGGAATATGTGCTGCATTCCCGACGCAATAAATAGCGTTGCGTCGATTCCAGCGATGCCGGCATTGCGGATCAGGCGAATGGAATCATCGAGAAGTATCTCGTCCCCACCAACCACACAGAGCAGCGGCGGGAGACCGGCGAGATCGGCGAACACCGGCGAAGCCAAGGGTTGGGATGGATCAGCGCCGTTCATGTACCAGCCCGCCATCTCTAGCAGACCAGCGCGCGTGCATTCGATATCGACCGCAGCGCGGCCGGTAATGCTCTCACCGCTGCAGGTGAGATCGGCCCAGGGACTGAGCGCGACGATGCCGGCGCACATCGGCAGGTGACGATCACCCAAGGCAATCGCAGCGGAAACCGCGAGACCGCCGCCAGCGGAATCACCTGCCAATATTGTCTTCGACGGTTCGCCACCGTGATCGAGCAGCCATTGATAGGCGTCGCACCGAGTCATCGATAGCTGCGGGAAAAGGATGTTCGGGCGCGAGACGATAGTTGGGCACGAGCACGCGCGCCTTGGCCGCAAGAGCGAGATGGCCTGCGGTCTTGCGCCGGGTGTCGGGAGAACCGAGGACAAAGCCTCCGCCAAAGAAATAAAGAATGGTCCGATCCCCTCCCGGAATTTCTGCCCATAGACCATCGACCTCAGAAGCCGGCATGAAGTTTACTCCGACCGGCTCGCTGGTGAAATCTTCGGAGCGGGTATCGGCTTCGCGTGCCTGCGCAAGCGGCATCGCAATCTGCTTCGGATAACTCTTTAGCAATGCCCAGAATTCTTGTGCTTGTTTGCTGATCACAGGGACAAGGAAACGCGAATGGTGATGGGTGAATCGCGATTCGTAAATTAAAAGTTCGGCGAGTTGCAGAACAGAACACCAGCGTTGCGGCCGACACGGCCGCCTCTACACGGGCCTTTCCGCCGAAAAGCGGCGAATGCAAAGAGCGATGGGCAATCCGACCAGAAGTGGATGGCCGATCGGGCCGGTAATGTAAGTGGCGATGTTAAACTGCGGATGACCGATTGCCGAAAGCGGAATGACGACGAAGTACATGAACAGGAATACTAACTCGCCATAGATCAGGCCACAGAGAACAGGGTATTCAACGAGCGCACGAAGTTTTCTGCTGGCCAGGTAATAAACGGCCGCGGCTGTGAACGCGACCGTGAAGTGACAGAGAAGGCCAACCGCGGCGGATGTCCATCCCATCTCTTGTGATCGTGGTCCAAAGATGCCACTGGCTATACGTTGCAGGATCCGGAAGGGCGTGGAGCCCACCAGACTGAACCCAATAAAAGCCTGAGTGATATCCAGGATCCCGGCAATGAACCCGCCCCAGAAGATCGCCGCAAACGGACCCTTGGACAAAATCTTCATGTTTTTGAGTCAGGAACGGCGCCTCAACTGGCCTTCAATCGGCTCGGCGGCAAGGCGGCCACAGTTATTGTTTAGAAACCTGCGCGTTTTCCAGCAAAAGAGTCTTCACATCGGCGACGACGAGGCGTGGGTCGAGCGTTCCCGAACTGTAGATGTTCCGGATGCGACCTTCCCGATCGATTAAAAATACCCGAAGGGTGTGATAAAGCGGACCTTGCGGATCCGCCGGGTTTTGTCGCTTGTCCACCGCCTGATCGTAGGCGGCAAGAATCGTTTCTAATTCCGCGCGCGACTTCGCGGTGGCGAAGGACCATTCACAGCCTGATTTTTGGTCGCGAACATTGTCTGAGTAAGCGGCGAGACGCTGTGGCGTGTCGTACTCAGGATCAAAGCTCAGGCTAACGAGACGCATACTCTTTGCCAGTGTTTTATCGTCGACGCTGAGATCGTGGATTTGGGTTAAGACACCGGTTGCGTAGGGACATGCTTTCGGCGCCGCGCAACGAGTGTAGATGAAACTCAACAGCGTGATACGGCCACGCGTGAGGTCACGCAGCTGGACGGATTTGTTATTCGAATCGAGAAGCGCGCCATCGGCGGCAGGTTTTATAACTGGCAAACTATAACTGCCCGGCGCGGGTGGATCGTAATCGTAGTCGCTGTCACGCGTGGGTTCACCTGCAAATGAGATTGCAGCGAGAACGGGCAGAAAAAGAGTGAACGCGACAATGAATAGGCGATCGAAATTGAGAACAAAACAACTGGAGGGACGGGCTCTGTCCCGTCCGGGCATCTTGGACGACACGGAGGTCGTCCCTCCACCAAAAGGTTGCATCATGTTCGCCTAACGAATACTCGCGACGGTGGTGCGGTTCGCGCCAATTTTCGTCGAGCCAAAGAGCATGTGATGCGGGCGCCCAAGCTTGAGCGCGGTGAAATCGAGATCGAACGCCGGCTTTAGTTCTTTGCCGTCCCAGGCGTAACCGCGGAGAAATTGCTCGTTGTCGGCGCCTTGTTTGTCCCAGCGCGCCAGGAGCGAACTGGTAAAATAAAGCCGTTTCCCGTCCCAGCTCTGCGACACCATGTTCACCTGCTTGCCAATCTGTTTCTCGTAAATTTGTTTCGGTTTCTGCGGATCGGAAACATCGAAGACCCGGCACTTGCCGTCGCCGAAACAATCAACAAACAATGTTTTGTCATCGGCGCTGATGCTGATGTCGACCGGGAGCACACCGCCTTTGACGTCACTGATCGGCGCGACCTCTTTCGCCTGCCATTCGCCGCGATCGTCCGCGTAAACTAGCCAAAGCTTTGAGCCCAGCGCGGTAGCGGTGAAAGCGTAGTTGTGTTTGTCACCCCAGGCCCAGCGGATTTCAAGCGGCGCCCCCGGCACCTGAAAAACTTTTTTCGGCTGGCGTGCATGAAAATCCCACATCACCATCGTGTTCCCGAAATGCTTCATTGCCTCGGGATCAGCGGTCAATTTGCCGAAGTCCATCATGTAATTGTTCCAGCCGGTGAAGGATGAAGTGAGCAGCGCGTTTTTTCTCGGCAATACTCGAGCATCATAGCCGTAGCCATCCGCGAATTCCGCTCCTGAGGCACCGCGCGCATCTTCTTTCGTCGGCAGCCAATGCGTGGCGATGTAGTTGCCGTCGTTCCCGTATTCGACCAGCGCTGTCTTTCCTCCTTTGTCCTTCGCGTTGGAGAGACACGGAATCAGCACGCGTCCAGGCAACGCATATGCGCCATGCGGCCCGACCGCGCCGCCGGTAGTCTCGGCGAAATTATCGATTGTCCTGGTCAACTTCGGCTTCGCCGGATCGGTGTGGACATCGAAGATGAAAACGCGACTGCTTTCGAGGCCGGCCAGCCAAAGCTGACGGCGGTCGTCGGTGAACCCGCCGTGATGCGCCTCGTTACGTCCATCGACGGAAGAGCTGCTGACGACTTTGCCGTAGGAAGGCGAGCCGGGTTTTACATCGACCGTAACGAGTTTGTCAGAGCCATCGCCCATTCCTTCGACCCCGAGTGTCCAAACATAGACAAACTCTTCCTGTCCATCGATGCGGGCGAGGTACGGTGACGAGCACGTTTCATCGGCGCGCAAAACATTCGCGCTGAAGGCGAGAGTGCATACGAGCGCAGCACAGAAGATTGCGGGTGAAAATCTGGCAGTGTGTAAGTGATTAAGCGGTGTTTTCATTTTAATCGGGTTATTGTTCGGGCAGTAGTTGCCAGCGTTGTCCTCGAGGCCTGCCGGGAAGCTGCCTCGTCTCCCAATTTGCGGCCGATGCTCATGGGGTTGCGTTGAAACAGTGCGACAGACGATAAAGCTCGGCAGGTTGTTCGACAAACTTTTTCGATTTACGCCAATCCGAGAGAATGGCTTTCAAAACAGCTCTAAGAACTGGCCACGATCAGCTCCTGGCTGATCTATCCAGATGAATCCGCAGTGAAGATCAGATGCGGCGGACGTTGAGATCTCGTCGCGCCTTCCTGCTCCCAACTTCCATGCGGAATCGAGCCGAGAGTTTTTCTCGTTTTTTCGCCACGCAGCCTGTTTATCGGTTGTTCCAAAAATCGCCACGACAATGCCGCAGTGAATAGCGTAGCAATCCCGAACACGAGCAAACGCAGAGAAGGTATCGTGATCACGAATCGCATTTGCGACGGCATCCAGCGATTGAAAACCATCGCCACCAGGATGTGGTAAATGTAAAGTCCGTAGCTGATTCGTCCGGCGAACACGAGACCGGCATTACTCAGGAAACGCGCGACGTTTCCATCGAAACCTGTCGCCGTCCGCGCAACCAAAATCACAAACGCGCCGGCCTCGAGTGGTTCTACCAAGACCGATTTCAGTTTCGTCGGGTCGCTATTTCGCAAGACCGCAGCCACAGTTAACATCGACAAACAGATCAATGCGAGCGGCCAGCCGCCGCGCGATGCGCGCAATCGACCGCCCCACCAGCCCAGCGCTGCACCGGCCGCGAGCGAGTCGAGGCTGCCGAACGGCAACACCCATCGGGCAATGATCGGCGCTGAAAAAATCACGCACCCGATTCGAAACGCGATGCCGGCAAACGCGACCGCAATAATCGCGGACAGCACCCATCTGCGCGGCAACAGCAAAATGAGCAGCGGCCAAAACAAATAGAATTGCTCTTGCACGCAAATCGACCACAGATGCGAGATCGCCAATGGCCATTCGTTGTTCAGGGCAATCAGCCAATCCACTGTGCCGGTGAAAACCCACGGCCAATAGTGACGGATTGCGCCGAGATTGAGCAGTAGGGCAATCCCCGCGAACACAAAATAGGCCGGCCCGATGCGAAGCAAGCGGCGCCAGTAAAATGCTGTCATCGTTCTACCGGCCGATAACCTGCCCGCGTCCATTCGATCTCGCGCGCGTCGCAGTGAGGCGGTAATAAAGTAACCGCTCAGGACCAAAAAGAGGCGGACACCGGTTGCACCGAGACGAATCCAGTCCGGCAACGGGAAATTCGGAACGTCCGCGCTGAAGTGATCGACCATGACGGTGAGGACCGCGAGCGCTCGCAGTCCGTCAAACTGCGGCTGATAACGCTCCAGCGCGCGATCGCGCGCCAACGTTTGCTCCGACGTGAAAACACCTCTTCGACTCGATCCGACAACAATCCCAGCCCAGTCCGCAGCCCACCCCATAAAAGTGTGTGACAAGCCTCGCGGCGATCTCGTTACCAACTTTTTCTGGGTCTGGTTGGTCGCGGAGCAGGCATCGTTAAGATTTCAAATTCCATGATGGTGAAAACGCCATCACGAGTACGCAGGCGCGTGCGATCCCCCGGACATTACGTCTTCGCGTAGATTTCCGCGCCGGTTTCGTTGAACTCAGTTGCCTTCTGTTTGAGTCCCTTTTCGATTGCGGCTTCCTCCGTAATCCCCTGCTCGGCTGCGTATTTTCTTACGTCTTCCGTTATCTTCATACTGCAAAAATGGGGTCCGCACATGGAGCAGAAGTGCGCCGTCTTCGCTCCTTCAGAAGGCAAGGTTTCGTCGTGGAACTCCCTGGCCGTATCAGGATCTAGCGCGAGGTTAAATTGATCCTGCCAGCGGAATTCAAACCTTGCCTTCGAGATCGCATTGTCGCGGTACTGCGCGCCGGGATGTCCTTTGGCTAAATCAGCCGCGTGCGCGGCGATCTTGTAGGCGATGACGCCGTCCTTCACATCCTTCTTGTTCGGCAAACCCAGATGTTCTTTCGGCGTGACGTAACAAAGCATGGCGCAACCATACCAACCGATCATGGCCGCGCCGATCGCGCTGGTGATGTGATCGTAGCCGGGCGCGATATCGGTGGTGAGCGGCCCGAGGGTGTAGAACGGCGCTTCGTCGCACCAGGATAATTGTTTCTCCATGTTCTCTTTGATCATGTGCATCGGAATATGACCGGGGCCTTCGTTCATCACTTGCACATGCTGTTTCCAGGCGCGCTGGGTCAGCTCGCCTTGCGTGTATAACTCGGCAAACTGAGCCTCATCATTTGCGTCAGCAATACTGCCTGGCCTCAGGCCATCGCCGAGGGAGAAGCTGACGTCGTAAGCGGCCATGATCTCGCAGATCTCGTCCCAGCGGGTGTAGAGAAAGCTTTCCTGATGGTGCGCCAGGCACCATTTCGCCATGATCGACCCGCCTCGCGAGACGATCCCGGTCGCCCGGCGGGCCGTCATGGGGATGTACCTTAATAGTACCCCTGCGTGGACGGTGAAGTAATCGACCCCCTGCTCCGCCTGTTCGATCAGGGTGTCGCGATAAATTTCCCAGGTCAGTTCTTCGGCGCGGCCGCCGACCTTTTCGAGCGCCTGATAAATCGGCACGGTGCCGATCGGCACCGGGGAGTTGCGGATGATCCATTCCCGGGTGGCGTGAATGTTTTTGCCGGTGCTGAGGTCCATCACGGTGTCGGCGCCCCACTTTGTCGCCCAGCGCATCTTTTCAACTTCTTCCTCAATCGACGACGCCACGGCGCTGTTGCCGATGTTGGCGTTGATCTTCACCAGGAAATTGCGGCCAATGATCATCGGCTCGCTTTCGGGGTGATTGATGTTGGCTGGGATAATCGCTCGGCCTCGCGCCACTTCACTTCTAACAAATTCTGGGGTGATTTCTTCCGGGATTGCAGCGCCAAACGAATCTCCCTGATGTTGATGCGCGAGATGATTGCGAGCGAAAGTATGATTTAAGAAGGAAGAATTATGAAGTTCGGAGTCGCTGCCATTGCCGTCCTTCTTAATTCTTAATTCATCCTTCTTACTTGCGATTCGGTGGTTTTCCCGAATCGCAATGAATTCCATTTCCGGCGTGATGATGCCCCCCCGTGCGTAAGCCAATTGCGTGACGCAATTGCCGGGCTTTGCTCGCAGCAGCTTGGCGCCTGGAGCTTGGAGCTTGGAGCTTCCGTTTGAGTTCGACGTTGGATGTTGGGCGTTGGGCGTTGGGCGTTTGCTTTTCGCATGCGCGGCATGCGTCTCGGACAGGTATCCGTCATCGATCGGCTGGACGACTCGTCCGGCGATTTCTTCCACATCGCCACGCTTCAGGATCCAATCGCGGCGCAAGGGCGGAAGCCCTTGTATTGGGTCAAGCGTCACGCTTGGATCGCCCCATGGACCGCTAGTGTCGTAAACGCGCACCGGCTCGTTTACCTCCAGCGCGCCGGTCATTGTTTTCGTTGGCGCTAACGAGATTTCACGAAACGGGACGCGAATGTCGGGATGCAGCTGACCGGAAATGTAGACCTTTTTGCTGTTTGGCAACGCGTCCGGGGGCGATGCGTTTTCGTCGTTAGTTTGGGACACGACGGCGCGTGCCCCTCCATTCTGTGTGGGGCGAGGATTTCCGGGATCATCGATCCCGGCTACGTCGATTTTGGGAGGAAGGCTCATTGGCGGTGCGGGATCATATCGTTGCAGGGCGGACGCTTCGCCTGCCACATTCATCGACCCATGGCAAGGTCGCCGCGGCGACCGCTTGCCCTGCAAAAGCCAATAAAAAATTGCGCTTCATAAAACAAAACCATGCGGAGATCGCATAGCCGGACTCCTTGCTCCCTTCGGCGGCATTACCCGCATCAGGTTCAAGGGGTCTCCGGCAAATTTACCGGACTCTCAGCCACTCGGCTCCCCCGCATTATTGTTTCAAAGTAGAACCACGGCCGGTGAAGTCAATGCCACGAAGAATTGTAGCGGCGTTTGCATCAAACGCCGAATCCTCGAGAGGCGCTCGCCGCGGCGAGCGCCTCTACAACTATGTCTCGCTGCTCCTTGCTCCCTGCTCTTTTCCCTACCTCTCAGCTGCCGCCTGTTTCACATTGGTGTGGAGAATGGCCTGCCATCCGCCCTTTGCCATTTTCCAAACCGATCCGGCATTGAAGGTGCCGGAGGCATCTTTTCCATCATAGGTCCCTTCAACAACGACCTTGTAGGTGCTCACGACGGTATCAGTTCCAACCGAAACGATGTTGTAATCGCTGATGGTGAACGATTTCATGTCCCACTTCTTCATATCGTCCAATTCCTTCTGCATATCGGAAACGCCCTCGTCGTAAACTCCGCGGAAGTCCGCGTGCACCACTTTCTTGAAGCCGTCGGCGTTTTTGTCTTTGAATGCCTGCCAGGCGGCCTGTTCTTTTGCCATTACAGCACCTTTGTCCGGCGCGGCTAACGAGATAGCGATTGTCGCGAAGAATGCGGTCACTGCATAAGTCATGTATTTTTTCATAAGTCCTTTCGATTCAGATTGAATTCGAGGCTAGAGAGACTCATTGATAGCGTCAACACATTAGGAAATCAGGTCCGCTTCGCACAAACTTGACGGCTTAAAGCCGTCAAGTTTCGGTTCTCTAGATAACGTACTGAGCCGGCATCGTTAAAAAACTGACGGCCTCAGCTGTAGAGGCGGTCGTGTCGGCCGCGAAAGTTTCTCCTGCCGCGAATCCGGTGATCGCAGATTTGCGGGCGACACGCCGCCTGTGCAGAGACATCTGCGGAATTCCTGGTAGCGGCCTTTGTGTCGAACGCCGAATTTCCGAAAAGGCGCTCGCCGCGGGCGAGCATCTCTTCAACTTACGGCTCGATTGGCGCGGTGCCGATCGGCGATGGTGTTGGTGTTTGAAGCGGGGTGGAATTTTCCGCCGGCCGCTCAGAATATAACATATCGAGCGACAAGGTGGGCGGAGCTGCCGGATTCAGCGGCGTGTCTATTTGCGGTGCAGGGGCGCCGGGCTTTTGCCGCCGATAATCCGCCACTACTAACGGAGGCTTCTTGCTGTTGGCCAGCGCCCGATAGCTGTCGATCCCAGCACAGATGGCATCAGCCAATTTTTGTCGCCACCCGGGATTGGCAATCAACCGGCTTTCGCCACGCTCAGTCAGAAAGCCGCCTTCTATGAGCACGGCTGGAATTTTGGTTAAGCGCAGGACGGCGAAGCGGGCGCGTTTAATTCCGCGATCAAATTCGCCAATCTGGCCCAGGAGCGAGTGATAAATGCAACAGGAAAGCTCGACGCTGGCGGCGTCTTCTTCGGTACCGTTTTGAACATTTACCGATGCCAGAGTGAGGCCATCCTCATAAGTGGAGGGCGCGCCGCGCGGGGTGAGCGAATAAATTTCGAAACCGCTCGCGATTGGATCGCGATCGGTGGCGTTGAAGTGCAGGCTAACGAAAATTGAATCGCTGGTGGCGTTGGCAATTCTCGCGCGCAATTCCAGCGGCAAGAAAACATCGCTTTCGCGGGTCATGATCACGCGAAAGCCTTTCGCCTGTAGCAACGGCCGGAGCAGTCGCGCCAGATCGAGGGCGTAATCCTTTTCATAGCCATAACCGCTGATCGCGCCTTTATCGAAACCGCCGTGACCGGGATCAAGCACGACCGTTCGGACAAGGCCGAGCTTTTGGATCATGTTCGGGCGCAACTGCGGTTCGAGGGTTTTGGCGAGATCGATGCGTGAGACGACGATTTTTCCGTCGTGAACGAACACCGGATAACTCAACCAATTGCGCACGCCGTTGATCAGCATCTCCCGGCTGTCGATGTGAAATTGCATTTCATTCTTGCCGTTATTCAGATCGACATTTCTTCCGTCGATTGTCGGGTTCGGGAAACCGTAGAACTTCGCAATGTTATCGACGGTGAGGAAATCGCGGCCGTTGATTTTGATGACCTGCCACTCGACCGCAGCGGTTAGCTGGCTAACAAAGAAACATCCGCCAATCGCGCACAAAATGAGACGACCTAAGTTCATCATTAGAAAAAGGATGCAGGATGAATGCCATCGCCTTCAATCGACGCGGGCTCATTTGACTGTGGCATGCGCATTTTCCGACCAATACACCAATAGTTAGGGAATTATATCCCCTCCTGGCTTCGAAGTTCTAATAATAATCGCATTTCGCTGGTTTTCGCGCGGTCTTTTGCGCAAGGCCCGCGACACGGGCAGTTTCACGTTGGACAATAGCCGCGTTCTCGCCTTTCGTGCCGGATGCGAAACCGAACGTGCCTGACCCTTTTGGGCGTGCTCACGGCTGCAACCGCTCTGGCGCAGACCGAGCCGCAAAAATCTCCGCCGCTGGCCACGGTCACACCGCTTCAAAGTCCGCCACCACTCACCAGTCCAGTCGCGCAAACGCAGGGAGAAATCACTAGTCCAACGCCGGAGGACAAGAATCCGCTGCCGCCTTTCGACACCGCCAACATGGACACTTCCGTGAAGCCTTGTGACGATTTCTTTTTGTATGCCAATGGCGCCTGGATCAAACGCACGCCAATTCCCCCGGAATATTCCCGCTGGGGCAGCTTCAATCAGTTAATCGAAAAAAATAACGACGCGCTTCATAACGTAGCCGAACGCGCGGCCAAGGAAACGACTACGACCGATCCGGACGAAAAAAAGGTGGGCGATTATTATGCCAGCGGGATGGACGAAGCGAAGGTTGAGGTGGCGCACGCCAGATCGTTAGCCGACGAGCTCAAGCGAATCGATGGGGTAAAGGATCGCAATGATGTCTTGAAGGAGATTGCACATCTGCACACCCTCGGGGTCACCTCTCTCTTCGATTTCACTTCCGGCCAGGACGATAAGAACAGCACGATGGTGATCGCGCAGGCTTACCAGGGTGGCCTCGGCCTGCCCGACCGCGATTACTACACCAAGACAGACGAGGACTCGAAGAAACTGCGTGATCAATACGTGCAGCATGTGACCAAGATGCTGAGCTTGCTGGGCGAGGAGCCTAAAGCCGCCGGCGAGCACGCGAAAAAGATTCTCGCCCTCGAAACCAGTCTGGCACAAGCCTCGCGCACCAAGGTCGAACTGCGCGATCCGCAAAAAAATTATAACAAGATGAAGACATCGGCCCTTCAGGCCCTCACGCCCAACTTCAAGTGGGATGCTTACTTCAAAGAAACCAAGCTCCCGGATCCCGGCGAACTGAATGTCGGTCAGCCCGATTTCTTCAAGGGCGCGAACAAAGTCTTTGCCAGCACACCGATCGATGCCTGGAAAGAATATTTCCGATGGCATTTGGTGCACGCGACCGCGGAGGAACTTTCCGCCGATTTCGTCAACGAAAATTTCAACTTCTACGAAACAACTTTGCGCGGAACCAAACAAATCAAGCCGCGCTGGAAACGAGTGGTGGCATCGACGGACAGTTCCATCGGGGAAGCGCTGGGCAAACTTTACGTTGCTGATTATTTCCCGCCCGAATCAAAAGCGCGGATGCTAGATCTCGTTAACAACTTGCGATCGGCGTTGGCCGACCGGATCAAGACGCTGGAATGGATGGACGACGCAACCAAGGAAGCAGCCTTGAAAAAACTCGCGGCCTTCACCGTTAAAATTGGTTATCCGGACAAGTGGCGCGATTATTCCGCTCTGCAAATCGACCGTGGACCGTTCGTGCTCAACGCCATTCGCGCCTCAATCTTCGATGTCCATCGCGAGCTGAACAAGATCGGCAAACCGGTCGATCGCTCGGAATGGGGCATGACCCCGCCAACGGTGAACGCCTATTACAATCCGAAGTTAAATGAGATTGTGTTCCCGGCCGGGATTTTGCAGCCGCCCTTTTTCAATCCCAAGGCAGACGACGCCGTTAACTACGGCGGTATCGGCGCCGTCATCGGTCACGAAATGACGCATGGATTCGACGATCAGGGCCGCCAATTCGATGAAGTTGGTAATCTGCGTGATTGGTGGACACCGGAGTCGGCCGCGAAATTCAAGGAACGTTCGGGCGCGGTGGTCAAACAATATTCCGAGTATGAACCGTTGCCGGGCTTGCACGTGAACGGCGAGCTCACGCAAGGCGAGAACATCGCCGATATTGGCGGCGTCAAGATCGCGTATGCGGCGTTACAAAAAGCGCTGGCCGGAAAACCGCCGCAGAAAATCGATGGCTTCACTCCGGAACAGCGATTTTTTCTCGGCTTCGCCCAGATTTGGCGTTCGGTCCAGCGGGACGAAGATTTGAAATTAATGGTGAATACGAACCCGCATTCGCCCGCGCGTTACCGAGTGAACGGCCCGCTTTCGGATTCAGTGGAATTTCAGAAAGCGTTCAATCTGCCGGATAATTGTCCGATGGTACGTCCGGCGGATAAGAAGGTGAATATTTGGTAAGCGAGCTCGATTTGTATGGCGACCATTCCTGGTTGCCATTTTGTTCAGGATTGCAGGAGACGCCCCTGCCCTAGAGTTGAAGGCCAGCAGCGGGCAACATGCCCTCCGCTGAAACTCGGAGAAGCGGGCAACATGCCCGCTGGGCGCACAGGCCAGAGGCCCGTGTTCCGACACGCGACCGTTTTCGCGTGCATAAACGAAACTTGGTTAAATCAATCAGGAGGCGTTATGGCTAAATGCGATGTTTGCGGAAACGATTACGATAAGTCATTCCAAATTATCTCGGCCGGAAAGACTCGGACTTTTGACAGTTTCGAGTGCGCGATTCACATGCTGGCGCCGACTTGTCCCCATTGTCAGTGCAAGGTGATCGGTCACGGCGTTGAAGCCGGCGGCAAAATCTTTTGCTGCGCGCATTGCGCCAAAGAATCTGGCGAGCGCGGTCTCAAGGATCGCAATTGAGCGCACGCGATTACGCGTCGTACACCGGAATTGTAGGGCAACCATCCTGGTTGCCATCTTTGCAGGACGGCAAGCGGCGCGCTTGCCCTACAGATTCAAATGGGGCGAAATCGTCGTCTTAAATAGACGAGTGCCCCTGTTGCAGAGGCGAAAAGCAGTGCGGTCGAACCGGAATCAGGCAGGACGCCGTTCACAGAAAATGCCTCGTTGAAGGTTGTGCCGCCTACGATGTCCGCGCCCTCCCGTAACCAGTCAGGGTCAAGATTTGCATTGCGAATCCAGGCCTGCAAATCGGTAGAGCCCGGTGGAAACGGAGTTCCGGGAGGCACGATGGGCCTTGGCACTGAGAGCCAGAAGAAATTGTCGGTGGCGCCGGGCAAGTCTACTTGAGGAACGAAAAAGTAATGACCGGCCGGGAGACTGAATGGGTGTGTGAAATTCACGTTAAACTGAACTTCCTGACCAGTGACAGATCCTTCACCAAGCGTCAGCTGGTTTGGAACCGGGTTAATACCATTGAGGATAGAATTCGCCGCGGTAAAATTCGGGTTCAACACGCTGATGGATTGAAGTTGCAGGCCTCCGCCCGCACCTGAATTGCGGGAGTCGAATGCAACATCGGAGGGCGAATTAACGCGGGTAGGCACCTTTGGTGTGCTAAACGTTGGCGGACCGGAAGTACGACCAATATCGGAATCCAATGGAAACACACGGTAAATTTCGACTACTACTTGGCCAACATTTCCGGGCGAGAAACCCGTCGGGAGCAAGCCGGTGAAGGTGGCGCTGGTAAGGTTTACCCCCTGAATCGGTACGATGAAATCGTCCGCACTTTCGATTTCAATTTTGCCAAAACCAAGATCCTCGGGGCGCGAAGCTGTAGCCAGTAAACCATCGGGCGTACCGCTGTTGAACGAGAACGAGGCAGCGTTAGTCGGCGCGGCGACGAAAGCCGCACCCAAAAAGATTAATAAGATTAGCTTTTTCATGACAGGTGAAACAGACGGGAGCTGGGAATAGGTTGAAAGTATTGATTTTGGGTCGACTGCCCTCAAACCACCTCCTGTCGGTCTCGGTAGCACAAATTCTGCCATTTCAAGTTAAGCTGTTCTGTGCCAGCCGCTTCACCTATCGCAAGTCACGCCACTCAAACGTGTTACAACGAATGAAACGGTTGTGAAAACAATCCGGATGTAGGATCAACACCAATACGTTTGTAAGATACGGCGACGGATTTTGTCAGGCTCACAGGCAAAGTTTATAAATACCGTAAGCACCGCGCTGTTACGTAATTGGAATGAGTGCCTTATAAACTAGCGAGTCACGTTTTCCGCAGATGTAATTTATTCCGACGCGATTACCAAACCAACGCGCGAAAAATCATGCTGTTCCATCCGCGATTCTTCAGACGAAGACTGGCGCCGTATTTCCCGTGGCAGCAAGATATCGATGCGATACTTCGGTAGCGATCGATGGCGCTCGCGATTGCTCGCATAACACCACAACCGCTCCATCGAATCCGCCACCTGTAATCGCGCTCCGAGGACGTCGGGGAGCTGCTGCGCGATTGATTATCCAAGCTAGCCTAATTACTCCACGACCTTGGGCGAGGTCCCTCGCTTGCGCTCAGGATGACAACCGATATCGATGGGAATGGATTGAGGTGATCGGTGACTGTGATCGTGTGAAGATGGTAACTACTCGCTACTCCACGTCTCTTTGCTTTACCGGAAAAGATTGTTTCGGCGAGACGCCGAAACCAACACGCGAGACGCGTGCGCTACCCCTCTTTTGCAATCTTCCCGCCCCACCCCAAAATCTTCGCTTTCGTTCCGGCTGCTTCGGCTTCCTTGATGTCGCCATTGCGATTGTAGAAAAGCGACAAGCTGGTCCAGCCGATCTGATCGTTCGGCCGCAATTCGGTGGCGCGCTTTCCCGCTTCAATTGCTTCCGGAAATCGTCCGATTTTCATCAGCGTCATTCCGAGGGCGTGCCAGCCGTCAAAAAATTCAGGATCGATCTCTACGCACCGCCGATACTTCTCGACCGCGCTCTCCAATTCTCCAGTCGCAAGATCACCATTCGCGTCGTCGAAGATTTCGTCGCGCGGTTCCATGTTCAGATCAGCTCGGGACTATCGGCTGGACCCCGGCAGCCCGTCGGCGTTCCCGCAGCCACTCGGCGAAAATCATCGCGCGTTTCCCCTGCAAGATGCGCTCTTCAAGCGAAGCCCGATTGGCCGCGGCCAGGGCTGCATCCGGCGGATCGCGCTTTTCCACAACCGCAACCAGCGCCCCATCCGAAGTCGGAATCGGCTCTGTCACTTCATTGGAGTGCAAATCGGCGACCGCGTTCTTGATTACAGGCAAATCTGGGACATTGTCCGGCGGAGGAGACGCTTTTGGGTCCAACTCATCGGCCAGAGAAAACGGCGGTACCTTTTCCAGTTTCAAATTCAACTTTTGCGCCGCCTTGGCGAGGGTGTCGCCGGCTTTCAATGCCTCGCCCAAGTCGTGCGCGACACTAGCCGCCCGAACGCTAACCAACTCGCGCTCCTTTCTTGCTTTAAGCGCCTCAACAATTTTCGGTTTCGCTTCCTCGAGAGTCAGCGGCCGCGCCGGGGTGATTCCCACGAGATGCAAAATATAGAAACCGTCCGCTCCCTGGATCGGTTCGCTTGTCGGTTCATCATTAGAAAGTTGGAAGGCAGCCTGGACCAATTGCGAGTCCTGCTTTAGTTCCGGATCCGGCGCTGCCTGGGTAAAATCGCCAGTGTTTTTGATCGACAACTGGAATTTCACCGCAACTGCCGCAAAATCCGCATTCTTCTCCGCCAGGGCCTGAGCGACGTCGTTTGCCTTGTCCGAGAGTTTTTGCAAGGCATCGATCCGTTCTTTTCCCGTTAGCTTTTTTTCCGCCTCCGATAACGTCAGGGCAACGAATTGCACCTTCCGCTTTTCCTCGCTCTTCAGTTGTTCTTTGGCCCCTTCGTAATATTTCGCGATTTCGTCATCGGAAATTTTCACCTCATTCGCGACCTCACTGGTTTTGAAACGCACCACACTCACTTCAAATTTCGAGTAGAGCTGTTCGAAATTGGTCTTGCTCTCCGCCGGAGACACCGTCACGCCTGTGCTGAGTAGCTCCTTGATCCGATCGAGACGAATCTGGTCGCCGGCCAATTCCTCAATCTGCGCCTCGGTGAACCCAAGTGGTCCGAGCGCATTCTGCACGATGTCATTGTATCTCTTGATATCGAAACTGCCGGCGTCGCCTCGGAAGGCGCGCATTTTGGTGACGACCGAAGCGATCTCCGCGGTCGTTGGCCGGATACCCAAGTCCTCCGCTTCGTGCCGGAGAATCATCAAATCGATGGCGAATTCCTCTTCCGCCTCCCGTTGCGCTTCTGATTGGGTTTTCGCACGCTGCGGTCGCCATTGAGCCAACAGCTCATTTATGAATTCATTCATTCCCAGATTCCCGGCCAGTCGCAGCAATCGCGCCCCTCGCTCAATTTCGATGGTCGAGATGTCGCGGCCATAAAGTTTGGCAGCAGTATTCGACCGCAGAGCGCTCATCCAATCCGTCCGTACGAAATAAAGGCAAAACGGCATCGCCAGAATGGCGATGACGATCATGAGCCAGCGGGAATGCTTTCGTAAAATCGTGATCATTAATTTTTTGCGTCGCGGAATGTACCGCAGCTCCCTCGCCCGCCAAACGCTTTTTGGCGGTTTGCTGCCGGTCATCCCGAGCGCAAGTCGAGGGATCCCGTAGCGAAATCTTTAACGTAGGGTCGCGGAATCTCTCGGTCCGGGCCGGACGGAAGCTCATTTTCGGGATGACGTGGCGAGCGATCGCGCAGTTTCCTGAATCAGTTCCCATGCATCGCGCAGATGCTTTTCCGTGGTGAGAATATTGCCGAGTCCCAAACGAATCACGGTTTGGCCGCGCAATTTTGTTTGATTCAAATACGCGCGACCAGATCGGTTAATCGACTCGACGATTCTGGAATTGAACGCGTCGATCTTGTCTTTTGCGCGAAAGCAAACCACGCCCATCGAGATCGGCGCGGATAATTCGAAATCGTTGGATGCGCTGACCCATTCGCCAAACAAACGCGCCAGCCGCAAGTGCTCGCGCATTAAGCCGAGAACTCCCTCGCGCCCGAATGCGCGCCAGATCATCCAGGCCTTGAGCGCGCGGAATCTTCGGCCGAGCTGGATTCCGTAGTCCATGTAATTTCTCTCCGTCGCGAGCGTATCGCCCCGCAAATATTCCGGCACGAGCGAGAAAACGCGGCGCAAGCGTTCGATATCGCGCACATAGAGGACACTGAAATCGAGCGGCACAAACAACGTTTTGTGTGGATTGATGATGATCGAATCCGCTTCGCTCCAACCCTCGCCAATCCATTCATATTCCGGCACAATAGTAAAGCCGCCGCCATAAGCGCCATCGATGTGCAGCCAGATTTTTTCTTCGCGGCAAAGACGTGCAATTTCGGCAACTGGATCCACGCTCGCGGTTGAGGTGGTTCCGACTGTGGCAACAACGGCGAGCGGTTTGAATCCGGACTCCCGATCGCGCATGACCGATTCGCGCAGGATCGATGTATCCATTCGAAATTCCTTGTCGCTCGACACTCGACACACACTTTCCTCGCCAAGGCCAAGCGCGATCGCCGCTTTCTCAGCCGAGCTGTGGGCCTGGTCAGAAGTATAAATCCGAAATCGCGGAAGGTTGCGTCCGGTCAGACCAAGTTTGCGAGTGGATGGCGCGGCTTCTTCGCGCGCGACCGCAAGCGCATGCATGATCCCGACGGACGCGGTATCGTAAACCACGCCATCGAAATTTTTTGGCAAACGCATCCATTGGCGGAGCCAATCGATCACCAGAGTTTCGAGCTCGGTCGCCGCCGGACAAGTGCGCCATGTCATCGCGTTCACGTTCAACGGCGCGGAGATCATCTCGCTGAGGATTCCCGGCGCGGTCGCGGTCCAGCCGAAGTACGCGAGGAACATGGGATGACTCCAATGCACCATTCCCGGAAGGATGACCCGATCGACATCAGCCAGAATTTTCTCGAATGGCTCGCCCTGCTCGGGTGGTTGTGATGGCAGCGCGGCACGAATTGCACCCGGTTTGCTGTCAGGCGCAACGCGCAACGTTTCCATTTTTCCCCGATAATCCGCAATCCAATCTGCCAATCGATGCAGTTGTTCGCGGAAAATCTCCGGTGGCGTATCTCCGAGTTCTTTCTTCACAGCGATCCTTTTGTCATGTCGAGCGAAGCCGAGACATCTCTCGCTATCCCTCTTGGCGATCTTCCTGAAAAGTAGCTAGAGATTCCTCGACTTCGCTCGGAATGACAAAAATTAAAAGGCGAAACCAAAACTGAAATGGAACGCGCCGAAATCTTCGTGCCGGTGCGGATCAGGATTGACGCCGTAATCCAGCCGGATCGGGCCAATAGGGAGTTTATAGCGTAAACCCGCGCCGATGCCGTAGCGCATGTCGTTGAAGCCGGGATTGTCGGCGTCGGGGAGCAGGTTGCCGGCATCAACAAAAACGGCGCCCTGCAATTCGCCATAAAGTGGAAAGGTATATTCCACGTTGAAAATGGTGTAGAACTCGCCGCCGATCGGAAAACCATGATCATGCGGGCCGAGCTCGCGCTCGCCGAAACTGCGCACAGTGGTGCTGCCGCCGTTGAAGAAACGTTCGTCAATTGGAATTGCCGCGATGTCACTTGTGCTTCCATTAAGCGGCCGAATCACACCGGCGCGGGCACCGAACTCCAGTAAAGTTTTGCCAATCGGGATGAAGTAACTGGCGCGCGCGGTGGTCCGAAAATACTCGATCTCACTTCCGATCGCACTGGCGGCGAGTTCGAAGGTTTGATTAAAGACAAAACCGCGGCTCGGCACCACCGCGCTATCGCGCAAATCGAGGGTGTGAAAAAAGCCAACCGAACTGACGAAGTAATTCATGTTACCAAGGAGATCATCATCGATATCGGCGCTGATAATTTCGTCGCGCCGCTGCGAAGCAAAAAGGCCAATCTGATATTGCTTGGTGATGTTGTAGGAAAACTCCGTTCGCAGGCCGATTTCAAACTTCGAATAACCGTCATAATCGAAGGTCAGGGCACTCAGCCGAACCTTCAGTTCGACGTTACTTTCGAGAAAATGGGGATCGTCCCACAAAATCTCGCCTTTGTAGCCGCGCTCTGAAATCTCGATTGAAGTAATGAGGGGTCGGCCGTAGCCGAAGAGATCCCTGTCGGCGTACTGGATGCCAAAGATTGCGCCCTCATACGAACCGTAACCGACGGACACACCGAACTCTTTCGCCTTTGCTTCTTCGGCGGCAATGTCGAGCCGAAGGTAATTTCCACCTTCGGGCTGGGGATTGATTTGCAGAACATTGAAAAGGCCAGTGCGCATCAGCTCGCGAAACTTTTCGTCCAACACATCCGGGCTGTAATTTTTCCCCTGAAGCGAGGCAAAGCGATTATGGACATAACTCGGTCGCAGGCGGCGCAAGCCGGTCACGTTCACCTCGCCAAACTTGTAAACCGGTCCTGGCGAAATCACGACCATCACCGGCACGCGACCGGCAACGGAAGTTTCCGGCTCGCCCGTCGCTTCCACTTTCACGGCATAATAACCGCGCGCTTTGTAGTAGGCTTGCAACCGCCGCGAAATGTCATCAACCCGGTGATCGGTATAAGGTTGCGAAAGCAAATCGACCATCTGCCCGCGTAATGTTGCCGGGTCGTAAATAGGGTTTCCGCGAAAAATCAAGTCCCCGAAAAAATATTGCCTGCCTTCATGCACCGGGATCGTGATATCTACCCGGGCACCGTCGCTGCTGAAGTGAAATTGCGGCGCATCCACTGTCGCCCCGAGATAGCCTTCTCCGACATAGTAGCGATGCAGCAGGTCTGCGCCTTCCTGTATATCGGCCGCTACAAACGGCAGGTCCTTTTGTAATCGCGAGTAACGCTCCCGCGTCGGACCGACTACGTATTCGAAAAGTTTCTCCGCCGGAACATGATTGTTACCGACAAAATTGATCGTGCCCAAAATCGCCTGTGGCCCTTCGGTCACATTCAGTACGAGGCGCGATCCGCCCTCAATGGAATAGTGCACCTCGACTTTGGCATAACCGTGTTTGCGGTAGAAGAGCTCCAAAAAAAATGCGGCGTCATCCGCGCGCGCGGCCGTTAATCCAAAATCGTGGATGGTTGCGATTTCTTCCTTCAGGACGGAACGCAATTCTTCTTCCTTAAACGCGGTGGCGCCGCGAATCTCCAGATCAGTGCTCCGCGCTTTTTGCGTCTCCCGGCGTTCGATAACCTTACGTTCGCGGGCGTGTTCCTCCGGCCGTTTCACATCCACCGCGCTTTGGCCAGGCAGGTCGGACACGCCACTGAATGCCATTAAGGCGAGGAAAAAAACCGCCCGTCGCATCTCAATGGAATCGGATGAGGTATTTCACCTGACCGCGAAATTCTCCCCCAACTCCAAGGTCACCGACAAGCACCCAATTCTCGTTAACTTTAAATCGCGCGCTGCCCTGCTGACGACCGGTGCGCGGGTCGACCGTGCCAACATCGACCTGCAAACGGTCGAAGACGGAATTGCTCTGGGTGGGCTGGCCTTTCTTGAAAATCTTCCGGTAAAGCTGCTGCACCAGCAACATGGCCGCACGGCCGGCCAAGACATTGCTATTTCCAGTCAGCTCCTGACGGGTCGCTCCAGTAGCGAGAAGCGAAATGATTTCTTCTTGAGGCAAGGGGGGCTCGCTCGTGAAAATGGCCTGCGGCGCGAGTGAATCCCCATAAACGTAAACGCGCACGGTGTAATCGCGGATTACCGATCTGCCTTGCAAGTCAATCCTGGGATTAAACGAATCGCTCGGATCAAAATAGAGAAAGCCATTCGTCACATCGAGCCGGCTGAACGGCAAAGTTGCTTCCACGTCCTGCAATTTCACTATCCCTTTCAATTCGGGATGGGAGCCAGTGCCGCCTAAATGCAGATCGGCAATAGCCTTTCCGTTGGCGAGGTTACCGCGAATTGAAAATGGATCTTTCGTTTTGACCGCGACATCGAACTTCCAATCACGCAACGGCGGAGTTTTAATCGAATAGTCCGGTCGGTCTTCAATCGGCTCGGGCGCAGGCCGACCCGGCAATCCGATCGGAATCAAATCGATGTCTTTAAGGAAATGACTGTTGGTCAACGCGACATTTCCTTTCACCGTCGCGCTCATCACCGGTCCGCTAACTTTCAAATTCGCGTCTGCCCGCGCGGTCAGTGAATCGTTCCGCGCGATCAGGACACTTTCCGCTCGCAAATCGAGGTCAATGTTTGCGTCGGTCAGCTTGGTGAAAACGACCCGGCCACCGAGGGTGAACGGTCCGCCGGCGAGATCGCCCCGAAATTTTTCCAGGGTCACTGCATTGTCGCGAAAAATCAGGCGGGATTGGAATCCGTGCAGCGCCGGCAATGTCGCGTTAGTGAAGCGCGCGGCATTAATGGTGATGTCGCCGCTGCCGTTGAAGGCCGGGCGCGCAATCGTTCCGCCAATGGCGACATCGAACGCCACGTCGCCGTCCAGTTGCTCAACCGCAGGAATGAATTGCCGCAAAAAATTCACCGAGCTTCGCGGCAAGCGGACTGTCGCCTGCACCGGCGTGTTCTCGTCAAAGGAGCGCGTACTCAATATCTTGCCGGCATCGAATGGCATTGTTGCCGCAATACTGAGGGGTTGAATTTTCGCCTGCTTCAATTCGCCGACGAGATTGAGCTTGTTTCCTGCAGCGTCCGCCGAAACACGAAAAGTGGCCGGATCAAGATTCGGTAGTTTCGGGTTGCGCAGATCGCGCCCATCCACATCGAGACGGGCTTGCAAATTCGCCAGGGTGCCGCCGGCTTGCAGCTTCACCGATAAAAGCCCGCTTGCGAGCGGCTCGATCTCAAAGTCGTCGAACAATTTCTTGAGATCGAGATTCGCTGAATCAAATGTCGCGTTGACCTTTCCATCACGCGGGAAAACCGGCTGCTTGGTGCCGACATTTCCCCAGATAAGCGGAATCGAAGCATAGCCGGACGCGTATTTCGCCTGCCCCTGATCAAGCTGAATCTTTGAAATCTCCAGGATCTCGCCCTTGGCAGAAACGATTGCCTGAAAATCCATCCGATCGCTACCGATAAAAAACGTCGGAATCTCGAGGCCCGCCGGCGAATAAGTAGCGTCGATGTTTGCGGTCAACGCTTTCATATTGCCGAGTTGACCGTTCTTCCAGGCCAGTTTCAAAAATCCATTTTCCGTTAGCTTCGGCAGTGAACCGCGCCCCTCCCAATTCAGTAAAAACGAACCGCGTAACTCAGTCTTGTTTCCGCTCGCTTCCAACAGCGGCTTGAGCGTGCTCATGTCGGCAATATCAACCACGAGTTTGCCGGCGAATTTCTTCTCGCCCCGCAAATCGAGCGTGCCCTGGCCGTTCACGAAGTCGCGCTGATTAAGATTGGCAGTAAAATCATTGAGAAAAATCCTGCTCTGCCAGATCGATCCCGCGCCGCTTAGTTGCGGGACAGACAAATTGCGGATTTGCAGCTTCGATCCGTAAACATTGAACCATCCATCCGCGGTCGCTCCGTTCCACTGCACAATTCCGGAGGCGTTGAGCGTGCCGCTGACCCGGTTCGGGGAATTCCCATTCCAAAAATCGGCCGTTTCGGGAGAATCGATCGCGACTTGGATCGTTGCCGGCTGTCTGATGAAATCTTTTTCGTCAGCGCGTAATCGCACGGAAGCGTTACTCACGATCTGGTTCGATCCGCGCTGCACCTTTACGTTGCTGATGGTGATCAGGCTGCCGTTTTGGTCGAGCTGCCCTGAAATTGTGTCGACGGCAAATTCGCTGTTCCTCACGGCCGAAGCCACCGCTGTAGCATTGGCGCGCAGCCCTTCAAACCAGGCCTCGTCTTTCGAATGCAATCGTAAATTTTTCTCAGCCCTTCCCGTCGCTTCAAACTTTTCCAGCGTGAAATCCCCACTGCTCACCGGCCCCGAAGCAACATGAAACCCGGCCTGCAATTGCTCGTCGCGAATTTCCAATGTCCCATTGATTTGCGCATGACCGCCCAGCGGTTTTTCCATCGCGGAGGTGATGGGGCCGAGATCGAGATCGTTACTAACAACCTCAAACTTCGCCGGGCTGCGCCCCAGGTCATCAGCGCGCTCCGGCAATTGAACCGTTCCGTGAATTTGCAGCGCCGTTCCCGCACGCGTGAGTTCAACCGGTTGAATCGTGGCCACGCCGTCATGAGCAGAAATCTGTGCCGCCGCCCGATCGAAAGTCGCGCCCACCACTTGCAGATCCCGCACGACTCCATCCCCCGAAGCCGCCCAGGTTTTCGGTGCACGCAATAAACCAACAAAATCAAAGGTGAAATTCTCGACGTTTCCCTGGACCGGCGCATCCGAGAACAAGCCGAGCTTCTTTGCGGATGAGAGGGAAAGATTGTGCGCGGTCGTGTGCGACTTAATGAAAAGCGATCGGTCTTGTTCTGTCAGCGAGGCCTGCAAATCAATCGGCGCGCCGTCGAGCGTCCCGACCAGACGCAAATTCATCATGTGCTCCCGGATGCGCGAGGCATCAGCGTTGATGAGGGAGAAACGCGTCTGTTCGTTCAAAACCACGTCGCGCAAAGCCAAATTACGATTGTCGTAACTGGTTGTCCCCGTCACACCTGTCCACGCTTCACCGGTCGGTAATTGCAACAATGTCACGCTCAATGCGCCCGGAACACGCGGATTTAAATCGAGCGACAGATTTTCCGCGATGAAATCATGCGCCGGATCGCGCACGATCACCGTCACATTGTCCAGGCGCGCGCGTTCCGGAAACACCGCCGGTAGTGTCACCTTTTCGCGCGGGCGCGGCGCAACTTGCACCCGTACTTTCGCGGGATCCACGACCACGCGCGCGTTTCGTGCCTCGATCGACTCGAGAAAATCGGCATGACCGCGGATCAACGAAAACAAACTGTATTCTGCGTGAACGTATTCTGCGTCGGCAATTTCGATCGCGGCCGATCCAGTCGGAACGAGATGGAGATTCCGGACCGTTAGTGCGGTAAAAACGTTGCCTTCTGCGCGAAAACTTAGCTTGAGATTTTCTTGCGCCGCACGGTGGACCGCGAACCAGTGAATGGCGCCGAGGAGAATCAGTCGGTGAGAAATGATGAGCAGCGCAAGGATTATCCCAATCGAAATCCAAATCTGACGCCGCCGTTTTCCCTTCGGCTGAGAATTATCCTGAGCATCCTCCACGAGCGTTTTATCCTATGGACTGCTCTGGAAAGAGCAACCGGATCATCCCGCATCTAAGACTTGAGATTGTGACCTCCAGCCTTCGTTAAAGCTCCAGAAAGTCTATCTATCACTCACATCGCTGTTTGAGTTTGATTTGTTGGGCCTTTGCCGTTCTTAATTCGAGCTATTGTGGAACCGTGCGAAGCACTTGGCTTGGCAGCGCCGGTCGCAGTAACCCTGGCCGGGTTTGCCGGAGTGGTAGTAGTTTTTCGCCCCGCTTCCGTCCATCAGTGGTCGAGCCTCGATAGGTTTCGTCTCCGCTTGTTGCTTAGTAACTCCATTCTCCCCCTCGCCTATTCCGTCATTGCGATTTTTCTGCTGACAATAAAGCCGCCGCCCGAATCCATTTGGCGTTGCTGTAGCGGGGTGGCCCTAACCTGCCAGATTCCGTTCGCGATCTTCAACTTCAAGGCAGCGCGCAGCCTCACCCCAACCGAATTCAAAGGGGTGAACAAGATGCTGTTCTTCCCACTCTTTGGCATCGGGATCATGACGATTCGCTGCAAATCTATAACACTGCGGTGTTGAATTGGTTTTGGTCGTTTTTTGCTGGAATCGTCGTCCACCTCATGGCTGCGATGTTGCAATTCATGCGGCTGGTTCTCCTGCCGCAGCGCAACCAATCGCAAGCCTGAGTAGCCATGGCCGCGAGAGACCCTAACTGGGAGGGGCGACTTCCGAGTCGCCGCCATCAATATCACGCGCGCCGTGCGGCAGCGGAGGGACATGCTTCCGCATGTCCTGGGACGCGCAGAAGCGCGTCCCTCCATTCCGTCCCGAAATCCTCCGGATTCTCGATGCCATCGATAATCCCCATCACCGATAACTATACGTGTGCGCGAGCTTTCCCCTAGCTTCCGAGGGAAGTGCAAGTGAAGTTAATCTGCAGGGGCAGGTAATTAGTAATGATCACCGGAACTGACGTAACCGTTTGGACAATTTCCGGGCTCCTTGCGATCGGAATTGGCTGGAGTGCTTACGCGAAACGGAAAACGCGCGACAAACTCGTGCGCGAACTGGCGGCGATGAAGCCGGACCGCCGGGAAAAAGTGCTCCAGCGTCTCAACCCGAAACTCGCGATGGAAATGCGCGAGCAATTAATGGAACGCTTCCAGATAATGAGCTAACGAGCTCCGGAGAGATCTCGCGTTACTGAAGCCCGATTAACAGCTGCAATTCTTCCCGCAGTTGCATTTCTTGTTATCGTTCATGGGGCAGTTCTTGCCGGTTTTCTTGCAGCTCTGAGGCTCTGCCGCAACACCAGCACTGCAAATCGCTGCTGCTAAAATCGAAAACAGAATTTTGGTATAATTTTTCATTCAGACAATTTCGCGCGCGACGAGAAATGACGCTAGCGCAAAAATCACTATCGCGCCGTAGCCTTACTGGAATTGCTGGTTCATTAGTTTACTACGTCCCGGCTGTTTACTAATGCGCTGGCTTTTTAATTGGCGGAAAGCCTGCCCGTGTAGTCTCATGGCGCTGGAGAAGGGTTCACTCTATTTAGGACCTGAGGTTTGGTGGCTGCGCCGACGGTCATCAACACATTGCCGGCGGTGTCGACCACCTCCAGGTCCTCTCCCGTGGCACCATCAAAATTCAACGTTACCGGCGGTTCCGTACTTGCCACTGAAAGCGTCGGAGCGCCTCCCGCTGCCGTTGTTGGACTGCTTCGCAGCATCACCGCCACTGCTGAGCCGTTTATGTCGGTTCTCCCCGACCCTAACGAGACTTGATTCCCTCCTACGTCTTTGGTGCGAACGTAGAAAACCGATTTTGTCGGCAACCCAGTGAGGCTCAGCGCCACCATGGCGGTCGTTTGATCGGTGCTGTCCTGCGGAATGATCGCAGCCAAGTAACCTTTGGCGGCTGGTGCGAGGGCAGTCGGTTCCATTTGAAACACACCTGTGTCGAAACGAAACTTGGCAGGTGGCGAGGGCTCCGACACTGCAACCTCTGGCGATGCTTCAGCCAGGGCTGGCTCCGTTGATGACTGCGATACGTCAGGATCCGATAAAGACTCCGAGACGGCCAATTCTGGCGACGGGTACGGCACCGCGCTCTGTTCAGGCAATGTCCACACAGGCCCCGTCTCTGCCGCCCAGGAGGACGCCGACGCCGATCCAAGCGATTCGAATTCTGATAGCGATGGAATCGGTTTTGAATGTGCGCGGTGGTTAGCGTTTGCTGTCGGTCCTTCTGCGGATTCGCGCGGAGCGTGACGTTCGGCGACGGAGGATTTGGACGAGCTCGTCGTAGAAGTTGTCCACGTCCACCAACCCAGAGCGGCGGCCCCAAGAAGGACCGCCGCCCACGCCACCGGCAAAAGGGGTGCGGGCAAGGCAGGTCCTTTAAGACGTTCTTGGAAAGCGGCCCCCCATAACGGCGGCGCGTGGGCGAGGAGTTGTTCGGATACCTCGGCGAAGCGTTCCCCAAGCCATTTCTGCTGCCACAGCACGTCCGTCAGACTTTGATTACACGCCCCGCATTCTCGCGCGTGCACGATTATCTCGGCTGCGGGCGAGTCATCGTCTATTTGCGCGATTTTTGATTGGACCTCGTGGCACTTCATAACTCGTTACGTACAGCGCCGCTCGCTTGAGCTTTTCTCCAAGCTGGGCGTGGGCGTGATTCAGCCGGGATTTCACCGTTCCAAGTGGCACCTGCAGGGTGTCGGCTATTTGTTCTAGGCGCATGCTTTCGGCATACCGTAGGACTAGCACTTCGCGGTACCTGGGCCGCAACGTGGCCAGAAGCTTCCAAAGCTGCGCGTTCTGCTCGGCATGCTCCATTAGTGAGCCGGGCAGTTCGGAAGGATCAATAAAAGTTTGGGATTCTTTCTGCTCGGCGGTTGAGACGAAAAACATCCGCCGCAGTATCTGCCGACGCTGCCAACGATGATAACGGCGGATTAGAATACGGTAAACCCAAGTATAAACCGAACTACGATCCTCAAACGAATTCCAACTCTTCCAAGCCTCCAATAAAGTTTCCTGGAGCAAATCCTCTCCCTCATGATGGTCCCCCGTCAGAAAACAGGCGGTGCGGTAGAGCTTTGGCTGGTGCGCCCGCATCGCAGAGGTAAAATCACGGTCGGACGTGGGCATCGGGATGTTACTCGCCACACGTTGAGCGCAATTCGTAGCAATCGCGCGCATTTAAGTGTGGCGGGCGACAAAGAACGAAGACACAACACGTCTCCTCATTCTCACTCGGTACCTATTCGCGCGGGAAGGGGTCAATTTTTTACCTCGCGGTCGTCACGCGACGAAAAGCGCTGTCATGGAAGCTGTGATTTTTAAGATCCCACGTTTGGAGATATGCCCGGTCAGTCCTCACCTTCTGCGCTAGTAGATAAACGATTTTATCGAAGAATGTCAGCTCTAGTTTTCTCCCTGGCGCGCCGTAGCCTCAGTGAAGGCGGCTAATGCGGCCTGGAAGGTTGCCTCCACCTTCGTTATCTGTAAAGCGTGCGACGGGATACGCCGGGCGGAGCACCACAATAGCGATGAGCGAATCGAGCGACAGCGCCGCGCCAGCTTTTTGGAATCAACGCTATTCGGGTGGGGAAACACCGTGGACGCTTCATGCTGTTCCCGCGACCCTCCGGTCCTTTGTTAAGAGAACGCGGGCGCGAGGACGAGTCTTGATCCCTGGCTGCGGGACCGATCATGACGTCCTGCGGCTTTTTCAAAGCGCCGGCTTCGAGGCCACTGCGATCGATTTTTCAGCAGTTGCCGTCACCCAAATCAAAAAAGCGCTGGGAAATTTCGATGGCAAAATTATCCATGGAAATTTTTGGAAATTCGATTTCCCAAGCCGGTTTGATTTGATCTATGAGCGGACTTTTCTGTGCGCGCTTCACCCGCGGAGATGGCCGCAATATGCCAAACGTGTCGCGCAGTTGCTGCGACCGCGCGGGAAGCTTGTGGGCGTCTTTTTTTATGGAACCGAGCCCGATCCACCGCCGTATCCACTGAGCAAAACAGGAGCGGCAGAGATTTTCGGCAAATACTTTCGGTTGATTCGTGATGTTAAAGTTTCCGATTCAGTTGCGATGTTCGCGGGAATGGAGCGGTGGCAGGAATGGCAACTCCGCGGGAGCTGCGCAAAAAGGATTGAGGGCCGTTAACGCAAAAATGGCTACGCTGCGATGCCAGGATTGAGCGAGTGGCTGCTCCCCTATTCGCCCTGCGGCCGACCGGAACGACCGCAGCCTTTTTCGCCTGTGCGCCCAGCAAGTTTATAGGAGCGCCCCGCCGCAGCTGGAGCCAGCGCCGGCGGTGCAGCCGAAGCAGTGGTTGCCGGTGAGAATTTCGCGATTTTCGACCGCCGCCGGATCGAGGTCCCAAAGATGAAGCGGCGCGGTCCCGTTTTCCCAGTTCATCTTCAGCATCTGATTGAAGTCGCAGTCGAAAACTTCGCCGGTCCAACTGACGCTGATAGTGTTGCGACACATCAAGCCGGAGACCGTCGTTGGGTTGAAACTGTCGACCAGAAGCTGCATGTACTCTTCCAATTTATTGTTGCGACGAAGGTAGGAAGCGAAACGGGCGATGGGCAGATTGGTGATGGTGTAGAGGTTGTTGAAAATAATCCCGAAATTTTTCTTTAACTCGCGTTTGTAGTCCGCTTCCAGCTCTGCCTGCGGACCTGGGAGAAATGCGCCGACCGGGTTGTAAACCAGATGAAGAGAAAGATCGCTGCCATAACCTAACGAGTTTAATACTCGCATGGCTTTAATGCTGGCATCGAAAACACCTTCCCCGCGCTGGGCGTTCACATTTTCCACCGTGTAACACGGCATCGATGCGATAATCTCTACTCTGTGACGGGCGAGAAATTGCGCCAGTCCCTCATAACCCGAATCGAGCAGAATGGTGAGATTGCAGCGGTCGATGACGTGGCACGAGCGGCGCCGCGCCTTTACCTGCTCGATGAAATAGCGGAAATCAGGATTCATTTCCGGCGCGCCACCGGTAAGATCGATTGCCGGAATCTCACTGCGCGCGAACCAATTGATGACCCGATCAATCGTCTCGCGGGTCATGATTTCTTTGCGCTTCGGACCAGCGTTCACGTGACAATGGACGCAGGTTAGATTGCAAAGTTTCCCGACATTGACCTGCAACACGTCGGTTTTTGCGTGCCGCAAGAACAAAGAATGCGTGGCGAGCGTTTCAGAGAACCGATTCACGGATAAAGTTTGCACGACGTTATCATTTTGACGAAGCCGGAACTGTCTAACGCTAAGAAGGAATCGGCCAACAGCCGCTCCGGACCAATCTCGATCATTGTTCCAGTGCTAAACGAAGCGGCGACCATCGAGCGGTTTCTTAAGCGCCTGGGTGAAAGAACTCAGCGTGCCGAACTAATCGTGGTCGATGGTGGCAGTAGCGATGGCACATTCGAGCTGGCGCAACGTCATTGCTATCGTTGTTTACGCGCTTCGCCTGGTCGCGCGGTTCAAATGAACGCCGGGGCGTGGACCGCGTCGGCCGATACGCTTTGGTTCCTGCACGCCGATTGCGAAGTGCCAGCCGATTGCCTTGAACAAATCTCCGACGCGCTGCGCGATCCTCAGGTAGTCGGCGGTTTTTTTCGCATCTGCATTCCGAACAAACGTCTCGTTTACCGATTAACCGATTCGTTCGCCCACTATGCCGGTCTCCTTTTGCGCATGCGTTTCGGGGACCACGGATTCTTTTGCCGACGCAGTGGGTTCGATGACATCGGAGGATTCCCTGAAGTACCGTTGATGGAAGATGCCGAATTTTTCGGCAAACTTCGGCGGCTTGGACGCATCGCAATTATTCCATCACGCTTGATCAGCAGCCCTCGGCGCTACGAGAGAATTGGGCCATGGCGGTTAACTCTTACTTATGGACTGATTGCGCTCCTTTATCTGCTGCGCGTTCCGATCCCCGTTCTGGCTAGGATCTATCGAAGGACTTGTGCGAAACTGAAGGTTTAGACACCGCGATCACACGCCAGGCGCACCTATATTCCTACGCGGGGCGAAGACTGGAGCCTAGGGGATTCGAACCCCTGACCTCCTCAATGCCATTGAGGCGCTCTACCAACTGAGCTAAGACCCCGTTTACCTATGAAAACGAGTCGCAATCACCTAAGCCCACAAATTTCTCTTGTCCACCGATTTTATCCACTGTAGGTTAAACGCTAGATGAGAAGCGCAACCGACAAGCGGCAGCTTTCAGAAAGTCGGCGAATGTCTCTACCGTTATTCATCGAACGGGCGGTTATTATGCGCGAATCAAACCGAGCGGCAAGGAAATCCGCCGAAGTCTGAGAACCACCGATCGCGACTTGGCGAAGCGCGATCTTGCCAAGCTCAAGGACGAACAGCGCCAGATCGATCGCTGCCAAGAGCAAGCTCACGCTGCGCGGAACTGTGCGACCAGCTATCTGAAAACGGTCCAGCATCAGAAAGCCAAAACCGATCGAGCGCAAGACGCTCATCGTCCAGACGAATCAAAGAGGATTGGCCGGGCGGGTCAGATTGCCAGATCGGGAAAATCAAACCGTCGGACGTCAGACTTTGGCTGGCGCGCTACAACTTCGGCCCGGTTTCTCGCAATCTGCACCTTGCCGTGCATCAAGGAGATTCTAGATATGGCGGTCGGCGACGGCATCATTGCCTGCTCTCCCGCCATCCAACCTCAAAGCGGTGAAGCTCGAAAAACCGATTCGCAAGACGCCCACCTTCGAGGAATTCAAGGCAATCGTTGCCGACATCCGAGCGCAGCGATTCAACGCCGATGCCCAGGACAGCGCAGACTTCGTCGAGTTCCTTGGACTGGCAGGACTCGGGCAGGCCGAGGCATCCGCGCTGCAGATCGATGACATTGATTGGCAACGGAGCACGATCACAACGTTTCGCCACAAGACGAAATCGGGGTTTGCGATTCCGCTTTACCCGCAAGTGAAGCCGCTTCTGGAGCGCTCGTTGCGCGGAGAGGAACCGGCGCCGGACAACGTGTTTCAAAATCAAAGACGCCAAGAAAGCCATAGCCGCCGCGTGTCGGCGCTTAAGCTTCCTGCCTACAGTCACCGATCGTTTCGTCGCATGTTTATCACGCGCGCAATCGAGCGCGGCGTTGACGTGAAAGTGATCGCCGAGTGGCAAGGTCACAAAGACGGCGGCAAACTGATTCTCGATACCTACAGTCACGTTAATCGCGCCATTCCCAACGCATGGCCCGTCTCATGATCGACCCCGCTGAGGCAGATAACGTTGTCAGGATACCTTTGCAGATTGCCTGAGCTGTTATTTATCAGTCTCGTAAACTTCGTTTTGTAAGCTTAGAGAAGGAACAACTGTTTCCCCTAGATTCACGGACATAGTCCAGCTTTTACCCTCGGACTTGAGCATTGCCTCTGTTTCCCCTGAGTTCTTTCGCACACAGTTCAGCTCTATCACTCAATTGATCGGCGGTAGGTTCGATCATCGTGATAGCCCTTTACCTACTCTCCCGAGGCGTGAGTCGTCTCTTCGACTTCTCAGGGCCGGTATCCGGGTCGTCAAGCTGTCAGACGTTGCCCGCGTTAAGGCATATACTCCCGACGTATTACCCCTCAGTCGGTTGGGTGATCGCGCAATTTCGCTGCGCGAGTGATACGGAAACGTATTTTACGTCTGTCTCGGGGACGCCGTGACTTCCCGTTAAAGGCGGTCGCGGATAAATCTTTTCTTCGAGCGTTGATAGAAAGCTCCGATCCGGTGTAGCACAGCTAAATTGGAGCCGACTGCTTGCGACCCTATGTTGGGTAGCGGGCTGCCCGTTTCCGCGCAGCAGCGGGCCCTTGCGTTCCAAAAGTCTGCCATTAGGCGGTGTTAGATATCGAGTCACCAAGTCATGCGCCTGGTGCCGCTCCATATCCTCGTCGAAGGCGCGGAGATATCCGTTGTAAACGGAGAACAAAACAAGACGAGCTTTCGACCGCTCGGAAAGCTTGGCTGCTAACTGGGGATCACGTGTCTGAAATCGCCACGTGTGCCTGCCGACGCGCCAACAAGAAAGGCGTTCGTCGCCAAAGGATTCCCACCAATCCGTTTCTCCGTAATCACCCCCGGCAGACGCTCCAGATTGCCCCTTAGTCATTTAAATTCATACCTCCAGAAGCAAGAAAACGATACCAGTTCGGCTACTGGAATTAAAATGTGACGAAGCGCTCTGTTAGCTCTAATCAAGTCGCGCCGAATCAAGCGGCGCAAAGTAGCTTCAGATAATCCACCAAGGTAGATGCCCGCTTCTTTCAGTTTCAGTGCAGCGGGCGTGACTAAAGCTTGGGTAGTAGAGATTCTGTTCATCTTAGTTGAATTCATGTAAGGAAAGGCGTCTTGCGCACCTACAATATCGGCCCTAGAAGAAGCACGCCAAATAACAGTTTGAGAAATTTTGTGCATTGCATCGCCTTCACCTAAATCTTTGCGCAGGTAATTAACTACGCCGCGGCGCTCCTGGCTGTGATAGCCGGGCGCATTTGTATTGCATTTGTCGTTTATTTGTGATACACCGTTAAGAGTTCCAGAGAGCCCCTGCAATCCAATTCAAGCACATTTAAATGGCATTTGTACTGCATTTGTACTACACAATGTTCAAGCTTTTTGTTTATATATCAGCGATATCTTTGTTCGTGCAGATGTCAAAATGAAATTTATATATTTTATGAGTTTTCGGCCCATTTTGAACTTAAATTAAAGTAAAACTAGTCGTGAATAGCATTAGCAGTAAAACTAAAAATCTACCTGCCATTCACAGAAGCGGTATTAGTTCAAGTAGGGTATATTACTATAATTATATATAAATACATAACTCTATAGAGATCTCTATTTTTGCGATAGTTTTTGATGCATTGCTGCAGATATATCTTTTTAACATGGTAATCCCATTCTAGTTAGTTGATACAGAACTATCCAGCTTATCCACCTGCTATAGATAAACTAAAAAATGATAAAATACTACCTAAAAACATCGGCATTCGACGAATCAAGTATTTAAATAACATTATAGAAAAAGATCATAGATCTATAAAGCGAATAGTTGGTCCAATGTTAGGCTTTCAGTCTTTTCTATCGGCCATAAGACTTTAAAAGGAATTGAAATCATGCATATGATAAAAAAGGACAGGTTGATACTTTAAATCGATGTGTTCTTGCTGAAAGTCAATTTTATAAACAAGTTATTCGGAATAGCTGCCTAAATCTAGATATATCTGAGAAATATTCTGCTATTTTTTATGTTCTTTGCTGTGGAACTAAATTTTTGCTTCTATATTATGATTTTTTGCAACAGAACCTTATTTTTGCAATAGAACTCATTAATCAATTATTTGGTATAGTTTTATAATGTTAGTACATTTTCCTTGAATATTTTGATTTTTATTAATTACTCCTAGATTTAGATACCTATTTTGAAAGTTTTGCAACTGAACTTAAGAAAATGCCTTAAATCTCCTAACAATGCGTTATTTATAACTTAATAGCATAGAAAATTTGTCTATTAATAAAATAACTTATATTAACATAGGCAATATTAGAAATCTAAAAAAAAATATGTTAATAATAATTCTAACTTTCTTTTTTATTATAAAGTATGTATAAATATTACTGTTTCTTATAATTATATATGTTATTTTAACTATTTTTCATGAAGTATTATTTTTTTCCTAATGTGTGCTTCATTGATCAAAGGGAGCTAAAATGATGATTAAACGAAATTTTTACAAAACAGTCATAGCAATAGGTATAGTTTTAATGCTGGTAAGTACAGCATGTGGATGCGACTATACCTATGGGGATCATTGTCGGGCTAGTACCCAGACTGATGATAAGTCGTCTGATAAATGTACCGTTTGTCCAGCAGGACCAATAGGAGCAGCAGGACCAATAGGACCAGCGGTTGCATTACCCTTAGCAGGACCACAAGGGACCAATGGGACCAATAGGACCACAGGATCACAAGGTGATACAGGAGCTACAGGACCTGCAGGACCACAGGGTGAACAAGGAACACAAGGACCATCAGGACCAAAGGTGATCAGGACCACAAGGGACCAATTGGATCACAGGACCAGAAGGTGATCAGGAACTACAGGACCTACAGGACCAACAGGAGCTCATGGAACTGAAGGACCACAAGGACCAATTGGACTTACAGGAGCTCAGGAACTACAGGACCTCATGGAACAGAAGGACCTCAAGGGACCAGGGACTTACAGGACCTACAGGACCAAAAGGACCTCATGGACCAGAAGGACCACAAGGACCACTAGGACCAAAAGGACCTACAGGACCACAAGGACCCGTAGGACCAATAGGACTTACAGGACCAAAAGGACCAAAAGGAACAGAAGGACCACAAGGACCACAAGGACTTACAGGTGCTACAGGACCAGCAGGACCACAAGGACCAAAGGAGCCACATGGAACAGAAGGACCACAAGGACCACATGGACCTACAGGGACCACAAGGACCACAAGGAGCCAATGGAACAGAAGGACCACAGGGACCAAGGGACCTCAGGGACCACAGGACCACAGGGACCACAAGGACCAACAGGACCACAAGGACCACAAGGAGCACATGGAACACAAGGACCACAGGGACCACAAGGACTTGCAGGAGCCACAGGGACCATCAAGGACCACAAGGACCACAGGGACCACATAGGACCGCATTGGACTTACAGGGACCCTACAGGACCAAAAGGACCAGAAGGACCAATAGGACTACAGGACCAGCAGGACCCATAGGACCAACAGGAGCTACAGGACCAACAGGAGCTAATGGAACAGAAGGACCACAAGGACCAATTGGACTTACAGGAGCTACAGGACCAGCAGGACCCATAGGACCAATTGGACTTACAGGACCTACAGGAGCTAATGGAACAGAAGGACCAATTGGACTTACAGGACCAGCAGGACCCATAGGACCAACAGGAGCTACAGGACCAACAGGAGCTAATGGAACAGAAGGACCACAAGGACCAATTGGACTTACAGGAGCTACAGGACCAGCAGGACCACAAGGACCAGCAGGACCCATCAGACCAATTGGACTTACAGGACCTACAGGAGCTACAGGACCTACAGGACCAACAGGAGCTAATGGAACAGAAGGACCACAAGGACCAATTGGACTTACAGGACCAACAGGAGCTACAGGACCAGCAGGACCTACTGGAACACCTGGTTCACAGGTAGAAGTGTCAACAGGGACTATACCACAAGGAACAACCCATATTGATAACCCAAATAATTACACAGTCGGCCAATGCACAGTACAATTAGGTTTTGCCAGTCCAGTCGGCTCACATGTAGGTACATGTTGCTCAACAGGAGGTGAAATACAAACTAGCGTCGTTCCAGATGGTACTGGTTTCAATCTGAGTTTCGCTCGTGGCAATAGTAGTAATTATACTTTTGTTACAACATCAGGTGCTTGGGCGCCGGTAACGGACAATTTAATGGTCCACATCGTGTTGCGGTAAATAAATCATCAGGCGATGTTTATGTTGTTGATAAGTCAATGATCGCATTCAGAAGTTTGACAGCAACGGTGACTATCTTCTCCAGTGGGGTTCTGCGGGCAGCGGTGACGGACTATTTAGTGCTCCATGGGATGTTGCTGTAGATCAATCATCAGGCAATGTTTATGTTGTTGATACAACCAACGAGCGCATTCAGAAGTTTGACAGCAATGGTAACTATCTTCTCCAATGGGGTAGTGGAGGCTCTGCAGATGGACAATTTAATGGTCCACATGGTGTTGCTGTAGATTCATTGGGCAATGTGTATGTTGCTGATACAGTCAATAATCGCGTTCAGAAGTTTGACAGCACCGGCACCTATATCACCCAATGGGGCACTCCTGGCACCGGCGACGGACAATTTGGTAGTACTGGTCTATTTGGTGTGGCTGTAGATCAATCATCTGGCAATGTTTATACTTCTGACACAATTGACGATCGCATTCAGAAGTTTGACAGCAATGGTAACTATCTCCTAAAATGGGGTTCTGCGGGCAGCGGTAACGGACAATTTAATGAACCATATGATGTTGATGTAGATTCAGTGGGCAATGTTTATGTTGCTGATACAACCAATAATCGCATTCAGAAGTTTGACAGCAACGGCAACTACATTACCAAATGGGGTACTTTGGGCAGCAGTGACGGACAATTTACTAATCCATATGGTGTTGCTGCAGGTCCATTTTGCAATGTTTATGTTGCCGACACAACCAATAATCGCATTCAGGAATTTGCCGGTTCTTGCAACGAAACATTAGGCTGGACGATGATCTGCGTAAAACCTTAAATCAATGTATAGGGATTTAATTCCCTTTTATTTTTATTACATTCTCCACCAAGGTTTTTTTACTCCTGGTGCTTCTATATATTTTTGATTACGCAGCTTTTGAATATTGATGCCATGAGATTTTAGTTATTCACTACTTTTTTCATGATTAAGAAAAAAAATTAAGAAATTTAGGTGGAAGTTCACCTTGATCTGTCCAATGCATTTGTTTCCAATATCTATCGTAATGATTTGTTGAACTCGGAGTATTATCAAAATCTTGCTTATTTTCTATTTAGTATGCACAGTTTTACTGATTCAACCTATGTATTCTACTCAATTTTAAGCCAAAATTACCATCCATTTTGACCTGATTGTGCCGAATATGCGCAGCTTTTTTTAAAAATTATTTATTGTTGTAAGCAAAAGAATGTGCTATATTTATTTCAGCTTCGACTATGCGAAAGAGTAACACCATACAACCAAACATCATAAAACAGAGAAAAAAACACTTAATGTTAAAGTAGACAAAAAATAGTTGGATTTCTAGATAGGGTATCCACATCTAAGCGTTGGATATCCTAGATTATAATTTTGAAAAAATAAAACAACAGTTGGGATTTATATCTCAACAAAACTACTAGTTAGACTAAAAATAAACGTGTTTTTTAAATTTAATTTATATGCGTTTTTGTATACTTTTAGGTTTGAGTTAAGTTTAATAGCGTAGATCTGGAAGAAATTGATTATAGTTCCAAGCTTCTGAATTCTGTGAGTTAATTTCAAGAGCTAGGTCAAACGCTTTCAACTTCTTCCAAATGCTTTGTCATAAGCCTTTTGTGCTTCATCAGACTTACCTAATTTATCTAGAGCTTCTCCTTTAAAGTACCAACTATTTGAATTTTGTGGGTTAATTTCAATTGCTTTGTCATAAGCCTTTACCGCTTCGTCTGCTTTGCCTAATTGAACTAAAGCCTTTCCTTTGCGGTCCAAAACTACGTAATCCTGTGGGTTAATTTCAATAGCTTTGTCATATGCTGCAATTGCTTCTGATTTATTTAAGGAAGTAAGAGCATCTCCTTTGCTGCTCCAAGCGAATGAATCCTGTGGGTTAATCTCAATTGCTTTATCAAATGCTTGGACTGCTTCATCAAATTTATTTAGATCTTCTAGAGCATGTCCTTTATCAATCCAAACCGTTGAATTATGCGGATTAATTTGAAGTACTTCGT
>CAVULE010000016.1:0-12358 GCA_963742315.1 uncultured Verrucomicrobiae bacterium
AGCGCGCCGTCCGATATTCTTGCGTGAAGCATTCTTTTTCCTCATGCCAGTCACGATGGCCAACGGCGCTTGGTGCAGCTGCCATTGGCGGAGCGGCAACCCTCTTTGTCACTCGCAATTTTTTCCCGACTGAGAAGAAGATCCACCACGAAATTATCACTGACTATGCAGTCGGCGACGATGTCTTCGTCCGAACGATGGGGAATTTGCTCGGACCACCCTTGCTGAAAGGCAACAAAGTGACCGCGCTGGAAAATGGCGATCAGATTTTCCCGGCTCTACTCGAGGCGATACGGTCCGCACAACGCACAGTAACATTCGAGAATTTCCTCTTTAAAGAGGGCGAAGTATCCGACGCGTTTGCCAGAGCTCTGGCGGAGCGCGCTCGGTCTGGGGTGAAAGTGCACTTTCTCCAGGACGCCTTGGGCTGCGATTGCGTTCATGGCCGCGCTATGAACTTGGTGCGACAGGCCGGCGTACAACTCGAAATCTTTCGCTTCATCAATGTAGCCATGAATTTCCGCACGCATCGCAAGCTCCTCGTGATCGATGGCCGGACCGGTTATCTCGGCGGAACCGGGATCGCTGACGACTGGAAGGGCGATGGACGCACGCATGGACGCTGGCGCGACTCACATTATTGCCTGGAAGGTCCCGCCGTCGCGCAGATGCAGCAGGCGTTTATGGATAACTGGCTCGAGACGCGTGCCGAGCTGCTGCACGGTGATGAGTATTTTCCAAAACTGGAACCCGCGGGCGAGGACATGTGCCAGGTCTTCAAGAGTTCAGCCGGCGAAGGCTCAGATAGCGCACGTTTGATGTTGCTGATCTCGATTGCTGCCGCCCGTCGCCACATTCGGATCGCGAATGCCTACTTTATTCCGGACCGACTCTGCACGCAGACCTTGCTCGACGCGCTGCGCCGTGGCGTGAAAGTCGAGATCATCACGCCCGGGCCAGACATTGACGCAACGACGGTTCGTGCGGTGGGCAAGACGCGTTGGCGGCGATTGCTGGAAGCGGGGGCTCGCTTCTATGAATACCAGCCGGCCCGTTTTCATTGCAAATATTTGCTGGTGGACGATTGCTGGGCGTCGGTCGGTTCCGCGAATCTCGACAACCGCTCCTTGTCGCTGAATGAAGAAGCGAATCTAAACGTACTCGATGAGAAGTTTGTCGCCGCGCACACGCGAGTCTTTGAAGAGGACAAGAGTTACTCCCGCGAAATCACGCTGGACGATTGGCGAGAACGGCCCTGGAGCGAGAAGATCAGGGGTCGGATCGGGTCGCTGCTCGCATCGCAGATGTAGCAGCGAGACTAAGCCGAAGAAGAGATGACCAGGGAATTGCCTTTACCGCGTCTACGCGTTGCCACTTACAACGTACACGGTTGCGTCGGGATGGATCGGCGACGCTCAGAAAGTCGCATCGCGGAGGTAATCGGGAGCATGTCGGCTGACATTGTGGGTCTGCAAGAATTGGATCTCGGCCGGCCGCGCTCCTCACATGCCGATCAGGCCGCGCTGATCGCCACGCAGCTCGGCTGGAAATATCACTTCCATCCGGCGATGCGCAGCGGGGACGAGCAATATGGGAACGCCATTGTCAGCCGCTTCCCGATCGCGCTGAAGCGCGCCGATGAGATGCCCGGTGTGGCGCCTTGGTACTGCCGCGAGAAGCGTATTGCAATTTGGATCCAAGCGGAGACCGATCTCGGTTCGGTGCACGTGATAAATAGTCATTTTGGGCTGGGCCGTAACGAGCGCCGGTTGCAGGCGGAATTACTCGTCGGACCGACATGGCTCAGTTCCATCGCGCCGGATGAACCGGCAATTCTACTCGGAGATTTCAACAGTGTGCGGAGCTCGCGCGCCCATCGGCTCATTGCCGGACACCTGCGTGACGTGCGCACACTCGTCCTGCCGGCACGGGCGTTCCGTACCTTTCCCACCCGTCTCCCCTCTCTCGCGGTCGATCACATTTTCGTGAACGCCGCGTTGCACCCCACACAGCTCAGCGTCCATCGCACGCCGCTCGCGCGCCTGGCGTCTGATCACTTCCCGCTCGTTTGCGAGTTGACTCTCATCTAGCAACGACGTCTCCAGGGGCCGGTTAAGCGTGTAGAATGTGGAGAGATGTTTGATCGGCGAAGCTTTGACGAAGTGCTATGGTTTAAAGGACAAAACCAATGCGCAAGCAAATCATTTCGCAGCCACAGCGAGAAAGCCCGTCAGCGAATACCAGCTGGCTCGACTTGGAAGCCCTGGCCCGAGTCGAAGTCACATCGGAAGACGCGGCGCACCCGATCGAATCAGCGCTGTTGACTGTTGGCGCAATAGGATGGCGCGCGGAAAGCCCAGGAGAACAGACGGTCCGTCTTCTCTTCGAAGCGCCGCAGAGGCTTAGGCGCATCCGCCTGCTGTTTCGAGAGGAGAAGGAGGCGCGCACGCAGGAGTTCGTCCTGCGCTGGTCGCCAACGACAGAAAGTTCATCGCGCGATGTCGTGCGCCAGCAGTATCATTTCAGCCCATCGGGAGCCACTGAGGAGATGGAGGAATATCAAGTTGAGTTGGAAGACGTGGCTGCTTTGGAACTTACGATCATCCCGAACCTGAGTGGCGGCTCATACGCCTCACTGGCGCAATTGCGCTTGGCATGACCAAAGACTGAGCGACACTGCACGAAGCGACGGCAGCATTTAACAAGTAATGGCGCAGCCAGCCTGCTTTTCGTATTCTTCCCGTGTGGGGCAGACTTCAATGCGATCGCGGTTCCGTCGCTCCGTCCGTTTTCACAAATGGGCGCAGTTGATCGATCACCCTCGATGTGACGCCTTTCACCTGAGAAAGCTCATCTACGGACGTGTAAGGCCGATGCGCGATGATCTGTTCCGCGCGTGACGATCCAATATTCGGCAGCGATTCCAACTCTTTGGCTGAGGCCGTGTTGATGTTGACAATCAGCGAACCCTTTGCTGGACCGAGCAGGTCTTCTAACGAGGTTTGGGTGGCTATGGGGCGCTGCAGTTGCGGAGTTTCGCTACTTGCCGCCTGATGCAGTTGCACTCGAGGTGTAGCATTTGCGAGTCGCTTTGCCCGTTCCTTCTTCAGCGCAGCCGTGAAAGCGCTAGATAGGAGAACGAGCGAAATGATGACGCAAACGATTATGGATCCGACGGACGAAACTAGGAGGACAATGCCTTGTCCCACACGGTTGGTGCACATGGCAACGATCGCCAGAATGAAAGTCGCGGCGAAAAAAATGAATCCAAACCCGAAAATCCAAAAGGTGAGAAATCCAAGGACAAGGCATATCCAGCCAGCTTTCACGGCGGATGACTTCGCAGTAACTGACGTAGCCGCTTGAGAGGTCCCCTGATCGGTCATGGTTTGTCCTGGGTCTCGTCGAGTGCGGGGCGGGCGTAGTCTTTCGGCAGGATGCCTTTCAGACGTGGATTGTCGCGCTCGATCGCGACCATCGCGTCATCAACGATTTTTCCGATAGTCGGCTGCTTCGCGCTATTCTGGAGGTACGTCCAACGCGCAGCTGGTGGAACCCAGAAGATGTTTTCGGCGCGGTACTCGTCCGGATCTTCTGGATTAGAACCGGTATAGTCCCCTTCCCCGTCAACTAGCTTTGCGTGGTGCTCTTCAAACGAATCCGAGATGTACTTAAGGAAGATCAGCCCGAGGACGACGTGCTTGTATTCCGCAGCGTCCATGTTGCTGCGGAGCGTGTCGGCAGCGAGCCAAAGCTTGGCTTCGAAGCCGATGTTAGCCCCAGATTCGGTCCTCTTATTAGATGAGCCAGAACGCGCCATGAAGCGCCAAACCTATCAGACTCTTACTTCGCTGTAGAGCGGAAAAACCAATTGCAAAGATGGCACAAATTTAGCGGCATCGGCGTGCATGCCAAACCCTCAGCTCGATCAATTTACCGGCGGTTTGATATCCAAGATGCTGCCTCTCCTGATTCTCGCGGGACTGGTGAGCCTTTTGCCGAAGGGAAATCGTCGCCGTTCGGGCCGAGCCGTACGAAACGGCACCACATCGGAGCGAAAATCTGGATGGGTTGACAACCTGGTTCTCGCTCCGTGGTGGGTGAGTTTGGGATTGGCGGTCCTCATATCGATTCTCCTACCGCGCGTTATCCCAGTAGCGGCCCCTTTCACGCCGCTTATCTTCATTTTCTTTCTCTGCCTTTCTCTGATTTCGGCTACCCGCTCGTTGAAGACCAAGCGGATGCTCGACAGCCAAACGAGTCTTGCGTCGATCCGTGAACTGCCGTGGAAGCGGTTCGAGGATCTGCTAGGCGAGAGCGTTTCGACGGCAGGGCTTTAAAGTTGAGGAGACTCTCGGAGGCGGAGCCGACGGCGGAATTGATCTACTACTTGGACGCGACGGGAATGTTACCGTAGTTCAATGCAAGCGACGGAACGGAGCGCCAGTGGGCGTGCGGGAGGTGCGGGAATTGTATGGGGTTTTACACGATCGTGGAGCGAGCGCAGCAAAGCTGGTTGCGACCACTAGCTTTACGCCGGATGCAGTTGCATTCGCCAAAAATAAGCCGATCGAGCTCGTCGATGCTGATTCTCTATTGCATCTGATTCACGGGGTCCAAACGTCTGGGAAGATCGTGCCACCTGCAAAAGCAGAACGAGATCATCTCGCACCAGATTGCCCTAGGTGCGGTTCCGCAATGGTTGTGCGAGAAGCAAGACAGGGCGTATACGCAGGACAAAATTTCTGGGGTTGTCCGAATTTTCCTAAATGTCGAGGCACGCGGAATCTTTAAATTATTGCCTGCTCCGCGGCCTTCGAGTTCGCACTCGATCTTCTCGCGATCATTTCTTATTCTCGCGCCGACCGTACACGATAAGCCCGGCGAAATATGTCTGATCAGCTACAACCAGACGGCGATCTTGCGATCGCGCACGTTCTTTTTATCGACATCGTTGCCTATTCCAAGCTCGCAATCGATCAACAGAAGGAGGTTGTGCAGCAGCTTAACCAATACGTGCGCGACAGTGAGCAATTTCGCCGGGCTGATACTGCGGGAAAGCTAATTCGTATTCCGACTGGCGATGGCGTGGCGCTGGCCTTTTTCACCAGTCCAGACGCTCCAGTTCGGTGTGCGATCGAGGTGAGCAAAGCGGTTCGCAATTCATCCGCGCTTCAGCTTCGCATGGGCATCCACAGTGGGCCGGTAGATCAACTTAGCGACGTTAATGAACGGTCCAATCTGGCCGGGACCGGAATCAACATGGCGCAACGGATCATGAGCTGCGGTGACGCGGGTCACATTTTGCTTTCACAGCGCGTCGCGGACGATCTCGTCCAGTACACAAAGTGGCGGTCTCAGCTGCATGAACTTGGGGATGTGGAGGTCAAGCATGGAGTCCGCGTTTCTGTGGTTAATCTTTACACGGACGAAGTCGGGAACCCCGCGGTACCGCAGAAGCTAAAACAGGCGGCAGGCAAGAAGCCGATTGAGAAAGCGAGAGTGCCTGTACGTTCGCAGAGACTTCTTGCTGCGATCTGCATTTCCTGCACGGCTCTGGTGATGAGTTTGCGTTTCGTTCCCGCTCTTCCGGTGCTCTCCCAGGTTTGGGGACGGGAACAAGGATTGGAAGATTGGCTTCATCGCACAGGCCGGAGGACTTCAACGCACCCGGAGTTAGTTTTTGTCGCGATTTCGACCAAGAGCCTCGCTGGTCCAAAAAGCGCAACGGCGGGGAACGATCGGATGCTTCAATTAATGGCAGAACACCCGTTTCCATGGTCGCGGGAAGTTTGGGCGCAATTACTCGACCGCTTGTTCGAGTCCGGTGCGCGGTTGGTGGTCTTCGATTTGGTTTTCAATTCGACGAAAGAAGGGGACCAGATTTTCCGTGCGGCGCTCGATCGTTATCGAGATCGCGTCGTCGTTGGCGCAAATTTCGACCTCGAAAATGGCAACGAACTTGTCTTGCCAGATGCCGATCTCATTCCGCCGCCTGCCCAATACGATGATCGGGTTGGCTACGTGAATTATTGGATTGATGAGTGGGACGCTATGTTGCGTGCAGCACGATTCTTTACCTCGCAGCGTCAACTAGCCGGGCAAAAAGCTTCTCCGACCGACCGCTTGTGCGCTTCATTGGCGGCCAGGGCGATGGAGAAGCTCGGGAGGTCTAATGAGGTACTTCACGATTTACAAAATCACTTGATCCGATTTAGCGCGAGTGATGCTTATCAGCCGCATCCGGTTTGGGAAATTGCCGAACCGGATATGTGGCATTCCAAGTACTCCGATGGCGAGTTCTTCGAAGGTAAGATTGTCATCGTCGGCGCGTCTGCACCGGTAATGAATGATGTTATCGATAATCCCATCAGTCCTGAGATAAAAGGCCCCGTTATGCATTTGAACGTTCTCGCAGCGACGATGGATCACGAGTTCTTGCGGAGGCTGCCAATTGCGCTGGATTTGCTGATTGTTTCAATGTTCGGATTGCTTGCCGGGCTGCTGGTTGGATATGTCGGGCGATGGTTGATCTGTCTACTGTCGTTTCTCGCGCTTAGCGTCGCCTATCTCTTGTTAGCATTTGTGCTTTACAATTTTCTGGGGATTTTTGTTCCGATCGTTCCGCCTTTGGTAACGTTGCTGGCTTGCGGTTTCCTCGGCTTTATTGCGCAACAGATATGCAACCGTTCGCACAGCCTGCTCCCTGATTAGAAGCTTCCCGAGCTCTGTGCGCGCAATCCGTTTTTTCGGCCGATCAGAGGGCAGATCGCGTAAAAGCTTCGCTCACGCGACGGAGGCCGGGATGCTCTGATTGCGCTGTCGTCAGCGGAGGTGATCTTGTCTGGTTGAACGGTAGGACGCCCAATAGCAAGTCATGAAGAGAGCGATCAAGCGGGCCCCGAGAAAGGGGAAGTTTGCGGTTGGTGAGCACATACGGGTCGTGCCGTTGCACCAACCGATTGTCGCGGCTCCGCCGCAGGCTGACCTGACCTACCGTGGTGGGGCTCTTATTCCAAATGTTGAAGTGTTTACGATCTTTTGGGGGAAGCTCTGGGCATCGTCGCCCGCTTCGACTGATACCATGAGCAAGCTCAACAAGTTCTTTGGCGACATCCTTGTCAGTCCCTTAATAGATCAACTCGCGGAATACAACGTGCCGGGCCGAGACGATTGGGCACGGTTCTTTTATTGGGACGAAGGTGATTACCGTGAACGCGCCAGCGCGGAGCGTGACCGATTCGGTAATACAGGCGCAATTGAAGAAATGGATTTCATCACAGGCGATTGTGAAGAACACAGCGAACACGCTTTATTTCATTTATCTTGACCCCGGGATTGTCTCGATCCTCGGAGGGAGTCGTTCGTGCCAGAGTTACTGCGGCTATCATAACAACGTCGGGACGGTGTATTACGCAGTAATGCCTTACCCATCGTGCAGCGGCTGCCTTGGCGGTCTGCAAACGTTCGATGCGTTAACCGCAACCAGTTCGCATGAGCTGTGTGAGGCAATCACCGATCCTGTCCCGGGGTCGGGTTGGTATGACGATACCAATGGAGAAATCGGCGACATTTGCGCGTGGAACTTCAAGCAAATGGTCGGTTACACCGTACAGCTTGAATGGTCGAATCAGCAGCAAAAATGCGTGTGAGGGAGTGAAGCGAAGCTTCGGTTATTCGTTATCGGTTATCTGGGTAATTTTGCTGTATGCCGCCTCTTTCTATTCTTGATCTCGCATTTGTTCCTGAAGGCGGAACGCCAGCGGATGCTTTGCGCAATACACTGGACCTGGCGCAGCATGCGGAGAGGTGGGGTTACCGGCGCTTCTGGCTGGCGGAACATCACAATATGGTCGGCATCGCCAGCGCGGCGACGGCGGTGGTTATCGGGTATGTGGCGGCGGGCACGCGCACCATCCGGGTGGGCGCAGGTGGGATCATGCTGCCGAATCATTCGCCGCTGGTGATCGCGGAACAGTTCGGCACTCTGGAATCACTTTACCCGGGAAGAATCGACCTTGGACTTGGGCGAGCGCCGGGAACGGATCAACGCACGTTGCTGGCGCTGCGGCGCGATCCAATGAGCGCCGATAGTTTTCCCGATGATGTGGTGGAACTGCAGCAATTTTTCGAAGAGGCGCAGCCCGGCCAGAAGGTGCAGGCAGTGCCAGGTGCAGGACTCAAGGTGCCCCTCTGGATTCTTGGATCGAGTTTGTTCGGCGCGCAGCTGGCCGGCATTCTCGGTCTGCCTTATGCGTTCGCGTCGCATTTCGCGCCGGCGGCGTTGATCCCGGCGTTGCAGGCGTATCGCCGTGAGTTCAAGCCATCAAAGCAACTTGAGCGATCGTATGCGGCGGCGGGAGTGAATGTGTTCGCGGCAGATACCGATAAAGATGCGCGACGACTATTTACTTCCGCGCAACAGAGCTTTACTCGAATGGTGCGCGGGACGCGCGGAAAACTTCCGCCGCCAATCGATGATATCGAGACCTTCTGGACACCATTCGAAAAGGAGAAGGCTTCCGCCATGCTCAACCGGTCATTCGTCGGTTCGGGTGAAACGGTGCGCGCCGGCCTGGAGCGTTTCGTGGAAGAGACAGGGGTGGACGAATTGATTGTCGCCTCAGCGATATATGAACATAGCGCGCGGCTACGCTCGTATGAGATCTTGGCGGAAAAGTTAGAAAGTAGAAAGTAGAAATGCGGAATGACGGCGAAGGGACGCAGCGAGTTAATTGTTATCGGTTATCAGTTAATAGGAAAAACTGTCGCCTGGATGATATTTCTCCCAATAACGGATGGCGCCGGGGACGGCCATGCAGCTCGGATCTGCGGTTTCGTAGTCTCTTGCCAGTTCTTCGGTCGCGCCGTTGGCTATTAAGTCGTCGTGCTCGAGCCTGGCAAAAGCAGCGACGAGGTCCGGTTCTCGAAATCCTGCCGAAATCTTCTCGCGAAACCATTCGGACCACCGAGTAACGCGTTCATCTAAGGCGTCGAGGTGCGTGGCGACAGAGCCTTTCACCAAACCGAAATGGGGAAGGTAGAGTTTTGTTGGATTCAATTCCCGGATTTTGGCAATCGATTCATGCCAGGATTCGATGTGCAGCTCAGGCGGAACAAACGGCGGAATCGGCGGCCCATTCCCGAGCCGGACACCGGCGATATCACCGCCGAAGAGATTATCGTCCCAATGGTAAACATGATGATGACTGGCATGGCCCGGTGTGGCGATGGCGCGGATTTCAAACGGGGCCACCGGGACGATCGCGTTGTCTTCCAAAATTCTGACCCGGTTTTCCGGGACCGGCGCGATTTGGCCCCATAACCTCTCCATGTCGTCGCCGAAGATTCTTACCGCGGATGCAATCAACTTGGCGGGATCAATGAGATGCTTAGCCCCATTGGGATGGACGTAAATCGTCGCTCCAAGCTCGGCGAATCGCCAGGCCGCGCCGGCGTGATCAAAATGAATATGACTGAGAAAGACATGCCGGATGTCGTTAGGCGAAGCACCAATCTGCCGAAGCGCGGTTACGATATTGACAAAAGTTGACTCCGGCCCGGTATCAAACAGCGCGATGCCGTCGTTTGTTTCCAGCGCGGTCGCGGCAATGATGCCCGGCCGGCCGAGCTGAATGGTATCGAGGATGTGAACTTTCAGAGAAGACTGACAGTTGATGGAAGCCGGCTAGTTGGTCAATTAAGAAGGAAAAAGGAAAAATTAAGAAGGGTTTTCTCTGGATCGCTTTAGGATCGTTACGAAAATCGCTATCAACTGTAGGGCAGGCGCGTCGCCTGCCGATCCATCGAATGGCAAGCGGGCCTCCGGCTCGTAGCCTACGCCTCGGAGAGAGCGCTTGCCCTACAAATCCGTTATCGGAGGTCAGTCATCTGTTATCTGTTATCTTCACCAGGGAGATCGGCGTTAACGACTTGGCTCAAGCATGGTGCCGCGGCAATTTGCGCTGCCACAATGGCATGCATTCTCAGCTTTGAGCGCGCGCGTGATCGGTTCGTCCAGTTGGAGTTGATAATCGTAAGACAATTCTTCGCCCGCGCGGATGTTGCGTAAGGCATGGATAAAGACGCGACCATCGTCTTCCTCGATCGCTTCGCAGTTCGGGTCGCAGGAGTGGTTGATCCAACGCGCTTCGTTCCCGCCGATCTCGGGGTCGATGACGTCGGTGCCATCGTTGATCCCAAAAAGAAATGTGTGCGCATCGTTCACATCGGCCGGAATACTTTTCCACGCGACGCGGCGGCCCGTGTATTCAATGATGCGCCGGCCTTTTCGGATGGGTCGGGCCGCGAAAACGCCCCGACCGTGAACAGCAGATTGACGCACTTGAATGAGAGGCATGGGGAAGAAGCGCGATGCGCTTCGGGTAACGGTTATTTGTTATCGATTATAGAACTGTAGGGCAGGCGCGTCGCCTGCCGATCCATCGAATGGCAAGTGGGAGCGCTTGCCCTACAAATCCGTTGTTAGAGGTCAGATGAGTGAAAATGACGAAGCACCCGCCTTCGCTTGGCTACGGCGCGGCTAGCGAATGGTCCGAGCCGGACTGGCGTTGAATGACGAAGGAATGACGAAGCCCGAATGAAGAACTCACCGCTATTTTCGTCACTAACATCAAACAGTCGAAAGCAGCTCCAGAGTAATTGGTCACTCGCGTTCCCACGCTCGCGCCAGCTACCCTGGCTGCGTTACCGCCTACCCGCCGCGACCCCGTCGCAGCGTGTTCTTACTTCTTACTTCCTAATTGGCTCGCAGAGGTCGAAGTCATTTCTCCGCGCGTGGCGGCAAGGACGAGCCCGGGTTCTATAGCCAGATTGATTAAAAAGTGGGCGACGATGCAGGGCGCAAGGCTGCGCCCGGATAGCAAGTACACGATCCCGAGCATCAGGCCCAGAAACCCTGTGGCCAGCATAGCGCCCGCGGCCGCGTGCACACTTCGGCCCATTAATCCCCAAACGGCATGGAGCAGTCCAAAGAGGAGACCCGCTCCGAGTACTTGAACGATCGCGCCGTAGCCATGCGCCATTAGCCAATTCATGGTCCAGCGGCGAAACATTACTTCCTCAAGAATCCCGGCGCCGATTGCGACCAGCACGGCAAGAAATTTCAAGAAGGAGGGACGAAAAAGATTGGCGCGAACGGAGGGAAGTCGAAGCGAGAAACCGACGAAGATAACTACGACGAGAGCGGCAGCGATCCAGCCGGGGATGGCACCGGTGAGTCCAGGCGCGAAGCCGAGATAACGAAATAAGCGCCAGCCATTGAGGCGAAGGTTCCAGATGACCCAGCCACATTCGATCACAGCGATGCCGCCGAGGATGAATGCGCTCTTTCTTTCGCTTGTCATCAAATTGAACGCTGGATTGTGAAATTAAAAATTAGAAATTAGAAATGCGGAATGACGGCGAAGCGCCTCTGAGTTCCGACCTCTGAGCTCCGATCTCTGACCTCTCACCCATCATTCGCTGGAAGTTCTCGATTTCGGTTGGCTGATCTGATTTTATCAGCCCTCTCGCACACCTATGCGAATGCAAGCATGGAATCTCGTTTATCTGGTCGGCTTGATTGTCTACATCGGCATCCGCGGAGTCTTTGGCGGACGGACAAAGCGTAATGAGAAAGTGGTGAGCCGGGTCGACCTCGCCGATCGCGCGCTGGTGGCGTTGGTCTTTGTGGGGAGCATTATTCTGCCGGCGCAATATCTCTTCACACCCTGGCTTGGGTTCGCTGATTATCGTTTGCCGGCATTTGTTCCGTGGTGCGGGGCAGCGACAATGGTCATTGCGCTCTGGCTGTTTTGGCGCGCTCATGTCGATCTTGGCCTTAACTGGTCAATCACGCTTGAGATGCGCAAGGAACACGAACTGGTCGTGCACGGCGTTTATCGACACATCCGGCATCCGATGTATGCCGCGATTTTTCTGTTTGCCCTCGCCCAAGGGTTGTTGTTGCAAAACTGGCTCGCGGGTTGGGCAGGCTTGGTCACGGTTGCGCTTCTGTATCTAGTTAGGACGCCGCGTGAGGAAAAGATGATGTGCGAATTCTTCGGCGATTCGTATCGCGACTACATGAAGCGGACCGGACGACTGTTTCCACGGTTATAGCCAGAGGTCAGCCGCCTACGCGCAAGGCTACGGCGTGCCAGGGAGATCGGAGGACAGAGGACAGAGGTCGGAGATCAGAAGGCAAAGCAGTCTCGCACGGTTTCCAATTTCAGAATTAGGAATTAAGAATTAAGAAGGAAGAAGTGACGCAAAAGGTAAAAGGAAGAGTTAAGAATTAAGAAATTGGAAAAGCAGCAGAAATCATGAGCCAACGCATCTGCGGTGTGCTGGCGCC
>CAVULE010000017.1:0-162591 GCA_963742315.1 uncultured Verrucomicrobiae bacterium
GTCCGCTACGTGCCGATCGCGACATCGGGACAAACCTTGTTTGTCAGTTATTCGATCACCTCATCGGCGCGGTCGAGCAGTGATGATGGGACGGTGAGGCCGAGCGCCTCGGCGGTCTTGAGGTTAATCATAAGCTCGAATTTGCTCGGCGCTTGGATCGGCAGATCTTCCCGCACGCTCCCCCTTGAGGGATTCGATCGACGTAGGATGCTGATCGTCGGTAGAGGTCGACGATATTCACGCCGTAAGCGATCAACCCACCTTCCACGGCAAAGTGGCCTAACGTATAGACCGCGGGCAGACGGTAGCGCATCGCAAGCTCGAAGATCACCGTGCGATGGGTGTTGGTGAAGCGTCGGGTAGCACAGCCAGGCCCCCGCCCGGCTCACGTGCAAGCTCGGCAACCGCTGGGTCAATGTCGGAGGACGCGCGAACGGGTCCAGAGATCGCGGTCACTCCGAGGGCGTCGGCGGCCCGCTCGACCAAACGGGCGGAATCGGCTCCGCCTCCTGGGGCGGTTTGTGGGTTGAAATGTTGGTTACGCGTTTGAGGCCGGGCGTAATGTCTTTGAGCAATTCAACCCATTTGCCCGCCATCGCGAACTCCACATTGGTAAATCCGGTGGAATTTCCACCCGGCCGCGCGGAGACTTCGCGGCCAAGCCCTCGCCAACCGGATCGGACACGCCAATGAATACAAGGGGGATCGTGCTCGTTTCCGCCGCCACCGCCTTCAGCACGGGGGTACTCCGCGCGACCATCACGTCGGGCTTCATCGCCACCAAATCCTTCCGCGAACATCGCCATCCGTGCGGTGTCGCCTGCGCTGAACCGATAATCGATTTGGATATTCGTCCTTCGCTCCAACCGAGTTTCTTCAGCTCCTGCACAAACGCTGCAAGCTCGACTTTTGCTTCCTGATCGCTATCTGGCGTGCTCAAGAGCAGGCCAATCCGGCGATCTTCTGGGCGTAAGCCGTTAACGGCCACGTGGACGCCGCGCCGCCAAGAAGCGTGATGAAGTCGCGCCGCCTCATGTCCACCCCCGGCTCACGACAGCGTCATGCCAGCCGGTTGGCGCGTCGAGGGGCCGCTCGACCAGATTCAGGGCGTCGTCTTGCGCTGTTGATCGGTTCAACAAGAGCGGTCGAGTTGTCGAAAGCATTTGTGCAACAGTGGCCTATTCTGAGACCACGGCGCGCCGACACAGCTACTCAATGCTGGGTACCGGATTGCACTGAGCCGTCGGATAAAGTGCGAGACCACTACTGATTTCAGCGCGTCCTGCTGCCCGCGACGCGACGAGCTGGGAGACGATTTCTGGCCTGCACCGCGCATACTTACAATTTGCACAGTGTCGATTTCAGCATCGACGAGTCCGACGATGTTCATCACCTTCGATGATGTATCGCGGCAACAACGAGATCCTCAACGATTCGAACCACGACCCCGTCGATGAGTACGTCAAGACCAATGACCCCATCCCGTCGGCAGATGCCGCCTAAGACACGATTCGCCTTCCACTTGCCGATACCATCCTGGAGCAGGCCCACCCAGTTGCAGCAGGAGGCCGCCGAGGACTGCGAGGCGAAGTTGATCATCTGAGGGCGATCTCAGTTCCGAAGTTCGATGATCAAAGCCATTTGCGGAAAAGATGCAAGCACGGACGGCGCGCACCCAGATGGCTACTTTGTTTGAGCGGTACCCACAGCGAGAGAAGGCGCAGGCAGATCAGAAGGCCGATCCGATATCAGCGCGCCGCCCATACGGTTCGTCGATGGAATCGCTCATGTCCGTTGATGCCTGTTCCGGCGGTCTATCTTCAGATGAAGCTGCTTTGGGTGAAAGCCGATCATGTTGACGGCCAGGTATGACAGCGAATACTGTGCGCGCCTTTTGCGTTGCAGCCCGCAGCACCTGCAGCGGCCGCGCTCCGGTTGGCAACTGGCGAAGTTCGCCCGATGACGAACGCCAGCCGCAATCAGCGCGGTCTCAGCCGCTTCACCCAGGGACGGCTGGCGAGCAGGATCGCCACGATCGGACTGAGCATCAGGATGAAGATGACGACGCCGGGCGCGGCGGCCGGCCGGCGTCACGCCCAGGTGAAAGCGAGCCCTGAATGGCGTCGCCAGCGTGCCGAATGTCGCGGCGATGCAGCCGCTTCGACTGAAGCTTCAGCCAGCTGAGTCAGGACGCCACTGGCGTCGGCTGGCGATCTCGACCAGGCCGAAGATGACTTCCAGCGCCATGACGAACATCATGCCCTGCTGCCGAACACCAGCCGCCGAAGCACGTCGGTCGCTACATTCAGTCCGCCGAGAAGCCGACCATGGCGCCGAGCCAGTGGCGCGACACCCTGGCCGCGATAAGCCTGGGCCAAACACGAATCGCGTGCCGCAGATGCAGGTGCGACACTTCGAGGTACCGGCATCGAGTTGCTCACGTTCGGAGGTGAGGCGACGATCAGGGTCTGGATCGGGATCATGGCAATGCCGATCGCGCGCGCGCCGCCGTCGTGTATTGCAGCGCTGCGCTGAAACTCCGAGGAAGAATCCGAGGAAGACGCCGCGCCCCAGCGGCGCCGATGACGATGACATCGGCGGTTCGGATGCGCGGCTTCGGCGACGAAGGCGACACAGCAAAGACAGTCGTCGCGGTCGCGTGGCGATGAGGAGCGCGAGCGTGACTGGGTCGATTTCGCCGAGACGGCGGAACACGTCGCCAGCAGCAGTACTACGACGCACAGCGTCGCGCAGCAGCCGCAACATTCGCAGAACTGATCTGTTCATGGGCTCAACCGTCGAGCAGCTTGAGCCGAGGCTGGGCAGCGGCCTCGGACGTTCCTCGGGGTGATCGTGACGGATCGCTCATTGGTTCAAGCAGGAAGATCTTCACAGGTTCGCGGGAGACGATCCAAGACGCATGAATGTCGACGGCTTCCTTGTCCAACAACACCTGTGTCGGTGGCCGGCATGTCGTTCGGCGCGTCGCACCAGGACGCACGAACGATTGGACTGGCGTCTCCACTCGCGATCGCGGGTCTCAATCGTCGTCGCGCCACCCTGCCCAGCGCGGCCATGGCACGTGAGCGTCCGTGGCAGGATGGATGAGCCCGTTGGCACAGCGTCGCCGGATGTCGCATTTGTGCCAGCACCACGACTAAGTTCCGACGCCGCAACGGCGCCTGCCGCCAGACTGCCGGAGAGCATCGAAGTTGCGCATTGTGAAGTCTTTCCGTGGCCGATGCCTCGTCGCGGATCGGTTAAGAACATCGACGAACCGCGTTTCACCAGTTTGACCACGATCGCGCGCTAACGCAGTACAGTCTTCGATCAATGATCGGACCTTCACCATGCACACCGAACCACGTACGATTGTGGCATAATAAACGTTGGTCCCGTGATCGTCATCCTATCGCAGGTATTCGTCATGCCGCGTTCCCGTGACACACCACCATCACCTACCAGTACATATACTCCTGATGATAGGCACGGTTCTTGTGCGCGACGTGAGCATTGGAATGCGATGATGCGCTGCCGTCCACAGCGTGCTCGGCGCGAACGCAAATCACCGTCGCCGCCGAATGCCGACGTCCGGCGCCGTCCCACTTGTTCGCAGCGCCGCTGCCAGTGACGCCGGCAGATTGTCTCGCAGCCCGGCACCACCTGCAACGCCGTTCCATTGATCAGGTTTGTCGAATTTCCAAGCCGTGCGGCCATGTGACCGGATTACGGTACCGACCAATGACCAGTCCTCGTCCTTAATCTGGCTGTACACTTCGGCGCACATCCGCGCGGTCGTGATCGGACTGGCGTCCCATCCGATGGTCGCATCGGACTTCGCCTGCTCTACTGCCGCCAACTTGGCCGCCGCGAGCTTTTGCCCGCGTGTCGCGAATGCCGACTTCTTGCCGTCGTCGAGCAAGCGTTTAATCTGTTCGATCAAAATTGGCAGACTGGCTTCCGCGTCGCCGCCGATAGTGAGATCGACTTCCTGGTAACGCCCGAAGTCCTGGTAGTTCGATTTCATGTGTAGATCGCGGCTGCCGAGCGTGACGATCTTTGCGCCTTGCTTGTAATTGGGCTTGGAGCTGCGCACGATCCGGTCGCTGAAAGCGTTCAACGACCCCCACAATTCATTGACTTCCATCGCCACGATGACGTCCGCCTGACGAAGAATAGTGCGGCGGAACGACTGGTTGAGCGGGTGCCGCGATGGGAAATTCATGCGCCCGACGTTATCGATGACCGCGCATTGCAACGTCTCAGCAAGTTCGACAAGCCGTTCCATGCCCGCCGGCGTACGCGTCACGCGATCGACAATAATCACGGGGTTTTCCGCGGCCACCAGCATCTTTGCGAGTTCGGCGAGCGCTGCGGAGTCTCCTCGGGCGGAATCACCTTGGAGAGCTTCGGGATCTTCAGTGTTTCCGCATCAGCAATCGGATTTTCCTGCAGTTCGGCGTCAAGCGACAGCATGACAGGCGCCATCGGCGGCGTAGTCGCGACCTTGTAGGCGCGCACGGCGGATTCGGCGAAATGCTGAAGCGATGTGGGCTGGTCATCCCACTTTACAAAGTCGCGCGCGATTGCGCCTGGGTCGATTGCCGAATGTACCCACTCGGCGCCCGGCCCGCGCTTGTTGGCTTCGATGATGTTGCCACCCATGACGATGACGGGAACACGATCGCACCAAGCGTTGTACATCGCCATCGTTGCATGCTGCAGACCGACCACGCCGTGGCAAATCATGGCCATCGGCTTGCCCTCGATCTTGGCGTAACCCTGTGCCATGTGCACGGCGATTTCTTCGTGCGGGCAGGTGAGAATTTCCGGCTTCGTATTGCCACCATGATTGAGCACGGCTTCGTGCAGTCCGCGGAAACTGGACGCGCAATTCATCGCCAGGTAGTCGATGTCGAGTGTCTTGAACACGTCGACCATGAAATCGCCACCGCTTGTCGTCTGACTGACCGGATCCTTCGACGGCGCCATTGTCTCAGCCGCCGCGAGCCTCGGCCCGGGAACCGCGGCTTTGGTGCTTCCCTTAGGTGGATCGGACGCTTGCGTCTTGGCAGCAACCGGAGGCGCTAGAGCCGCCGCGCCGGCAAGCGTCGCCCCTTTGAGAAAATTGCGCCGCCCGGCGTCGGGCGCATTGCTACGTTTCGGCATCGGCACCTCCCGAAAAGCGCGTCGGTTGCCATAGCGGCCCCGCACAGATTTTTTTGTCGCCGGAAGTGTTGCGCTGTGTTTTTGACGCGTCAAGACAGCGGTGTCCGTTTCGGAACCCACAGCGTAATTACGCAAATTTAATGTGGATTTTCATTCCCCATTCATTGTCCCTGAGCGACAGTGGCTGGCCGCTGATCAATTGCGGCGTGGGGCGCAAAAACAAACGGGGCTTAAAATGGCCCGTGATCCGCGTGCGCAAAGCATTGTGGCACTCCACCGTTTTGGATTGCCGCCAAAGCTCGGATCGACCAATTCAGTCGGCGATACGCGATCGGCCTTGTTGGCCGAGCTCGACAAACCTGATGCCGCCCTGATCAAGAACAACGACCTGCTGAGTTCGAGCGAAGCCGCGCGTGCGGCTTTTGATTTTCGTCAGGAGCGCAAGGCTGCACGACTTGCAGCCAATGCCCAAAACGAGGCTGAGAAGCAGCAGGCGAAAGAAGCCGGTACGTCAGAGGACAAGCAACCGGCGCAACAAAACAACGCGGCCAAACCAAACCCGGGGCCCGGCCTACCGCAGCAAATCTACCTTGAAGAATCAAAAGCACGCCTTGAGATAGCCCTGGCAGCTGACGCCGGCTTCGTTGAGCGTTTGGTGTGGTTCTGGTCCAACCATTTTTGCATTTCGGCCGACAAAGGCGGCGTAAGGCCGCTATGCGGGGCATACGAGCGCGAAGCAATTCGTCCGCATGTGGCCGGCAAGTTCGCCGATATGCTCCTTGCCGTCGAATCGCATCCAGCGATGCTGCTTTACCTCGACAATGCGCGCTCGATTGGCCCGAATTCATTCGCCGGTCTACGCCGTGACAAGGGCCTCAACGAAAATCTCGCGCGCGAGATTCTTGAGTTGCATACGCTCGGAGTTCGAACCGGTTACTCGCAGGACGATGTTACGAATTTCGCCAAGGTGATCACTGGCTGGAGCATTGTTCCGCCGCGCCAGTCTCCGGAGCGCGGTGGGGAGTTCACATTCAATCCCCGAATGCACGAGCCGGGTACTCACCGTGTTATCGGCTACGACTACGAAGATCGCGGCTTTGAGCAGGGCCGCGCGGTACTGCTTAACTTGGCAAAGAACCCTGCCACCGCAAACCATATCGCACTCAAGCTTGCCTCGCATTTCGTTGCGGACGATCCACCCCGCTCCCTCGTGGCCCGGCTCGCAGCACGCTTCCTCGATACCAAGGGCGATCTGAAAGAGGTCTCAAAAGCACTCATCACTGCGCCGGAAGCCTGGGACGCCAACCCCACAAAGCTTCGTCGCCCATCGGATTGGGTGGTCAGCTCCTTGCGGGCGTGTGGCGTCAAGCCACCTGATGTGAGGCCGATCCTGCAAGCACAAAATCTGTTGGGCGAACCGCTCTGGCGCGTGCCGGCGCCGAACGGATTTTCCGACAACAGCGCGGCCTGGATGGATGGCCTTGGTCAACGCCTCGATATCGCTAATCAGATTTCGCGGCGCGTCGGGGACACGCTCGATCCAGCGCTCATCGCGCAGAACACCTTTGGGCCGCTGCTCTCAAGCGAAACCAAAGAAGCTTTGGGTCGAGCGGAAAGCCGGTCGCAGGCCCTGGCGCTTCTTCTGATGTCTTCCGAATTCCAACGCAGGTGATGTCATGATCCATCAATCCAATCGCCGCGAACTTCTGCTGGGATCGGGAGCGCTGTTTGCGTGGGCCTACCTGCCCCGCGTGGCGCAGGCCGAAGGCCGGGATCCGCGCTTTCTGGTGATCGTGCTTCGTGGGGCACTTGATGGGCTCGCCACCGTTGCCCCTGTGGGCGACCCGGATTGGCAGCGCTTGCGCGGCGACAATGCGCTCACGACCGATGGAGCAGCCGCGGCGTTGCCCCTCAACTCTTTCTTTGCACTCAATCCGGCCGTGCCCAACCTGCACCGCCTCTACAAAGCTGGACAGGCAACAATCATCCACGCGGTCGCGACGCCGTATCGCGAAAGATCGCACTTCGACGGGCAGGACGTGCTGGAGAGCGGGTTCATTCGACCGGGTTCGGCCGATACTGGCTGGCTCAATCGTGCGCTTGCCGGCTTGCCGGCAGCTGGACGCGTCAATCCAAAACAGGCTTTTGCCGTTGGACCAATTGCACCCCTGGTGGCGCGTGGACCAGCGCCTGTTCTGGCTTGGACACCACCACGGCTGCCGCCAGCCAGCAATGACACTATGAGCAGGCTCGTTGATCTTTATCGCCACACTGACCCCGCGTTGGCCAATGCAATGGAAGAGCGAAGCGCCCTAAGTGCGATCGCCGGCGGCGGCGCCATGGGCGACATGTCGAAAAAGCCTCAGATGACTCCGGGCATCCCGGGAGCGGCGGTACGCGCCTATTTCGCCGAATCCGCTTCAGCCGCTGCCAAGTTCATGGCGCGGCCGGATGGCCCGCGTGTCGGCGCGTTGGCCTTCGACGGCTGGGACACGCACGCAAACGAAGGGGCAACCAAAGGACGCCTTGCAGTTCTCCTCGCTGCGCTGGACGGCGCCATCAACGCGCTTGAGACCGGCATGGGTGATTCCTGGAAGGACAGTGTGGTTGCGGTGATCACAGAATTCGGCAGAACGGCGCGCATCAATGGCACCGAGGGTACCGATCATGGCACGGCAACGGTCGCCCTGCTCGTGGGTGGTGCATTGAAGGGCGGCCGCGTCATCGCCGACTGGCCCGGCCTGAAAGAAGCGAACTTACGTGACGGGCGCGACCTCAAGCCGACGACCGATCTGCGCGCGGTCATGAAGGGAATTCTCAAAGACCATCTGCGCGTCGACGATCAACTCCTGGCGAAGGATGTTTTCCCGGGAAGCCAAGCGATCGGTCCTTTGGCTGGCTTGGTCTGATAAATCTCGAACCAATGGCCTTTCGGGCAATTCTGTAGAAGCCAAGGCTTACGTTTGTGCGCTTGGCACTCTCGTAAACCTTTTGGTCCTGGCACTAGATCGCTTCGTGAGCTCGCGTGAGTTACACTCGCCCTTCGCTTCAAACGCTCTTGTCGCGGAGGACAAAATGGAAAAATTAATTGACCTCTTTTGCCACGTTGTGCGCATCACGGATCCACTTTCGATCAAGATTGCTGTCGGCATGGTCGGTGGCGGCATTCCGCTGCTCTTCCTGTCAGCGCTTTTCGTCTTGCTGGGCGAGCTTGCGACTTCGCGGCGCGAAGCCGAGATGACCGACTTGCGCAGGCCAGCCCGTCGCAAAGGACGCGCCGCACGGAAATCTCCTGCCGTTACGGAGTAGCGACAATAGTCGAAGAGGATTCACGGGCGTTTAGCCGTGATGTCCGCCTTGGGTCATTAGCGGACATTGGCGCCGCAATGGCCAATGCTTTCAACAATTAGCAGGGTTGAACCAAAAGCCTGTGTCGCTCGGGGTGCCGGTAGCAATCTTGCAATTCCGCGCTCAACCCTTGACCGCGCCCTGGGTCAATCCGGACACCATATATCGTCTAAACGTGTAATAGATTGCCGCCGGCGGCAGCGCGTAGATTAAGCCGGTCGTCATCAACAGTTCCCACGGTAAATCGTCCGCCGCCAGGAAATTGCCGAGGCCGACCGGCAGCGTCACGGCCGTGTCTTTCGACAGCAGCAGAAAGGCGTAGAGATATTCATTCCATGCCAACAGCAGCGCATACGTTCCGATCGCAACGAGTGCCGGTGCCATCAGCGGAACATAGACGAACCAGAACAACTGCATTGGCGAGGCGCCGTCCATAATCGCCAACTCGTCGAGCTCAACCGGCAACTGGTCGGACGACTGCTTCAAAACCCAGATCGAATACGGCGCGGCGATGGTCACCATTGCCAAAATCAGCGCCCATTGGCTGTTGAGCAAACCGTACAATCCCATCGTGCGATACATCGGAACAGCGAGGAACGCTGCCGGAATAAAGTAAGTGAATAGCGCGAGGTTCATCACGACGCGCCCGCCCCTAACCTTCAGGCGGCTTATCGCAAACGCCGCGCCGGTTGCAATCAGCAATGTGAGCACGCCGGTTGCCACAGCGATCAGCAGCGAATTCCAGAGCTGCTGCCAGAAATGGTGGAGATAGTAGTGCTCCTGTTTGAAAACCACCTCAAAGTTATGCAGCGTTGGGTGGTCCGGCCATAATTTCCCGGAGAACGCGGATTCCTTTGGCGAGATCGCAAACAGGAACAAATGATAGATCGGCAACAACGTCCAAATCGCCACGGGAATGCCGATCAGCAGCAGTTTTGCTTCGGTTGTGACAGCACCGAGGGTGGGCCGCTTCATTTCGACAATCGCTTCATCATGAAGAACACCAGCGGAAGCACGAAAGGCAGGGCGACCATGATGGCCGCCATCGACATATCAACCTGATCAAGCCGGAGATAGCGGATGCCGAGCGTCGCGAGAACGTGAGTGAGATCGGCCGGGCCGCCGCCGGTCAAAAGATAGACGCTGTTGAAGTCACCCAGCGTCCAGATCATCGACAGAATCGTCGAGGTGATATAGAGCGTGCGCAAGGAAGGCCATGTCACGTATTTGAATTTTTGCAGTTTGGTCGCGCCGTCGACGGAGGCCGCCTCGTATAGATCCTCCGGGATTGCCATCCGGCCGGCGATCAGGATCAGCGTCCAGAACGGCAACGATTTCCAGATATGAACTGCGATCGCCATCGACAGCGCGATGGATGGATCGTTCAGCCAATTCGGACCGTCCTCGCCGGTGACGCGGAAGATCAACGAGTTGATCACGCCCCATTCCGGGTTAAGCATGAAGCGCAGCGACAGGATGGTCGGGATCGATGGCACCGCCCAGGGCAGGATGAACAGGACCGACAACCATTTGATCCAGGTGCGCGCCTGGATGAAGAAGCCCGACAGCAGTAGCGCGATCACCATCTTGATATTTATGCCGATCACGAGAAACACCAGCGTGTTCACCGCCGATCGCGCAAAGATCGGATCGTCAAACAATTCGACGTAGCTGTGCGGATGGCGCGCGATCCAAAACCCGTAACCGACCGGATAGACCACGAACAGAATGAATATGATGATGTAGGGAACGATCAGAATCGCGCCCCAGGTCTGCCACGGTGTCAGCCACCTGGCAGGAACAGCCTGCGCGGTGCTCGATTCCGGAAGCGTAAGCGTCGACGCCATCGATGGACCGGAAAGGTTGAAGCCGGCCACGCGGGGGCCGGCTTCGGTTCGATCAGCCTGCGACCTGCTTGATGCGAGCGATCATTTCGTCCACGGCTTTGTCGACCGGGATCTTGTCGTTGAGTACGCGGTTCGCCGCCTTGGCCCACACATTCTCGTTGTTGAGGATCGTGAACTTGTAGTTCTTTGTGAACTCGAACGATGTCGTGCCGGCCTTGAATTGGTTATAGACCGCCTTGCGATGGTGGTCGGCCTGCCAGAATGGCAACTCCTGACCTTGCTTCGTCACAGGGAACCAGCGTCCGAGCGACCCTTCGACGTAAGGGGTCAGGTTTTCTTCCTGCAGCATGAATTTCAGGAAGTCCTTGGCCTTCGCCTTTTGCTTGGCGTCCACGAAGATCACACCGACCTTGACGGCGGCGCGATAGATCATCGGCTGACCGCTTGGCTTCTTGGGGAAACCCGAGGTCGCGATTTGCTCGTCGTAGGCTTTTTTGCCCGCTGCGCGGACTTCCGGCGTTGCTTTTTCGTTATTGGCGTCGTCGAGCCACTTCGCAGCGATCGAGATTGTCGCGTTGTGAGTCATCACCGTCGTCTTGTTATGGAAGGCGACATTGTTGTCCGGATCCTTCCAGCTCGTCGAAGACGGCGGCGAACAGCCCTTGACGTAAACGTCAGTATAATCCGTCAGCGCGCCGATCAGGCCCTTCTTCACATTCGGATCGTCGACCAAGAGCTTTCCATCGTCGTCGACCAGCTTGACGTCATAGGCATCCATGAACGTCAGAAAGGAGTAGAACGAGTCGCTCGAAGTCGACGCCAAGCGGCTGACCAATGCCAAAGACGCGCTGGCCGGTGGCCTTGCGGCTGGCGGGCTGCACCTTGTCGCACCAGAACGACCAATAATCCTTCCAAGCGGTCGGAATGTCGGATTCTTTAAAACCGGCCTGAGCCAGCATGTCGATCCAATACTGGACGTGCATTGTCTGCTGCTTGAGCGGGAACGCGTAATAAGCCTTCTTCTTTGTCTTATCGTTGTAGAGGAACGCCGTCTCGACGGTATTCGGCGCGAAGGCGGCCTTCATCGGGCTGATGACGTCGGAAATATCCTCGAGCCGTCCTTCGAACGCCCACTTGCCGGCAACCTGGAAATCATAGACGTCGGCATAGGCGACGTCGGGCGGCGTGCCGGCATCGAGCGCCGCGACCGTCTTCGGGATCATGTCCTGCACGGCGTATTGGGACAGGTCGACTTTAACGCCGGTCTTGTCCTCGTATTTTTTGATGGCCGCAAACAGCGCGTCGTCTTCGGACTTGTAGAATCCCTTCACCCACCAGACGGTAAGTTTTTCCTGCGCGCTGGCAGCGCCTGAGAGCATCACAGCGCAGGCCGTTGCCGTCACAAGAACGATATTGCCGATCCTCGTTTTTTTCATGTCGTTTCCCCTGTCGTTTTGTTTAGTACAGCTACTATGAAACGAAACTATTTTTGACCGAGGTAAGCCTGCTTTACGCGCTTGGCTAAATCTGGCTCGTCTCCCAGTTCAATCTTCCATAGGCCATCGCATCATCGCCTGGTCGCCAACAAACATAATGAACTCGCGCCTTCTGATTGCCTACCCCCAGGCCCGGGACAAAGACATCGTAAGGGCTCGAACCAACCCGCTGGAAGGGGCCGGGTATGTCTTCAGGCCAATTCGTTGGGCGGTCGGCCATGTCCGCTTTGGGCCAGAAGCGGACACGTGCGACGCAAAACCCAATGTCTGCTGAGGGCCAGAAGCGGACATTGCCCTCTGAGGACCGTCAGGACTTTGAACTCGACCTCTTAGCGCGCTAGGCTCTTTCGATCGGCGCGCAAATTGGAGTCTTTGGTATACGCACCAATCGGCACTTCGCAATTTTGTTCGCATACCTCGTCGTTACCTCTGCGGCATGCGCCCAAGATTTTAAGGTAACCCTACTCGGTACGGGTTCGCCGTTGCCCATTCCCGACCGGTTCGGCGCAGCGACCCTCGTGGAAGCGGGTAAAGAGAAGCTGTTATTCGACGTCGGTCGGGGCGCGACGATCCGGCTCAATCAGATCGGAGTGCCCATTGGCGCAATAAATGCCGTTTTCCTCACCCATTTTCACTCTGACCATACGTCCGGGATGCCCGACTTGTGGCTTACAGGTTGGATTGGGCGCTACTACGGAAACCGGCAGAGCCCGTTCCGGGTCATCGGGCCAAAGGGCACACTATCGCTGATGCAAAACCTTCAACGCGCCTATGACGACGACATTCGCATTCGGTCCGAGGACGAGAAGAATCCTTTGGAAGGAGTGGCTGTAGTCGCGTCCGAGTATGCAAATGATGGAGTCGTCTATGAGACGAACGGCGTGAAGGTGACTGCCTTTGAGGTGGATCACGGGCCTTTAATAAAGCCGGCCTACGGCTACCGCATCGACTTCGAAGGGCGGTCAGTCATTATCTCGGGCGACACGCGATATAGCGAAAATCTCGAAAAGCATGCTCAGGGCGCGACCCTCGTGATTCACGAGGTTGCGATCCCGAATCAAGAATACTACGAGAAAACCCCCATCGTTAAATATATTATGGCGCATCACATATGGCCCGAGGAGGCAGGTGCGTTGTTCGCGAGGGTCAAACCGAAGCTTGCCGCGTACACACATCTCGTGTTCTTAGGCTCGCCAGATTATCCGACGCCAACAGTCGCCGACATCGAGCGTAAGACACGCGAGAAATATTCTGGACCTCTCGCCGTTGGTACTGACCTGATGGCATTCGATGTCCGCAAGGATCAAGTGATCGTCATTCCCGACTCTTCCAAAAAGTAAACGCCTTGTATCCTTTTGTGGCGACAGTACCGATGTCCGCTTTGGGTCGAGAGCAGACATATGCAGTGCAGCTGGCAATATCCGCTGTTGGCCAGTGGCGGACATCAGCGAAGAACAGAAAGACCGCCGCGAGGTGGTCTCTCCGAAAATTCACCAGCGCTTTAACACGCTCAAGCCTGCACGGTTCGCGGCGCTGACACCGCCGTTGTCGCGGTCCGCGGCATTAATACAGCAAGTATGATCGCAACGAGAATGAGTGCAGGCACATCTCCAACTAAATGGCCACGCTCGGCTGTATCCATGAGAGCTTGAACGCCCATGATGGCCCCATGGACCACGCTTGACCACACGGTAAACCAGATGAGGCTTTTATGAGCGTAGGGATTTTTTGACGCGAGGAGCAAAAACACGCCCAAGGTCGCGTACACTCCAATGATCATCATCAGATAGTGCTGTGAGTGTGGGTGTCCCTCTGCCCATACCCAGCCCGAGGGCCAGAGGATGCCCAACGTATATATGCCAAATATAAACGTTAGACCGATGACCACGAGAGCAATACGGAGGAATAGTAGGCGATTTGTATCAGACATCTCTGCATCTCCTGTGCATTAGTCGTCCACTCAAATTGGATGCCAGAACGCACCCTGAAAGACTTTGACAGGAGCTTGATTTGCTCTTGAGATGCGCGTGATTATTCCCTGAGGTCTGTCCGCTTTACTCCTGAAAGCGGACATGTGCGGCGCAACTAGAGATGTCCGCTAAGGGCCAAAAGCGGACATCGGTCAGCGGAGGCGACGCGTCTACGGCGGGGTCGTATTTGTCACTTTTTTAAGAGGCCCACGACAGCAATCGCCGCGATCACGACAACGACCACAAGTGCCCACATGAGCTCCTCTGAGATTGTATCAAGGGCCCAGCCGATCATTTGCGTTTCGTCTACTCGATCACATCGTCGGCGATGGAAAGCACCGCAGGCGGCACCTCGATGCCAAGCGTCCGTGCGGTTTGCAGATTGATGGCGAACTTGAACTTGCTGGACTGCAATACGGGAAGATCAGAAGGCTTTGCGCCTTTAAGAATTGTACCGGTATAGACGCCGACCTGGCGGGACATATCCGCGAGGTCCGATCCGTAACTCATTAAGCCTCCGGCAGTCACAATTTCGCGAGCCGAATAGGCTGTCGGTATCCGTTCGCGCGCCGCCAATGTGACAAACTGTGTCCCACGGCTATTGAAGAACGCGTCTGGAGCGACGAACAGCAAATCAGCGCGTTCGCCTGCCAGGGATGCGAAGGCAACGTCGATCTCACTATTGGTCGTAGCGTTGAAGGTCTTTTGTATTTGTAGGCCCATGGCAGGGGCCGCTTTTCGTAGGTCCCGCAATGTCGTTTGGGTACTGGAAGCATTACTCGGATTGACGAACACAGCCAAACGAACGGCCTTCGGCACCAAATCACGCAACAGCCGAAGACGCTTACCAATTACTTCCTGAGAAAACGTATTGATGCCGGTTGCGTTGCCCCCCGGTCGTGCCAAGTTGGACACTAGGCCGAGCGGGACCGGGTCTTCGGGAACGCCGAAGACGATCGGGATGGTCGTTGTGGCCGCTTTGGCCGCGAGCGCGGCGACTACGCTTCCTGGCACGGCGATCACGGCCACCTGCCGACGCACCAAATCGCCGATGACCATCGGCAACTGATCGTTCTTGCCTTCCAGCCAATGGTACTCGACTGTCACATTTTTGTTTTCGGCAAATCCGGTTTCACTTAAACCTTTTCGGAATGCAGTGGCGCGCTCCGTGAGGCCATCGGCCGAGCCCGTATTGACAAGCGCAACAACCGGCAACGTTGATTGTTGCGCGCGTACGGTAGTCGGAAAAATGCTCGACGTTAAAATGGCTGCCGCTTTGATGAATTCGCGACGTCTCATTGCCAGCCCCAAGCCCTACAGACGGGTACCGTAGCAACTCTTGAATGCGCTGCGAAAGGGGAGCCGGACAATGTCCGCTTTGGGTCAAAAGCAGACACATGCAGTGCAAAAAGGCGTGTCCGCTTTACCCCCCAAAGCTGAGACGGATTGGCGGCTCGCCTACGCTTAGCGGTGCTATAATGCGCTACATGAAAGTCGAAGAGATCGCCGAAGCAATCGCCAAGTTACCGCCGGATCAACTCGCCCGCTTCCGTCGCTGGTTCGCCGCATTCGAGGCGGGCCGCGGCGATCACGCCGAGGAGCTCGAACTCCACCGCGACCAAACTTGGCCGCCTCGCTGGCCGCGCGTTTGCTGAATTGAAAAAGCGCGGGACGGAATCGTGAGCGAGAAAGAGCGTCGCATGTGCAGTGCAGCTAGTGATGTCCGCTAAGGGCCAATAGCGGACATCGCGATACTTCTCTGGGCTCGGATTTTTCATCGGCTATTCACGGTCGCTGTCCGGCAAGCTAACGAAAATAAGCACTCCAAGGATCATTGTGGCGATGCGGGACGCCGCGTCTTGCCCGTTCCAAACCTTGGACTGCCACATGGCGAAGTATTCGCCGGCGATCACCATGAAGCCGAAAAACCAGAGGCCAAAGCCGACAGTCAATCCGGCTACCGCCCAGACCTTTGAGCGGTTGAAAGCCTCAGCGGGCGCGCCCAGTCGACCAAGCAACACTAGCGCGCCGACCACGAGCAGAAGGGCTGTCGACCCCTCAGTGGCGATGATCAACACATAGGCTATGCGCCAGATATTCTCGTTGGTGATTGCACGATGCATTAACGCGTTGCCAGGGAATGTCGTGTCCATGCTCAGGACATGCCTCACGAACTCGTAGTTCGATTGGTAGTCGATGACGTTGTCGTAGGCGACTATAAATGCGTACGCTGCGAGCGAAGCAATCATCGCAACTTTGGCGAGGCGGATGAGAACCATGGTGCCGACCATGTACGCAATTAGGCCGAAGTTTCCATCACCCCAGCCCATGCTCAATAGCAATCAGTTCGTTGCGACCAACTGACGGGTATCGTAGTGGGTCAAACCGGCCGGCAATCATGATTGTATCGTTTGGCCGCACGAAGGGAGATCAATAGTTGATTTTGTTCTCCGGTGTTTACCTGGTACCTGCTCGAACCAGTCTTGCGCTGTAGCCTGTAGCAAGCGCTCAAGTTTCACCAGGGCCACGTCAAGCTCTTCCTGAGTTTCAGCAAAGACGCCGCAGATGCTGCCGCAATACATTGACGTGACAAGCGTGGCCTCTTGCGGGGACAAATCCTGCGACATTTCCCACCGGTTCAGTGCGTCTATCGCAGCTAGTGCTTCGTCATGTGTCACTAGATACTCCTCGTGATTACGCACAAACTGAAACATTGAAGCCCCCCGACTTCGGATGTGCCAATAGTTTAGCCCCAATTAGCGCGGGGTTGCACCGCTCAGATCACGCCGGTCCTCTCGCGTCGGCGAGGAGCACCACCGCTCGCGGCAGAATAATCTTGATTTCGGTGAACTCACCCGGTCGTGTCTCGACCTCTATAGAACCACCGTGCTGTTTCACCACGATGTCATGACTGATTGAAAGGCCCAGTCCGGTCCCTTCGCCAGCGGGTTTAGTCGTGAAAAACGGATTGAACATTCTTTCTTTCACATCTGCAGGGATGCCCGTGCCGTTATCGCGAATGGTTATTTCAACACGATCACCACAATTCTTAGTCGCTGCCGTCAAGGTTGGTTCGTAGTCGCCACCATTCGTTTCTGCTCTGCGCTTGGTCGCTGCGTAAAAGCCATTGGAAATCAAATTCAACAAAACCCGCGTAATGTCTTGTGGGAAAACGTCGGCCTCGCCGGCCTTGGGATCAAACGACTTTTCCAGCTTGATATTGAAGCCCTGCTTCTCAGCACGCGCCCCGTGATAGGCGAGGTTAAGGCCTTCCTCGACCAGGCCGTTGATATCGACGGGCCGATGCTCACCCGAGCCCTCGCGCGAGTGAAGCAGCATGTTCTTGACGATCGCATCCGCACGCTTGCCGTGCTGCACGACCTTATCGAGATTTCCACGTAACGTGTCCATCAGTTCGGTAATTTCACTGCGCCGCTTTTCGTTAAGGCCCACGTCACCAAGGACTTCCTGCAACTCATCAATCAATTCGGCGGAGACCCCTGAAAAATTGTTGACGAAGTTAAGCGGGTTTTTGATTTCGTGCGCGATGCCGGCGGTGAGCTGCCCAAGCGAGGCGAGCTTCTGTGTCTTCTGCCAAGCTGGAGCCGGGGAATAAAAAACGCATCACCATGCAGACCCGCATGACGCCAAGGATATGAAAGATTGCAAATTTCAGATCTCAGATTTCGGGTTGCCGGGTGGATCGGCCGCTCCGCGGGTGATGCCGAAAAATATGCGGCTTTGCCGCCTGACCTTAACATCGAGCAAGGGACTACTCGAGCCACCTGCCGCGCAGCCACACTCAACCATCCTATGAACGCGGTCATCGCATGCGGCGGAACGGGCGGGCATCTCTTTCCGGGTCTGGCCGTCGCTGAAGTGTTGCACGCGCGCGGACATGAGGTGCTGCTCTTTGTCTCGGAGAAGGAAGTCGATACGCTCGCGGTCTGAAGGGCGTACGGAATTTCGGTACGAAAAGTTGCCTACCATTGGTCTGCCATCACCTTTTTCACCGGCCATCCTCGGATTTGTTCGACGATTCAACGAAAGTTTCAGGCGTTGCCGTTCCATTTACCAACGGTTCAACCCGCAGGTCGTTCTAGGGATGGGTGGGTTTACATCCACTGCGCCAGTCCTCGCCGGAAAGATGCGCGGCGTCCCAACATTCATTCACGAATCGAACGCCATCCCCGGCAAAGCCAACAAAATGACCGCGCGATTGGTGCGAGCAGTTTTGCTCGGGTTCAAGGAATGCGCGCCCTTTTTTCCCAAAGTGAAAACAGAAGTGACAGGCACGCCCATTCGGACAGAATTGCAACGCCTCGATCGTAAGGCCGCCCGGGAAAAACTTGGGTTAAGTGCGGACATCCCGACCCTGCTGGTGATGGGCGGGAGTCAGGGGGCGAGTGGGATCAACCAGGCGATGATCAAGTCGCTGCCATCACTGGATGGAGCGCGGCTGCAGCTGATTCATCTGACTGGCGCGCGCGATGAAAAACTGGTGGCTGATAATTATCGGCGCGCCAAACTGCCCGCTTTGTGGCGTCGTTTCATCATCGGATGGAGGAACTTTACAGCGCGGCCGATTTCGCTGTTGCCCGATCCGGCGCTGCCAGTCTGGCCGAACTGGCCGCCTTCGCTTTGCCAGCCATCCTCATTCCGTTTCCCTATGCCGCAGATGATCATCAGGCGCGTAACGCCGAGGTGTTTGTGAGGGCAGATGCCGCCATCCTGGTCAAGGAATCGGAAATTCTAGACGACGCGCTCGCACAAAAAATTCGTCCCTTCATCGAAGATCACGGGCGCCTGGAGCGGATGTCGCAGAACGCGGCCAAACTTTCGACGAGAAACGCCGCCACTGCGGTGGTGGAAACGATGGAGAAATATACGACCGCTGCCGCATGAAGACCGCGTCTGCTCAACTCAGTTCGTCGCGATTTCTCACCCGTGAACATCACCGCATTCATCTTATCGGCGTGGCCGGCAGCGGGATGAGTGGCATCGCCGCGCTCCTGCTCGAGCTCGGACATCAGGTGAGCGGATCGGACAAATCGATTTCGCTGGAAGTGGAACGGTTACGGCGACTGGGTCTGCAATTTTTCCCGCAACATCGCGCGCAGGACGCGGTCGAAGCCGAGTTGATTGTCTATTCCTCAGCGATCAAGTCCGATAATCCAATTCTCGTTAGCGCGCGCCAATCGGAAATACCGGCGGTCCGGCGCGCCGAAGCGCTTGCCGCGATCATGCAGGGAAGGCGCGGGATCATTATCGGCGGCATGCATGGTAAAACCACCACCTCGGCTATGGCCGCACATGTCTTACGCGAGGGCGGGTTGCACCCGTCGCACTACGTCGGCGCGGAGATTCCGATCCTGGGACAAAACGCGCACTGGGATCCGCGTGGTGAATTTTTTGTGGCCGAAGGGGACGAGAGCGACGGCACCATTCGTTGTTTTCATCCCGAACATATCGTGGTTTTGAATATCGAGCCGGAACATCTCGATTTTTACGAAGACCTGACGGAAATCGAAGGGGTCTTTCATCAGTTAATCGGCCAAACCTCCGGCAAAGTTTTTTTCTGCGCCGACGACGCGGTTGCAACGCGAGTTTGTCAGTCCAACCGCTCGGTTTCCTACGGATTTGGCGAAGGTGTCGATTATCGAGCGCAGGATGTTTCACTGCAGGATTTTGCCTCGGTCTTTTCTGTTTTCCGGCAGGGTCAAAAACTGGGCGAAGCGCGACTGAATGTTCCGGGCCGGCATAATGTCCAGAACGCCGTTGGGGTCATCGCATTCGCAACCGAGCTCGGTATTCCGTTCGAGAAGATTGCCAAAGCCCTGCCCAAATTTCGGCACGCGCGCCGGCGTTTCGAGATCAAATATGCCAGCGATCGATTTCTGCTGGTCGATGATTATGCGCATCATCCGACCGAGATTCGCGCCACCCTCGCCGCCGCGCGCTCGACTGGTCGCAATCGCGTGCTGACGATGTTTCAGCCGCATCGCTACACCCGTACCAAAGCGTTGCGACAGGAATTCGGCGGAGCCTTTGATGACGCCGATCGCGTTGTCATTACCGACGTTTATCCCGCAAGCGAGCCCCCGTTCCCGGGATCAGCGGACAGACGATTGCCGATGCGATTTCACCACATGGTCATCGCGGGGTCACTTATCAGTCGCGTTTCGCTAACGTCCATCACGACGTCGGCAACATGCTGGCGTCGGGCGATCTCGTCCTTAGCCTCGGCGCGGGAAACATTCACGAGCAATTATCGATTCTGGCGGCGGAGCTGGTCGTCGCGGAAAAATTAAAGGGGATCGTCGGCGAAGAAGGCGAAGTGCGTTTGCACGAGCCGATCGCGAAACACACTACCTTGCGCGTGGGCGGTCCGGCGCAGTTTTGGATCGAGCCGCGCACGGAGAAAGCTTTTGCCGAGCTGATTCGTTTTTGTCGACGAGAAAATCTTCCGCTCTTTGTCATCGGACGCGGCTCGAATCTTCTGGTGCGCGATGGCGGAATCACAGGCGTGGTCGTTCATCCGTGTGGGGGCGAGTTCGACGATATCGCGGTGAATGGAAACGAGATCACGGCCGGTGTTGGCGCGAAATTAAAGCAAGTTGCTTACGCCGGGCGCGACGCTGGCATTGGTGGTCTGGAATGGATGGAAGGGATTCCGGGCGAGGTCGGAGGCGCATTGCGAATGAATGCCGGCGCGATGGGCGGACAGACTTTTGAGCATGTCGTCAGCGTGCGTGTTCTCGACCCCGAAGGGAATGCACAAACGATGACCCCGTCAGAGATGGAAGTGCATTACCGGCATGTGCCGACGCTGGAGAAAAATTACGCCGTCTCGGCAGTATTTCGTGGTGTGCCCGGCGGGAAGGAAGACATCGTTCGCAAACTCGAGGAATCACAGCACAAACGTAAAACGACCCAGCCGGCGGCATCGAGTGCGGGATGCATTTTCAAAAATCCGGGCAATATCCCCGCGGGAAAATTAGTGGATGAACTTGGCATGAAAAATTGCGCCATCGGAAAAGCGCGGGTCTCGGAGGTGCATGGAAATTTTATTGTGAACGATGGCGGGGCGACCGCGGCGGAAATGCTGGAGTTGATCGCGAAAATCCAAGCGACGGCTCGGGAAAAACGTGGTGTCGAATTACAAACCGAAGTGCAAATCGTAGGGGAGGAAGGGTGAAAGAAATGGAGCGCTACCAAAAAAAATCGCGGTATTAATGGGTGGACCGGGTTCGGAACGCGATGTCTCGCTCGCGACTGCTCGCGGTGTCGCCAAGGCGTTGCGCTCGCGCGGGGCGGAGGTCTTCGAAATCGATGTCCGCGACGAAAATTTTGAGTTGCCGAGAGATATCGATCTCGCCTTCCTCGCCATTCACGGGACGTTTGGCGAAGACGGCCAGCTCCAACAGATTTTGGAAAATCGCGGTGTGCCTTATACCGGCGACGGCGTCAAGGAAAGCTGGACCGCATTCGATAAAATCGAATCGAAAAAGAAATTCGAAGCGGCAGGTGTCACCACTCCTCGGTGGCAGGTGATTGGTGCGAATGAAAAGCCGACGTTGCCCGTCCCCTTGGTCATCAAGGCGCCGCGGCAGGGATCGACGGTCGGAGTCTATATTATTAAGGAGGCCGGTAAGTTGGAGGCGGCGCTTTCCGAAGCGCGCAAATTCGATCGACAGCTTCTGGTGGAAGAGTTCGTCCCCGGTCGCGAATTGACGATCGGAATTCTGGGCGATCAAGCGTTGCCCATTCTCGAGATCATTCCCAAGGGCGGCTTTTACGATTTCACCAACAAGTATCCATTTCTCAACCCGCAAGCCGGCGGCGGCGCGGAACATGTTTGTCCGGCGAAAATTGAAGCGAAGCTGACGCGCAAGATTCAGGATCTGGCCTTGCGTGCGTATCGCTCGATTGGGTTGCAAGTCTACTCGCGAGTTGATGTGCTCTTGCCGGAAAACGCTGAGCCGAGCGTTTTGGAAGTAAATACAATTCCGGGAATGACCGAAGCGAGCTTGCTCCCGGAAGCGGCCGCCGCGGCCGGGATCAAGTACCGACGAGCTTTGTCTGCGTATTATCGAATTGTCATGCGCACGGCGGGAGGGCGCAAAATGAAATTAAGCAGTTCCACCCGCAAACGGCCTCGCAATCAGCGCGTTTCCAATCCGCGCCAGCGCAAACAGCAACATTTGCTGGACGTAAAGGTGCGAGCGCGCAAGGCCACGCAATATCGCAACCGGCGAGTGCTTGTTTTTGTTTCAAAAATCGCACTGACTGCCGCAATCAGCGCCGGAATCTATTTCGGGGCGCGGATTGGGATGCGCCGGTTCTTTTTCGAAAATCCGGAGTACCGCCTGACCATGATCGATATGCAGACGGATGGCACGTTGCAGCGCGATCAGGTTTTGAAAATTGCCGGCTTGCGCGAAGGCGAAAATATTTTTCAGGTCAACCTGGCGCACGTCCATCGGGTCCTGCAGCAGTTGCCTCAGGTGGATGAGGTGGAGGTGTTGCGCAAATTGCCGGGCGAGATCGATATTCGCATCCTCGAGCGCAAGCCGATCGCCTGGATCACGAGCGAAAAACAAATCGCCGATCCATTTCAATCCAACGTCGCTTTTTTGATGGATGCTCGCGGGGTGTTGATGAAGGAGAAAAAATTGTTGCCGGAATATCTCGGACTGCCCCTGGTCACGGGCTGCACCAGCGAATCACTCGAATCTGGGAAAATTGTCGAATCGGTTGAAGCGAAAGCGGCCCTGGAACTGTTGCGTTTAAGCGCCGGTAGCTTCATGCAAACGCGTTTTCAAATTCGCGAGATCGATGTTTCCAAAGGCTATTGCCTGGTGGTGACGGACAAAAATCACACCAGAATCACAGTTGGATTCGATCATTTGGAGAAACAAATTCAGCGCCTCGAACAGTTTCTCGTTTATGCCGATGATTCCCGGCGCGAGATCGAAACCGTCAACCTGTTGGTGCAGCGAAACATTCCGGTCACGTTCATGAAATCAGCGGCGGAAGTGATTAACGACACGATCGATCCGGAGGAAACGCCGCGGATCATGAAAGCCATTCCAGTGGCGCCTCCGCCGGCGAAAGCGAGCGCGAAATCATCGGCGCCGGCCGCGGGAAAAAATCAAAATGGACCGCAACCGTTTTCATTGCAGAAACAAACTCAGAAAGAAAAGAAGGAATAAGAAATGGCCAGTAATGATCTGATGGTGGGGTTGGAAATTGGGACGTCTAAAATTTGCGTCGTTGTCGGCGAAGCGAGGCTGGACGGGACGACGAAAATTTTGGGCGTCGGGCAGGCGCCATCACGCGGAGTGCGCAAAGGCGAGATTGTCGATTTTGAGACGGCGATGAAGTGCGTCGTGGAAGCCTTGAGCGACGCCGAGACCAAGAGTGATGTCATGATCAAGGGTGTCTACGTCGGCGTGACGGGTGCGCACATTCAAAGTTTTAACAATCGTGGCTGCGTCATGTTGCCGGACGACCACGAGGAGATCGATGAGCAGGACATCGAGGATGTGAAGATCAATGCGCGCGAGGTGAGCATTCCAGCGCAGAACGCCTTTCTTCATTCCATCATTCAGCATTATCACGTGGATGGGCAGGACGGCGTGCTTAATCCCGTTGGCATGCTCGGTCAGAAACTGGAAGCCGATTTTCATATCATTCACGGTGTGCGCACCCGGATTCAAAACACGATTCGTTGCGTGAAGGAACTGCCATTGGAGGTGGAAGACGTTGTCTTTAACGCGCTGGCTTCCGCGCAGGTGGTGCTGACGCAACAACAGAAAAATCTCGGTGCTCTGGTGATCGATATCGGCGGCGGGACGACCGATTTCATTTTGTATGTTGATGGCGCGGTCAAGCAGAGCGGGACAATCGGGATCGGGGGTGATCACATCACCAACGATATTTCGATGGGATTGCGTATCCCGATGGCACGAGCGGAGAAGTTGAAGATCGATGAAGGCAGCGTCATTCTGGGAAATTGTCTGCCGGGCGAAACGGTGGTGTTGAAAGATGATTCCGGCTTCGCGGGCAAGGAAATCGAGCGTGAAACCTTGAACACCATCATTCATCTGCGCGTGCGCGAAACATTCGAGTTGCTTAAACGCACCCTCGATGAGGAATCCTTTATTAATTTCATTGGGGAAGGAATCTTCATCACCGGCGGGTGCAGTTTGCTGCGCGGAATCGACAATCTGGCTGAGGAAATTTTTGAAATTCCGGCCCGGGTCGCGCACGCCCAGACCATGTCGGGATTGACCTCCGCCTTTCAGAACCCGCAAATTTCAACTGCGATCGGGCTGATCAAATATGCGCAGGCGGTGCAGGCGGAGCGACCGCAGCGACGCGGGTTCGGTCGCATTTTCAGCCGCTTTTTGCCGGGGATACGATGACAGCGAAAACAGAACGAAATTTCATAACAAGAAATAGACAAGAAATAACAATATGATTCAACTAAGCCGAAACTACAGTTTGCCGGAACGGGAAGACCAAATCATTCCGATCAAGGTGATCGCGGTCGGAAGCGCCGGCTCGAACGCACTCGATCGCGTCGTGCTCGACGGAATGGACAAGTCCGATCTCATTGCCGCTAACACTGACGTCCAATCGCTCGCCAGCTCCGTCGCGGCGGTCAAAGTGCAGCTGGGGCGCTCCCTTACGCGCGGCCTTGGAACTGGCGGCGATCCCGACCTCGGTTTCGATGCCGCGCAAGAATCCGCCGGTGAAATCCGCCAGGCGCTGGCGGAAGCACGTCTGATTTTCATTTGTACCGGATTGGGCGGTGGGACGGGCTCTGGCGCGGCGCCCGTGATCGCGCAAATCGCGCGCGAAATGGGCGCGCTCGTTATTGGGTTCGCGACGCTGCCATTTACTTTTGAAGGGAAACGTCGCACTGCCCAAGCCCGGGATGCGCTCGCGCGCTTGCACGAAACCACCGACGCCGTGGTCTGTTTTGAAAACGATCGCATGGCTGACATGGTCGCCCCGAAAGCCAGTATTCATCAGGCTTTTGTCGTTGCCGACATGACAATCAGCCAAAGTTTGCGTTCGATTGTGAACTTGATCCAGCGGCCCGGAATCATGCGTATCGGTTTTGACGACTTGCTTGCCGCTCTGCGCGGCGGAGGCGGACGTTGCCTCTTTGGTTACGGCGAAAGCGATTCGGACAACCGTGCACACCAGGCACTGGCCCAGGCGTTAAAGAATCCGTTGATGGATCGTGGGCGGATGCTGGCCGATGCCTCGCGAGTCTTGGTCCAGGTTACGGGCGGGCCGGGAATGACTTTGTCGGAGGTGGAAATTTTGATGCGCGAATTGAACAAGCACATCAGCGAGCACACCCAACTCCTGTTCGGCACGGCAGTCGATGGCCGCATGGGCGATCGATTGAGCGTTACCTTGATTAGTTCGCTGGCCGCGGACGAGGTGGAAGTTGCGCCGCGCAAATCAAAGGCTCACGCGGCACCGCCCCCGCCTCTGCCTCCAGAGCCTGTTGTCGAAGCGGCGGCCGAACCTCAGATCGTCCAGTTTGTTCAACCGGAGGCGACAGCAGAGCCGGTCATCGAATCGGAACTGGCAGTTTTCCAAAGGGAAGAGGTTCTTGCACCAGAACCCTCGGTTGAAGAGGTCTTGCCGGCGCGTGAAGCCGCCGCAGAATCTCACTTCGCCGAGGCCGAAATGGAACCGGAAATCGCGCGCGCGCCCCAACCCACCACACCGCGAATCATTCCGCCGAAAAAGAAGCCGTTGATTGCACCAAAGGTTGAAGCGGAAAACGCCAAGCGCGAGAAGGCTGCCGCAGCGAAGCAGGAAATCTTGCAATTCGAGCCGCTCACTCGCGGTCGTTTTGAAAAAAGCGAGCCGACCATCGTAGAAGGTCAGGACTTGGATGTGCCGACATTTCTGCGCAAAAACGTGCGCGTGAAATAGCTCCAAACAGCAGTCATCCCGAGCGCAAGCCGAGGGATCCCGCCATGAAACCGTTAAGTTAACGCAACGAGACCCCTCGACTGTCGCTCGGGATGACGGATTCCGTATGCCGCTCACACTCCCATTAACACCGGCCTTCAGGCCGGTGCTTGCACCGCTGAGATGGACATAAGCCGATACCAAAGGCGTTTACACGAAGATCAATTATGAAACGCCGATCACGTCCACGCGCTAGTCGATCTTCCGACCAATCTGTCGATCGAGGAATTGATCCAATCGCTAAAGGGAAGCTCTTCCCATTGGGTCAATGCCAACAACATTGTACAGGGGAAACTTGCCTGGGGAAGAGGCTACGCGCTTTTTTCAGTTTCGGAATCCAATGTCACACAGGTTGCCGCCTACGTTGCCGGGCAAGAGGAGCATCATCGGGTGCGCACCTTCGCGGTAGAGCTTCGGGAATTCATCGAGCACCATGGTCTGTGCTGGCAAGGGGAGAAAAGCCGTTGAAACGGCTTTCGCTGGAGTTGGACGCTTGGGACACACCGGCCTCAAGGCCGATGTTAATGAGAAAAGAACCGGACTGCCCGCCGGTCGCTATATTAGGGTTACTGGAGATTACTTCTTCATCAGATCCAGCACCGCCGCGGTCATCGCCACCATTCCAGTGCGAATCGTTGGTTCCGGCACGGGTGCGAACTTGCTCGAATGCAGGGTTGGGAGTGGCGCCGCGCCTGGCTTTTTTGATTCCGCGATTTTCGCCGGATCGACCGCTCCGACATGAAAATTGACTGCAGGAATCGAATGTTCCGGCAGGAGGCTGTATTCGGAAAAATCTTCGCCGCCCATAGTTGGGTCGACCATTTCGACGTTTTGATCGCCGAGCGTTTTCTTCCAGGCTGCGACCAGTCGTTTGGTTAGCTCGGGATTGTTGTACATCGCGGGTGCGAAGTGATCGCGCTCCACGGTCACGGTGGGCATTTTGTCGGGGGGCAGCCCGGCGGCAGTGGCGCAGCCCTTCGCGATGCGCTCGATTGCGGCGAGGACGCGTTCGCGTACGTCCGCTTTGTAGGTACGAACCGTCAGCTGCATTTTCACTTCATCGGGAATGATGTTGTGCTTGGTCCCGCCGTGAATGGAACCAACAGTGACGACAATGGGATCGAATGGATTGTTCTCGCGACTCGCGATCGTTTGCCACTGGTTGATCATTTCCGCAGCCAGCACGATCGGGTCTTTGGTTCGATAGACGTACGCGCCGTGACCGCCAATGCCGTGCACGGTCACATCAACCGAATCGACATTGGCGGAGGTGTAACCCTCGGTGACGCCGATGTGGTCGATCTCCAGGTCGGCTTTGTCGTGAAACCCGAGCGCGTAATTCGGTTTTGGCCAGCGGGTGTAAAGCCCGTCGCGCAACATGGCGCGCGCACCAGTGCCAAGTTCTTCCGCCGGTTGCCCGACGAACACGATCGTGCCACGCCATTGGTCTTTCAATTTTGCCAGTGAACGCGCCACGCCGATGAGAATCGAGACGTGCGCGTCATGTCCGCAGGCGTGCATTACGTGCACTTCATCGCCTTTTTCATTTTTGACTGTGACCTTACTGGCATAGGGCAATCCGGTTTCTTCCTGGACCGGCAACGCGTCGAGATCAGTACGCACCAGCACGACCGGCCCGTCGCCATTTTTCATCAGGCCGACAACGCCATAGCATTTCTGATCGGCGCTTTCGTACTTGCCCACGTTCTCGGTCACGTCGCACCCGACTGCTTTTAATTCTTTCGCGAGTAGCGCGGAAGTGCGCTGTTCCTGAGTCGACAATTCCGGATGAGTGTGAATGTCTTTGTAGATGGTGAGGAGCGAAGGCAACTCCGCCTCGGCTAATTGTTGCGGGGTTTGTTGGGCGAAAGCGGGCATCGAAATGCCAATGCAAAGCGCGAAAAGGAAGTGGGACCTCATGGTGCGACTCTACATCGGCGCCGAGCTGTTTGTCAGCTGCTCAAGGTCCAAGGTTTCAACTAACGACAGGCCGCGTAGCTGAAGGTGTCCAATCCTGCATTCGCGCGCGCGACTTTGCGGAACGACTTTTTTGGCGCACGCGCATGCGATCTAGCGCGAGGTAAATCACAGGGGTGGTGTAGAGGGTAAGCATTTGCGAAACGATCAAGCCGCCCACGATGGCGATACCGAGTGGTTTACGCAGTTCACTGCCAACACCCATGCCGATAGCGAGTGGCAATGCGCCGAACATAGCAGCGAAAGTCGTCATCATGATGGGCCGGAACCGCACCAGGCACGCCTGATAGATCGACTCTTCGGGAGTGAGTCCCTCCTGCCGTTCCGCTTCCAAAGCAAAATCGACCATCATGATCGCGTTCTTTTTCACAATGCCGATGAGCAAAATAATACCGATCATCGATACGAGATCGAGTTCGTTGTTTGTCATGTACATGGCTAAAAGCGCGCCGAGTCCGGCGGACGGTATCGTCGATAGAATGGTGACGGGGTGGATCAAGCTCTCGTAAAGCATTCCCAGAATAATATAGACCGCGAGCACAGCCGTAAGGAGCAGCCAGGGCATAGTGCCCCAGGTGGCTTGGGCCACCTGCGCGGTGCCCGCAAAATTTCCGCGAATGCTCGACGGCATTCCCAGATCGCGTTTTGCCTGCTCAACAATTTGCGTTGCCTCACCGAGCGAAACGCCCTGAGCCAGATTGAAGGAAACTGTTACGCAAGGAAATTGTCCCTGGTGATTGACTGAGAGCGGGGTGTTATCCAATTGATAGTGGGCGATCGTGCTCAATGGCACCTGGCTCCCGGAATTCGACTTGACGTAGATTTTGTCGAGTGAACTCGGGTCGAGGTAATATTGCGGGTCGACTTCCAAAATCACATGATACTGGTTTTGCTGCGTGTAAATGATCGATACCTGTCGTTGTCCAAATGCGCTGTAAAGCGTGCTATCGACGGCCTGCGGTTGAATACCGAGGCGCGCCGCCGCGTCCCGGTCGATCACAACGGTTTCCTGCAATCCGCGAAATTGCTGATCACTGGTGGCGTCTTTAATCTGAGGATACTCTTTCAGTTTGTTGACCAGTTTTGGCGCCCATGCATTTAGCTCGTCGATGTTTTGATCGGACAGCGCGTATTGAAATTGCGCTTTCGAGCTCCTGCCGCCCACCCGGATGTCCTGGTTGGCGGTGAGAAACAGTTGGGCCCCCGGGATCTTGGAAAGCTTTCCGCGAAGCCGCGCGATTACTGTTTCGGCGCTGTCTCTTCTGTCGTTCTTACCCCAACCTTTCGGCTTCAAACTAATAAACATCCGCGCGGTGTTGACCGCGGAACCTGTTCCACCGCCGAAAAAAGCGCCGACGGCCTGCACCGCCGGATCAGCCATGACCGTTTTCACGACCTGGTCTTGCTTTTCCTTCATGGCTGCGAAGGAAATGTCCTGCGCGGCCTCGGTCGTGCCCATCATTTGGCCGGTGTCCTGTTGCGGGAAAAATCCCTTCGGCACAACGAAGTAAAGATAAACGGTCGCGATGATCACCAGCCCGGTGACAATGAGCATCGTGTATTCGTGTTTGAGGACCCACTTCAAGCCGCGTTCGTAAAAATCGTGCATTGCGTTGAAACCGCGCTCGCTCAGTCGATCGATCACGCCGCGCTGCCGATGTCGCTCCTCGCTTTTCAAAAATCGGCCGCAGAGCATGGGCGTGAGCGTTAACGACACGACGCCGGAAACGAGAATTGCGGCGCTCAAGGTGACGGCGAATTCATGAAACAAACGGCCGATCAGCCCGCTCATGAACAAGAGTGGAATGAAAACTGCGACAAGCGAGAGACTAATCGAAATGACGGTAAAACCGATCTGACGCGCGCCTTTCAACGCGGCTTGAAGCGGCGGCTCGCCCTTCTCAATGAAGCGCACGATGTTTTCGATTACGACAATCGCATCATCGACAACGAATCCGGTCGAAACCGTCAATGCCATGAGCGAGAGATTGTCGAGACTGTAACCGCACAGCCACATCACGCCGAATGTGCCGGCCAGCGCGAGTGGCATGGTGATACCGGAAATGAATGTCGGCCAGAATCGGCGCAGGAATAGGAACATCACCATGACAACCAGCGCCATCGTGATGAGCAAGGTGAGTTCAACATCGCGCACGGAAGAACGAATCGTGATAGTGCGATTGCTCATCACGTCGAGCGAAACGCTTGGCGGCAGCCAGGTCCGCAGTTGAGGCAGGATGCTCTGAATTAAATCGGTCGTACGAACGACGTTGGCGTCCGGTTGCTTGAACACGATCAAAAGCACCGCCCGCTTATTATTAAAGAGACCGGCCTGGTCGCGATTTGCCTGGGCGTCGACAGCGGTGCCCACATCTCGCAACGGGACGGCTGCGCCATTGTGCTGGGCAACGATGATAGGCTGATATTGTTCGGCGTGTGTTAATTGATCGTTGCTGGCGATGACGTAACTCTGTTCCGGGCCCTCCAATGTGCCTTTTGGCGAAAGCACATTCGCTTGCGAGAGGGTGGTGCGAATGTCCTCGAGGCTGAGTCCCATGGAAGCGAGGGCGACCGGATTGATCTGGACTCGCACAGCGGAATTAGCGCCTCCGCCAATGATCACCTGGCTGACGCCGTCCAGCTGGCTGATGCGCTGGCCAATGATTTGATCGGCCAGATTGTAAACTTCGGACAACGGCTGGGTATCGGAAGTCATGGCCAGGACCATGATCGGCGCGTCGGACGGATTCGCTTTGCGGTAGGAAGGCGGTTGGGGCAGGCCGCTCGGCAATTCGCCGGAAGCGGCATCGATCGCGCTTTGCACGTCGCGCGCCGCTCCATTGATATCCCGGTTGAGATCGAATTGAATCGTGATGGACGAGCCGCCTAACGAACTGACCGAAGTAATTTCCGAAACGCCGGCGATTTGGGCGAAACGTCGCTCCAGCGGAGCGGCAAGAGACGATGCAGCCGTGGCGGGATCGACGCCGGGCTCCTGCGCATTCACCGAAATGGTTGGAAAATCGACCTTCGGCAACGGTGCGACAGGAAGGAAGTGATAGGCGACTGCGCCGAGCAAGAGCACGCCCGCAGCCAGCAAGGAAGTGCCTACTGGCCGGCGAATAAACGGCTCGGAAACGCTCATTGACTAAAATCCCAATCTTTCCCGATCTCCATCCACTCCCGCGAATTCGGGCTCCGGTTCCGGTGACGTTCGAAGCGGCAATTGAGCCTGGCCTAATTCGCCGCGATGCCGTCTTTCCGCCATCCAGCGCCCCAGGCGGTCGAGATAAAGATAGATAACAGGCGTGGTGTAGAGCGTTAAAAATTGCGAAAGCAGGAGACCGCCGACGATCGAAATTCCCAGCGGTCGCCGCAATTCACTTCCGGTCCCGTTTTCGAGCGCAAGGGGCAATGCGCCCAGCAACGCCGCCGCGGTCGTCATCATGATTGGCCGGAAACGAAGCAGACAGGCCTGATAAATCGATTCTTCGGGTGACATGCCTTCCTTGCGCTCGGCTTCCAGAGCGAAATCGATCATCATGATCGCGTTCTTTTTCACAATGCCGATGAGCAGAATGATGCCGATAAGGGCAACAAGAGAAAAATCAGTGCGGCAAATGATCAGGGCCAGCAACGCGCCCACGCCCGCGCTGGGCAATGTCGAAAGAATCGTGATCGGGTGAATGTAGCTCTCGTAAAGAACTCCGAGCACAATGTAGATTACGATGACCGCGGCCAGGATGAGCAATGGCTCGCTGGTTAATGAGGAGCGAAATTCCGCCGCCGCGCCGGTGAATGTGGTCGCGATCGTACCCGGCAAGCCGATTTCGCGTTCCGCTTTTTGAATCGCCGGGATGGCCTGACTCAACGAACTGCCGCTCCGTAGATTGAATGAAATAGTCGCCGCAGGAAATTGTCCCTGGTGCGGAATCGAGAGCGGCGTGTTGCTCACCCGCATGGTGGCAAAGGCGCTAAGCGGGACCGGCTGGCCGGTAGTCGATTTCACGTAAATTTTGTCCAGGACGTCGGGCGATTCTCGGAACTGCGGTTCCACCTCGAGAATCACGCGAAATTGATTGAGCTGGGTAAAAATGATCGAGACCTGGCGTTGTCCGAACGCGTCGTAAAGGGTGTCGTCAATGGCTTGGGTGAGGACGTTGAGGCGGGACGCTTTTTCGCGGTCGACATCCACGTTCAGTTGCAAGCCATTCACTTGTTGGTCGCTGGCCACGTCGGTGAGCTGCGGAAGTTGACCGAGTTTTTGCACCAGTTTCGGAGTCCACTGGCCCAACTCCTCGGCATTGGCATCCTCCAAAATGTATTGGAATTGAGTGCGGCTGACGCGCGCGTCGATTTGCAAATCTTGCGCTGCTTGCATGAAGAGGGAGACCCCTTCGACGTTGCGGGTAGCGTTGCGCAGACGTTCGATGATTTTTTCCGCGTTCGCGCGCTGGTCGTGCGGTTTGAGCACAATAAAGAGTCTCGCGGTGTTGACCGTGGCGTTTACTGTTCCCGCGCCCACCGAGGCCGATACGCTGGCGACATCCGGGTCATTTCGGATAATGTCGGAAACCGCGTGCACTCTTTGCATCATGGCGCCGAACGAAATGTTCTCCGCGGCATCCGTTACGCCGACGATAACGCCGGTGTCCTGCTGTGGCAGCAGGCCTTTGGGCACGAGAATGTAAAGCAGAATCGTCGCAACTAATGTAACGATCGCGACGTTAAGGACGAAGCGCTGATGCGCCAGGACCCAGCGCAGTCCGCGCTCGTACCAATCCCTGAAGCGGGTCCAGTATTCCTCCGTCCGGCGATAAAATTCGCCCTGGTGTTCCTGTTCTTCTTCGCCTTCCGATCGCAATAACTTCGCGCACATCATCGGGGTCAGGGTCAAGGAAATGAACGCCGACACGCCGACTGCCACGCTTAAGGTGATGGCAAACTCACGAAAGAGCCGGCCGACGATGCCGGTCATAAATAGAAGAGGAATGAAAACCGCGACCAGGGACACGCTCAACGACACGACAGTGAACCCGATTTGCTTCGCTCCTTTGAGCGCTGCTTCTAACGGCGGATCACCCGCCTCGATGAAACGCACGATGTTTTCGATCATCACAATCGCGTCGTCGACAACGAAACCGGTGGAGATGGTCAGCGCCATCAACGAAAGATTATCCAGACTGAAGCCGGCGAGGTACATGATCCCGAACGTGCCGATCAACGACAGTGGCAACGCGATGCTGGTGATGACAGTCGTCCAAAGCTTTCGGAGAAACAGAAACATCACCAGGACCACGAGAGCGATGGTGAGAAGCAATGTGAACTGCACATCGTGAACGGAAGCGCGGATTGTTTCCGTTCGGTCGGCCAGGACTTCGACATGGACGGACGGCGGTAATGTGCCCGTAAGACGCGGAAGCAGTTTCTTAACGTTCTCGACCGTTTGGATAATGTTCGCGCCGGGTTGCCGCTGAATGTCCAGGAGCACGGCCGGTTGCTCGCCGTTCTTCGTGCTTACCCAGGCGGCGAGTTGATCGTTCTCGACGCTGTCGATGATGTTGGCAATATCGCCGAGACGGATGGGCGCGCCGTTTTTGTAAGCGACGATGATCGGTTTATAGGCGTCCGCGGAAAAAATCTGATCGTTCGACCCAATGGTGAACGATTGTCGTGGTCCGTCGAAGCTGCCTTTGGGAGCGTTGACGTTGGCCTGGCCGAGGATGGTTCTCACGTCTTCCAGACTCAGGCCGAGCGAGGAAATCGCCGCCGGATTCACCTGCACGCGCACGGCGGGCTTTTGATTCCCTTCGATCGTGACCAGGCCCACACCGGTGACTTCGCTCAGTTTCTGGGCGAGCAAACTGTCCGCATAATCGTTCACGCGATCGAGCGGCAAACTGTCGGACGTAATCGATAGCGTCAGGATCGGTGTGTCCGCCGGATTGACCTTGTTGTATTTCGGTGGATTCGGCAGGCCCTGTGGCAAAAATCCACCGGCCACATTGATGGCTGCCTGAACGTCCTGGGCCGCAACGTCAATCGGCCGGTCGAGAACGAATTGTAATGTGATAGTCGATGTTCCGAACGAACTGGTGGAATTCATCGATGCCAGACCGCTGATCTGGCCGAACTGCCGTTCCAGCGGTGTCGTGATCGACGAAACCATCACGTCCGCGCTGGCGCCGGGATAAAATGTCGTGACTTCAATCGTTGGGAAATCAACCGTTGGTAGAGCGGAAATCGGTAAGAGTTCGTAACCGAGGAGCCCGAGTAAAATGACTCCGGCCATCAGCAACGAGGTCGCGACCGGCCGGCGGATGAATGGCTCGGAAATGCTCACAACTTCGCCGGATTGCCCGATGGTTTGGGTTGCGGTTTCCCTCGCGCGGACTGCGCATTTTGCTTTTGCTGCGTCGGCTGGCCTCGCGGGCTCGTTAACTCGACGCGGCTGCCTGGTTGCAGTTTGTACTGGCCATCCACGACTACCTGCTCCCCGGCCTTTAGTCCGCTTTCCACCAATGCGAGGTTGGTCTCGGTGCGACCCACTTTAATTGGCCGCATTTCCACTGTTTTGTCCGGTTTGATGACGTATGCGTAGGTGCCCTGCGGACCGCGTTGGACGACGCTCGATGGAATCACCGTGGCGTCTTTTTCTGTCTTTAAAATCAGACGCGCGTTTACAAATTTTCCCGGCCATAACTTCAGGTCGTTGTTCGGAAACGTGCCCTTCAGTTTGACGGTGCCCGTCGTTTGATCGATTTCGTTGTCGACCACAGCGAGCGATCCTTCATCGAGCACGGTGGTGTTCCCGCGATCAAGGGCCTGGACCTTGAGTCCGCCACTGGCGCCGCCGGTATTGAAAATCGATTGCAGATTTTGCTCGGGCAAAGTGAACAGGACTGAAATCGGATGCAGTTGCGTGATAACAACGATTCCATTTAGGTCCGCAGCGTGGACGACGTTGCCAATGTCGACAAGTCGTACGCCCGTGCGGCCGTCGATCGGCGACTTGATAGAGCAATAATCGACATTGACCTGAGCAGCTTCGGCGGCGGCTTTCGATTTTTGCGCGTTCGCCACGGCAGTATCATAATCCTGCGCCGCTATTACGTTTCTCGCGCGCAAGTCGGCCTGTCTCTTCAGCGTGACGTCATCCAACGCGGCTTGCGCTTTTGCCTGATCGAGCGCGGCTTGGTACGGTTTTGGATCGACAACGGCGAGCAAGTCGCCCGTTTTCACATCCTGCCCTTCTAAAAAATTGACCTGCACCAGAGCGCCATCCACCCGCGGGTGAACGGTGACGGTGTTAAAAGCCTGCACCGTCCCCAAGCCGTCGAGGTAAATCGGCATGTCTTTCTGCTCGACCTTCCCAGCCACAACCGGGACCGGTCCGCCGCCCGTACTTCCTGGGCCGCGGCCACTGCGAGGACCACCCGATCCTACTTGCGCCTGACCTGAGGAGGCAGAGCGATGACAGGTCCACCATCCGAGCAGAATGAGGACAACGGCGCCAATATAGATGATCGTGCGCTTTGACACTGATTTTGACTATGGTTCAGTCAGATTTCCCCTGTCTTTGACCGCGCGAAGGCCCTCCAGGTTACGGAAAACCTTCGCTCTTCGGTAAATAGTATTCGGAATAAAGGCAAACTGCGGCGGTTCTCACAGCGGACGTCTTTTTCTTGAGCAAAGAAGCTGTCGACTTTCTCACTGTCGTTTGTCATTCGGACTGAAGTCGCGGAATCTTTTAAGATGGCCTTCGAAGAAAACAGCTTGCTTTTCGGCGCTGATCCGACGCCACGGATTGTTGCAATCGAATTGGGTGAGACTGGGACAGTACGCGTTTATCGCCGGGAGAAAGATGGAAGCACTGCTGTAGATGTTGAACCGTTGCATCCCTTTGTCTGGACGGATGGCGATATCACCGATCTCGGGCCCGAGAACGCGCAGAAACTTACCGGTGACTTGAGGTACAATTGGCTCGTCACCGCCGATAGCTGGAAGGAGCTGATCGCGTTGCGCAACGGCTTAAAAAAAGCGGGACGCAGTTTCTTTGCCCTGAGCGATCCGGTGCAGCATTATCTCAGCGCCACGGGCCGTACGTTGTTCAAGCAACTGCCGTTCGAAGAGCTGAAGCGTATACAACTGGAAGTGCTTTCACCAACTGGCGAAAGCGATCTGGCTGATGCATCGCAAAATTCCATCGCTAGCATCGCCTTGTCTGATAACAGCGGTTGGGAACAGCTCATCGTGGTTGAGCCCGAGAATGCTGAGGAGTCCGAACGTGACGCGCTCAAACAACTCACGGCAATTATTAAGGAACGCGATCCGGACGTAATCGAAGGGCACGATCTTTTCCGGTTTGATCTGCCTTATCTGGTGGCGCGGGCCCGTAAAGCCAAAGTGAAACTGGATTGGGGGCGGAGCGGCGGATTCCTGCGCTCGCGCCCGTCGCGCCTGCAAATCGCGGAGAAAACCATCGATTATCCAAAGTTCCAAGTCGATGGCCGCCACTTCGTCGATACTTTTCTACTCGCCCAGTTCTATGACGTCGGCATGCGCGCTCTCAGCGGTTTCGAGCGCATCGATGTCGCGCAGCACTTCGGCTTTTGCGATACGGCGGAGATTTCGGCGCTCACTGGCAAGGCCCTTCAGCGCGAATATCTCAGGAAAAGCGAACGTTTCCGGAAACGCGCTTTGTGCGCTGTTCGAGAAACTCGTGCCATGGCTGACCTGCTAAGCCCGAGCTATTTCATCCAGGCGCAGATTTTCCCCTACAACTATCAGGACGTGATCGTGCGCGGCAACGCCACCCGCATCAACGCCCTTTTTCTGCGCGAGTATCTGCGGCAGCGACACAGCATTCCGGAGATGCCGATGGCACGCAATTTTGAAGGCGGTTTCACCGCCATCTACTTCACCGGGGTCGCGCGTAACGTCTGGCACTGCGACGTCGCTTCGCTCTATCCATCGATCATGTTGCAGTTCGATTGTTTTCCGGTCACCGACCAGCTCCAGATCTTCCGGCATTTGCTTACCGATTTGCGTAGTTTCCGTCTCGAAGCCAAAGGGCAGATGCAGTCCGCTGACAAAGAAGGAAATCGCCCGAAGTGGCATCACCTCCATGCGCTGCAAAACACCTTCAAGATTCTAATTAACAGCTTCTATGGATATCTCGGGTTCGCCCAGGGACACTTTGCCGACTTTGACGCGGCGGCGCGCGTTACCCAAATCGGTCGCGATTTGCTACAAAAAATGATTGCCTGGCTGACCGAACGCGGCGCGCAAGTCATCGAAGTTGATACGGACGGCATCTACTTTGTGCCGCCATCATCTTCGCCCGATTCTTTTGTAGAGGCAGGCGTGTCGCCTGCAAAAGCTAGAGGCAATGCAGCCGACACGGCTGCCACTACAACGGAGATCGACCAACTGCGCCAAGGTTTGGCCAAACAATTGCCGCCCGGCATCGAAGTCGAGTTCGACGAGCAGTTCGACGCCATGTTCAGTTATAAAGCAAAGAACTATGCCCTGCTTACTCGCAGCGGTGAGGTTATTATTAAGGGCGGCGCGCTCAAATCCCGCGGCCTGGAGAAATTCCAGCGCGTTTTCCTGGAAGAAATGATCAAACTGATCATGCAAGGGAAACCGGAGGAAATCGCGCTGTTGCGGGATCAATTTGAGAAACAAATTCGCAATCGTGAATTTCCCATTGAAATGCTGATGAAGAGCGACACCCTCCAGGATTCGTTAGAGAAATATCGGGCTAAAATTGCCGGCTCGGCGCGCAATCGCGCCGCCGCCTACGAGCTGGCGTTGGTCAGCGGCCGCGGCTATCGACCAGGCGACCAGATCAGCTACTACATCAAAACGACACCGAAGAAAGTCGCTGCCTACGAAGCGGCCAAACTAGCCAGTGAGTTCGATCCCCAAAACCGCGATGAAAACAGCGATTATTATGTCGCGAAGCTCAACGAACTCGTCAAGAAATTCAGCGGAATTACTGCGGAGGCAACTTCTGCGAAGCAAGAGAGCCTGGCATTGTAGCGGGGCGCGATCATCCCGGCGCTGTCACCATGCAGAAAAAGCGTGCCAGCTCGCCACTCAACGGCAACATTGGCGAATGCTGCCAAGTCACTTCTGTCGCCTGATTTTCTTCGCGCTGCTCTCGTTCATCCCGATTGCGTCGCAAGCCGCGGACAAACGCGGCATAACCGAAAAGGACCTATTCGATTTCGTCTGGATCGGTGATCCGCAAATTTCGCCGGATGGATCGCGCGTCGCTTTCGTGCGCGTGAGCGTAAACGAAAAAAAGACCGGTTATGACACCGCCATCTGGACGGTCTCGACTGCTAACAAAGAACCGCCGCATCGGCTGACCAATGGCCCGCATGATAGTTCACCCCGCTGGTCGCCGGATGGAAAGTTCCTCGTCTTTATGAGGGCGACAGAGAAAGATGGCAAACCCGAGCCGCCGCAGCTGGCCATGCTGCCGATGGATGGCGGTGACGCCTGGACTTTTACCGATCTGCCGAAAGGCGCTGGCCCGCCGCGGTGGTCGCCGGACGGCAAAACGATTGCGTTTACCAGTCCAAGCAATCCCGAGGACATAGCGAAGCAACAAAAGCAAAAGCAGAAGGAAGAAGAAGCGAAAAAGGCAGCCGTTGCCGGGAGTCCTTCGCCGGGCGCGTCAGCCAAACCGACGGCGTCTCCATCAAAGGCAGCGGATTCAGATGAGGAACGCGAAAGCGATGTGCTGGTCGTTGCCCACGCCGTCTATCGCGAGGACAACGAAGGAAACGCTGATTTCAAACGGCCGCAGCATATCTGGACAATTCCGGCTCCGAAAACTGCAGACGAAAAAGTGCAGCCGAAGCAATTGACGAAGGGCCGTTTCGACGAAGCCAATCCGATCTGGTCGAACGATGGAGCGCAGATTTTTTTCCCTTCGCTTCACGTAGATGAGCCTTACTACGAACTGCCAAAGACGGAGATTTACTCGATGGCGGCGGGCGGGGGCGAACCGATAAAACTAACGACAATTGATATGGACGTGAACGGCCTCACCCTTAGCCCCGACGGCAAACAGTTCGCTTTTGTCGCTTCGCAAAACCAACCGGTGAATTCCTATACCGAGCCGGACTTGTGGGTGCTTGACGTAGCGAAGGACACAAAACCACGGAACCTCACTACACAATTCGACTACGATGTCGGACAAGGCGTGTTTGGTGACCAGGCGCCGCCGCGCGCCGGGGGCGACAATCCACCGATCTGGAGCGCGGATAGCAAGAGTATCCTCCAACTTTTCGGACGCGAAGGCCGGACCAACCTCGGGCGCTTCGACGCCGCCACCGGCGTGCTGACGGAAATCACCAAGGGCGACCAGAGTGTGCTGAGTTTCCGGGCTACAGCTGACAATTCGAAGATCGTTTGCCTAATCTCAACGCCCACGCGCATTGGCGACTTATTTCTCGTCGATTCCAACGCGCAACAGCAGCAACTCACTGACGTCAATCGCGAGCTCTGGTCACAATTAAACCTGACCGAGCCGGAAGAAATCACCTATCAGACCTTCGACGGAAAAAAGATTCAGGCGTGGGTGCAAAAGCCGCCCGGCTTCGACCCGCACAAGAAATATCCTCTTATCCTGAACATCCACGGCGGTCCTCATGCCGCTTACGGTTGGATTTTCGAGCACGAATTTCAATGGATGGCGGCTAAGGGCTACGTCGTGCTTTATCCGAATCCCCGCGGCAGCATCACCTACGGCCAGGAGTTCGGAAACGTCATTCAATATCACTATCCCGGAGATGACTATCAAGACCTCATGCGCGGCGTCGATGAAGTGATCAAGCGCGGTTACGTCGATGACAAAAAGCTGGGTGTCACGGGCGGAAGCGGCGGCGGCTTGCTCACCAACTGGGTGATTACGCACACCCAACGGTTCGCCGCGGGCGTGGCCCAGCGCGACATCGCGAGCTGGGAACACTGGTGGTACACGGCTGACTTCACCCTCTTTCAACCGAACTGGTTCAAAGCCGCGCCCTTTGATGATCCCGCCGATTTCAAAGCGCGGTCGCCCATCACTTATATTAAGAACGTGAAGACGCCAATGATGTTCGTGCTCGGCGAAAGTGATACGCGCACTCCACCCGGGGCGGGCGGCGAGGAAATGTTTCGCGCCCTTAAGTTTCTCAAAGTGCCGACAGTGATGGTGAAGTTTCCGGGCGAATCCCACGAGCTCTCTCGCTCGGGGCAACCGTGGCACCGGGTCGAACGTCTCGAACACATCGTCGGCTGGTTTGACAAATGGCTTATGGGCGCGACCAAACCGGAGTACGATGTCGCGCAGGACGTCTCAGTGAAACCGAAAGGCGACACTGAGACGAAGCGGCCGTAGAGCGCTCGCATTCGATGACTATTCCGCGGGCTCGCTTGCTCGAGAACGCGATTTAGTCGAACGACATCAATTGGTTTTACCAGATACGCGGTAAAGCCTACATTCTTCGTGTCGGCGAGACCTTATCCGTCCAAACAAGCTCAGCTGTTATGAAACCGATCATCGGACTAATCCTACTGCTCCTCTTTGGCGATGTATTGTGCGCCGACAATCTGGTTTTCGAGTCGGGACCGAAAAAAGTTCAGCTGCTCGAACTTTTTACCTCCGAAGGCTGCAGCAGTTGTCCGCCTGCTGAGGCGTCATTGGGCCGACTGGTCAACGATCCACGCCTCTGGCATGAGTTCGTGCCAGTCGCTTTTCATGTCGATTACTGGGATCGACTCGGCTGGAAGGATCCTTTTGCCTCCGCGGAATGGACAAAGCGACAGCGCCTTTATGCCGCTAACTGGAATGCTGAGAGCGTTTACACTCCAGCCTTTGTTTTGAATGGTCGCGAATGGCAAGATGCCCGGGTTCCTGTAATAAATGATGGAGGTCCCGGGGCTCTGAGCGCGACGGTGCGAAGCGACAATAGTATTCTCGTGAACTTCGAACCGGCCAAGGGAGAGGGTCGCGATTTCGATCTCTATCTCGCCCGTCTCGGTTTCGGCATAAGCATCAACGTGCGCGCCGGCGAAAACAATGGTCGCAGTTTGCGTCACGATTTCGTTGTTCTCTCGCTCGATCACCAAAAACTCGCTTCCAGCCCACAGGAATTTCATTTACCTTCTTCTGCGCCTGAGAATGCCAGTCGCCCGAACCGCACCGCATTAGCCGCCTGGATCACGAGGCCGGGCGATATCACATCTCTTCAAGCCACCGGCGGCTGGTTGCCTCCCGGTTCTGGTGAGGGGCACTAGCGAGTATTACATTTTTCCTCTTCAATCATCGCCGCCGCCAAGGCTCATTTCGGTGGTGGAGATAAAGCCAAGTTGCTCATAAAGGGCGCGGCCATCACCGGAGGCGTGCAGGACGAGACCATCGAGGTTTTGTTCGCGTGACCAGGTAATAATCGTGTTCATCAGAAGCTTTGCCACCCCGCGCCGGCGCCATTCCGGTTCGGTGAAGACGTTGACGATCAATCCCTGGCGACCTTCCGCGATCGTGATCTCACCGTCTTTGTGACGAATAGGAAATGGCGGAACGTCCCGGATGATGACGCCGGCGCCCGCGATAATTTCTTGGGGCACGTCGCGTTGACTCGCCAGCCAGCCTAAATAATCGCCGGAAGCGAGCGCTTTTCTCCGAAACGACTCGAACAACTCGTTCGGTACCAGACCCATGTCCTGGAACATGCGGGCACGATGCCAGCCGATTATGCTAGCATCATCCGGGTTGGCCTGGCGGATTTGGAATTCCTGCGACACGAAAGAAAAGGTTTGTCGCGGCTACCGTCCTTGCAAGCAAAGACGGCTCGATTCGGCGCACTTATTCCGATAAAAAGAGCCCGGAAAGATCTTGTTCGCGCGCAACCATGGCTGATCTCGAGACGCAGATTCAAAAGTTGTCAGCTGCGTCGCCGGTTTGGAGTCGCAGCGGAAGCATCTGAGCGATGCTGTGGTCGATCCAGCGATTGCGGCCTTGCGATGAATGGCAAATCGGTGCGCAAGAAAACGCCACCGCCGACCTCGTCTCTGCTATGAAGGTGGCTCGAGAGTTAAGTTATTTGTGGCAAACGTAACCAATCGAGTGGCCGGCCGCGGCTCCTTGCGACAATGTTTGCGGCGTCCAGCTCGCCACCGGTGCGTCTACGGGCATCGCGGGTGGTTGTACTCGACAATCCGAAGAAAGTACCGACATAAAAGTCGCCGATTGGAATAGCCGCGCGCATGACAGGTGGTCTGCTGATTTCCCGCGTTGCGGCAATTGGTGTCACTGGCGGATTCTTATCATTAACCGGTCTCATTTCAGACACGGCTAAAGCCGCTTCTGGACGGACAACGCGCATTTTCATGAAATGCGGATGCGATTTTTCCCATGCCACAGCCTGCGATTTCGTTTCAAAGTAACGATCCACCACGACGGCGTTTCGCTCCGCTGCGTTACGCCCTGACAGGCGAGCCGCTTTCCGACTTACCACGGCCGGCCCGGTATCAACGGCGATTAGGTCCTCGTCCCCAAGCTGAATTCTGCTGCCATAAGGGATTTTTTTCGGATCGACGGCGCAGTGTCCATTTCGGAGACGCGCCCCATTCCAAGCTGCGCGCAATTGACCTTCCTCCCGCCAATAGGTCGTTACCCGTGCGAGGGCTGGCTGCTCGGCGGCATAGGCCGTCTGGATGGCCAGAAAGAGGCCTATTAATAACGCAAATCGCTTCACAATTTCACATCAAAGGGGCTGGCGGGACGTCCCAGCCCAAAAATTAGCGGCGACCGGTAACCGGGCCACTTAATAAGAATCGCAAATGCCTGGTATTGTGGATGCAACACAGTATTTGTGATTGTTGCAGAAATTATAGAGATTTTGTCGACAAATCGCTTAAAATCGCTTGTCAGGCGCGCATTATGCACTATAGAGGGCGCTCCCAATGCGAAAAATTCTCCCCATCACGCTTTTGTCGGTAAGTTGCGCCGCCCTTTTCCCGGCCACGGTTTCGGCCCTCTCCATGTCACCGCCGCCCCGGGCCAACCCGCAACCTTCCAAATTCGTATTTAAAGACGCTTCCGGCAAAGCCACCTCGGTCGATGTCATCCAAAGTTATCAGCCAACTAAAATCGCGCGGCCTTTCGCGACAGGCGCGAAAAGCGATCGGCAACTCGATCCAAAATTGATGCGTGCCGCGACCATTGCGGAGGAACGAGCCCACGCCCATTCGCGGCGGCAATGCTGGCACGCAGTGAAGGAAGCCCTCCTTGCATCAGGCGCGGTTAGTTCCCGTCCGAAGACGGAATACGCGAAACAGGCGGGTCAGGAATTAGTCAATAACTATGGCTTCCGAAAGCTGCCGGTGAACGATCCATATCAAGCGCCGGTGGGTTCGGTCCTGGTCTACAATGCCAATCGCACAGCCGGCCATGTCGAGATCCGGACGAAAGATGGGTTCGTCAGCGATTTTCGCTCTAAAACGCCATCTCACCGTCCGTTGCTCGGGGTTTTCGTTAAATCGTAATTCGCATCTTTTTTACGGGGCTACTTCTTTCGGCTGGATCCGCGCGAGAGTGGTCTGTTTTTTTTCAAGCCACAGGAATACCCAGCTCTAAACCGCGATGACCGATACGGCAACGAAGCTGATCGCGCTCATCGTTAGGCCGGCACCGTGCAGACCGCGATAGGACCAGTCGCCTAACTAATCAATTGATCGCTCCTGCGGTCACCGGGCCTGTCCGTGCCTGCGCTCCATCTGTGAGCTCGCGCTGTTTGCGGCCCAGCGTACGGCCTACAAAGACCCACACGCCTGCGATCGGGATGGTCAGGAACGCAATCGCCGTCAGGCTCGCCACTAAGGCTTGGATGCCCATGAACGCCCAGGCTCCGAGACAGTCGCCGAGACGATAGACGAACGTGTCGACGAAGCTCTTCGATTTGTACTTCACCTCGCGTTCGACGACCGTATAGAGAGCCTCGCGCGCTGGCTGTGCGGTAGCGAAGTTGCTAATGCGCAGCAAAATCTGAACGCCCGCGAGGACGGCCAGTTCCGGCGCAAGCTGACCCACCGTGAACCCGTGCTTCCCAAGCCACGGTCCGTAGAGCATTGCGAGCGACAGTGCAATCCATCCGAGCACGGCGATCGCCGGCTGCGAGATCAGAGCGAACGTGATTCCGAACCAACGAATCAGGCGAGCCGTGAGCAGAAGTTGGATGAGGACCGTGCCGAGCTGCACCGAGAATTCAATTTTACCGAAGTATTGAGTCCGCAGGTCACGATCGTGGATGGTGAGATCGACGAGCTTGCCCTGTTGGTAATACAGGAATGTTCCGATTAGCCCATAAAGGAAAGTATACGTCGCGATCCAACGCAGATAGCTCTGACTGACGATCAGCTTGAGGCCGCGCCAGAGATCCGAGGCCTTAAGGGCGCCGGGCAGCGCGCTGGCTTGGTTTGGCTGAATCGCGTCGATGCGGTGGATGGCAACGAGGCGGCGCACGCTGAAGACCGCGATCTCGAGCAGTATGATCGAGATGAAGATCAGATTAGTGCTGCCAATCGGTTTGGCCAGGAGGGTAGCGATCATCGATCCGGCGAGCGCGCCGAGCGTACCGCCCACACCGATGAACCCGAAGAGTCGCTTGGCCTGGTCGAGGCGCCAGATGTCGGCCATGAATCCGCGGAAGACGGAAACGACAAACAGATTGAAGACGCTGAACCAGACGAAGAACGTATAGGCCGCAGTCAGCTTCAGGCTTCCCGGAGAGAACTTGAGCCATAGCCAGAACGCGAACAGACAGCCCATCGAGACGCGGTAGACGATCGGGATGAACCGTCTCCGTGGCAACTTCGTCACGAGCAGCGCGAATAGCGGGCTCACGGCGATCATCGCAACGAGCGTTCCCGTGAAGAGCATCGGGTATTTATCGGGGCCGCCGTTCAAACCCATCGAGTCTCGCAACGGTCGCAACACAAACGCGCTCGCCAGCAGGCTAAAAAAATAGAGCAGCGACCACGCGATCGAACGCAGCTCGCGCGGTTCGATGACGACGACGCGCTGCAGGGCACGCACGAACGCACCGCTCTGCGTTTCGTTCGCGTCGTCGTCTTTCACGCTCACATTCCGCCAGGCGTCATCACCTCGCGGTCTTGTGCAAGGCGACCAGAACTTCTGCTTCGCGCTCCGGCGTAAGTCCTGCCCGCATTTTGGCCTGCCGTTCGGGCTTCTGCGCTTTGAACCACGCCAACGCATCGCGCGCGGTATCGCCTAAGGGACGAAACGTTAAACCTTTGGCCAGCGCGCGGCCGATGTTGGTGCGCGACATTCCTAATTCGTCGCCGGCCCACACCGGCATGTCCGACCACGCTTCGACTTTCTGTTGCTTGAGGAATTCAGCATCGGCCCAGGCGAAGGTCGCGTTCGAATTCAGCGCGGTTTTTATTCCATCGAGCATGCCGCCGATCCCCAATTCCTTGGCCGGTCCGGTGGCGTTGTAGATTCCAGTCTCCCGATTTTCCGCCATCCGAACAGTCCATTCCGCCAGATCGCGCCCGTCAATGAATTGCACCGGATCGCTCGGATTACCTGGCGCCAGTACCTCGCCTCCGCGGTCAATCCGCACCGGCCAGTAAGTGAAACGGTCGGTTTCGTCGCGTGGCCCAACAATCAGACCCGGGCGAATAATGAGTGATTTGCCCGGAAACCACTTTTCTGTTTCCTGCTCGCTTAACGCCTTAAGCGGTCCGTAAGTTTTGTAACCCGACGCCTTCATCGCGTCGAGCGTTTCCGTGAACGGGTCAGCGCCTTCGTATTTCGCGAGCGGCGTGTTTTCATCTGGGCCCGTACTGGTGTCGGCATAGACCGAAATAGTCGAAATAAAAATGTAACGCTCGACGTTTCCTTTCAGAATCTGCGCGGCATCTCGGACCCAGGCCGGCAGCGTGGTTGGGTTATCGATACAAACGTCCCATTTTCTTCCTTTCAACGCCTCAAGATGGCCATTGCGATCCCCGATCAATTGTTCAACTTCCTTGGGCAATTCGCCGGGATGCGTTTTGCCGCGATTAAAAACCGTCACCTTATGTCCGCGGCTTAGGGCGTATTTTACCTGAAACGGGCCGGTGAATCCGGTGCCGCCGAGGATAAGAATTCGCAATGGTTTCACCTTTTCCTCAGCGAACGTATTTTGAATGCTCATAGCGGCGGTTGCGGCGGCCGAGAGTTTGATAAATTGGCGACGGGTAGTGGTACTCATTTTTACTAATTATCATTTCGACCGTAATCGCGACATGTCTGATTGCTAATCAGCAAATCTTGTCGCCGCAGTCGATGCCAGCGCCCAGGCTCATGATGCACCAGTTGCAATTGCGTTTCGCCAAAACGTCCTACAATTTCGTTTGTGGATCCGCTTGGTGGCCTGACTCGCCGCGAAGCCGCGCGCTTGCTTGGCGGCACAGCGGCGGCGTTATGTTTCTCGCGAACAATGGCAAAGGCGCAGCAACCCTCCGACAACCCGATCATGCGTTCAATTCCTTCCTCCGGAGAAAAACTGCCGGTGATTGGGTTGGGCACATGGCAAACATTCGACGTTGATCCGGCGCAGTCCGCACCCTTGGCTGAAGTTCTGCGCACGTTCGTGAAACTCGGCGGCCGCCTTGTTGATTCGTCGCCGATGTATGGCCGCGCCGAGCAAGTCATCGGTGATCTTCTAACGAAACTTAAATTGCGCGATTCCCTTTTTCTTGCCACCAAGGTCTGGACCCGTGGCAAACAGGCCGGGATCGATTCGATGGAGCGTTCGTTCGCGCGTCTGCAAACCAAAACGATCGATTTGATGCAGGTGCACAACCTGGTCGATGCCGAGACGCAACTCCAGACAATGCGGGAATGGAAGGCGCAAGGAAGATTCCGGTATCTCGGCGTCACGCATTACGAAGCAGGCGCCTTTGCCGAGGTGGCGCAAATCCTCGCGCGCGAGAAACTCGATTTCGTTCAGATCAACTACTCGATCATGGAACGCGAAGCCGAGGAAAAAATTTTACCGCTGGCGCAGGACCGGGGCGTAGCCGTGATAGTGAATCGTCCGTTTAGCGCCGGCGATCTGTTTCATCGCGTGCGCGGGAAGCCGTTGCCCGATTTCGCGGCCGAATTTAACTGCACTTCCTGGGCGCAATTTCTTCTAAAATGGATCGTCGCCCATCCGGCGGTGACCTGCGCCATTCCGGCGACGAACAATGTTCAACATCTCGAAGACAATATGCGTGGCGGCGTCGGCCGATTGCCCGACGCAAAACTGCGTCAGCGCATGATCGAAGCCCTGGCAAAATTGTAGGACGCCTCTCTACTGGGGCTGCATTTTCCTAGTGCGTGTTACACGCGCTTTGGGCAGCCTGCTTTGTCATGTCGAGCGAGAGTCGAGACATCTCATACTATTCCTCTGCTAAGAGTTAGAGATTCCTCGACTGCGCTCGGAATGACAGAAAGCGTTCACGCTAGACCAAGTCTGCGTTGTACTGAGGCTTTGCCGCAATAGGTAAGACGTTGCCGGTTATATCACAACCAAACCCGCACTTTCGGCCAGAGTTCGCGCAACGGAATCTTCAAGTCGCGACAAACGAAAATGTGCAATCGCTGTTCCCAAGGCATCGCCCAAACATTGCTTTCGACCATCCCACGATCTTCGACCGAACGAAATTGCTCGCGTTCGTCGGTCGCGTCGTCATCCAGGACAATCATTATCTCACCAGTGTAATTGCCCGGTCCCCAGTAAAAATAATTTTGATGTCCGGAGAGCGCTGGCGGTAATCCATATTTCGGGCCAAAAAAATCAATCGCGCCGGCCTCTCCATAATTCTGGCAAAAAATCGCTGCATGCTGCTGTTCATTCGCAGGCAAGCTGGCGTAGATCCGCGCGACCGAGCGCACCATCTCCTCCCAGCCGAATTGGTCGGCAAAGAGTTGGGGTAAGGCCGCAGTATGCGACGTTTCCGTTCGTGGGACCTCGAAATGAATCGCGCGCATATAGGCGAGCAATTTCTCCGGGGATAAGATGGGAAGAACGACCGGTGCGAAGACGACCGCTGACACGAGGACGAGAAACGCGATCGCCGGTTTGAGCCAACGCAAGCGCAGCGCGAAAATTCTCTCGAAAGCAACGCCACCCGCGGCAAATAACATCGGATAAGCCGGGGCCAGGTAATAATTCTTCCCGTGCATGACGACGAATTCGGTGAAAGCGATTAGGTAAGTGAAAGCGATGACGCGGTAGCGCCGGCCTTCGTGGGAGACGAGCAGCCAGATCAACCCGCCGAACCACAGCGGAAAGGTCGCCGGATTCATCAAGGTGATCTGTTGGAAGAAAAATTCCCACGGACTGAGAACGACGTTTTTGTTGCTCTTTGCGATACCGTGCAACAACACCCAGGTGGGCCAGCCGCGGTCTATTTGCCAGATGATGTTCGGGAGCGCGATGACAAAGGCAACGAAACCGCCGAGCCAAATCCACTTTTGCGCAAATTGACGGCGCTGCGGCGTTAACAAAATCGCAAGCGCGATTGCCACGCCGAAAAAAACCATGGAGTGCTTGTTTTGAATTCCGCAGCCGACGACGACACCGAACCAGAGCCAGGTGTGAGATGGTGCGCCGTTAACAATCCGGCAGAGCAGGTAAATCGCGCCCGTCCAAAACAAAGGCTCATAAACATTGGGCGAATAAAAGTTGCCGACGGCGAGGAAAAACAGGCTCCCGAGCATGCCCGTGCATGCGAGAGCAATGGCTGACGCTCGGCCGCCCAGCTCCCGTGTGAGAATTCCCGTCAAAACGATGGTAAGCGCGCTTGCCAGCGCAGGAAAAATCCGCAACGCGAACAATGAGCTCCCGAACAAAATCAGTTCGATTCGCAGCAAGAATGCACTCAGCGGTGCGAGATCGACGTAACCGAAATCGAGATGGCGTGCGCAGGCGACGTAATAAAGCTCATCGCGAAAGTAGCCATAACGGTGAATCGTCAGGAGGTGGACGATTAAAGCGACAAGTGCGAGAGCAGCGATGATGCGTGTCGTTACCCGACGATTTGTCGTCGCTCCTTTCATGCGGTCGATCTAGCGCGTATCGCATTTTGGAAGAAGGCTTTTCTTCCGCGAGGTCCTTCAAAAGTGAAAAAAATCTCTTGCCCAGAGTGTGGATTCGCGGCATAGCTCGCACTTGTGCGGAGGCTGGTTTGTCTAAGCGTAGCAATTGCAACGCTTTTGATCATTTCTAATACTGGCCGCGCGCAGACGTTCGCGCCTCCCAAGCTTTCCTTGGCCGGACGCGAACAGGCGGCAAAGAAGGATCCCATTCAGGTGATCACCAGGGAAGCACCGGAGGTAATCACGAAGGAGATATCACCCCAGGTAATCGCGAAAGAGAAACCAGCGGTCGCCATGAAACAAACGCCGGAAGTGATTACCAACCCGCCAGTCGCTAAGAAGCAAGTCGCGGAAGTGATCACCAAACCGGCCCCGCCAGCGGCTAAGAAGCAGGTGGTGGAAGCGATCGCCAAACCGGCTCCGCCAGTGGCTAAAAAACAAGTGGCGGACGTGATCACCAAGCCAAACCCGCGAGTCGCGTCCAAGGCAACAACATTCGAACCAGTCCGGCCGATGGCTCGCTACAATTTCAAGGACCCGGACGGCAGACAGGAATCGGTTCCGGTCATCACGCATTATTATCCCAATCAAATCGTCCATCCATTGGGCACGACAGATAGACATCTCGATCCTAAACTGTCGCGTGCCGCGACTATCGCGCAGGAACGCGCCCATGCGCACTCGCGCTCGATGTGCTGGCATGCCGTCAAGGAAGCCTTGCTCGCCTCCGGTGTGATCGATTCACGACCGAAAAGCGAATATGCCAGGGATGCCGCGCAGGACCTGGTCAGCAATTACGGCTTCAAAAAATTATCCGTGCGCGATCCCTTTGCCGCGCCGATCGGTTCAGTGCTGGTTTATGGAACCAGCCGCAGCGTCGGTCACGTCGAGATCCGGACAAAGGACGGTTTTGTGAGCGATTTCCGCTCACCCACGCCTTCGCATCGTCCACTGATCGGCGTTTACGCGAAGCTGTAGTCGCGGTCTTCACCGCCCGTCATCCCGAGCGCAAGTCGAGGGATCCCGATGCGGAGCGTGAAGGTATCGTCAACGGATCTCTGTAGCTGCCGCTGTCCTCAGCCGCAGAATCTATTGACTCTGCCGCCAGTGATGGCGGCAGAGTCAAATTAGCTCTTCAATCGCGTAGTCAGCTTAATCTCCGTCCCCGCCAGCGCGACCGAGACCGGGCACGTCTTCTTCGTCTGTTCCGCTAGTTCCTTAAATTTTGCACTGTCGATTCCCGCAACATCGCCTTCGCAATCAAGATCGATGGAGGTGATCTTCGGTCCGCCACCGATCATTTCCAGGTTCACTTTTGCGATGGTGTGGACGCTTTTTGGTTGATGACCGGCTTTCGATAAATTCGCTGAAAGGGCCATCGAAAAACACCCGGCTTCCGCTGCGCCGATCAATTCCTCCGGATTTGTCCCGGCGCCATTCTCAAAGCGCGAGGCAAAGGAAAACGGGCCTTCATAAGCCCCGCGCCCCACTTTCATTGTCCCTTTTCCTTCCTTGAGATTGCCTTCCCAGGTAGCTGAACTCGTTCGTGTCGCCATAAATGATTTCCTCCTCTTGTTTTGTGAATGGAATAAAAATAAACCCGTAGATCGCGCTGTTTATTTCAGCAAATTAACCTCATGCGGCGAAAAGGAAATAGCAGTTGGAGACCACGCGCTTTCGACGCTAACTGACTTCTGGCGGCGCCCCTGAACGGGCTAGCCGACGGTTTCGAATACAGCTTTCCCCTTTCCGCATACGAAGCATCAATGTTGCCGCACATCGAAAGGAGTCAGGATGTTACACCTCGTTTGGTATATTCTCGTTGGGCTGATCGCGGGCATCATCGCCAAGTCGATCATGCACACTCATCTCGCTATCTTCTGGACGATTGTACTGGGAATTATCGGCTCCAATCATTGGAGGGGCCGTTACTCATTTGTTTGTGCCTCCGCGCGATCAGCGTTTTCATCCGGCCGGTCTTATTTTCTCCACGTTGGGTGCGATCCTGGTGCTATTTGTTTGTTACAAACTCAAGATTCGATTTCCCCACGTGTAGAATCGCGAGAGAATGGTGGTGTAAGCTGGTTACTAGAGGCGATTGACCTGCAAGATTCACAGACTGCCCCCCTTCATGGACGGGCAAGCCGAGAGCGTTGACGAGATGGGAAACTCGGCCGCATCGTCGGCTACGGCTCGCTCAGTTCTCAGTCAGACCCGGGCGCAACAATTTGAAGGGTCATGAACTCCGGATGCGCGTTCGTCCACGCCATGGCCTCAAGCTTCGTTTCAAAAAACCGGTCGACCACGATGGCCTTGAGTTGGTTCGCCGTTCGTCCGCATAGACGAGCGGCTTTGCGATTAACCACTGCCGGTCCGGTGTCGACGGCGGTGCAGACGCCATCGGGAAAAACAACTTTGCTCCCGTACGGAATTCGTTTCGGATCGACAGCGCAATGGCCGGCGCGCAAACGTCCGCCCGTACTAGCGTATTCGCCGGAAGTTCCCTCGTTTGCCCAGTAACTGGTGACCCGGACCAGGACCGGTTCCTCGCGCGCGAAAGCGGCCGATGCCAACGACAATAAAAATATGACTGTGTAAAATAGCTTCATGGTGTTCCAGCGTTGCTCCGATGTTGCCGACCTTTCGGGTGGAGCAGCCATTCTCGATGCCGAAAGCCGCAGGAGCGCAGCTTCTACTTCAGATTCGGAATACCCCGGCGCGCTAGCCCTTAGTGCGCGCGAACTTCTAACGACGACTCGGTCTAACGAGCCACTCTTCATGTAGACGAGTTTGGCGATTTGTCAATCGATCACTGATCGCGATCGCACGGCAACCGAGGGCGTCCAGGTTGTCGATTAACAACAGCAGCGGAGCAGAAACGCGGCTGATGATCGCGCGCTTTTTCTCTGGCGTTGGCAAAAATTTCGCTGGCTCCGGGATCTTCCTGCCATTTGCGTTTCGTGTCCTGCTCGGTCATAAACGTTGCTCGCGCACTAACAGCAGATAGAGGCGCCGGCCGGTCTCGCGCGCCTCGCAATGCGAAATCGAGCGTGCGGCCAGTCCCGCGAATGGCTTCGCCCGTGCCGGCGTCAAAAACCACCTGTCTGCGATGGCGCTCGCAATTTCGCCGGCACAATCGGAAGGTCCTGCGATGCAAGCGCCAGTTCGCATCGCGATGTGGTCGGGACCGCGCAATATCTCGACGGCGATGATGCGGGCTTGGGGAAATCGCCCCGATACCTTCGTCGTCGATGAGCCGTTCTATGCTTTTTATTTGAAGAAAACCGGCGCTGACCACCCGGGTGCGAAGGAAGTCATTGCAGTAGGCGAGACTGACTGGCGGAAAATCGTCGCGAACCTGACCGGACCGATTCCGAATGGCCGCCTCATTTTTTATCAAAAACAAATGACGCATCATTTTCTCCCGGAAGTTTCGCGCGATTGGCTGCGCGAAGTGACCAATTGCTTCCTCATTCGCGACCCGGCCGAGGTGATCGCCTCTTATATTAAAAAGAACCGGGAACCAACGGTGGAAGACGTCGGTTTTGTGCAACAGGCGGAGGTCTTCGATTTCGTGCGAAGCCAGACCGGCTTGGTGCCGCCGGTGATCGATGCCGGTGACGCATTGCGTGATCCCAGACGAATGTTGCAATTATTGTGCGATGCGATCGGTGTCGCGTTCTCCAATGCGATGTTGTCATGGGCGCCAGGCCCGCGCCAGACCGATGGAGTCTGGGCGAAATATTGGTATGCCGAAGTAGAACGCTCAACCGCGTTCGCACCGTATCGCGAAAGAAAAATCGAATTGCCGAAAAGCCTAGCGGAGGTCCACGACCGTTGCCGTACGATTTACGAGGAGCTCTATCAACATCGATTGCATTGAACAGTGTTTGTCATCCCGAGCCGCGAAGACAATGCCAGTCCGGCTCGGACCGAGGGACCTCACAATTGGAATTGTCACGTCGGAAAGCGAGCGGATTATCAACCGCGAGGACCAAGCCAATTACCTGCTTGGTGATTTCCTCTAACGAATGAGAGGTTCCTCGCTGCGTTCGGAATGACATGGTTGCCGAATTGTAGGGCAGGCGCGTCGCCTGCCGTCCTAAGGATTGGCAATCGGGAGCGGTTGCCTTACAAAATATCTGGGTCGTCCGCGCAATCCGCGATTTAAAAATGCTTCAGAAATTCGACGAACGAAACCGCGATTTGATCGTTAACGTCAACGGTCAGCTGATTCATCGCGACAAAGCACGAATCAGCCCTTTTGATTCAGCGGTGCAGGGCGGCGACGCCGTGTGGGAAGGATTGCGGCTTTACCGCGGTCGCATTTTCAAATTACAAGAGCATCTCGATCGGTTGCACCGATCTGCCACCGCGCTTTCTTTCGCCGAAATTCCGCCTCGCGACAAAATCATCGAAGAAATCAAGCGCACCCTTGCCGCTAACGAGATGCAGGATGGCGTTCACATTCGCCTGACTCTTACCCGCGGCGTCAAAATCACCTCTGGGATGGATCCGCGACTGAATCGATCGGGTTCGACCTTGATCATTTTGGCCGAACACAAAGCGCCTGTTTACACGAAGACTGGGCTGACCTTAATCACGAGCCGTTTCCGGCGTCCTTCGCCCGAGATTCTCGATTGCAAGATTCATCACGCCAATTTGCTCAATTCCATTTTGGCCAAGATCGAAGCGAACAATGCCGGCGCCGATGATGCCCTCATGCTCGACACTCGCGGTTTCGTTGCCGAGACGAACGCGACGCACATCTTTATCGTGGGCGGGGGCGACGTGGCCACTAGCCACGTGGTAGCCTGTCCTGAAGGAATCACCCGCGCCACCGTCATCGAGATTTGCGCCGCCGAAAAAATCCGCTGCATCGAAACGGACTTGTCGCCAGTCGACGTTTACAGCGCGGATGAGATATTTTGCACTGGAACGATGGGCGAACTGGCGGGCGTCATTAAGATCGACAATCGGATCATCGGCGACGGCAAAGTCGGCCCGATGACCAAACAATTGAGTGAACTTTACGCCCAGCGCACCGCGAACGAGGGCGTTGAGGTATCGTAGCGTTGTAGCTGCCGCTGTCTCAGCGGCAGATTCCAGGTAACGCGCGGTTCGCGTGCGCTCACCAGACCCAGATGACGCGCGTTGTTACGCGGAGCCGTGAGAGACACTCGCGAACCCGGCGCTAGATCTATTAGTAATTCCTAACCAATCTTGTGATAGCAACCATGCTGGAAATGATCGGCCAGGCGGCGATCCCGGTGATTAAGATAAAGAAGAAGAGCTCTGCGATATAATCGCGTGGTGTTTCGGTAGCAAAGAATTCAGTGCTCAGTTTGCGGAAGGTTTTCAGCTCGAGCGCGGCCGGCGTCTTTTTCGCGACGGCGCGATCGGCTGATAACGCACTCGTTTTATACTGATAATCTGTTAGCGGAAAACTTCGTGGCTTCCGCTGCTTGCTACTGACTTGAGGTGTTGGTTTCATAATTCAAAGTTTTAAAGGTTGGTCTCGAATTCGGGCTCGAGAGGATCGGCGCAAAAAACCCGCGCATGGCGGGTTCGACCACTGGGGTGCCGCAGAATCGCGGGCTCCAACTTGGCGAAGAACAGGCGCCGTTAAATCAGTCTGCCAGACTCCCGGCGGCCTGAAACGGCGTATGCATCGTATTCACGCCGCTTACTTAATGCAGGCTGGGGGTTTCTCCAAATTTTGGGTAGGCAAATCCTTCATAAGTGCCTCAACCATAGACCAAAGCTGGTTCGAATTTATTTCTCGCGAACGCTCCCCTCGATAGGCCGAATCTGTTCGGCGGGCAAGCCGCCACCCGGCCCAGCAACGGTCATTTCAGTTAGTCCGATCCGCTCTTGGCTGGCAGAGGCAGGAACTGGTGATCTTGGTGTCCGCGCTGGCCCAGAGTCTCTTGAACTTTGCGTCCGTTGCGGCTGCTTCGGATAAATTCTTCTTTTGCGCTCGTAGACTGCTCGCCAACCCGTAAAGGGACCAGCCATTTTCCGGTAATCGCCCCAGATCTTCGCGATAAATTTGTTCCGCTTCAGCGTAGCGTCCATTTTGCATAAGAGTCGCACCTAACGAGTGCCGGACAGGAATTAACCAACCAGGAGGTTCGTCGTAATTCAATGCGTCCTCCAGCTTGATTGCTTCGCGAAGTTCGGCAACACCGGCATCGAGCTTGTCCTCGCGAATCAGAATCTCGCCTTCAACCATTCGTGCGGTCAGCGCAAGAATGGCTTCCTCGGTGTTATTGCCAAAGACTTCGTCTTTCGGTACCAGCTTCGCTTTTTCGAGAAAGATCGCCTGCTCCTGGCGGGCCTTCTCCGTCTCGGCTTTGGCGGCGTAAGCGATTGCCCGGGCGGCGTGATGAAAAGCGCGCGTGCCCGCCATGTATTCCGGGTAATTATCAGGCTCCGCCAGAATCTCATTCCACATCCCGAAACGCACCATCACTTCGAGCGGCATCGCCACGAAACCTTCCGCCTGCGTTGCATTTTCTTTCAAGAAATCCGCGGGCATTTCCGCGACCATGGCGCGAATATGTTTCATCGCGAGCACACGTTGCCCGGTCATCATCGCCGCATACGCCAGCATGTGACGGTTATGCGCGACATAAACATTAAGGAAACCGACGGGCGGACCCGTGATTTTGCGATAGCGCTGGTCGGCCGCGATCGCTCTCAGGTTGGCATCGACCGCTGCGTGCCAACGGCCGCACCGAATGTCGATGTGCGAAGGCATGTGCACGTTGTGCGCCACTCCCGGTTGCAAGGTGCGCAGCCGGTTCGCCGCTTGCATCGCGCGCTCGGGATGCCGCGATGCTTCGTTCGCATGAATATAGAGGTGGTTCGCGAACGGATGTCGCGGATTCAATTTCAGTACCCGATCGAGGGTGGCGAGAATTTCGTCTGTGCCTGGATTCGGCTGACCTTCGGGCGTCCATTGATTCCACGGGCGCAAATCCATCATCGCTTCGGCGAAAAACGCGCCGACATCGAGGTCGTTAGGATATTTCTGCCAAACCGTGCGCATGGCGTCGGCGTAGGCCTGATCGAGCGGCGCGCGATCCTGCGGCGGAGGGTTGGCATAACGGTGACTCAGCGCCTCGATCAGATCGCGCTCTACCGGCGATGCGTGTTCGGCATTTTGCTGTGCAAGCTTGAGTTCGTTCCACGCCATTTCCACCGCCGACGGCGGCATGACCGTAAGATTAATGTGTGGTCCGCATGCCAAGGCGGTTCCCCAATGCGCCATCGCACATTTCGGGTCGAGCCGTGCCGCTTCCTGGAACGAAGCAATGGCCGCGCCGTGGTTGAAGCCGTGCAGAAACGCCAGTCCCTGATTGAAATATCGTTGCGCCTCCGCCGAATCGGTCGTGACCTTTCGTGAATACGAACCAAGCCCTTCGAAAAATGGTTCCTTCGCTGACACTGCATTTCCGAATGCCAGCGCTCCCAGGACAACAACGGCGCGGGAGAAAAACGCAGCGGCTTTCATCAACGAAACTTTATAGCATTGGTCATCCGCCATTCCATTTGGATGGCGGGAAAATTAAGCAACACAACTCGTGGCGCACGGGCGGATTCTGGGTAGCGCACGCGTCTCGCGTGTGTAACGCCAGTCCGGCTCGGACTTTCGGCGTCTCGCCGAAACGATCTTCGCTTCCTCGAAAAGTCCGCGAAAGTGGGACACTTTCGCCAACACGCGAGACGCGTGCGCTACCCAATCGGGGATCACTCTGTTCGCAACGCTTCTACTGGATTGACCAGGGTGGCGCGATAAGCGGGAAAGAGACATGCCAATAACGCAGCGATACCGAGAATCGACAAGGTAGCGCTGAGCAGGAACGGGTTGTAGGCCGACGTTTGATACAACTGTGAGGCGATCAAGCGTCCGAGCGCGAGGGCGGCAGCCGACTCCGATGACCAATCCGAACACTACCGGCTTCATTCCCTGATCTCACGACGAGTCGCAAGAATATCCCGCGTTTGCGCGCCGAGCGCCATGCGCACCCCGATCTCGCCAGTGCGTTGCTCGACCGTGTAAGCGACCGCGCCGTAAATGCCGACCGTGGCGAGCAGCAGAGCTACCGCCGCGAAAACACCGAGCAGCACCATCATCAACTTCGCTTGGCCGAGCGCTTGCGCCATGAGTTCGCTGACGGCCTGCGGCAAAATAAGCGCGAGACTGGGATCGATCGTGCGCAAGGCGGACTGCACTAACTTCGTCACACTCCCCGGCGGCAACGGACTGCGCACCGTGATGGTGAGAAAGGGGAAATTCTCCTGCGCGAACGGCCGGTAAAATTCCATGTCGTTATGTTGGTCGAGCCGCACGGAACGCACATCGCCGACCACGCCGACGATCTCAACCGGCACGCTCCCGCTCGTGACGAGTAATGTTTTGCCGATTGGATTTTCGTTCCCGAAAACTGTTTTCGCTCCGGATGCGCTGATGAGAACGACGTTGGGATGATCAGCGATATCCCGCTCGTTGAAATCGCGGCCGGCAAGGAGCGGGATGCCAAAAGTGCGGAGCCATCCCGGACTGATATCATTTGACGGCGCGCCTTTACGTTCCGCCACTGGAGGAACATTGCCTTCGGCGCGGGTGTAAAGTGTCGCGCCGGCGCCGCCACCCAGCGGAATGCTGGAACTCATCGTTACATCCTGGACGCCTGGCGTGCTGCGCAACGCGTTTGTCAATTGTTCCGCCAAACGCGTCCGTGCCGCGGTGTCGGGATACTGCGCCTGCGGCATAACGGTGAAGGCAGTCCAAAGATTGTCGACCTTGAACCCGGGATCCTGATGACTGAGACGCAGAAAGCTCGCGATGAGCAACGACGCGCCCGCAACCAAAGTGACCGAGAGGGCAACCTGCGCGCCGACAAGCAATTTGCGGAAACGTTGCTGCCGGACGCTGCCGGCGGTGCCGCGACCACCTTCCTTTAATGCCTCCACGATATCCGCGCGCGAGCTTTGCAGCGCGGGATACAAGCCCATCAACAGACCGGTCAAGAGCGAAAGCGCAATCGCAAAGGCGAGCACGGGAAATGAAAGCGCCGTCGCAGTGCCAGCTTCGATCGGAAGGAAGTTCGCCGCGAGACGTGGTACCAGTGGCACTAATTGCCAGGCGAGGAGCGCGCCGATAATTCCCCCGAACAAGCTGAGCAGCACACTTTCAAAAACGAAAAGCCGTAGCACGCTCGCGCGCGTCGCGCCCAGCGCCATGCGCAGTGAAATCTCCCGGCGACGTCCGGTGAACCTAACGAGTAGCAGATTCGCAACGTTGCTGCAGGCGATAAGCAAGACAAAGGTGACTGCCGCCAGTAGGGTGGCGAAACCGGGCCGCAAATTCTCCGTCACATCTTCCGGCAACGTCTTAACTACCGTGCCCGATCTCGCATCGATCTTCTCCGGATACTGCGCGCGGTAGCTATTCTCGAGCAGTTGCAAGGCGGCGCGCGCTTGCTCGAACGTCACGCCTGGTTTCAACCGTCCGACTGCGCGTAGAAATGTGGTGCCACGCATCATTCGTTCATGGGAAAAACCAGGGATGATGAACGGCTTCGTTGTCCAGATATCGGCGTTCGGTCCGGTCCACGAGACCGGCAGCTTCGGTATTACCCCAACAATGGTGTGCGAGACGCCGTCGAGTATGAGCGCGCGCCCGATCACGTTTGGATCGCCGCCCAGTCGCCCCTTCCAAAAACGATCCGTCACCACAGCGACATCGGCGCCTTCCTCTTCCTCCGGCAAAAATATGCGGCCGCGAATCGCGCGCAGGCCGAGCACATCGAACCAATTCGATGTCGTCTTGAAGATCGGAACCTGAAACGGATCGCCAAGTTCGGTCACGGTGGCGGCGCTGCCATTCTCACCGGCAAATCCGTCGAAGATGGTTTGTCCATCGCGGAAATGCATGAAACGGGGGGCGGAAAGCGGAAAATCGACCGTCTGCTCCTTGAAACGCGAAAAGACGTGGAGCAAGCGCGCTGGTTGCTGGAAGGGCAGGCCGCGCAGGAACAGATCATTGATCAGAGTAAAGATGGCGGTGTTCAGTCCGATCCCGAGCGCGAGCGTGAGCATGGCAAGCAAAGTGAACCCGGGCGACTTGAACAACTGACGAAAAGCGAAGCGAACATCAGTCAGCATGGTACTTGTAACTTTGTAACTCTTTTAACTTTTGTAATCAAAAATCTGACGCGCCAGGTGTCGCGATCGGATTCAAATAAGAGACGCTGGCACGATCCATTTTTGTTTGAAGAGCCGTCGCGGTCGCCGAATTTTTATTCCGCTGAGACAGTTTGAACTCGGATATCTGGTTGCGTCGAGCCTCTTGAGGTTGCTAGGCACTGATTGAGCGGCGATTAAGGTTGTATGACGCGCAAGACTTTTTTCATGGCAGCAGGTACAGCCGCGACAATTTTCTTATCCAACCAACAAGCATGGTGCGCGGACGATTTGACTGACATCAAGGAGCAAATCACCAAGCAGCATGATCAATCGGTGAAGCGGTTGCAGGATTGGATTCATCAGGTGTCGATCGCGGCAGAAAATCGCGGCTACCCGGAAGGCGCAGACTACCTGATCAAATTGCTGCAGGAAGCGGGGTTTGATCAGGCGAGACAGGCGCCGACTGAGGGCAAACCGGGCGTTTTCGCTACGCTCGATGCCGGTGCCCAGAAAACTGTCGGCATTTACTTCATGTACGATGTGAAACAGTTCGATCCCGTGGAATGGACTTCGCCACCAACCGACGCGGCGCTGGTAGATAAACCGGATTTCGGAAAAGTGGTTGTCGGCCGCGGTGCGGTGAATCAGAAAGGGCCAGAGTCGGCTTTTCTGGCGGCGCTGCACGCGATTCACGCCGCCGGAAAAAAATTGCCGGTGAATCTCGCGTTTGTGGGAGAAGGCGAAGAAGAAATCGGTTCGCCTCACTTTCCGCAAATCGTGCATGAGCCCGAAGTACAGGCGGCGCTGGCGAAATGCGGGGGCGTTTTCATTCCGTCGGCGGAACAGGACCCCGATGGAACAGTGACTTTGACACTCGGGGCGAAGGGCGTGATCGAAGTTGAGCTGACTTCGAGTGGCGAGAAGTGGGGACGCGGTCCGAAGAAAGATGTTCATTCGTCGAACAAAGCGCGGCTCGACAGTCCGGCCTGGCATTTGGTGGAGGCGTTGCACACGCTCGTTTCGGCGGATGGCAACGAACCGGCGATCGATAATTTCACGGCAAAGCTGCGGCCGATGAGTGCGGAAGAAAAAGCGATGGTGGCGAAAGCGGCCAAGCGCCTCAGCGAGGCACAGGCGAAGAAACTACTGAGCGTCGAGCATTGGGTGCACGACGTGAATTGGGAGAAAGCGCTCGAGCTGTTGATGTCGCGCCCGACGGTGAACATCGAGGGGTTGGTCGGCGGTTATACCGGTCCCGGCGGCAAAACGATTTTACCGCACAAGGCGGTGGCGAAATTGGATTTGCGGCTGGTGCCAAACATGACGGCAACGGATGCGATCGCGGCGTTGAAGGCGCATCTGGCGAGGCACGGCTTCGCCGATATCGAGGTGAACATGACTGGCGGCTACGATCCGAATAGCAGTTCATTGGATAGCGGTCTGATCAAATCACAAATCGCAGTGCTGAAAAACTCCGGGATCGATCCGATCATTTTGCCGCGAAGCGCGGGTTCGTGGCCGGGTTATGTTTTCACCGGCGCGCCATTGAACAAACCCGCCGGACATTTCGGTCTTGGTCAGGGCAGCGGGGCACATGCGCCGGACGAATATTTTGTCATCGAATCGTCGAATCCGAAGATTCAAGGCATCGACGGGGCGACGATGTCGTTTGTTCAGTATCTATACGAGCTCGGCAAGTAGGTAATCGCGCTTCTCCACGTTGGACGGCGTGCGCGAGATGGAAGCGCCCGATTCGGTGTCAAGCGACGAGAAATGCTCCGGCATCCTATACCAAGTCGGTTCTCCGAATTTACCGCAAATAATCGCTCGGCTCGATGAGCTGAAAGCCGGTTGTGTTTTGGACGAAATGTCGCAGCCAAAAGGCATGGCCTGACCCGAAAACAACGAGCACGCGGTCTCCTGCCTGCGCGATTTGTGCGAGCTTGGCAAAGATTTTTGCGTTGCGCTGATACCAGGCTGCATTCAGTTCTGCGCCGGGTTGTTCTTTTTCGTTCGCGAGCGAGAGCAGCGCATAATAAAAATTTTGATGATCGGAGAGCACTCGCGCCGGCTCGTTCACATCGGCGAGCATGACCCGGATCGGTTTCGTTTTCTGCGCGGTTTCCATTTGTTTCATCATTTCCTCGACTTTTTCCTGCATCCGGCTGAGCGCCGCGCCTTGCTCATGCGCCTTGGCGTAGGCGTCCACTTTATCGAATGGAAAATAATCGATCGTCTTGCTTTGTTCATCGATGCCATAGACGGATTTGTGACCAAGTTGATGAGCGAGACGGAATGCGATCTGGGTGCGTTCGTCCGGATCTTTACTCAGTTTGTCCGGCGTGAACCCGTCGAACTTGTTGCTAATGAAATCAGGCCGATCGGATAACGCTTCCACCGCGATCTTCGTCGGATTGAATTTGGCAAGACGCGAGGCGACGTCGGCCAGTTCCGCTTGTTTGGCCGGCGTAACCACACTGTCGACTTTCATATTGTGCAAATCTTGACCCGGGTTGTCGAAATGGTAGGTGCCTAGCACCATTACCTGGATCCGGGCGGGCGCCGGGGTCGGACTTTGCGCGAGGAGATTGGTGCTAAGGAAAGCAGCGAGGCAGGCGTTGGCTAAAATTCTCATAGGTGGATTGGCTTCGCTCGATAAGACGCCATTTCGCACTAGCTTGGATTCAACGTTTTTAGTTCTTTAAGCACGAATTCTGCATCATCATTTTTCGAAGACGAGAAAGATTGATATCGTGCGCGACAATGGAAGCGATTGAGTGGGCATCGTTGAACGATCAGGAGCTTCTCGAGCGCCGTATCTCGAAGCTCGGATTGCGGCTCGAGGGCACAAACCTCGAACCTCTGATCAAACAACTTTATGATGAGCTTTCGGCCAAGGGGCTCGTCTTTCATCCGCGCTGTCATATCGGCGATGAATGGTTCGTGCCGGTCGGTATTCCGGCTATCTTTGTGCCGTTCTTTCTGGTCAACGATCGGCTGCGCGCGCTGGAGCGGACAATGATGCTCGAGGTCGAAGGTGGAACAAAAGATTGGTTTATGAAACTGATCCGGCATGAGGCGGCCCACGCCTACAACTACGCCTATCACCTTCCGCGCAACAAAACGTGGGAGAAGATTTTTGGGCAAACTTCCGACGATGAAACACCCGATTCCTATCGACCCCGCCCATTCAGCCGCAGTTATGTGGTGAACCTCGACGACTGGTATGCGCAGAGCCATCCGGATGAAGATTTTGCGGAGACCTTTGCCGTCTGGCTTACGCCCGGGCTCGACTGGCGCACGCGTTATGCTGGTTGGAAGGCGTTGCAAAAACTCGAATATGTCGATGAGCTAATGCGGTCGCTGGTGGGCAAACCGCCGGTGCACACGCCGAAGTATCGTGTCGCCGATTACGATTGTCTGAACCTCAAGCTCAAGACCTATTACGCGCGCAAGCGGAAGCTCTACGAAGATGCTTATCCAAATTTTTACGACATCGATCTGCGGCAGCTCTTCAGCGCGCCTGCCGGTTTAAAAGCAAGCTCCTATCTCCGTCTACGGCGTCGCCGGTTACTCGATGCCGTGTGCCTGTGGACTAACGAGAAGAAGTACCGGGTAAACGAACTTCTCACGCGACTGATCGACCGCTGCGACCACCTCGGGCTTCACGTGCATAACGACGACCCGCAACAGGATTTTCGCGTTTCCGCCTTCATCACCACTCTGGTCATGAACTATCTTTTCACTGGCAAATTCAAGCGCACGAAATAGCGTGAAAAAGAAACTCAAAGTCCTCGCCCTTTTCGACGCCATCCGGCCGACCACGATCGATCAGGACTTGAGCAAGGAGATGAAAACCGAGGATTGGAAAACTGAGGCAAACGTCCTGGGTGCGCTCGGTACGCTCGGCTACACCGCAGAACACCTCGCCATCTTTGATGATCTCGATCTATTGCGGCAAAAATTGGAAACCTTCGCGCCCGACGTAATTTTTAATCTGGCCGACCAGTTCAAGAATAACCGCGGGTTCGATCAGAACATTGTTTCTTTTCTCGAAATGCAGGGAGTTCCTTTTACCGGTTGCAGCGCGACCGGTCTGGTTCTTTGCAAACACAAAGGCATCTCGAAAAAAATTCTGCATTATCATCGCATTCGCGTTCCCAATTTCGTCGTTATCCCGCGCGGTCAGCGCATTGTCCGCCCCAAACAACTTAAGTTTCCCATTCTGGTGAAGCCGGTAAAAGAAGAAGCCTCCTACGGCATTTCGCAGGCCTCCTTTATTGAGACAGACGAGCAGTTCCGGGAACGCGCCGCGTTTATTCATGAGAAGCACGACGCCGACGTGATCGCGGAGGAATACATCGAGGGTCGCGAACTTTACGTGGGTTTGATGGGTAACCTGCGGTTGAAAGTTTTTCCGATCCGTGAACTGGTTTTCCGGGAGGTGCCGCCGGACGAACCGAAGATTGCGACTTATCGCGCGAAGTGGGACGAGGAGTATCGCAAACGCTGGGGCTTGCAGAACAAGTTCGCGGTTGGTCTCGAGCCGGTGCTGGTCGCGCGCATCGAAGAAACCTGTAAGCGCATCTATCGGCTGCTCACCATCGATGGCTACGCCCGCCTTGACCTGCGGTTGACGCCGAACAACGAAATTTATTTCATTGAGGCCAACCCAAATCCGATTCTGGCCGAGGACGAAGATTTCGCGCAAGCGGCGGGCAAAGCGGGGCTGCCCTATCCGCAATTGATCGATCGGATCATCCGGCAGGGGATGAATACGCTCCGGGATTGAGGCTAGTTCGTGAATTTGGAGGGACACGCACCGTCGTGTCTCAAAAATCAGAGCGGACACGGCGCCTCCCCCTTTAGCTGCAATTCGAAACTCGCAATTAGCGGCCGCCGAATTCATCTTGATCGCAATGGCGGACGCGATTACTCCGATGATGCAGCAATACCAGCGGCTGCGCGGGAGCGTGCCGGCCGATGTGTTGTTGCTCTTCCGGCTTGGCGATTTCTATGAGCTGTTTTTCGAGGACGCGAAGGAGGCGGCCGGCCTGCTCAATGTCGCGTTGACGAAACGGAATGGCGTGCCGATGTGCGGGGTCCCATATCACGCGGCGCAAAATTACATCGCGAAGTTGATCAAGGCGGGGAAGCGGGTCGCGATTTGCGATCAAACGAGCGAGCCTCAGCCGGGACGAATCGTGACGCGCGATATCACGCAAATCATCAGCGCGGGAACGGTGAGTGAACTCGGTTTGTTGGAACCGAAGCGGGCGAATTATCTCGGCGCGATTTATGAACACGAATCCGCCAGTCCGGCTCGGACCATTTTCGGGTTTGCCTACGCCGATTTAACCACCGGCGAGTTTCGTCTGATGCAGATTAAATACGCAGGGCGGGCTGGCGGATGAACTGGCCCGGGTCGGGCCGTCGGAAATCTTGGTGAGCGAGGAACAGCGCGAAGTTTTCGCCTCGATCAAACATGCCCTGGCGCACGATAGCTACGCATTCTTGCCCGACCAGGCGACGTTTACATTATGCGAACATTTCAAAACCAAATCACTTGATGGTTTCGGTTGCGGGGGAATGCCGGCGGCGATCGGCGCCGCGGGGGCGATCATTCATTATCTCAAACATCAATTGCGTCGGAAGATTGATCATCTTTCGTCGTTGCGGTGCGAATCGGCGAATGATCACGTGGTCCTGGACGCGGCCACCCAGATAAATCTCGATCTGGTCGAATCACGCGGTGCCCGCGATACCAGTTTGCTGGCGGTGCTCGATCGCACGGTTACGCCAATGGGCGGGCGGAAATTGCGCAGTTGGATTTTGCAGCCCCTGCGTGATTTGGATGAACTGAACTGCCGGCAGCAGATGATCGCGGATCTGCTGCATGAATCCGATTTGCTGGGGTCGTTACGCAGTGCGCTCAAATCGATTCGCGATATCGAGCGAGCTGCCGGCCGGCTCTCGCAAGCCTCCGGAAACGCGCGTGATCTCGTTACCCTGAAGAATTCGCTGCAGCAGATCCCCGAGCTCAAGGCCGAGCTCGGTAAACTAATTGATCGGATCAATTTCGGCAGGACAAGTTCTCTCGCAGAGGCAGGCGTGTCGCCTGCAACATTTTCTCAGGAGCAGCCGGCACGGCTGCCACTACAGACACAATCCCACCAATCGTTAGCGAATCGTTTGCAACGCGAGATCGCGGAGATGCCGGAACTGGCCGCGAAACTGCAAGGTGCAATGGTGGACGATGCCCCCCTGGCGTTGAAAGAGGGTGGAATTTTTCGGGATGGCTTTGATGCCCAACTTGATGAGCTCCGAAATGCCTCACGCGATGGCAAGAATTGGATCAATGCGCTGCAGGCGCGCGAAATTGCCGCGACCGGAATCAAATCACTGAAGGTGCGCTTCAATTCCGTCTTTGGTTATTTCATCGAAATCACGAAATCGAATCTGGCGAACGTGCCGACGCATTACACTCGCAAGCAAACAACGGTCGGAGGGGAGCGCTTTATTACCCCGGAATTAAAGGAGATTGAGGCCAAAATTCTAGGCGCGGACGAGCGCGCGCGAAATCTGGAGTACTCGCTTTTCCAGAAATTGCGCGAGGAAACCCTAACGGAACTTGGACCATTGCAAAAAACCGCCATCGCGATCGCGACTCTGGATGCGATTTGTTCGCTGGCCGAGACAGCGCGGTTGTTCCAGTACTGCCGGCCGCAACTTGACGAGTCGCTCCGGCTAACGATTTGCGACGGCCGGCATCCGGTGCTCGATCAAAATCTGGTGGAAGAGAAATTCGTTCCTAACGATACCGAGCTTGATGGGGAAAAGTTGCGACTCGCCATTATTACGGGGCCGAACATGGCAGGGAAATCGACCTACATCCGTCAGGTCGCGCTCATTGTATTAATGGCGCAGATCGGAAGTTTCGTGCCGGCGACCCGCGCCGAGATCGGTCTGGTTGATCGCATTTTCACGCGGGTGGGAGCGAGCGACGATCTTTCACGCGGGCAATCCACCTTCATGGTGGAGATGAACGAGACCGCCAACATCGTCAATAATGCGACCGAGCGCAGCCTCATCATCCTGGATGAAATCGGCCGCGGAACTTCGACGTTTGATGGCCTGTCCATTGCGTGGAGCGTGGCGGAATTTCTGCACGACAAGATCAAGGCGCGGACGCTTTTCGCGACCCATTATCACGAGCTGACCAAGCTGGCGGTGGAGCGGAACGGGGTGGTAAATTTCAATGTCGCGGTGCGGGAATGGAACGAGCAGATCATTTTTTTGCGCAAGATCATCCCGGGCGGTGCGGACAAGAGCTACGGAATTCAGGTGGCGCGCCTGGCCGGTCTGCCCAGGGAAATTTTAGATCGCGCCAAAGATATCCTTGCGCATCTGGAAAGCCCGAATGGCGCAGTCGTTCACGGCAAATCAAAACGAAAAAGATCGGCGCAAAATCTTCCTCAATCGCAAAAGCCGCAACTCGATTTGCTCTAGATTTCACGCGTGCACCCCGTGCATTTGTCGTGACGGTGGAGTGATGCTGAAATTATAGTCACGGCGAACGCAACTATGGCGGTTAAGACCGAGAAAGAACTGAGTGAAGATCAGCGCGCGCATTGGCTAAAAGCGGTGGCGGCAATTGAGCTGCGCAATTTCGGCTACGCCATTTCCCTTTTGCAGGGAATTCTGAAACAGGAGCCGCAGTTTCTCACCGGCCGCCAATTATTGCGCCGGACCGAGGTGACCCGATTGAAAGCGGCGAAGAAGAAGTTTTTCAACGTCTCGACCGCATCGGTGGCGGTGATGAAAGCGCAGCGCGAAATGAAGAAGGATGCGAAGCGCGCGGTGGAACTGATCGAAAAAATTCTCGAAAACGAACCCTACAACAAACAGGCGAACCTGGCGCTAAAGGAGGCAGCGGTGGCGGCGGGATGGCTTGAGACCGGGGTCTTCGCGCTGCAAACATTGCTCGAAGAGAACGCGCGAGATACCAAACTGCTGCATGAACTGGCGCGGCTTTATCACGAGCTGGGCGAGAGCGAGCACGAGGTCGAGATTTACAATCGGATCAGCGCGATCGATCCGGCCGATGCCGCGGCGATGCGGCTGGGGAAGGATGCCTCGGCGCGCGATTCGATGAAGAGCGGGGGTTGGGCCGCAGCTGGGAGCTATCGTGATTTGATCAAGGACAAGGAAGCGGCGGTTTCGCTGGAACAGCAGAGCCGAATGCAGCTGACAGAAGAGTCGCTTGGCCGGCAAATCGCCGAGGTCTATGCGTTGCATGAGGCCGAGCCACAGAATATCGACATAGCGCGGCGACTTGGCGCATTGAGCGAACAGAAAGATGATCTGGACGCGGCGATTGCGTGGTACCGATACGCTTCTGATTTAACGCAGGGGAGTGATCCGGGCTTAATTCGAAAGATTTCCGACCTGCGCGTGAAGGTGACCGAGCGCGAGATTGCGGCATTGGAAGAATCAATCGCGAACAATGCCGGCGATACCATGGTGCTCACGGAAAAGAATTCCGCATTGGCGGCCGCGAAAAAGCGGCGGGCGGAGATGTTGATCGAGGAGGCGCGGAAACGGGTCGAGCGCAACCCGACCGATCTGCAGTTTCGTTTTGAACTGGGTGAACATTTGATGAATGCGGGACATTTTCGTGAGGGCTTGCCGGAGTTGCAGCGCGCCCGACAGAATCCGAATGCACGTCTGAAGGCGATGAACGCGCTCGGGCGATGTTATCGCGAGTTAGGGATGTTTGATCTGGCGGCCAGGCAACTGGAAGAAGCCGCGCGCGAGATCGCAACCATGGACGCGACAAAGAAGGAAATCGTCTACAATCTCGGGCTGGTTTACGAGCGGATGGGTAACCGCGAGAAGTCACTTGCTTGCATGAAGCAAATTTACGAGGCGGACTACGGCTACAAAGACGTGGCAACGCGAGTGGAAAGTTCCTACGCGGCCGGGAGCTGATTAAGCACTCCGATTGCAATTACGACCAGCTCCCGGGGGCGGTGCGAATCAAGTTTGCCGGACTTTTAGTTCGGCACCCTTAATCTTATCAAAACCTATGAAGAATAAATTTTCCATAAATGTTCGATTCATAACTGGTCTAAGTGCCATCACTTGCATCGGCCTGGGTGGAGCGGCTTTGGCCCAAAATCCTAAATCGAAATCCGATAGCAACAGTAACAAGGCTAAAGCCAGCACCCTGAGTTCTGCTGACAAGGCTTTCATCAAAGATGCGGCCAAAGGCGGAATGATGGAAGTGGCGATGGGTCATGTGGCAGAGAAGAACGCGAGCGATAGCGAAGTGAAAAAATTTGGAGCTCGGATGGTGACGGACCACAGCAAGGCGAATGAAGACTTGAAGGCGATCGCCAAAGAAGAAAATGTCGAGTGGCCGGCGGAAAAGGAAGCGGGCAAGTGGAAGTCGGACAAGGATTATATGGATGCGATGGTGAAAGATCATGAAAAAGATTTGGCCGCATTCGAAAAGGAGGCAAAAGACGGGAGCGATCCGAAGGTAAAAGATTTCGCCGACAAAACCGCCAAGACAGTGCGGGAGCATCTGGAAATGGCGAAAGAGATTGATGCCAAGTTGAAGTAGTCCTGTTGGTGTTTGTTGCTGCAAGACGGCGCGTCGAAACAGGCGCGCCGTTTTCTTTTAATTGGCGGTTTGCGCGCTTGGCGCGGTTATCTTTCGCTCTAGACTTCGGAAGCGATGTTGCCGCAATCTTCCACCGCCGGAAATTTCGACCCGAAGTTTTATACCGGCGGCGGGACGCGATTTTATCTTCCGCTTTTGCAGGATATCACGGCGCTCGAGAAGCCGGCGTTAGTCGTCTCCCTTGGACTGGCCGACGCGCAGGCGCACCTGAGTTTTTGTCAAACTGCGGCGCAGGAAAATATTTTATCGCGCTGTGCCGCGATCCGGCGGGCGACGCCTGAATGGTGACGCGCAAAGACATTTTCTCCGATCTCGATGGCTTCGATGAGAATCTCCCCGGAAATTTCAACGAAGTTGATTTTTGTCTGCGTCTGCGTGAACGCGGTTGGCCCATTGTCTGGACACAATATGCAAATTTGATCCACCACGAGTCCACGACGCGCGGTCACGATACCCGTGCGAGAGATCGAGAGCGATTGTTCCGCGAAGCCAGTTACATGAAGAAAAAATGGAGCGCGCAACTTCTGCGCGATCCATATTATAGCCCAAACTTGTCGCTTCCTTCGCGCGGTTTTGATCTTGCCTTTCCGCCCAGGTGGAAAAATGAAACCGCAATAACTGAAGCGGACTGAACGATGCGCAAGACGAAAATCATTTGCACGCTCGGCCCGGCGAGCGAGAAACCCGAAATGCTGCGGCAGTTGGTTCACGAAGGTGCCAATGTTTTTCGGCTCAATATGAGTCATGCGCAGCATGATTGGGTGCGGGAGATCATCCCGCGAATTCGCGCTATCGCGGAGGAACTTGGCCGTTCCGTCGCCATTCTCATGGACACGCAAGGCCCAGCCATTCGCACCGGCGATCTCAAGACTGAATTGCATCTCAAACCCGGCGACATCCTCGAATTCACCGTCCGCGGAGCCAAAAGCGAAGAAGCCTACTCGGTGGATGTGAACTACGATGGATTGATCAACGACATCAACGAGGGTGACACCGTTCTGGTTGATAACGGCGTCATTCATCTGCTCGTGCTGGAGAAACGCGAGAACCGCATTCGTTGCAAAGTGATTACCCCGGGAACGCTGGGGTCGCGGCGCCACATTAATCTACCGGGTGTGCGAGTGAACTTGCCGCCGCTGACGCAAAAAGATCTCGGAGATGTCGCACTGGGGGTCGAAATGAACGTGGACTTCGTCGCCTTGAGCTTCGTGCGTCAGCGGAGCGATCTGGAGGAGTTGCGGGAACTACTCACGCAAAAAGGCAGCAGAGCCCAAGTGATGGCGAAGATCGAAGATCAGTCCGCCGTCCGCTTGATCCACGAGATCATCGCCGCGGCCGACGCCATCATGGTGGCGCGCGGCGATCTCGGGATCGAAATGCCAATCGAGGAGCTGCCGATTATTCAGCGAAAAATTGTGAAACTTTGCGCACGGCTGGGAAAGCCGGTGATAGTCGCGACCCACATGCTGGAATCGATGATCCACAATCCCCTCCCAACCCGCGCGGAAATTACCGATGTGGCCAACGCGGTTTTCGAGCAAGCCGATGCCATCATGTTGAGTGGAGAAACCAGCATCGGGGATTATCCGGTGGAATGCGTACGCATTTTGAATCGAGTGGCATTGCGCATCGAGCGCAGCGGTGGCGCCGGTTACGCTAAAGCAGCTGTGCTGGAAGATGTGCGACAAAAAACTGTCGCATCTGCGATCGTGCTGGCAAATTCGCTCTCGCGGGCGCGGATCATCGTGTTTACCCGGCACGGCAGAATGGCCCGCAATACCGCGAATCTGCGTCCGGAGAACGCCACCATCTTTGCCTTCACTCCGAGCGAGGAAGTGCGACGCCAACTCGCGCTTTGTTGGGGGACGTATCCTGTGCGGATAAAATTTTCGGATGATCCTAACGCCACCATCGAAGTGGCCGAGAAATATCTGCGCGACGCGGGATTGACTTCACCGGGCGACAATCTGGTGATTATCAGCGACCTGCGCGCAGGCGATACGTTGGTGGACACAGTGCAACTACGAACGGCACGTTGAATTGCTGGTCATCCCGAGCAACGTCGAGGGATCCGGCTGCGTTCCTTAAAGATTGCGCCCCGGGAACCCTCGACTGACGCTCGGGATGACGGATTTTGCGCGCACCCGCCGAGAAAGGAGCACAGACCTGAGGTCTGTGCTCCACACAGGTCTATGACCTGTGTTCCTCAGACGAAAAGAAAAAGCGCGCGGATCACACCGCGCGCTTTTCCCAATACTTGTTAGTAGCTCTTACGCCTCGACCGGCATCTCGAGATCGATATCGATCGGCCGCTCTTTCTTCGCCAGGGCGCGACGCAATTTCGACAAGGCAATGTTTTGCAACTGTCGAATGCGCTCGCGCGTTACTCCAAATTTCTTCCCAACTTCTTCCAGCGTCTTCGGCTTGCCGCCGTCGAGCCCGAAGCGCGAGAAAATAATTTTGCGCTCGCGATCGTCCAGCACTTCGAGAAGACCGCCCACCTCATTGCGCAGGTTTTTGTCGCGCAACAATTCGAACGGCGTCATCGCTTCTTCGTCGCCGACGATTTCACCGAACTCAGTCGAATCGTCATCGCTGATTGGCGCGTCCAACGATGCGGGCCGGATCGAGACCGTTTTCAATTGCGAAACTTTTCCCGCAGCAATTCCGATTTCTTCACCGAGTTCGTCGTCGGTCGGTTCGCGGCCCAGCTCCTCGCTCATTTGCAAGGAGACGCGACGCATCTTGGAAATTTTATCCACCAGATGCACCGGCAGTCGAATGGTCTTCGATTGATTGGCGAGCGCGCGCTTGATCGATTGCTTGATCCACCACGCAGCGTAGGTGGAAAGTTTTCCACCCTTCGCCGGATCGAAGCGCTCGACCGCTTTCATCAGCCCGATGTTTCCCTCCGAGATTAAATCGAGCAGCGGCAATCCGAGATTCGCATAATCGTGCGCGATCTTCACGACCAGACGCAGATTCGAGCGAATCATTAGGGCGCGAGCTTCCTTGTCGCCGCGCTTAATTTTAGCGGCGAGTTCAATCTCCTGCTGTGGAGTGAGCAACGGGATCTGCCCGATCTCACGCAGGTAAATCTTTATTCCAGTATCGCTATCTTCAGCTGCCATAAAACTTCTCTTCATGAACGTGAAAGGGGGGTACGGTATCCATCATCCGACTATTCAGGGTTCGCCGGCATTCCTCAATCGCAGCATTTATCACGCGCGAAAGTCGTTAACAAGGTTAAATATTTGCAATTCTGACATTTGCCGGATGTATTTTGTTCAAATAACGTTTTCTCGCTCAGTGTCAGGCATTTACCGGCTATGGAAATTTGAGAATCTGCGCGATTTTTGAGCGCGGAGCAGGCGACCACAACTTGGTTCAGGGTCTCGAACAAAAACGCGCCAAAAATTCCCGCTTCTCCGCTTCGATTTTTCGCAGCCGCGCCAAAACCGCGCGCGGGGACCCATATATATTACAATGTTAAATAACGGGTCATCCCGAGGCGCGAAGACGTCGAGGGACCCCCGAGCGGGCAATTGGGCCCCCAAACGATCTCGTGTGATCCACTAGCCTAGGGCGAGGTCCCTCGCGTGCGCTCGGGATGACAGGCATGCGACGGGGCGTACTGTCAGACCGGAAAGGCCTCTCTTTCGCCCGCGCTTTCACTGAAAATGGGATTTGCCCCTTTTCGCGACAAAATTTCTCTGCCAACCTCGCGCGGATGTTCGCCAAAATTTATTCTGCCGCCGTTTTCGGCGTTGATGCTTACGAAGTCGAGATCGAAGTGAACTCGGCCGGTGGATTGCCTGCGATAGTCGTTGTTGGATTGCCCGATGCCGCGGTCAAGGAAAGCAAAGATCGCGTCACGACTGCCATTACCAACAGCGGATACTATTGGCCGCGCGGACGCACCACGGTGAACCTGGCGCCGGCCGATATCAAAAAAGAAGGACCGAGTTTCGATCTGCCGATCGCATTGGGTATGATCGCGTGCAGCCAGGAAACAGACACGGCGGCGTTTGCTCAATACAGTTTCGTCGGCGAGCTGGCGCTCGATGGCGCGGTGCGCGCGGTGAAAGGCGTTTTGCCAGTTGCGATTGAAGCGCGCAAACGCGGAAAGAAAGCGCTCTTTGTTCCGGCAGCGAACGCGCAGGAGGCCGCAATGGTGAAGGGAATTGCCGTTTATGGCGTGCGCAATTTGCGGGAAACATTTTCGTTTCTTTGCGGCGAATGCACCCTTCAGCCCACCCGCGGTGATCTCGATAAATTCTTCGCGAGCCATCAAAGCTACGACGTCGATTTCGCGGATGTGAAGGGACAAGGGCATGTAAAGCGCGCTCTGGAAGTGGCCGTTGCCGGCGGTCACAACATTCTTATGGTCGGGCCGCCGGGCTCGGGAAAATCGATGTTGTCGAAACGCATTGCTACGGTCATTCCACCGATGTCGCTGGAGGAAGCGATTGAGACGACGAAGATCCACAGCATCGCCGGATTACTCACGCCGGAACAATCATTCGTGCCGACGCGCCCGTTCCGCTCACCTCATCATACGATTAGCGACATCGGGTTGCTCGGCGGGGGCGCCATTCCGAACCCCGGCGAGGTCAGCCTCGCGCACAACGGCGTCCTCTTTCTCGATGAGCTGCCGGAGTTTCATCGTTCTACTTTGGAAGTGATGCGTCAGCCCCTGGAGGATGGACGCGTTACCGTTTCGCGAGCGGCTGGTAGCGTCACTTTCCCGAGCGAATTCATGCTGGTAGCGGCGATGAACCCGTGTCCGTGTGGTTACTTCGGCGATTTGAAACGCGAATGCCGCTGCGGTCCGAGTCAGGTGCAACGATATCGGCAGCGCATTTCCGGACCGTTGCTCGATCGGATCGATCTCCATATCGAAGTGCCCTCGATTGAGTACCGTGATATGGCGAGCGAACGGTCGGAGGAACCTTCCAGTGCAATTCGCGAACGGGTTTCCGCGGCGCGCAACAGGCAGCAAGTGCGTTTCGCTAACGATTCCAAGACGAACTGCAATGCGCGCATGGGAACAAAGCATCTGAAACAATGGTGCAAATTGGATTCCGACTCGCAGGAATTGATCCGAGTGGCCATGACCGAGTTAAATCTCAGTGCCCGCGCCTACGATCGCATTCTCAAGGTCGCCCGCACCATCGCCGACCTCTCTTCAACTGAAGACATCACCGCCGAACACGTGAGCGAGGCAATCCAGTATCGCAGTTTCGATCGCACATTGTGGGTCTGATACGCCTCGGGTAGGAGGTATTTGCAAAGGAAGAGTGTGCTGGAATTGTGAAGGGTGGTAACCGCAGCGGCCAGGGCGCAATATCCGAAACCGATCTGTTATTCCCCGTTCCTAAAATATGTCTTCATCCACATTCCCAAGTGTGCCGGGAGCAGCATCCACCGCGCCTTGGGCGTCCTGCACGCGCAGCGTTCGTTGACGGTCGGGAAACCCAAATATCATAAGCATGCCGAGGCCACAAAGGTGCGTGAAGTCCTCGGGACTGCCTGGAACGAATGTTTTAAATTCGCTTTCATTCGCAATCCCTGGGACCTGATGGTTTCCTCCTATCATTGGTGGTTGACCTATGCAGAAATATTCCCGGCTTTGCATAAAGACATCGCCCGGATTCGAGAAATGGGTTCTTTTTCCGTCTTCATTCGCTCGGAATTCGGTCGTTCGATGCTTAACGAACACCCCGGCGGCGATTTGACGGAATGGATTTCCGACGGCGACGAGATCATCGTTGATTTTGTAGGTCGCTACGAAAACCTGAATGAGGATTGGAGTAAGATATGCCAAACGCTCCAGGTCCCGGCTCTCCCGTTGGGGCGAGAAAACCAGGTCGTCCGCCAGGATTACCGAGTCTTTTATGATAACGAGTCGAGGGAGCTTGTGGCAAATCGCTTTGCCCGCACGATTGAGCTATTCGACTATCGCTTCAGTGGCTAGCAGATCATTGGTAACCCTCATCCGAACCTTCTCCCCGAGGGAGAAGGAACCGCTCTCTCATGCAATGTGAAGTAGTGGTCTTCTCTCTCATTCTCTCCCGCTGGGAGAGACGTACGCGGAAGCGGCAGTGAGGGCAGTTTTCAGCAGCCTGCGAGCCGTAACTTCGGAAAAAGTTTCCGGTTTTGAATAGTAGTGTGTCAAATTGCCTCCAGTTACCCGGAAAAGGATTACTTCTCTGATTATGCTTCCACCGCGGGTCAGTGTCATTGTCACATCTTATAACCAGCAGGAGTACCTCAGGGAAGCTATCGAAAGCGCCATTAATCAAACGGTGGCCGCTTTCGAAATCATTGTCGCCGATGATCATTCGACAAAAGACGGGTCAATCGAAACCATTCGGGCATATGCGGAGCGGTACTCCGGATTGGTTCGCGGTCTTTTTCAGGAAAAAAATGTTGGTATTCCGAAAAACAGAAATAGCGCGTTGCAGATGGTCAGAGGGGATTATATCGCAATCTTGGACGGCGACGACCGTCTATTGCCGGAATTCATCGAGCGGCATGGCGCCGCTTTGATCGCGAACCCGCAAGCTCACGTCAGTTACAGCAATCGCTACGACATTAATCAATTTGGAAAGCGGCGTTCGCGCGATCGCCACCTGCAACCTTCAGGTGATGTTCTCGCCTACATCGCGCGTGGTCGCAAAGGTATTCTACGCTCAATGGTGGCGAAGTACGACTTGGTAAAAGCGGCCGGTCTTCTCGATGAGAACCACTATTACTACGATGGTTTTGTTCTGACTTTGCGTCTGGCGAAATTGACTCCGTTCGTGTACCTGCCAGATCCGCTAATGGAAAAACGTGACCACGGCGGAAGCGCTTCCAAAGGCATTTCCTTTGTCGAAAAGGAGCGATTTTTTCAGGACGTGCTCGCGGAGGTCATGCGAGTCACGGTCGAGCTGCCGGAAAAAGACAAGCGGGCCATCAGCAAGAACTGGCTGGAAAAAATCTCGCAGCTGTACTTCGAGGCGAAGATGGAACAGGGTGATTGGTCGGGGGCATGGATGGAAATCGCGCGTCGGTTAGTGAGGGATCCGCGTCGGATAAAGGCCAGTTTAAAAATGGCGCGTAATATACTATCTCGGGCGGGACATACATGATCCTGCATCTCCGATCTACTTTTGGATGGAAACGTGTAACGTGTGCGTCCACGAAAGTGAAACGATCTGGAACCGCGCTTTCGACCGCACATTTGTCGGTGCAAGCGTGTTGGTTGATAATGCAAGAATTGGGAACTGGTGCCGTTGCCCTCGCCCAGTTTCAGTTCAAGGTGTGCGCGAATGAAAGTTGTCCCCAAGTGGTTTCCAGACCTTCGGCAGATTGTGCCGCGTTTTGCGACAAAGGAATTTCGTCACATTCCCATCGTCTGTGAAATTCAGTCTTATCAGGAATATGAATTGGGTTACCGCAAGCTCGCGACTACATTGGGGCGCGTAAGTGGCAAACCTGCACCGCGGGAGCTGGAAGTTCTCCGTTTACTGATAGATCGAAGAACTAACCCTGTCGGATCCCTTGGCCTCGCGGACTGCCTGTTCATCACAGCTTTTGTAAGCATTATTCGCCCGCGCCGCATGATAGAAATTGGGACGGGCAGCGGGTTCTCCAGTGCTGTTTTAGCCTGTGCCATCGACCCTCAAGGAGCAAATTCATGTAAGCCTTGCGTCGATACGCTGGATGTGCACGCGACATATTTTGGCGACCGAGAACTGCCAGTGGGATTTGAAATTCCGCGCTTAATTGGTGAATTTCCCGGGTGGGTTCGGGTGCACGCCCCACGCCAGTCCGATTATATCCGAAACCTGGCATCTCCGAATGAGCTAGAGATGGCCTTTATTGATGCCAACCACCAACACCCATGCCCCTTGCTGGATCTTCTACGGATTGTTCCGTACGTTCGCAGTGCTGGATGGATTCTCCTTCACGACATCCGCCTCGGAACATTGGTGGAGGAGTCCCGAAAAAATGGAGTCCCAGTTGCTTATGAGGCAGTGTTCGGGGCAGAATGGCTGTTTGAGGAGTGGCCGTGGACCAAAATTGACGGCGGAAATATCGGCGCAATTCAGCTGCCAATGGAGCGGAAAGCGATCTGGGGCCCGATGCGAAGGTTGATGAAGCGGCCGTTTGAAGTATGCGAACAAAGTTACCGCCCTCTGCGTGACGAAGTAGGTAAGGCTGCACGAATGTTATCTTGAAAGTTTCTGCAGCGTAAGGATGACAGTTGCAGCCGATGTTTGCCCCGTTCCGACCCCGGCCGCGGCACGGCAACACACTCGACTCCGTTAAGGGGAGGCGTCGCGCCGCGGCTACAGGGATTCATTCCATCTTAATTGTTGTCCACTGGAACTGCCAAATACGCAATTAACGCGCCCGTAGTTGGGTCGACAGCTCTACCTGTAATCTCTCCCTTATCATTTATGTCTTTCGCCAGTGCGAGAAAGGCAGAATAGTCGCCTTTGAGATCGTTGAGGTCTGTGGGGTAGGCACCGTGATCCCAAACAACGGCACGACAATCAGTCTGCTGCGCGTCGCATGAAACACCGACTACCTGGCGACGTTCGTTAATACCATAGGCCTCACTGTCCACGTGTTGCGGGGTGCGTCCTTTCAAAGGCTTCAGCGGTCGGAGGCCGTCCTCCCGGGTCCACATGAAAGCGTGTAAGACGTCGCCTTCAACAAATGCCGGGTCGCCGGCAAACCCGACGATGTCGCCGTGTTGATTGATTGCCGTTGGAGTATTCCACCAGGCAGCTGGGAAGTTGCCAAGATTAGTGACCCCACCGTTTTCCCAAAGCACAGCATGCTTGGCCGTATGTCGTCCGACGGCCTGGTCGCAAATGCCCGAAATGCCCACAATTTGACCATTGTCATTGATCGCTGTGGCGGCTCCGGAGCTGTCGCCGGGGATCAAAGGAAGGTCGTGGATCTGATCTGGCGGACCCAAAGTCCACACCGCTGGGCGAAACTGGAGGACTTGGGTGCAACAACACGTGGGGTCATGAACACCATTCTCCGCCCACCCGACTACCTGACCCAAGTTATTCGCTCCGGTAGCAAAACCGTTGTTTCCACCCGGAAAATTGGGCAGTCCCCTCATCTGGCACCCTTCCCAAACGAACCCGAGATTGATATAGCCGACGTTGTTAGGCGTACTGTAGAAAGCCGCGCTACTCCAGCTCTCGCCGAGTGGCTCTGGCGTGAGACTTTGGGAAATACCCACGATGATTCCCGAGGTATTTTTCACGTTCCAAGTAACGCTGCTGTTTGGTCCGCCGAGTGTGCCCAGGTCGGTTAGCGAACCGTGTCGCCACAGCGTAGCGTGCCGGTTCCTATCCGGCAGTCTGGAATAACCTGCCGCCCAGCTCTGGTCATTAATGCTGTTTCCGCCGCTACTCGTTCCGCCGAGTGAAGCGAGGGTGGATACATTGTATTGCGTCTTCTTTGCCTTCGCCTTTGTCTGCGCCGCGGCGTTCTGGGCAAAGACCAGAGCCGCTCCGCCGAGCGCCACCAGGATGATCAACAAGAGAATCCATCCTCTGTAACCATCGTTTACGGGATAGCGAGCCGAATACGGCCCGCGGTCCCTGCCAGCACAGGGGGAGTGAGAGTTAAGAATTTGTTTTTGTGTTGTCATAATATTTTCTCAGTTAATGAATTGTTTACTGAGTTATGTCTTAGAGGCTGGTTCCGGATTGAAAAAGAGCCACTTCGGGCGTTTGCGCTAGACCACTTCTGCCGGTGCAGGTGGCAGGATTTTAAGACGTTGAATTGCTAAAACGTTATTCTCGACAACGTTGACGGCTTCTAAATTGTAGGGCAACCGCGCCGGTTGCCGTTCCTCAGATTGGCAGGCGACGCGCCTGTCCTACAACGAGGGAGAGATAGCCTTCCCGAGAGGCAGATGACAAAACGGCTGTGCCTTCAGCTACTGCTTTTTTTCTTTCGTAGTTTCGGCCGAGGGGCGAGAAGCCCTTAGTTTAAGTGCAGAAGCGAACTTGACCAGACCTTCGCGAATTTGCGCCCGAGACCAGGCGGCGAAGCCGAAGGTAAGCGCAGGGTCCAGTTCCGCTTTCATGAAACATGAGGACAGCGGCGATGGCCTGATACCAATTTGCGCGCAAACCCGCGTGATGAATGGTAGATCTGTTTTGCGCCGTAACCAGGCGACGAAATGTAATCCAGCTTCCGGAACTTCCAGAACGAAGTAATCGCTCAACAGCTTATTGAATTGTTCGATGAAGAAGTCTCTTCGATCGGAATAGAGTTTCCGCATTCGCTTGATGTGGCTCAGGAAATATCCCTCAGTCAGGAATCGCGCCAGCGTCGCTTGATCGATCGCGGGCGAATGCTGGTCCGTCACCGCACGGATCTTGATCATTGGCTCCACCAACTGCTCTGGGGCCAAAATATAACCCAAGCGCAACGATGGATAGAGGATCTTGCTCATTGTCCCGGCATAAATAACGCGGCCGGAGTTATCGAGTCCCTGCAAACATGGGAGTGGGGGACCGGTAAAACGAAACTCCGAGTTATGATCGTCCTCGAAAATGTAGGCATCGCGCTCACGCGCGAAATCGATGAGCGCGGTCCGGCGCGCGAGACTCATGGTCATGCCGAGCGGGAATTGATGGGAAGGCGTTACGTAAATAATTTTGGGCGACAGCCGTTTCGACGCCCGTGCGATCACGATTCCTTCCCGATCCACTGGTCGCGGAACCACCGTCGCGCCGGCGAAACCAAAAGCGCGGCGGGCCTGATAGAATCCCGGATCCTCGATCCAGGCGACCTCGCCCCGATTTACCAGCGCCATCGCGCTGATCATCATCGCCTGCTGCGTCCCAGCAGTGATAATGATCTGGTCTGGGTGGCAGCGCGCGCCTCTGTAGTCGCACAAATAGGTGGCGATCACTTTACGCAGGTCGGGGTCGCCGCGGCTCGATGCGTACTCCAGCAAATGGGCTCCCTTTCTAGCCAGCACTTGTGCTCGCAGTCGTTCCCAGACTTCTATGGGGAATTCGTCGAGGGCTGGGCAGGCAGGTACAAAGGAGACGCCAGGCGGTCCGGCAATCCCAAAATCAAACTGTTTTCCAGCGCGTTTATCCGGGATGCTTTTTACTCGGTTGGAAAGGCGGGGCGGACGTTCGATTAGCAGTTGCGTCTTGGGCCGGCGCGGGCTCAGGAAAGTTTCGGGTAGTGAATCTGCAACGAATGTGCCCGATCCGATTCTGGTTCGAAGGTAACCCTCCGCGTGAAGTTTCTCCAAGGCGAGGTTGACCGTGAGTCTCGAGATCCCCAGATCAGCGGCCAGCGCGCGAGAGGAGGGAAGACGGGAGGAGTTATTGCTAAAACTGCCGGAGACTAATTCATCGCGAATTTGTCGATAAAGTTGCTGATGCAGCGGTTCAGCCGAATTCCGGATCAGCCGGATCATTTCGAAAGCGATGATTGAGCGTCGCCGGCGTTTTTTCGTGCCTGCTTTAGTTGCTGCCGGTTTCAAGGTTGCTGGTCGACGTTGGAATGATCTCTTTGGCCTAACAGCGGAGTGCAACTCCGCTGCAGGAACACAGGCCTGCGGCCTGTGCGCCAAGCGGACATTCTGTCCGCTTCTCTTTTCCTGCTTCGCAGCGGAGTAAAACTCCGCTGGGCGCACAGACTACAAGTCTGTGTTCCGGCTCCATTTGCAGGAAGGTACACATTCGATCAATAACTTTATAAAGTGGTCTGGTCCTCCAGCCGTAAGTGGCCTGTTGACACTTTAGCACAGGGCGAGAGGTTTTGGCGCAATGCAGGATCAGACTCCATGCACAGACTACCAGAAGACGAAAGGTCTGATCTACTTCGCGCGCATGCTGGACAAGATCAGGCTCAGTGCTGCCGGTAAACTCGCGCCCGGATATTTTTGCGGAGTGGAAGATCCAACCTTTTTCGATGCGCGCTGCACCAGGTTGTTGGGAGTTGGTTATGATAAGCTGGTAGAGCGAACGCTTCAGGGCGGGTCGGACGAGGAAATCCTGGAGTGGTGTTTTGCCAACGGCAGAAAACCCGGCGAAGAAGAAATTGCCATCTGGAATGCGTTCCTCGCCAAACGCGGATGGCGGGATGAAGGCAACGCTGACTTAATGGAGGCGAAGAAGCGGGCGGGTTGGGAAAATCGCGACGATATCCAAACCTGGATAGACCTGCACGACGCTGAGGAAGGACGGAAGCCAAGAGAGACGGTTGATGCTTAATCGAATGCGGCGGCGCTATTGCGTTCGGTAGGGTTCCCATCTCGGCCATGTGGTTTCCAAAGCGCCAAGCGGATGGTGCAGGCCAAACGCTTGGGGAATTTGGGCCGTTGCGAAGGTGCGCAAGCTTTTGCAATGCGGATTCTCCTCCCAGCTTGCACTAGGTTGGAGTGGGGATTGAGTGCCTAAACCGCAAAACGATAAAATGTTGAAGCAATTAAGAGCGTTCGGCGTCGAAACACGCCAGCTGGAACACAGACTTTCCAGTCTGTGCGCCCAGCGGAGTTGGACTCCGCTGCGAGCAAAAAGGTAAGCGGACAAAATGTCCGCTAGGCGCACAGGCCTCAGGCCTGTGTTCCTGCGGCAGATCACGCGCTAAGTTAAGACGATGAAGCCTTTGGCGGATTTCATCGCAAGCGTGTCATGGCCTAAACTTGACGGCTTAAAGCCGTCAAGTTTAGGCATGGTCTTGCTGCTGTCTTTAGTGAACGCTACGACGGCCATTTCTTCGCTGGACCCAGCCGCCGTGAGAGCGGCAGCGGACTATTCCGCGCGGCATCGCGGCGTTTCGTTTCTCGCAATCCAGAATGGGCGGACGCTGTTGGAACAGAACGAGAGAATGCCGCACAAGATTTATAGCGGGACGAAGGCCTTCTGGGATCTGGCTGCGTTGGCTGCGGCGGAAGATGGGTTGCTGAACCTCGATGAACGCGTAGCCGATACGATCATGAGTTGGAGAAGTGACCCGCGGAAAGCGCAGGTAACGATTCGACAATTGCTGGATTTTGATTCTGGCCTCGAGCCCGAGTTTTTCCTGCATGAAACACAATCAGGGAACCGTGACGCAGCCGCGATACGGGCACGGATAGTGGCAGAGCCGGGAAGCGCGTTTATTTATGGACCGGCTGCGCTGCAGGTTTTCCATCAAGTGTTCAAGGAAAAATTGCGCGGTGATTCGCCAACTCATTATCTGGAGCGCCGGGTTTTGCGCCGCCTTGGCCTTGGCTCACAACGTTACCTGACCGATAGCGCCGGCAATCCACTTCTCGCAGCCGGCTGGATACTGAATGCAAGAGAATGGGCGAAACTCGGTCAGCTTGTTTTGGCAAACGGCCCGCCCGTTGTCTCCCCAAATTCACTCGCGCAATGCTGGCGCGGAACCGCGGCCAATCATGCCTTTTCTCTTGGGTGGTGGAACAATCGCGCCGCTCCAAACGGACGTGAGTTCGACTTCGAGCAAATGCTGATTCCGAAATGGCAAAATCAGGATTGGCGCGACGCCTGTCTTTGCCGCGACGCCCCGAGCGATCTCATAGCCTGCATCGGTTCGGAGGGACAACGCCTCTATGTTATTCCTTCACTCAAACTCGTCGTGGTGCGGCAAGCCAACGGCGGCTCATTCTCGGACGCGCACTTTTTGCGGTTGCTGCTTGGCCAATAGGCCTAATCGGACCAACGAGGGGCCGTCACATCGTAAGCGGGTGCGGTTGGACGAGCTTTGGCGAGATCTCGGACGTGATTGGATATGGGACAGTCCGCGTACGCGCCGGATTTCAGCGAATCGGACGGCTTCAGCGTCTACTCTACGTAAGTAGCTGAGAAAATACAGCTTAAAACATATTAAGCGGTTTAAGATCGTGGTTTATTAATTTGTAGTTTTCAGTAGTTGCCAGATTCTTCATATTTATCATATAACGGAGAACATGAAAACCCGTTCCGCTTTACTCACCCTAATTACCGTCGGCTATTTTCTGGGGCTCGCCTCTGCCCATGCAGTACCGACCACTTACACGCCCAACCCAAGCGACCTCGGTGATCTCGATCACCATCTCGTTTACACTTGGCGAATCGATGACGTAACCGTTAACCCAGCCAATATCACCGGCGCCACCTTGACGTTTACCTCTATTCAAAACTGGGATGGGAACCCTAACGTCCTGCATCTCCATCTGCTCGATACAGCTAATTACTCGGGCGTCCACTCCTTCGTCGACGATCCGACTGGCGCCTCTCCTGTAACAGATTTTACGGATGACTTTATCGATCCCCGTTACCACGGGCAAGCCGGCTGGCTGGTCGCGGCTGGAACAAGCGACACTTTTCTGACGGATCAGTCATTTACTCTCACGCCCGTGACCTGGACATACACCTTTACAGCAGCGCAGTTGACTGCTCTTCGCGCTGATATCAGCAACGGCAATAACTTCGCGCTCGGCCTCGATCCTGACTGTCACTTTTTCAATAACGGCGTTCAGTTTACACTGGATACGCGTACTCCAGATACCGGCAGCACTCTGGCCATGTTCGGGACCACAGCGGCGTTCATGCTATGCGTATCCTCCTGGTTGAACCGCAGAGAGGCGAAAGCGGTCCGGGCATAAAGGTGGTTAACGAGAGCTTAACCTCGAGCTCATCGAATGCGCGAGGCTTTGCCGTCGACGATCGAATCGTGGGGTAGCGGGCTGAGTGCCCGGCTCACGATTCATTCGCATTCCCGAAGTCGCCCGCGCAGTTGCCGACCGGTGCAGAGTCGATCCGATTGGACGGCGAACAGGCAAGCGAAGCGATTCAATGTTGAAAGGGGCCTTTCTCGGATTGGTCGAATCGACGCGGATTTCGTGCACTTTGTCGAATGTTAACAGCTACCGCTCTAACATTTTCTCACATGCAGTAGCTTTACCTGCGACTTCGTCCATCGCAGCGAGGTCATCAGCATCGGCGACGCCTCGGTCGCGATGCTCATGCATGATGTCGAGCGCGCGTCGGTAGTTATCGCGCGCCGCGCGGCGGTCGCTGCTGGTTGCCTCCGATCCTTTCTGTGTGTCAGCCAGCACCACATAAGCGTCGCCCAGTCCGGTGTAGGCCAGGACCCTGAGGCGGCGCTGATTTACATTAACCGGATCATCGAGCGTAACTCGTAGCAGTTCGGATGCTTTGGTGCATTCACTTCGCGCAGCTAATGCGTTCCCAATCTTTGCCAGCTCCTCTCCCAAGTGTGCGACGACAATACCGTCCCTGATGCCAATGGTCACATCTTGTGGATCGGCGAGCATGCCTTGTTTGTACATCTCGTGTGCGCGCTTGTAGAATGGAGCTGCTCCTGCGTGATCGCCTGATTGCGCCAGCAGTTCGCCTATTCTTAGACAGCAATAACCAAGGTCCAGGCGAGCCTGTGCGTTCGCGGGATCGGCCGCGAATGATTGTTCGTCGAGTGCCAGCTTTTTACGAAAGCTTTCCACCGCGCCGGTGCCATCTTTCAAAAAAGCCTTGTAATCGCCATTGTTCTGATAGCTGATGCTCAGGATGCGTCGATAGTCTGCGTTTACCGGATCTTCGGCCAGCAGCGTTTCGCGTAACGCCATTGCTTTGGCATTATTCTCCAGGGCGCCGCGGACATCGTTAGTGAGTGACAAAACTCTTCCGATGTTTTCATAGCTGACGGAAAGACCACGGCGGTTAAGCTGATCTGCTGGTTTAAGCTCCAGCAGCTTCTCACGAATCGTTAGCGCCGTGCGGTGATGCTCCAGTGCGGCCGCCATTTCGCTTCGATCTTCCAAAGCTGAACCGATCGCGTTGTGGATCGCCGCTAAATCTGTTTGCACCTGCCAATCGTTCGGCGCTTCGCCAGCGAGCTCCGTGTACAGGCTTAAGGATTTGTGCAGATATTCCAGTCCGCGCGCGGCCTCACTCGTATCCAGCAGCTCAATGCCGAGTTTCCTATAGATGTCGGCTAGTTCTAGTTTCGTCTGTAGATCGCTTGGTGAAGCTTGAGCCAAAGCTTCACGGATGTGCAGCGCTTTTTGGTAGCTTTGAGTGGCTCCAGCCGTGTCGCCAAAGCTGGCGCTGTAAGCCTGGCCACGCACATCTCCTACCCTCTCGTAAGCGGCTGCGAGATCGCGTTGCAAAGCCGGATCGCCGTGCGCTTCTGCTGCCAGTCTGTCCAGATTTGCCAGCGCGTCTTTCACCAGACGCTCACGCACACGAGTTGCGCCGGGCAGGTCCTTAATCGCATCGTGATAATCGAAGAGCAGCGAATGTGCGAGCTGCCGAACATCAGCAAAACGGCGCTCCGCCCGTTCCTTTTGTGCTTTGGCAATCGCTTCCTCGACTCTCGCATGACGCGCTTCCCAGCTAGTTGCAATCATGCCACCAACGAGACTTAGAAGCACGAGAGCAGCAGCCGCTACCGCTGTCTTGTTTCGTCGGATGAACTTAGTGGTGCGATACCTGACCGTGTCTTTGCGGGCAAGGACCGGCCGCAATTCCAAGTGCCGCCGGATGTCTTCGGAGAATTGTTCCACCGACTGGTAACGCCGCTCGGGCTCCTTTCGCAACGCCATCAGGATGATGTTGTCGAGATCGCCCCTAAGCGATCTTCGATTTGCGATTGCCGATTTTCGATTGCTGTCAGGCGCCGCTGTGCTGGGTCGTGTGGGCTCCTGTTCCGTAATTGCACGCTCGACGTCGCGCGGGGCGCGGCTAGTAAATCGATACGGCGAACTTCCAGTCAGCAGCTCGTATAAGACGACTCCTAAAGAATAGACATCGCTTGCCGTAGTAACAGGTTCGCCACGGACCTGCTCAGGACTGGCGTATTCGGGCGTCATCAGTCGCGATCTCGTCACTGTTGCCAGAGGCTGTGCGCCATCGCCCTCTTGCAAGATCTTCGCGATTCCGAAATCGAGGAGCTTGGGAACGCCCTCGGTAGTGACCAAAATATTTGTGCGCTTGATGTCGCGATGAATGACAAGATGACGGTGCGCGTAGGCGACTGCAGCGCACACTTCACGGAAGAGCTTCAGCCGTTCGGAAATGGAAAGCGCGTGCTGATTGCAGTATTCGTCGATGGGAAGCCCTTCGACATATTCCATGACAAAATAGGGGAGACCGCTCTCGGTCGTTCCGCCGTCAAACAGACGTGCGATGTTGGGGTGATCGAAACTGGCGAGGATCTGTCGTTCTTTACGAAAGTGGCGAAGCACCGCGTCGGTATCCATGCCGCGTTTAATGAGTTTGATCGCAACGCGCTTTTGGTATTGCTCGTCGGCACGCTCCCCCAAATAAACCGCGCCCATTCCCCCGCGGCCGATTTCATGAATGATCCGGTAGCGATCAATCGTTTCGCCGGGCACAACGAACGAGCCATTTTCCTCGAAACTTTCCCTGGAAAGAAAGTGATCGGCATTGTCAAAAAAAGCGCCGGCACGGCGGTGTGATTCGAGCAGCGATTTCACCTCACGACGCAACTGTTCGTCACCAGCGCAAGTTTTCCGGAGAAAGGCCGATTGTTCGCCCGGGGGAAGTTCGAGCGCCTGCTCGAATACCGCTTCTACGTCTTTCCAGCGCTCCGGGTTCACGCCGCCTTGCCGATTTCCCTGTACAGCCACGCCTTCGCCGTCTGCCATTGCCGGTCAATGGTCCGCGGCGAGACACCCATTACTTCCGCAGTCTCTTCGACCGACAATCCGCTGAAAAAGCGCAGCTCTACCATCCGGCCCTTCTCAGGATCAAGCTGCTCAAGCCTCGTTAGGGCTTCATCAAGCGCCAAAAGATTCAGATCGCGCTGTGGCGCGGCGGCCACTCCCTCCTCCAACGTGATTTGCCGTGCCGCGCCACCTCGCTTTTGTGCATGGCGCCCGCGGGCATGGCTCACCAGGATGCGCCGCATCGTTTCCGCAGCAATCCCGAAGAACTGGGCGCGGTTCTGCCAGTTCACTTCATGCTGGTTGATCAATCGCAGATAAACCTCGTTGACCAATGCCGTTGGTTGCAGGGTGTGTCCCGCACGTTCCCGGTGAAAAAAACGGACGGCCTGCCGGTGCAGTTCATCGTAGACCAGCGGCAGCAAAGCTTCGAGTGCCCGCGCATCGCCCGCGCTTCCGGCGATGAGCCATCGCGTCACTTCGCTTCTGTCCGGAGCCTCCCCAGGTGTTTCCTTTTCCGGGACGTTGGGAACTTGGGGCGAAGATTTCATGGTTTACGACTTCGCGCTTAGGCACACCCTCCTGGTTGCTTCCGATTTTACACATCCGCCGCTGAAAAAAGGAGCAAAAAATCTGGCGTGATTTGGCGCTGGGCTGCGCGTTCAGGGTAAAGCCCAATTCATTCCTATGAAAAATTACACTAATCCTGTGAAAGGAAACTCGATGAAAAACGTTATTCAAATGACAGACGTAATTCGCTCTAGAAAGAGCTGTACTGGTAGCCGCCCATGGCCTTTGCCGGGCAGCCTCTTTCCATTAGCGCTGATCGCAGCGATTGTCGCGGCGTCGCCCATCGCTCGCGGCGTCAGCCCGCCGCCGGACGGCGGTTATCCAAACGCCAACACGGCTGAGGGCGACCGCTCGCTGCTCAATCTCACCAGCGGAAATGCCAACACCGCAATCGGGGCTTCTGCGCTTCAGAGCGACACCACTGCGAGTCGCAACACGGCCGTTGGTGTCAATGCGCTGTTTTCCAATCCAAGCGATCCGGCTAATGACAATACCGCCATCGGTGATAATGCGCTCTTCTTCAATACGTCGGCGTTCAACACCGCCGTTGGATCAAATGCGCTCTTCAGCAATCGCAGTGGTAGCGACAACACAGCCGTTGGGTTTCAAGCGCTGAAAAGCAACACCACCGGCCCGTTCAACACCGCTGTGGGTGAGAGCGCGCTCGCCAGCAACACCAGCGGCGACCGAAATACTGCGGTCGGCGATGGCGCGATGATTGTCAGCACTACCGGATTTCAAAATACCGCCGTCGGCGTAAGCGCGCTTCGCAACAACACTACCGGGGCGCAAAATGTTGCTGTTGGCCAGGATGCTTGTAACAACAACCAGGACGCCACGGGCAATACGGGCGTCGGTTATCTGGCACTGCAGCTCAACCATGCCAGTGGGAATACAGCGCTCGGGTTCCAAGCGCTGCTCCGCAATACGACCGGCGACGGCAACACCGCCAGCGGTTGGAACGCGCTGGTTTCCAACACCACGGGCAACTTCAACACGGCCACCGGTTTTGTAACACTCGAGAACAATACCACTGGGATGGAGAACACAGGTAACGGTCTTGAGGCGCTCTTCCACAATACCACCGGAAACGGCAACACCGCGACTGGCTTTAACGCACTTCTTGGCAATACCACCGGCAACAATAACACCGCAGTGGGATTCTCTGCTGGTCAGAATCTGACTGTCGGCGCCAACAACATCGATATCGGAGCTAACGTGCTGGGCAATGCCGGCGAAGCAAACACGATTCGCATCGGAAGGCAGGGCACACAGAAGAACACGTTTATCGCGGGTATCCTTGGGACAGCGGTTACTGGAAGCTCGGTAGTAGTCAGCTCGACCGGGAAACTGGGAGTCGCTACTTCCTCAGCTCGCTTCAAGGAAGCAATCAAGCCGATGGATGACGCCAGCGCAGCTGTTCTTAAACTCAAGCCGGTCACCTTCCGCTACAAGGAAGAGATTGATCCCGAAAAAATTCCACAGTTCGGGTTAATCGCAGAAGAAGTAGAGAAGGTAAATCCCAATCTAGTCGTGCGTGATGAAGAAGGAAAGGTAATGACGGTTCGCTACGAAGCCGTAAATGCGATGCTACTCAATGAGTTTCTGAAAGACCATCGCACGATTCAGCAACAAGCCGGCTACATAGAAGAGCAGGGAGCTACCATTCGCCAGTTAAAGGCGCTGATTGTCGAGCAGAAACAGCTCGCAGCAGAGCAACAGAGACAAATTGAAGGTCTGACAAGTAGCGTTCGAAACGTAACCAACAAAATCAAACTAATGAACTCCTCACCGCTATTTGTAGCGGAAACTGAGCAATAGAAAATGAAAGGACATTCCATGAACATGCCGACTAACGCTCTAATTCAACGGCAATTGTTGCCACAGCACTTTATTCTCATCGTCTCATCTCTGGTGTGGTTTGCGCTTTCGCCGACAGCACACGCGGTTAGCCCGCCACCGGACGGCGGCTATCCCAACGACAACACGGCTGAAGGGGATCACGCGCTTTTCAGCCTCACAACCGGCTACGACAACACGGCCGTGGGGGCCCAAGCGCTTGGTAGCAACACGAGCGGCAGCGAAAACACCGGCGTCGGCGCCAGCGCGCTCATTAGCAACACAACAGGCAGCCTCAACACGGCCACCGGTGCTGGCGCACTCTATTCAAACACAACCGGCGCCGGTAATACGGCCAATGGTTACGCTTCGCTGCTCCAGAATACAATCGGCAGCAACAACAGCGCAAGCGGTGCTAAGGCACTCCTCAACAACACAACCGGGAGCAACAACACGGCCACCGGTTTTAACGCACTCACAAGCAACACCACTGGCCCCTTTAACACGGCAATGGGTGAGAGTGCGCTCTCCAGTAACACCACCGGAGACCGAAACACAGCCATGGGTGATGGGGCGCTCATTGCCAATAGCACCGGCGCTTCCAACACAGCTGTCGGTGTAAGCGCGCTTCGGAACAACACAACCGCCGCCTACAATACCGCCGTCGGCCATGATGCGCTGGTGGACAACAACGGCAACTTCAATACGGCCAGCGGCTTTCAGGCACTCCTTAGCAACACGATTGGTCACGACAACAGTGCGGGGGGTTTCCAAGCGCTTGCGAACAACAGAACTGGCTCCTCGAACATCGCCCTAGGGTCTAAAGCAGGTATCAACCTCACGACCGGCAGCAACAACATCGAGATCGGCGCGCCCGGAGTAGCGGCTGAAGCCAATACGATCCGGATTGGCAAATCGGGAACGCAGAAGAAGACCTTTGTTGCCGGTATTCGTGGGGTGACCGTGGCAAGTGGAGTCGGAGTGATCGTTGGTACCACTGGTCAGCTTGGCACCGTTGTCTCCTCAGCCCGGTTCAAGGAAGCAATTAAGCCAATGGACAAAACGAGCGAAGCAATCCTTGCTCTTAAACCGGTAACCTTCCGCTACAAGCAGGAGCTTGATCCCGATGGGATTCCGCAATTCGGTCTAGTAGCTGAGGAAGTAGAGAAGGTGAATCCTGACTTGGTCGTTCGCGATGAGGACGGGAAAGTAATGACTGTTCGCTACGAAGCGGTGAACGCGATGCTACTCAACGAGTTCCTCAAGGAGCATCGGAAAGCTGAGGAGGAGCATCGCAAGGTAGAGGAACAATGTCGCACGATACAGGAGCTCAAAGGACTCGTTACGAACCAGCAAAAACAAATCGACAAACTTACTGCCGGACTGCAAAGAGTGAGTAACGAGGTTGAGTTAGCTAAACCGTGCTCGAAGGCGGTTGCTAGCAATTAGGAAGGCTCATTTTCGGACGCTCTTTTTTGCGGTTGCTCCTCGGCCGGGAGCGCCGGTAGCGCTTCACGCGTCGCCAGCATGAGGAGGCCGTCCTCTTTTTGCCAATGATAGCCAAAGGCGAACCCGAGTGTCGGAGGCGGCGGGTTTTGCGCATAGATGGCGGCGAGATCTGCCTGATGATATTTTTCGAATTCTTCGTGATGCGGAACGTAACGGCCATAGCAATTCACTTTCCAACCTTTCGAGAAGGCGCGCAGCGGAATCCCGGAATCGTCCTGAATAATGACGCGACTGTTTTGCAGAAGGAAATTGCGCACCCCGGTGAATCCATCGCCGTGCATGAGAAAGGATGCGGCCTTGAGTAAACTCAGACCGGGTCCACGCGCGGCACACCAGCGCAGAAAGGCGCTGTTCCCGCCGCCGGCTAAATCGGTTTTAAAATAATAAAGCGTCTGCGGTTGTTCGGCGCCGCTGAAAGTGATCTTCACACCCTCCGCCGGCGAGTTGACACGGGTCACGTCGTTAATCGTGTAACCGAGGCGGGCCAGAAAAACATAAAGGATGGGCAACGTCCCGCTGACATTGCCCTGGCCCAGGTCGGCGCGCATTTCCTTGGTGATGAAATACTGAAATCGCAAAATCGAATTCATCGAGTTGCGCAGCGAGACCAAATCGGCGCGCAGCATTTCGGACGGGACCCGTGTAAGATCGGGAACATTGCCGACTGGTTCGAGGCCGGCGAGAACGTAATTGCTCGACAACGGAAAAAAGATGCTGGCGTACAAAAAATCGGGCCCACTAAACATGTAAAAGACGGTGTTGTTACTGCGATGATACTGAGGCGCATTCGCCTGCATCCATTGGCGAATCGGCCAAATTTGTTGATGTTCTTTTCTGGTCCACGCCTCGTTCATTGCCTGAGCGTGCTCCTGCCAGGCGGGATCATGCGTGAGCGGCTCGAGCACGCCCGTCACCGGCATGCCCGCGAGGAAATGCGCCGTCTCATCAAGAGTAGGTGCATTTTGGGCAAGGGAGCGGAAGCGCTCAGCAGCAGCAGCGCCGTTAGAATGCGAGAAATCATTTTACGGTTAGACGTCGCTGGTGGCAGTTTTTGGTGAAATAAAATAAATAATTAGCCCAAAGGCAGCAGTTACCAGACCGAGCAACGATGGCGCGCGCGTCGTTTGTTCCGCAAGCAAGTGCCACAGCATCCAGCCGCTGATCACGAGAAAAATTAGAGGTGTCATGGGATATCCCCAAACCCGATACGGCCTTTCCAATTCCGGGCGCTGCCAGCGCAAGACAAAAACTCCCAGCACGGTGAGCGCGGAACAGAGAGTCAGACTGAACTGCACGTAGTTCACGACCGACTGGAACGTGGCGGTCAAAAGCATCAAGTTAACGATGACGAATTGGGTCAAAATTGCGTTGGCCGGAATTCCGCGCGCGGTTCGCCGCGACAATCGCCTCAGGATACCGAGATCTTCGCCCATCACTGCCGTTACGCGTGGACCGATCCACATCATCGCGCTGACAGTTGAAATTAATCCAAGACAAATAAACGCGGCCATCACTTTACCACCCGTCGCGCCGAAAATGTGCGTGCTGGCAATGAGAGCGACCTGTTGTTTGCCGATCATTTCAGCGGCGGGCGTTGTTCGGAGAAAGACCGCATTCACGCAAACGTAGAGCACGATTACAATCAATGTCCCAAGCGCGAGGGACAACGGAACGTTCCGGCGTGGATTACGAATTTCTCCAGTGATGTAAGTCGAGGCGTTCCAGCCCGAGTAGGCGTACATCACCCAGTAAAGACTGATCGCGAAGGGCGTGCTCGCAATTAGCGCGCCATCGCCTTTCGCCGGCACGAACGAGATCGGCTGCGCTTTGTTAACGTAAAATCCCGCACCGATGAGTAGGGCGATGAGCGCGACCTTTAGAACGGTGGATCCGATTTGAAAGGCGCTGCCAAGCCGCAAATCACACAGTAAAACGACGGTTACGATCCAGACCGCGGCCATCGCAGCGACTAACGGATTTATGGAGGGAAAAATTTCAGCGAGATAAGTGCCGAATGGCATCGCGGCGATCGCGACGGGGGCGGAGAAGCCAACGGTTGCTGAAATCCACCCCGCCAAAAATCCGAGCGACGGATGATAAATCTCGCGCAGAAAATGATATTCCCCGCCCGACCGCGGCAGCGCCGCCGCGAGTTCGGCGTAGGAAAGTGCGCCGCACATCGCGCAAATTCCGCCCACGCTCCAGAGCGCGATAATGGCGAAACCGCTCGGCAAATCGCCAACCTGAAATCCGAGGCTAGTGAAAATGCCCGTGCCGATCATGTTCGCGATCACGATGCAGGTGGCGGTAAGCGGTGAAATGCGGTGCGGATTTGGACTAGCTGACATTTTGACTGAGAAATTGGATAAAGAGTGGCCGGCGATTATTTCTTTCGCGAGTCAGCCCGAGCCGCGAAGACGGCGAGGGATCTCACGAATGGACATGGATTGTGCAAGTGAGCCTGAGTGATCCACAAGCTTGGGTGAGGTCCCTCGCTTGCGCTCGGGATGACAGACATGGAGCGGCACGAATTGTCGCAACTCGGCAGCGAAACTTGAGGCAGCTTGCGTGCATTAATTGATGAGACGCGTTCGCAGCATTGATGTTACCACATTGACAGCACGCGTGAAACGCGGTTCACAGTAACTCGTGGCTAGAATTCTAATTGCGGATGATCAGCCCGATGTGCTGGAGGCATTGCGCATTTTACTCAAGGGCGCGGGACACCAGACCGATGCGGTTACTTCGCTCGCGGGAATTTTCAATGCGCTCGATAAAAAAGATTACGCGCTCTTGATGATGGATTTGAATTACACGCGTGACACAACCTCCGGGCAGGAGGGCTTGGAGGTTATTCCGAAGCTCCAGGAAGTCGACAGCACTCTTCCCATCGTCGTGATGACGGCGTGGGCAACGATCGATCTTGCGGTGGAAGCGATGAAACGCGGGGCCCGCGATTTCGTGCCGAAGCCTTGGGACAACGAGCGGTTGCTTTCGATCGTGCGCACGCAAATCGAGCTGGCGGGTGCGTTGCGCAAAGGACGCAGGTTGGAAGCGGCCAATCAACTACTTCGTGGGGGCGCGCCGAATTTAATCGCGGAAGCGCCCGCGATGCGGCCGGTTTTGGAAATGATTTCGCGAGTGGCGCCGTCGGACGCGAACATTTTGATCACGGGCGAAAATGGGACCGGCAAAGGATTGATTGCGCAGGCGCTGCACGCGCTCTCGCCGCGCACCTCGCATAGCATGATCACGGTGAACATGGGCGGACTATCGGAAACGATTTTCGAAAGCGAATTATTTGGCCACGTCAAAGGCGCCTTTACCGACGCGAAAACGGATCGCGCCGGCCGATTCGAACTGGCGGACGAAAGCACGCTTTTCATGGATGAGATCGCTAACATTCCGCTCAACTTGCAGGCGAAACTTTTGCGCGTGATCGAGACCGGCGAGTTCGAACGCGTCGGTTCTTCGAAAACGTTGCACGCGAATGTGCGCATCATTTCGGCGACGAACTCGAACCTGCACGATGAAGTCGCGGCCGGAAGATTCCGCCAGGATTTGCTCTTTCGCCTAAACACGATCGAGATCGGCTTGCCCGCTTTGCGCGATCGGAAAGAGGACATCATGCCCCTGGCGAACAATTTCCTGCGCATGCACGCCAAACGGTACCGGAAGGAGTTCGGCGGTTTTGACGAGACTGCGCGCGAACGTTTAATGGCGCATCCGTTCCCGGGAAACGTGCGCGAGCTCGACCACGTGATCGAACGTGCGGTCTTGATGTCGACCGGCCCGCAAATAAAAGCACGCGACCTTGGCCTCTCAACTGGAGGCGGCGATGCGCGGGGGTTGGAAGAGATGAGTCTGGAGGAAGTCGAAGCGTATCTGATTAAGAAGGCGCTGGCCCGCGCTGGCGGAAACGCCAGGCAAGCGGCGGAAGCGCTGGGATTGAGTCGCAGCGCATTTTATCGGCGGTTGCAGCAATATGGTCTGTGATTGTAGAGGCAGCCGTGTCGGCTGCGGGGTGGTTGCAGGCGATACGCCAGCCACCACAGTGGAAGGCCAGTGAATCACGAATCGAGACGATCGCCCAAACCGCGGCGTCGGATTTCGTACGAAGATCGTCTCACCTGGTTGACCGCCGGCGCGGTGGCGCCGGCGGCGGTGATCGCGCTCTGTTTGCTTTGGTTCGGGGAGTACAGCGCGAAAGTGCAATGGACTCTCACGCTCGTGATCGCGGGATTCGCGTTTGGTTATATCGTGAGCATGCGCGAGCAAGCCATCCGTCCCTGGCAAACAGTCACCAACTTGCTCGCGGCCTTGCGCGAGGGCGATTACTCGATCCGGGCCCGGGGTGCGCGGACGAATGATGCCCTGGGTGAGGCGTTGCTCGAGGTCAACGAACTGGGCGAAACCTTGCGGCTACAACGCCTCGGGGCTTTCGAAGCCACTGCACTTTTACGCACGATCATGGCCGAGATTGATGTCGCCGTCTTTACCTTCGATCCGGAACGCAAGCTACGTCTCGTTAATCGCGCCGGAGAAAACTTGTTGAAGAGACCGATAGACAAATTGCTCGGCCGAACCGCGCGCGAACTTCGCCTCGATGTTTGTCTGGAGGCGGATGAGGACGCGCCGCTCACGCTCGCGTTTCCGGGCGCGACCGGACGGTGGGGCGTGCGGCGCAGCACTTTTCGCGAGCACGGTTTGCCTAACGAATTACTCGTGCTGACGGATCTGAGCCGCACTCTGCGGGAAGAGGAGCGCATCGCCTGGCAACGATTGGTGCGCGTTCTCGGTCATGAGTTGAATAATTCTCTCGCACCCATCAAATCGGTCGCGGGAAGTCTGGAGAATTTGTTACGGCGCGATCCGTTGCCGGCTGACTGGCACGAAGATGCACGCAGTGGGTTGAACGTAATCGCCACCCGGGCGGATTCACTTAGTCGTTTCATGGAGGCGTATGCGCGACTGGCGCGATTGCCGCCGCCGCAAAAGGAAGAGACGGATATTGGCGAAGTGGTGACACGGGCGGCGAATTTGGAAATGCGATTGCCGGTGCAGAGGCAAGGTGGTCCGGCGATTTCGATTCGCGCCGATGCAGGGCAAGTGGAACAAGCGCTGATTAATTTGCTGCATAACGCCGCTGAAGCGTCGATGCCAACGCGCGGGGCCGTGACCATCGGTTGGAAGGAAGCAGGCGAGTGCGTGGAAATCTTTGTGCGCGATGAAGGCGAAGGAATCATGAACCCGACAAATTTGTTTGTTCCATTTTTCACTACCAAACCGGGCGGGTCTGGAATTGGCCTGGCCCTTTCGCGACAAATCGCGGAAGCTCACGGCGGAACGCTAACTCTGGCGAATCGCGTGGGCGCGCTTGGGGCCGAAGCGTTATTGCGTTTGCCGAGGTGATTTGTAGCCGTTGTCGCCGGCCGCGGCTGGGCAAGCGCGGCTACAGGCGTTCCAAAATCGGGACGGCATTTTCCCACAAGCGAATCCGGGCACATCATCCGGTGGTTGGGTCGTCAACTACAAGCCGCTGATTACTAGTCGCTTACAACTCTCTTTGGCCCGTTGGCACGGGCATTGCAATAGCGGACCGTGACACAATTTATTTTTTGAATCCGAGTGCGATTCGAAACGCATCTCAAGGGAAAGGAAAAAGAAATGAAACCAACAGTTGAACAAAATAATTTGAGCAAGCGAGCGGACGTTGCGGAGAGAAATGCGGGAGCGTTTCCCTCCATCGATTGCAATTATCACGCCGTGGCGCTGCCGAGTTATCGGGGCAGCTGCCTGCGTCCAAGATTTTCATCGTTCCGCAATATCAGCGGCGAGTATTTTCGGAATGAAGCGCGCAACGAGTTCCGCGTCGAAGCGGTGGCGTTTATCGCGATCATTATCACCGCGGCGATTCCAATTTTGAACAACATGCACGCGCTCGCAGATTTTTTGCGCGCAACTGGCAATCTTTAAGGTGGAAATGATGCGGCAGAAATCGGAGGCGCACGCGGAAGAGACAATTGTGCGACCGGCTGGATTTTCACCGGTAAGCTCAGGGATGGACATCGCGCGCCCGCACATTGCCAAACAGAAACGGCGCCGCCGGATCCTCTTCGCGTCCGGCGGCGTGCTGGCGTTGATCGTAATTACGGTCGCTCTGTCGCATTTGAAACCGGCGGTCCCGAGTGTCGATCGCTCGACAGTATGGGTCGATACCGTGAAACGCGGCCCGATGGTGCGCGAAGTGCGCGGCCTTGGCACCCTCGTGCCGGAAGAGATTCGCTGGATTCCGGCGAATACCGAAGGCCGGGTGGAAAAGATTGTCGTTCGTCCGGGGACGCAGGTGAAAGCGGACACGGTGATTTTGGAATTGTCGAGCCCGGAGTTGGAGCAAGCAGCACATGATGCGGAATCGAAATTGAAGGCGGCGGAAGCGGAGTTCACGACGCTGCAGGCGAAGCTGCAACGCGATTTGCTCGATCAGGAATCAACCACCGCGCGAGTGCATTCGGAATATGAGCAGGCGCGGATAGAGAATGATATGAACGAACAGTTGAAGAAAAACGGTTTGGTGGCCGAGCTGCAATACAAGACTTCGCAAGTGAAGGTGGCGGAGCTGGTGAACCGTGACGCGATTGAAGAGAAGCGTCTGAATTTCGCGCGCGATTCGATCGACCCGCAATTGGCGTCGAAGCAGGCTGAAGTGGATCAGGTGAAAGAGGCCGCGCAGTTAAAACTCGATCAGGTGGAAGCGTTGCACGTGAAAGCAGGAATGAACGGCGTGCTGCAACAGATGCCGGTGGATGTGGGACAGCGGGTAAAGATTGGCGACAATCTGGCGCGGGTGGCCGACCCGACGAAATTGAAAGCAGAAATTAAAATCGCCGAGACCCAGGCGAAGGATATTCAGATTGGCGAGAAAGCGACCATCGATACCCGCAACGGCGTGGTTACAGGCCATGTCACGCGAGTTGATCCTGCGGTCGAGCAGGGAACGGTGAAAGTGGATGCGCAGATTGACGGTGAACTTCCGCGGGGGGCGCGCCCAGACTTAACGATTGATGGTACAATCGAGCTGGAGCGTTTGGACGATGTGATTTATGTCGGCCGACCTGCGTTTGGCCAGGAAAACAACACCGTCAGCATCTTCAAACTTGTTTCCGGAAGCAGCGAAGCGGTGCGGACCCCGGTTAAGCTAGGCCGCAGCTCAGTGAACTCCATCGAGATCATCAACGGCCTGCAACCAGGCGACCAGGTCATTCTTTCCGATACCAGTGCGTGGGATGCTCACGAACGAATTCGGTTGAATTGAATCAGCATTTAGAAATCAGCAATCAAAAATCAGTTAACACTATGAACAACGGATCCAAACCTCTCATTCACTTAGACGATGTGACGAAAGTGTTTCTCACTGACGAAGTGGAAACCCACGCGCTCTCCGGTATTCACCTTGATATTCGGGATGGCGAATATATCTCCATCGCGGGACCTTCCGGTTGCGGAAAATCGACGTTGCTCTCGATCCTCGGCTTGCTCGATACCCCGAGCGGCGGAAGTTATGCGCTGAAAGGATCGGAAGTCGCCAATCTTTCATTCCCGGAGCGGGCTCGTATTCGCAACCGCGAGATCGGTTTCATTTTCCAAAGCTTCAATTTGATTGGCGATCTCACCGTTTATGAAAATGTGGAGCTGCCGCTGACTTATCGCGGGATGAGCGCGGGCGATCGCAAGAGCGCGGTGACACAGGCGCTCGAACGCGTCGGGATGGGCCATCGGGCCAAACACTTGCCGAGTCAGCTCAGCGGTGGACAACAGCAACGTGTCGCGGTCGCGCGCGCGCTTGCCGGTAAACCGGCGATTTTGCTCGCGGATGAGCCGACTGGAAATCTCGATTCACGCAATGGCGAAGCGGTAATGGATCTATTAAAAGAACTGCACGCCGGCGGTGCGACGATCTGCATGGTAACGCACGACGCGCGCTTCGCGCAGCATGCGGACCGCACCGTGCATTTGTTCGACGGTCGCGTGGTGGAAGACAATCGCATCGCGGCATAACTGGAGCGCGCCGCATGTGGAACGATATTCGTTTCGGCGCGCGAATGCTGGTCAAAACACCGGCATTCACCATCATCGCAGGGTTGGCGCTGGCGCTCGGCATCGGCGCGTCGACCACGACGTTTTCGGTGGTTAACGCACTCCTGCTTAAACCCTGGCCTTACATGCAGGACCAGGACCGGATTCTCTACGTCAGCGAATATTTTCCCAAGATCAGTAGCGATCACGACAACGGCGTCGCTTATCCAGACTATCTGGATTTCAAACAACAGGCGACGACGCTCGAAGGCTTCGGCACGACCAGCACCGCGACGATGATCCTAAGCGACGGCGAGACGCCGGATCGCTATCTCGGCTCGTTTATCACGGCGGACGCATTTTCATTTCTCGGAGTCAAGCCCGTGCTCGGTCGGACATTTCGGGCTGAGGAAGATCGTAAAGGTGCTACTCCGGTGGCATTGCTTGGTTACGAGATTTGGCAAAATCATTTCGGGTCGGACGCCAACATCATTGGCCGTGTCGCCACGATAAACGGCAAGCGCGTTACCGTTGTCGGGGTGATGCCGAAAGGCTGGCGTTTTCCGGAGGCGTCCGATTTGTGGATGCCGCTGCAAATCGAGGAGAAAGAGAATCCGCGCGGCAATTTCAATTTTTCATGCTTCGCCAAGATGAAGCGCGGCGTCTCCATCGAGCAGGTGCGGGCTGAGTTGGAGGCGATTGCAGCGCGCATCGCTGCCGATCATCCCCAAACCAATACCGGTGGAAGTGTGCGGGTGAAATTTTTCCGCGAGGAAGCAGTGAAAGACGCCAAAACCTTGACGTTGCTGCTGATGGGCGCAGTGCTTTTCGTCCACCTCATCGCTTGCGCGAACGTAGCAAATTTGTTGCTGGCCCGGGGAGCTTCGCGGGCGAGAGAGATTGGGATTCGTCTCGCTCTCGGTGCTGGGCGTCGCGTCATTGTGCGGCAGCTGCTGGCAGAAAGCTTATTGCTGGGCGTAATCGGTAGTGGGCTCGGACTCATTCTCGCGGTTTGGGGAATCGATCTGGTCATGCGCGCAATTCCCGTGGAGATCCCCTATTGGATTCGCTTCGACTTTGACTGGCGCGTTTTCGCTTTTGCGCTCGCCCTCGGCGTCGGCTCAGCAGTGTTGTTTGGATTGTTCCCGGCGCTGCAAGCATCGCGTCCGCAACTGGTCGATGCGATCAAAGAAGGCGGCCGCAGCGGAATTGGGGGCGGCAAAGGTCAGCGCGTCCGCAACGGTCTGGTCGTGGCGGAAGTGGCCCTGGCACTCGTCTTACTGGTGGGTGCCGGATTGATGCTTCGGAGTTTTGTAAAACTTCAGGCGACCGCTATAGGAATTGATCCATCGCACACTTTGACCTTCCGCGTTGGTCTGCCGCCAACCCAATTCAAACAGGAAGATTCGGGCCGATTTTTCGCCGCTTTGATGCCACAGATCGCCAGCATTCCCGGAGTAGAATCATCCGCGGCGACGACGTCGCTTCCAGCGTCGGGAAACATCGGAGTGAGCGCCCTCATTCTCGAAGGTGAACCTGAACCGCAGCAATTACAGAATGCGCGAATGGCGCACGGCCTTTCCATCACGCCGGGCTATCTGGCCACCTGTCACATTCTGCTTTTACGCGGGCGTGATTTTACGGTCGCCGATAACAAAGATAGCCAGCGCGTGGTCCTGATCGACGACGAAGCCGCGCGCAAATGGTTCCCGAATATCGATCCAATTGGCCATCAACTGGCCCTTCGGGAAAAACTGGATGAGCCGCCGAAGTGGGCGACGATCGTCGGGATCGTGCACAACGTCATATATGATCGGTTGACGGAGCGGCGCGAATTTCCCTGCGTTTATGTCCCGCAATATCAGAATCCCGACTGGTTCATGTCGGTAATGCTGCGGACAAAAACCGATCCGGCAGCCTTTGCCAATCTTGCCCGCACCGCGGTCCTGGCGGTGAACAAGGAAATTCCGATCTACAGAGTGAAGACGATGGACCAGGTGCTGATAGAATCGTTTTGGGAACGGAGGTTTTTCGGAACGCTCTTTGCCGTCTTCGCAGGCCTGGCCCTTTTTCTCGCTGCCATCGGATTGTATGGCGTGATGGCTTATTCCGTTCGTCAGCGCACCCAAGAAATCGGGGTGCGCATGGCGCTGGGGGCTCAGGCCGCGGATGTTCTACGACTCGTTACCGTCCACGGGATCCGCCTGATTGCGCTCGGCCTTGCCATCGGCGTTGTCTTTGCCTTTTTTCTAACAAAACTTTTGCAGGGAAATCTCGAAGGCGTTTCCGTGCACGACCCGCTGAGCTTCGCCGTCGTTTCTGTCGTTTTACTGATCGTCGGTTTGCTGGCGTGTTATCTGCCCGCCCGTACCGCCACCCAGCTCGATCCAGTGGAAGCGCTGCGTTATGAATAAAAAGGCCGTGCGATGTTAAACGATCTACGATTTGCCTTTCGTTTGCTGCTGAAGAACCCCGCCTTCACAGCCGTGGCCATCGTCGCTATTGCTCTTGGTATCGGTGCCAACACTGCCGTCCTAAGTCTCGTTAATGCGCTTTTGATTCGCCCATTGCCGTATCGCGATCCGGCGCGCATTGTTTTGATGCTGGAGCACTTTCGCGCGCAACATCTCGACGCCATCCCCGTTTCCGCGCCGGAATTCGTCGATTATCAAACGAACTGTCGCAGTTTCGACAAGATGGCGGTGTTTCAGCCTGGAACGTTCAATTTTGCGGGCGGTGATCGTCCCGAACGCATTTTTGGCGCGGTCGGGTCAGCGGACCTTTTCAACGTCCTCGGCGTGACGCCGATTCGCGGACGCGTTTTCGAGCCGGCCGATTGCTCGGCCGGACACGACGACGTCCTCATCATCAGTGAACGGCTGTGGAAGCGCCGGTTCAATGCCGATCCGCAAATTATCGGAAGTAAGATTGTCGCGAACGGGCGCGGCTTCACCATCGTCGGCGTGATGCCAGCGAGTTTCGAATTTCCGATTCCACTTTTTGGAATCCAAGGTGCGCAGTTTGGTGAACGAGCCGATGTCTGGCAGCCGCTCGCGTTCACCGCGCAGGAATTGAAAATTCGTTACTCGCGCGGCTACGCTATCGTCGCGCGTCTGGCCCACGGTGTTTCCGCAAAACAGGCGCAGGCCGAACTCGATACCGTGACCGCAACGATGCGGAAAAATTATCCGGATAATTATCCGAAGGATGACAGCTTCGGAATCACCGCCTTCCCGCTTAACGAAGTTGTGCTTGGGCCAATGAAACCGTTGCTGCTGATTTTACTGGCCGCCGTTTTTCTGGTTCTCCTGATCGCGTGCGCCAATTTAACGACGATGATGCTGGCCCGAGCTGCCTCACGAGAGCGCGAGATGGGAATTCGCGTGGCTCTCGGCGCGGGCCGCTGGCGTTTACTTCGGCAGGTCCTGGTCGAAAGCGTTTTTCTCTCCTTTTGCGGAGGGATCGCCGGAGTTCTCCTTGGAGTCTGGGGACTCGATCTGCTCAAGCGCATCGGTACCCAAACCGTCCCCCGTCTGAGCGAAGTCAATCTCGATTGGCATGTTTTGATCGCCACTTTCGTCATCGCGGTCGGGACGGGAGTTGTTTTTGGTTTGGTTCCAGGATTAGTTAGCGGCGATCCGAACCTGACCGAAACGCTAAAGGAAGGGGGCCGTGGTTTGAGCTCAGGCGCGCGACGCAATCGTTTGCGACAAGCACTTGTCATCGCCGAGGTAGCGCTCGCGCTCGTCCTACTCACCAGCGCGGGCCTTTTAATCAAAAGCTTTGTTCAACTACAAAATGTGGATGCCGGGTTTAATCCGCGAAATGTGCTTACGATGGAGATTTCGCTACCGCCATTGACCTATACCGACGACGCAAGCCAGGCACGTTTTTATAATGAAGCGCAGAAACGAATCGCCTCCATCCCTGGAATCAAACACGCCGGCTTTACGACCATTCTGCCGATGAGCGGAACGAATAGTGACTCATCCTTCGAAATCGAAGGTCAGGCCATGGACGAGAAAAACGCTGGTCCGGACGAGGAACTCCGATATGTCTCACCTGGCTTTTTCCAGGCAATGGAAATAGCGCTGCTGCGCGGACGTCAGTTTGAACCCTCGGACAATGCTGATGCGCCTCAAATGGCCATCGTTAATGCCGCGTTGGCGAAACGATACTGGCCAAACGAGGACCCGATCGGAAAGCGAATCCACATCGGCGGATCCAGCGCCAAGGGAAAATGGACGACAATTATCGGCATCGTTGGAAATGTGCGGCATCGCGGTCTGGAGTACGATGCGCAGCCTGAGTACTATATCCCGTTGGCGCAATCGCCGAACGCGCAAAGTGTACTCGTTGTCCGCAGCCAACAGGATCCGCAGGCCCTTACTGCATCCGTTCGCAGTGCGCTGCGCGAGATCGACCCGGCCCAGCCGATCGCTCATGTCCGTACCCTTGAGCAAGTAGTCGCCGACTCGGTCGCGCCGCGGCGACTTTCCATTTGGCTCCTGGGACTGTTTGCGGCGCTCGCGCTCGCGCTGGCTTCGATTGGAATTTACGGGGTGATGTCGTTCTTGGTCGTGCAACGAACGCACGAACTAGGTGTGCGCATGGCCCTGGGCGCGCAACGACACGACATACTGCGCCTGGTTGTCGGTCACGCCGCGAAATTAATTTTGACCGGCACGCTCATTGGTCTGGCATTTGCCTTCGCGACGACGCACTTGCTCGCCGCAATGCTCTACCACGTTAGCCCGCGTGATCTGTCAACATTTGCCTTCGTCACTGTCGTACTCGGCGCGATCGCCCTAGTGGCCAGCTACATTCCGACCTCCCGCGTCATTCGGACCGACCCGATGCTCGCACTCACCCACACCGCATGATCCGACTGCACAACATCGAACGATCCTATCCGCTCGGACGCGGACAAATATTTTATGTCTTGCGCGACATCGATCTTGATATTGCGGCCGGCGATTTTGTTTCGGTGATGGGCCCATCAGGGGCGGGCAAATCGACCCTCCTGCATATTCTCGGGATGCACGATCACGGATGGACCGGCGAATATTTTTTCGATGAGACCGCGGTGCATCTTTTGAAGGCAAAAGAGCGAGCCACTTTGCGAAATGAACAGGTCGGATTCGTTTTTCAGCAATATCATTTGCTCGACGATCTGACGGTTTACGAGAACCTCGATATTCCACTCTCGTATCGGCATTATAGTAAGAGCGAACGGGCTGCGCTGGTGGCGGACGCGCTCGATCGTTTTCAGATTGTCGGCAAAAAGGATTTATATCCGCGGCAACTTTCTGGCGGCCAGCAACAACTCGTCGGGGTAGCCCGCGCCATCATTGCCTCGCCCAAACTACTGCTGGCGGATGAGCCAACTGGAAATCTGCATTCCAGCCAGGGCGAAGAAATCATGGAGCTGTTTCGAAGATTGAACGAAGAGGGAGTGACAATCGTCCAGGTGACGCATTCGGAGAAAAATGCGTCGTACGGGAAACGGATCATCCAGCTGCGCGACGGCTGGATTGTCTGAAAGGAGGAGCATGATCGCGGACCTCAAATTCGCTTTGCGGATGTTGGCGAAAGCGCCCGGGTTTGCCATCATTGCGGTGCTTACCCTTGCTCTTGGCATCGGCGCAAACAGCGCAATTTTCAGCGTGATCGATGCCGTGCTGCTTCGGCCACTACCATTTCCAAAGCCGAATGAGTTGATCGCGGTGTGGAGCAAGGTGCAGGGAGATACCGAGCGCGAAACCGGTTCGTTTCCCGATTATGCCGATATTCGCGACCAGTCGCAGACGGTTGAGAGTTTGTTCGCTTTCACGCGTGCGGGCACCGTGCTCGGTACCGGCAGTGACGCCAAGGAACTCTTTGGAACCGCCGTGACCTCCGATATTTTTCGCGTGCTTGGGATACCGCCGCTGCTCGGCCGAACCTTTACCCGAGACGAAGAAAAAACCGACGCGCGTGTCATCGTTCTGACTTACGAAGCCTGGCAGCGCTACTTTAGCCGGGATCCAAATATTATCGGCCGCGAAATTCTTTGCTCATTGCGGCCCTACACCGTGATCGGCGTAATGCCGCCGGGCTATCGCTATCCCATCGGTCCACGCTGCGAGTATTTCATGCCGTTGCAGCAGCTCGTTCCGGATTCAGTGAAGAATCGCACTTCACATTTTGTGCGCTTGGTCGGTCGTTTAAAACCGGGCGCTAGCGTCAAACAAGCCAGTGCCGAGATCTCTGCCATCGGCGGTCGGATGGAGAAACAATTTCCCGACAGTAACACCGGCCGCACTTACTATGCGATTTCACTCCACCACGACCTTGTCGGTGATGTCCGACCGGCTTTGCTGACCATTGTCTCTGCCGTCGTTCTCGTTTTGCTCATTGCCTGCGCCAATGTCGCAAACTTGTTGCTCGCGCGCGCAAACCAACGGCGGCGCGAGATCGCGATTCGCACCGCACTCGGAGCCAGTCGTCTCCGCATTGTCGCGCAGTTATTGATTGAGGGTGTTGTCCTTGCAATCCTCGGCGCCTGCTTTGGCCTTCTCCTCGCCTGGTGGGGAATCGATTTGCTCCGTCTATTCGGTCCGCGCGATGTGCCGCGGCTCGATGACATCCAAATCAACGCGGTCGTCATCGTCTTCGCCTTGGTCGCCGCTGTTGCCAGCACCTTGCTCTTCGCGGTTTTTCCCGCTCTGCAAGTGTCGCGGCCGAACGTAAACGAATCTCTGCAAGAGGGAAGCCGTGGCGCAGTCGGTCCGGAATCGCATCGCGCGCGTTCTCTCCTGATCATCGCGCAAGTAGCGTTGTCGATGTTGCTTCTCGCCGGCGCGGGATTGCTGATCAAGAGCTTCAGTAATTTGCGGGCAACAAATCCCGGTTTTGAAGCGTCTCGTGTCGTGATGATCGATCTCTCTTTGCCACGCGCGAAATATTCTGATCCAGTCAAGCAGCGGGAGTTTTTCGAACGTCTTGATACTAAACTGCACTCCTTGCCAGGTGTGGAGGCTGCCGGTGGCGCTATGCCGCTCCCTTTCTCAAATAACGATCGCGCATCCTCCTTTTGGATCACCGGCCGGCCGGATCCCGGTCAGGGCAATCATCCCAATGCTTCGCATCTCACCATCAACAGGGATTACTTCCGAGCGATGCACATTCCACTCTTGAAGGGCCGGACGTTCTCGCCGCGCGACAACAATGACTCAGTGCGAGTCGTGATGGTGAACGAGGCCTTTGTCAGAAAATTCTTCAATGGCGGCAACGCGATCGGCGAACACGTTCTTCTCGATCGCGACAGCTCGACAGAGCCGAATCACCAAAAACAGGTGCCGCTGGAAATTGTCGGTGTCGTCGGCAACACGCGTCATGAGTCGCTCGCAATCGAGCCGATTCCGGAATTTTATGTCCCTTTCCAACAAGATCCCGATCGACGGATGCACATCGTCCTGCGCACCTCATTCGGGAAGGCGAGTGGACTTGAAACTGCGGTGCGCAACGCCGTTCACGAAATTGATAGTGATGTTTATTTTCCAGGCCTAACACCATTGCCACAGCTCATTGGGACCACCCTCGCTCAACCGCGATTCAATATGATGTTGCTCGCCTGTTTTGCCGGCGTCGCCATGACCCTCGCCGCCATCGGAATTTATGGCGTGATTGCTTACTCCGTTGCACAACGGACGAAAGAGATCGGCATTCGGATGGCGCTCGGTGCGCAGCGAAGAGACATGCTGGAAATGATTTTGCGGCAGAGTTTCAGTGTTGTTGCGATCGGTTTGGCTATCGGTCTGTTCGCCGCGCTCGCCTTGACCCGATTGATGGCGAGCCTGCTTTACGGCGTAAGCGCGCACGATTTTTCCATCTACGTGCTCGTCTTGTTTGTCCTCAGCGTCGCTGCATTGGTGGCGAGTTATCTGCCGGCTCGCCGCGCCATGAAGGTCGATCCGATGGTGGCATTGCGTTATGAATGAAGTTCGCACCGACTTCTAGCTCATCCATTTTGAATATATGTTAGGCGATTTGCGTTACGCGCTACGCAAGTTGGCGAAAGCTCCGGCCTTCGCCGCAATCGCAATTTTCACCGTCGCGCTCGGCATCGGAGCAAATACTGCCATCTTCAGCCTGGTTAATGACGTTCTGCTTCGGCCGTTGCCCTTTCCCGAATCGGAACGCATCATCTACTTCGAAGGCAAAAATCCGGCGGCGGGCATCACCGACAGCAACATCTCGTATCTCGACTTCACCGATTGGTCGCAACAAACCGATCTCTTCGCGAGCACCGCGGCCTACTGGACCGGGAACGCCGACCTCAGTGGCGACGGAGCGGAACCGGAGGCCGTGCCCCGCGCGGGCGTGACGACCGGGTTCTTCTCTGTGCTAGGTGTCCAGCCTGTTCTCGGCCGAGCGATCCTTCCTGAAGACGACAAACCAGCGACATTCAACGAAGGCCGGGGCACCGTCGCGATTATCAGCCATGGCTTGTGGAAGCGCCGCTTCGGATCCGACCCAGCCATCGTCGGGAAGGTGGTCCAGATGAAGTCGAGGCCTCTCACGGTGATTGGCGTGATGCCGCCGGGGTTTGAATACCCGGAGCAAACCCAGATTTGGGTAAACAGCGCGGTCAATCTCTCCGAAGAACCGCGCGATCACCGCGCGTGGTCGGCGATCGCCCGTCTCAATTCCAACGTCGATCTGAGGCAAGCGCAGACTCGCGTGAGCGCCATCAACGCGCAGCTCGACAAGCAGTTTCACGAGACGAACAAAGGCTGGGACGTTTCTCTTTGGACGCTCCACGAACGCCTCGTTCGGGAGGTGAAACCATCCCTTCTCGCACTCCTCGGCGCCGTCGGATTGGTGCTCCTCATCGCCTGCGCGAACGTAGCGAACCTTCTCCTCGCGCGGAGTGCCGCGCGGCAAAAGGAAATTGCCATCCGGGCCGCGATGGGGGCGAGCCGCACTCGTGTCCTGCGTCAGATGCTGACGGAGAGCATTCTGCTCTCGGCGATCGGCGGGATTGCGGGACTCGTTCTCAGTATTTGGTTAACCGACGTGCTGGCGTCGATGTTGCCCGAAGGCGCGCCGCGGCTCGAGCAGATCGGGATCGATTATCGCGTGCTGACATTCGCCATCGGCCTCTCCGCGTTTACCGGCATTCTCTTCGGCATCGTCCCGGCGCTCCAGGCCTCGAAGCTCGATGTCACCAGCGCACTGAAAGAAGGCGGCCGCAGCGGCGAAGGACATCGGCGGACGAGCGCGCGCAGCCTGCTGTTGATTGGCGAAGTCGCTCTCTCGCTCATGCTGCTGGTTGGTGCTGGATTGCTCATCAAGAGCTTCCTCCGTCTCCAAGAGGTGCGGCCGGGCTTCAATGCCCAAAATGTTCTCATCGCCAACCTGGCGTTGCCCTACCCGAAATATCAGTATGAGCAGTTTGAGGAATTTTTCCGGCGGTTGACGGAACGGCTTGAAGCGGCCCCCGGCGTGCAGGCGGCCGGCGGCAGCCTCAATCTCCCGCTCAACGCGGGTGGTTACGCGATTGAACGCGGATTTATTCCGGAAGGCCGGTCGCTCACCGTGGACGAAAACAGGGACGCGATGTTCTCCGCCATCACGGGCGATTATTTTCGCGCCCTGCAAATTCCGTTGCTTGCCGGACGCACCTTTGAACTTCGCGACAATGCTAACGCACCGAAGGTGGCAATCATCAACGAAACCATCGCGAAACGTCATTTCGGTTCGGTCACGGAAGCGATCGGCAAACGCCTTTCCATCTGGCGCGACGAAAAATTCATGCGCGAAATCGTCGGGGTCGTCGGCGACACGAAAACCGGTTCTCTGACTGGAGGGGAGGGCGCGCAAATCTACGTGCCGAACGCGCAGGCTCAGTGGAATTTGATGGGGCTGGTGATTCGAACCGCCGGCGACCCGGCCGCTTTTGCTGCCACCTTGCGACATGAAGTGCAGGCGCTCGACAAGGACCAGCCTATCTACAACGTCCGCACGATGGACGACGTCGTGGCAAACTCGTTAGGCACGCGGCGCGTTTCGATGCAGCTCTTCACCGTCTTCGCCATCGCCGCGCTTCTGTTGGCCGCGATCGGCATCTATGGCGTGATGGCCTATTCCGTCACGCAACGCACTCGGGAGATCGGCATCCGCATGGCGCTCGGCGCGCAAAAGTCGGATGTACTGCGACTAGTCGTTAGGCAGGGCATGACGCTGGCTGCGATCGGTGTTGTCGTCGGATTGGTCGGCGCCCTCGGTCTCACGCGCGTGATTTCGAATCTGCTCTTCGGGGTGGGCGCAAGCGATCCGACGACATTCATCGGGATCTCTCTGCTGCTCATCGCCGTCGCGTTCGTCGCTTGCTATTTGCCCGCGCGGCGCGCCGCGAAACTCGATCCAGTAATCGCGCTCACACGCGCCTAACGAGTCATGAAAAACATTCGCTACGCGCTCCGCAAGATCGCGCTAACTACTACCGTCCTGTTCCTGGGCTCTCTGATTGCTAGTTCGCTTCGAGCCGGCGAGGTGCTCGAAGATGTGGTCGAGAGAAGATTTCCGCTTGATCCTTCGGGCACGTTTTCGCTGCGCGCGATCGATGGGACGGTTGAAATCTTCGGGACCGACAGCCAAGAAATAAAAATCGTCGCGGTTAAAAAGGCGTTTTCACCTGAGCGCTTAAACGCCATCGCGATTCGTGTCGATGCGCGGCAGGATGTTGTGAATATTGAAACCACGCCGCCACCGGCGCCGCGTCACCACTTTTTAGATCGATCCGGAACGGTGGAATACACCATTAACATCCCACAAACCGCGCGGATTGCGCGGGTAGAACTGCCGAATGGCAAGCTTGTGATTGATGGCATGCGTGGCGCATCCATCGCCGCCAATCTCGGCAGCGGTCAGCTCGTGACACACAATTGTTTTTGCGACCAAACCATTCACGTCAACCAAGGCGGGCTTAATGTTTTCTTTGATTGGATGGAGGAACGCCCGATCTCGATTGAGGCGCAGATTGAGGATGGAAACCTGTCGGCGTGCCTCCCAACGGACGCAGCCTTTCATATGCACGCCGTCGCGAAGCAGGGGCACGTCTCGAGCGATTTTAGTCCGATGGGAACTCGCCAACGCGGTGATGATTCAGAGATCAACGAAGTGATCGGCGACGGCCCGGCAATCAAGCTGACCTTTCGCGCTGGCGAGGGAAATATCCACGTTTCGGAGGTGATTTGGTGATCTGGCGAGATCTTCGTTACGCAATCCGGAGCTTAATTAAGAGTCCGGGATTCTTTGCCATCGCCTTCATTGCCATCGCGCTCGGCATTGGAGTCAACACCACCATCTTGGGAATCGTTAACACCTTGCTCTTGCGTCCCCTCCCGATCGGACATTCCGATAGGGTGGTGCAACTTTTTACCAGCGACAGTCACTTCACCGGGCGCAATCCGAATTCGTATCTCAACTTTCTCGATTACCAGAAACAGAACAGCGTCTTCACCGGAATGGCCGGCTACACCTTCGCCGGGATCGGCATGACGCGCGCCGGCGAAACCACCAATGTTCTCGGCCAACTGGTCAGCGGGAATTATTTCGATCTGCTCGAGCTCCACCCGTTTTTGGGACGCGGATTCCTCCCGGAGGAAGATACCACCCCGAACGGGCATCCGGTCGCAATTGTCAGTTACAAGTTTTGGAAGAAACTTGGCGGTGATCGCAACATCATTGGTAACACTCTGACGTTAAATGGTCACGCCTTCACCGTCATCGGAGTGGCGCCGGCCGGATTTAGCGGCATCGATATCGGGGTGGCGCCGGAAATTTGGACGCCGTTGGCGATGCATGGCTGGATCCGGCCTTCGGGCGACGAGTGGTTTGAAATGCGCCGCGCTCTTTTTCTCAACGTCGTTGCGCGCTTGAAACCTGGCATTTCCGTCTCCGCCGCACAAGCCCAGATGCAGACCGTGGCGCGCCAACTCGAACGGGCTTATCCCGACGTGAACAGGGAACGCTCCGTAGCGTTGTTGCCTGCGGAAAAAGCGAAATCGCAGGGAATTGGCGGCCCGGGGAACGAGAACAGCGCGCAAAATATTTCCCTGCTTCTTCTCGTTGCCGCCGGCAGCATCCTCCTCATCGCTTGTGCCAATGTCGCCAATCTTCTGCTTGCGCGCGCCACTGCGCGGCAGCGGGAAATGGCAATTCGCCTCGCGCTCGGCGCCGGACGCGGCCGGATCATCCGCCAGTTGCTGACTGAAAGTATTTTATTGGCGTTGATCGGGGGCGTCGGCGGGATCGTGCTCGCTTACTGGCTGGGCGACGTGTTGCTTTCGCTTTTGCCGGCCACGCCTGTTCCGCTCTCGCTCGATCCGCAACCGGATTTCCGGGTTTTGCTTTGCGCAATTCTGCTCGCCTTTCTGAGTGGGATTATTTTCGGACTCGCCCCGGCATGGCAAGCGACCCGCTGGGATTTGACGCAAGGTTTGCGCGAACGCGCCATCGCCACCGGCGGTGCTATCCAGCGATGGAACTTGCGCAATCTTCTCGTCATCGCGCAAATTGCGGTTTCCCTATTGTTACTTATCGGCTCGGCACTGTTCTTGAAATCATTTCATAGCGCGCAGCAAATCGATCCGGGATTTCGCACAGAAAATCTAGCAATCGTTAGTATCGATCCCGCGCTTACTGGTTACGATCGAAAGCGCGGCGGGCAGGTCGCCCGCGCTATTGTCGAACAGGTGCGGCGCGATCCTCAGGTGCGCAGCGCCGATCTCGGCCAGTGCATCCCGCTCGGGTTTGGTGGTGAAGGTCGCACCATTGTGGCGGAAGGCCGCGACGAAAACGCCGAGAGCAATCGCAAGATTGCCAACATCAGCGCCGTCACTTCGGGTTACTTCGAAACCATGCGTGTTCCGATTTTGCGGGGACGCAATTTCACCGAACAAGACGCCAGCGAAAACTCCGCCAAAGTCGCGATTATCAGCCAGACAATGGCAAAAACATTTTGGCCCGGCGAAGATCCGATTGGCCGGCGCTTTCGCTATTACAACCGGGAAGGCTCGTTCGAAGTCATCGGCCTCGCTCGCGACGTCAAAGCCGTTACCCTCGGTGAAACGCCGGTGCCGATGTTGTACACGCCGTTTCGAGATTTACCCGACGGCGGTATCACCATTTTTGTACATACGGGGGGCGCGCCGGGTTCGATATTGACTGAGACTCATCGCATTGTCCGCAACATCGATAATCACATTTCCATCACCTACGAAAAAACGGTGGCCCAGCATCTTGCCTTTGCCCTCTGGCCATCATGGATGGGGGCAATTCTGCTCGGTAGCCTGGGCTTGCTCGCGCTCGTCCTCGCCTCGGTTGGGGTCTACGGAGTAATGGCCTACTCGGTTAGTCAGCGGACGCGCGAGCTCGGGATTCGCATGGCACTCGGCGCGCAAAGTAGTCAGGTCCTTCAATTGGTTTTGCGTCAGGGAATGTTGCTGGCCGCGATCGGTTTGGGTATCGGCTTGCTCGCGGCCTTTGGCTCGACCCGATTGGCCAGCACCCTTCTTTATGGAGTGAACCCCAGCGATCCAACAGTCTTCATTGGCGTTACTCTGTTACTCGCCGCGGCTGCATTCGCCGCGTGTTATTTCCCGGCACGACGCGCTTTAAAAATCGATCCCGTCGTCGCGTTGCGCTTTGAGTAGCCGGGGCGCAGGCGACTCGCCTGTGGGGCGAGCAGGCATCTTGCCTGCGAAATGAGAAGGCAGCGCCCCGATGTCCGAAAATGCAGGAAAGATTCGGATGCAAAAAGTCCCTTGGCGAGCAGGCGAAGTTGCGGCACATGCTTAAATCAACAATCAGAAGTCAAAAAATCGGAAATTGAACCATGCCGTCCTTTGATATTGTCTCGGAAGTCGACAAACAGGAAATCGACAACGCGCTCAATCAAGCACGCAAAGAACTAGCGACCCGCTTCGATTTCAAAGGCAGCGTGGCCGAGATCGCTTACGAGAAAGACAAAATCACGCTTACGGCTGAAGACGCCAATCGCTTGCGAGGCTTGCGCGAGATTGTCATCGGTAAATTAGCAAAGCGTGGCGTTGACCTGCGTAACATTGAGCAGGTGGAACCAGATATCTCACCGCTGGGTCACGCGCGGCAGGAACTGAAAATCCAGCAAGGCTTGGAAGGGGAAAAAGCAAAAGAGATAATCAAAGCGATTAAAGAAGCCGGCTTCAAGGTACAGAGTGCGTTGCAAGATCGGCAGATTCGGGTGACTGGGAAAAAGAAGGACGAACTGCAAAGCGTCATTCAGTTTGTCCGCGGCAAAGATTTCAAAGTCGCGACCAACTTCAAAAATTTCCGCGACTAACAAATCCCCCGTCATTCCGAGCGAAGTCGGTGGATCCTACGTAACCGTAAAGATAACCTTCTCCCGATCCCTCGAGAGGCGCTCCCGATTCCGGTTACCCGCCCTGTACTGGTGGCATGATGGCGATTGTGTCGCCCTCATTCAACGGATGATTGCGATCTACGAATTCGACACCGATTCCAAAGAGGACACTTCTTTCGAAATCCCGTAGCTGCGGATACCTTTCTTTTAACTGTTCGAAAAGGTCCTTCACGGTCGCATTCTCCGGCAGCGACAGTTCAAGCAAGGAAGCATCGACGATTTCCTTCAGTCGCGAATAAAGTTCCACCCTCACTTTCATGATGCGACCAGCTCCTTTTTCAATACGCCAATGCAGGGAAGATTGCGATACCGCTCGCGATAATCGAGTCCATAGCCGACCACAAATTCGTCGGCAATCTCGAATCCGACGTAATCCGCTTCCGTTGGCCGGGCCCGCGCTTTTATTTTCCGCAGCAAAACGCAAACACGGATACTTTGCGGCGACGCGGTCTGTAATTTTTCGCGAATGGCATTGATTGTCGTGCCGCTGTCGAGAATGTCGTCGAGCAACAAGATGTGCCGGCCGGCCACGTCCGGCTGCGCAATTTGCCGGAAGATTACTTCGCCGCTGGTTTGCAATCCGCCATGGTAACTGGCCACGCTCAAACAATCGAGGCGCAGCGGCAGGGGAATGCGCCGCAACAAATCGGCCATGAACATGAGGCTGCCGTTGAGAATCGCGATCACTGTCAACTCCCGGTCGCGGTAGTCTGCTGAAATTTGGGCTGCAATCTCATCCAATCTCTGCACGATCGTCGCCTGGTCGAAAAGCACGCGCTCGAGGTCGTCCTGCATTGCCGTAACAGTACGCCATTTCACTACTGTCATGTCGAGCGAAGTCGAGACATCTCTGACTGTTTTTCGAGATAGGGTTAGAGATTCCTCGGTCCGAGCCGGACTGGCATTTTTTCGCTCGGGATAACCTTCGGTTGCCCCCGAAATTCTGCACCTCTAGCTTTCAGTCCATGTCGGTCGTCACCAAGAATTTCACTGTCGCGACTTCTGGCAAAGGCACTTACGAAATCACCGACAAAATCGAAGCGCTTTTGCGCGAGAGCAAAATTGAAAACGGCATTGTTACAATTTTCGCGCAACACACCAGTTGTAGCCTGATTGTGATGGAGAATGCCGACCCAACGGCACGGCGCGATCTCGAGGAATTTTTCGATCGGCTGGTACCGGAGAACGCCGACTATTTCGAGCATGATTCCGAAGGCGTCGACGACATGCCATCGCATATCCGCATGGTGCTAACGCATAGCAGCGAAACCATTCCCGTTGCGGAGGGGCGGATGCAGCTTGGAGCCTGGCAGGGAATTTTCCTTTTCGAACATCGGCGCGCCGGGCATCGGCGGAAGATTGTTGTGACGGTGATGGGCGAATAATGGAGGGACATGCTTCCGCATGTCCCCGTTTTAGTTGGGACGTGCGGAAGCACGTCCCTCCGCGTACATCGCATCCACCAACCGCAACGATTTCTCGTTAGGCAATACCGATTGCGCCATCTGGTTCATCACGTAGGCGAAACCGATCTTGTTCTCCGGATCGGCGAAGGCGTGGCTTCCGCCCGCGCCGGGATGGCCGAAGGCATTGCTTGACGGGCCGAAGACTTTCCGCTCCACACCGGCTGCATCTTTCATCAACCCGGCAGAAAACGCGATCGGGATTTCAAAAACGCGATCGAGCCCATCGCTGATGGTCGTCGCCATTAATTTGATGGTATCGCTCGTGAAAAATTTCCGATCATTGATTTCGCCATCGTTGGCCAGCATTGCATAAAATTTTGCCAGGGCAGAGGCGCTCCCGATTCCTCCAAACGAAACAAACTCGCGCGCACGGTTCTCCGGTTTGTTCATCGCGCTGACCGAGTTTAATCCACGTGGTGACGTGAAGGTTCTTCGTTGAAGCGTGCCAGGCGTAACCAGGTGGCGGTAGAAGTCCGAGCCGGACGGGCGGTTTTTCGGCGCGGCGTCGCTGCCGACTTTTACTGGGTAGATCATGGCGCAGCGAGAGTTGAGTTCTTCGGGCAGTCCGATCCAAAAATCGAGAGCGAGCGGTCCGGCAAAAATTGTTCGCCAATATTTGGAAATTGAGGTTCCCGCAATTCGACGCACCAGTTCGTCGATCAGGAATCCAAAGGTTCGCGCATGATAACCGTGTGCGCTGCCGGGTCGCCAGAGTGGCGTTTGTTTTTCCAGGGCGCGAATAACCGCATCGTAATCGGTCAGCTCAACGTTTTCATCGAGCGCGCACAATCCAGCGGAATGCGAAACCAGTTGCGCGATAGTGATGTCGATCTTTCCGCCCTGACCAAACTCCGGCCAAAATTCTGAAACGCGGCGATCAATTTTGATTTTGTTTTCCTCAAGCGCGTGCAGCAAACAGGCACTGCCAATTCCTTTCGTGGCCGACCACGCCAGAACGATGGTGTCCTCGGTCCAGACTTGTTCCCGCCTGGTATCGCGAAAGCCACCGTGCAGATCGAGGAGCGGCTCACCGTTTTGCCAGATCGATAGCGCCGCGCCCAGTTCACCAAAGCGTTGGAAGTTCTCCTGGAACAGGGGCGCGATCCGCTCCTGTAATTCCTCGACCTTGAATCGCATCGCGCAAATCTGGAGGGACGAGCTCCGTCTCGTCCAACTCTTTTCCTGGAGGGCGCGATCGTCGGTCGCGCCTCCACCGTTAGAGGGTCGCGTGAAGCGGTCTAAGATCGGGATCCCGCTTCGCAAGATCGCGAAACGATGAATCCATTTTGAAGCTAATCTGCAAATGCACTCGAGCGTCTTTCAAGTTGCCGAGCAAAACTTCGTAACAACCCATGTTGTAATAATAAATTGGTTCCTTCAACAACGCGGTCGGGCCACGAAGCAACAATTCCTTGGCCTCACGGGTCCGGCCGATCTGATGCAAGCAAAAGCCGGCGTGTAGAAATCCGGCGCTGGCATCGGGGGCGGCGCGGCAAAGGCGGCGGCTAATAGTCAGGGCGCGAGACCATTGCTTCTTTCGCATCAGGTGATGCAGGCGCAATTGCAAGACTTCCGGGCGATGCTGGAATTCATCCTCGATCGCATTCAACTCGGCAATCGACTCAGTCGCCATGCCGAGTTCGGCATAGCCACAGGCCGCGCGAAACTGTCGTTTGAAGTCCACGCTATGGAGAATAAGCAGCCCGCTTGCCAAAAAATCTGTAACTGTCATAACGGTGTCTACTGTACCACGCTGCCACTCGGCGATCGGCAGGTGGACGGCGCGGATTTTCGCGCGGTACCTATATAGGTACATTGCACTCGAGAGGCGCCGCGGGCGGAGCCTGATCGGGCATTTGCGCGGCAGGCGAATCTGGGGGCGACTAAAGAAGGGCCTCGAGTTCGCTAAGTCGCTTCTCAAATAGGGCGATCGTGCGATTGATTGGCTCAGCCGTCCTCATATCGACTCCAGCGTCGCGCAATGTTTCGAGCGGGAATTTCGATCCGCCTGATTTGAGAAAGCCAAGATATTTTTCAACCGCGCCGGCTTCGCCGCTAAGAACGCGCTGGGAAAGAGTCACCGCGGCGGACAGTCCGGTGGCGTATTTGTAAACATAAAAGGCATGGTAAAAATGCGGAATCCGCAGGCATTCGAGATCGAGTGAAGGATCGATGGCCATGGCGTCTCCGAAGTAAGTCTCAAGCAATTTGCGATACTCGCCTTTAAACACCTCGAGCGTGAGTGCGCCCCCCGCTTCCTCGATGGCATGAATCACTTTCTCGAACTCTGAGAACATCGTCTGCCGGTAAAGCGTGCCGCGAATGTCGTCGATTTGCCGGTTGATAATGTAAGCGCGCATTTTCGGGTCGCTGGTTTCTTCTAACAAAAAATGGGTGAGCAGTTCCTCGTTAAAGGTGCTGGCAACTTCCGCCAGGAAAATTGGGTAATCGTAGTTTTGAAAGAGCTGCGATTTAGCGGAGAACCAGGTATGCATGGAATGCCCCGCCTCGTGGGCCAGGGTATAAACATCTGCAAACACATCCTCCTTGTAGTTCATCAAGATGTAAGGGGGAGCTTGGTAGCTGCTGGAGGAAAATGCGCCACTGCGTTTTCCCTTCGTTTCGTAACGATCGCACCAGCGACCGCGCAAACCATCGGCGAGCGTGCGGGTGTATTCCTGGCCGAGAGGAGCCAGGGAAGTTATGACTTTATTGATCGCATCATCGAAACTGATATGCGTTTCAATTTCGGGAACTAACGGGACGTAAGTATCGTAAGCACGAAGTTGATCGAGATCGAGGACGCGCCGTCTCAGCTCGTAGTAACGGAGCAGCGGCGGAATCCCTTCTCGCACTGCATTAATTAATCCGTCATAGACCGCAATCGGCACGTCATCTTTAAACAACGATCCTTCCAGAGCGCTCGGAAAGTTTCTTGCGCGTGCGCGAAACACGTCCGCCTTCACCGAATAGCCGAGAGAGGCTGCGAGCGTGAACTGATGATCCTTAAACTCCTCATAGAATTGGTTGAAGGCGCGTTCTCTCAGATCGCGGTTACGTTTCAACAAGAACGAACTGTAAGTGCTTTGGGTGAGCGGTTTCTCGCGGCCATCGACGTCGAGGAGAACGCCGAATTTCATGTCCACATTGGTTAGCTGGGAAAAGGCGTCGTCATAACCATCGAGGGCGGCGGCGCCCAGCGCGAGCAGACGCTCCTCGCGTTCGCTCAAAACATGCGGACGCATCCGGCGGATCTTGTGGAGCGATATTTTCCAATCTTTTAGGATCGGATCAGCAATGAATTTCTCCCAGCGTCCGTCGTCGATTGCCTGAATTTCGGGCACAACAAACGCGGAAGCTTCCGCCAGCTTTGTCATTAAGTTCTGCAACTGCCCGATGCGCGACAGGTAATCGTTGTTCGCGCTATCCTCCGCCAGTTGCAGCGAAGCGAAGTGATAAACGCGCTCGATTCTCAGATCGAGTTCCTTCTCAAACTCGAGGACCTTCGCCAGCGTTTGCGGCGATTCGGCGACGCGGCCCTTCCATTCCGTGATTCGCGGATAAGTCCGCGTAATCCACTCTACGTCCTCGTTCCACTTGCCTACATCCGAGAACAAATGCGTCAGATCCCACTTGTCGGAATCCGGAATATCGGCGCGGGTTGGTATTTTTTCTTCCATAAGATATGGGACGCGAATTAGCGGAAGCCTGCCTCGTCTTCTTTGTGAATCTTGGGGCCTTTAATCTCAAGCGGTTCGGGCGCGTTTTTGGCGGAGATTTGCGGGCAACTGTCGATCCATTTTGTGCCATCGCTTGCGGCCCAGCGAACGGCATTGCGCAAAACCAGCCGGACGTCCTTATTATAATAGATCGGATAGGCTTCGTGGCCGGGACGGAAGTAAAAGATTTTGCCGTTGCCGCGTTTCCAGGTGCACCCAGAACGGAAAACCTCGCCGCCCTCGAACCAGGAGATGAAAACAATCTCGTCGGGCGTCGGCACTGCGAAAGGTTCGCCATACATTTCGACGTTCTCGATTTCGAAATAGCGATCAATCCCGCGCGCGATCGGATGCGCCGGGTTGCAAACCCAGAGCCGCTCCTTTTCGCCGGCCTCGCGCCAGATAATGGAGCAGCTTGTGCCCATTAGCCGCATGAATGGTTTCGAGTAATGCGACGAGTGCAATGCGATGAAACCCATTCCCTGCCACACCCGCGCCAGGACACGCTCGACGACCGAGTCCGCTACTTTGCTGTGGGCAGCGTGGCCCCACCAAACCAGGACATCGGTATTTTCGACAACGGCGGCGCTTAATCCATGTTCGGGGTCCTGCAACGTCGCAGTGCGCACTTCGCAATTGCCCTCTTCCGCTATGGCATCGGCAATCGTGCAATGCATTCCATCGGGATAGATTTTGGCGACGAGCGGATTCTCGTGCTCGTGCACATTCTCGCCCCAAACCGTGACGCGAAGCTTTTGCGACATCATTGCAACAAAGGCGGATCACGGACTCAGGAAAGCGGGATTTTTCGCTTAGATACGCCCAATGCATCGGCACAGAATGGTTCGCCTCTTTGTCATGTCGAGCGAAGTCGAAACATCTCTAATCATTCTTCAAGACAATAGTTAGAGATCCCTCGACAGCGCTCGGGATGACAAAGTTAAGCAGCAGCACGCGGCCCCTAGCGCAACGACTGCATCGCAGGATGACGCGCGATCTTCTTCATCGCCCGAACAAGCAACTCGCGGCCCGGCGAAATTTTGTGCCAGGGCGAGACCCCGCTGGGATGCGGCAATGGAATTAAATCAAAATTCAATGCCCCACGGCTAACGAAAAATGAGCGCCCAATGACGATGTCAAGCTTCTCGCAGTCGATAAATTGGATGATGGCAAGGCGGCCCACGGGAATAACAAGTCGCGGTCGTAGAATTTCGAACTCGGCATTCATCCAACCGGAACAGTTGCGAATTTCATCGGGTGCGGGAACACGATCGCTCCCGCCGGGTGCTTTGCCGGGAAAACAGCGGATGACAGCGGCAAAATAGATTTGCGAGCGCATCGTGAATTCATCAAGCCCGCAGAATTCCTCGAACCAGCGAAACAAGGTCTTACCCGCGGTATGCGCGAACGGTCGTTTCAAAGTCGGTTCCCGGACTCCGGGAGCCTGTCCGATCACGATAATGTCGCTGACGATGGCGCCGCCCGAGACGGGCGGCGGAATGACTCGCGGACAGCGCCGGCAACGGCGGAGGAGTGCGACATGATTCTCCAATCCTTGGCGGCGCGATCTGGACATTTGGGAGACGGGTGATTGAGTGGCTTTTCCTTGGTAGGGCGAGACTCTGTCGAGCCGGGCGACAAAAACAATCAGCCCCGGAACGTCGCCCTACCGCCGAAAGAGTGAAAAAATCAGACTCAGCACGATGCTAATGATGATGCAGGTTACGATTGGGAAATAGAACGTGCTGTTGCCGCGCTCGATCCGGATATCGCCAGGCAGACGACCAAGCCAGCCGCTGCCAACCCCGCTCCAAAGCAGGAGACCAAGAACAACGATAACGGCTCCGAGGACGACGAGAAATTTTCCGAGCTCCGGCACGCAGAAATTCTGGCACGGGAGCATTCGGAGCGCGAGACAACAAAAGTTGCGAATGCCAAGGCTGCGATGAGATTCAACGGCAATGGCGGTGCAATTTCGCGATTACTACGAAACCCTTGGCGTTTCGAAAACGGCCAGTGAGGATGAAATCAAAAGCGCCTTTCGAAAACTCGCGCGTAAATATCATCCTGATGTCGCAAAGGATAAGAAAGAGGCGGAGGAAAAATTTAAACAGATTAACGAAGCTTACGAAGTCCTAAGCGATCCGGAAAAGCGGCGGAAATACGATCAACTGGGCGAGAATTGGAATCAGCCCGGCGGGTTTCAGCCGCCGCCGCAGTGGGGTGGCGGGCAACGCGGCGGTGGATTTTACGGGGGCAGTGGGGAAAACGGTGGTGTCGAATTTGAGTTCGGCGGGACCGGATTCAGCGATTTTTTCGAGGCATTCTTCGGAGGAGGTCGTGGTCGGTCGGCCTTTGGGGGATTCGGGCAGCGCGGCACCATGGCGGAGCGCGGGAGCGACGTCGAAGCGGACATCATGGTGACCTTGGAGGAAGCGTTGCATGGTTCGACGCGACAGGTTTCATTGCGCCGCGCCGGTTCGGAAAAAACGGAAACCTACCAGGTCAAAATTCCGCGTGGTGTGCGCGAAGGGCAGCGCATTCGTCTCGCCGGTCAGGGCGAGGCCGGCGAGCGCGGTGGAAAAAGCGGCGACTTATTTTTGCGCGTGCGACTGGCGCGGCATCCCGATTTCTCGGTTGAGGGGAGCGATCTTGTGCATGAAGTGAAAATTGCCCCGTGGCAGGCGGTCCTGGGCGATCAAATTATCGTGCCGACGCTGGAGGGAAACGCTCGCTTGAAATTGCCGCCGGGCACGCAAGGCGGTCAGCGTTTTCGTTTGCGTGGCCGTGGGTTGCCGGGCGTTTCGGGGCAGCGCGGTGATTTATATGTCGTTGTGCAAATTACCGTGCCAAAAAAATTGAGCGACTCCGAACAAAAACTCTGGGAACAACTCGCGCAGTTGCACGGAAGTGAAAAATCCGATTAAACAACACGATGAAGATTTCGCTCGGATCCGATCACGCCGGTTTCAAATTGAAAGAAAAAGTCAGGGCCTTACTCGGCCAGCTTGGGCACGAAGTGAAAGATGTTGGGACGTTCGCCGCCGAGCCGCCGGTAGATTATCCACTGTTTATTCGACCGGCCGCGGAAGCGGTTGCGCGTGGTGAGTGCGAACGGGGAATTGTCTTCGGTGGCTCCGGCAACGGCGAGGCGATGGTGGCGAACAAAGTCCACGGGGTGCGTTGCGCGCTGTGCTGGAATTTGGAAAGCGCGCGGCTTTCCCGCCAACATAACGATGCCAACGTGCTGTCTCTGGGTGAGCGACTGATCGAAGAAAATCTCGCGCTGGAAATTGTGCAGGTCTGGTTGAAGACCGAGTTCGAAGGCGGGCGACACGCGCCACGTGTCGCGATGTTGGACGCGATGTAAGGTGCAGTGCGCGCGCCGAAAAACGATTGTAGCCGTGGTCGTTGGCCGCTCCCTCCGAAAACCTCCAACCGCGGCGGCCGGCGATCGCGGCTACAACAGGCGATCGGCGCAGACTGCCCCAAGAAAGATCGCACTGACAAACGCATTCGAGTTGAAGAAAGCGCGATTGATCGCGGCGAGATTATGAAGCTGGTGCGCGCTGCGATGCTCGTAAAAAAGCGCGGCCGCGATCGGAATCATCGCGGCGAAGTAAATCGGGCCGAGTTTCGCCGTACTTCCGAAAGCAATCAGCGCCAGCAGCATTAAAAGATGGAGAAACTGCGCGAGTCGCAAGCTGGCGGCGAGACCGAGTCGAACCACCAACGAATGCAATCCTTCATCCCGATCGAAGTCGTAATCTTGAGTGGCATAGATCAGATCAAATCCACTCACCCAACAAACGACTCCAAGGGCAAGGACGAGCGGCGGCAATTCCAGCCGGCCTGTTTGCGCGATCCAGGCCGCGACCGGCGCAATCCCGAGGGCGAGACCAAGAAAAAAGTGCGTCGCGTCAGTAAAATGTTTGGTGAGCGAGTAGAAAAAAATGATGCCAAGCGCGATCGGCGAAAGCGCGAACGTCAGCCGATTGATATTTGCAGCAAAAAAAACAAAAAGAGCGCTGCTGAAGATGAGACAAATAAAAATGGTGTTCCTGTTCGCGAGGAGATGACGGCTCTGCGTCCGCGGATTGCGCTGATCAATCTCCCAATCAACGAAGCGATTGAAAAGCATTGCCGCGGTGCGAGCCGTAATCATACACCCCAGGACCAGCAGCACGATCTTGAGACTGGGCCGGCCGTTGGCTGACACGACCAGAGCGGCGAGCGCGAAGGGCAGAGCAAAAATGGTATGAGAAAAGCGAATGAGCCGAAGAAATCGGGCGAACGCGCCGCCGCGATTTTGCGCGACCGCGAAATCGTGAAGCACATCCTGCTCACTCATGAATCGAGCAATGATTCGAGCTGCTCATGCGCGCGAATCATGATGGGATTTCCGTGGGCAAAAAAAATCCGCGAGAAATCGAGATCCAGCAGTTTGCGGAGTGATCGGACCATTTGTTTTTGGTTAGTGCAATATTTTCGGGGCAACAAGGTGAAACCATGCGGATCAAAGTTGATGAGCGCGTCGCCCATTATCAGAGTGCCGCCGTCATCCGCATGATAAAGAGCAAATTCGCCGTCCGCGGCGCCTTCGATTCGAATGACTCGCAGCGGGCCGAGAGCAAGACCGTCGTGCAAGTTGTAGCTACGGAGTTCTCCACGTAGTTCCGGCGGCGCAAAAATCGGAGCGGAGTAGGAGTGAGCGAAGGTTGCAGCGTTGCGAGCATGGTTCGCATTTGTGATAACAATTCTGGCAACGCGACCAAGTGATTCCAAGTCTGTCCGGTGCGTAGCCGGGAGAGCGATTGGGTCAAAAACGATGAGCCCATTTCCTGCTGCGAGAGCGGTGGAAAAGAGTTCTACTTTAATTTTTGGATCGTAGGTGTGCCAAAGGGCACAGCTGGTTGAGATGCAGGCAAATTCCGTCACACGTAAGCTACTTTTTTACAGCCACTTGCGATTGCCGCGCAGTGGAGCGGACTCGATTTGGGCTGCGGCCATTGGCACCGTATTTGCTACGATTTCCATAATTACCTAGCTTATGATCACATTCTCCTATCAAGCGCGCGACGCTGCCGGTCGAATCGTGTCCGGTATTCAGGAAGCCCTCAACGAAGACAATGCTGTGACCAGTCTGATGAGTCGCGGTTTGATGGTGCTTTCGTTGCAGCGAAAGGCGACAGCCAGCCACTCGCGTAGGAAATCCACTAACGTAAAAGAGACGGATCTGGTTCTCTTTACCCGGCAACTTTCGACCATGGTCGAGGCAGGTATTTCGCTGGTGCAAGCTTTGACTGCTTTGTACGAACAGGCCGATCCAAAACGGCAGGGAGCGTTGCGGGCCGTCGTCAGCGATATCACAGCGCGGGTACAAGGGGGCGAAACATTCCATGAATCGCTCGCCAAACATCCACGCGTTTTCAATCGACTTTTTATCAGCATGGTGAAAGCGGGTGAGCACGGAGGTTTACTCGCCGAAATTCTCGACCGCCTGGCCGGATTCCTCGAAGCCAGCGCGCGTCTGCGCAAGAAGGTCAAATCGGCCATGACCTATCCCGTCATCGTGGTCTGCATTGCATTCGCCATTACTACCTTCCTGATCGTGCGCGTTGTCCCGATCTTCGGCGAAATTTTCGCTGATTTTGGAGCCAAACTTCCCGCGCCGACACAATTTCTTATTGATGTCAGCAATTTTGTTCGGGGAGAGTGGTACTTCCTCGTGGCCGGTATCGGAGGCGCTATCTTTGGCATTCGCGCGTTTTTGCGTTCGACCCGCGGCAAACAGCTGTGGGACCGTTGGAAACTCAAGCTGCCGGTCTTCGGTCCGCTCGTTCATAAGATTTGCATGTCTCGTTTTGCGCGGACCTTTGCCCAGTTGATCCGCAGCGGCGTTCCGATCTTGGAAGTGCTCGAGATCGTCGGTGGCTCTTCCGGTAATCACGTGGTTGAGACCGCCATCAAAGAAGTTGGCGCCGATGTTGAAAAAGGCGACAACCTTTCCGTCTCGCTTTCACGCAAAAGCATTTTCCCGCCGATGCTCCTGCGCATGGTCGCAGCGGGCGAAGCCACCGGCAAGATCGACACCATGCTCGAAAAAATGGCGGACTTTTGGGACGAAGAAATTGAAGCAATGCTGGATGCGCTTACCTCGTTAATTGAGCCAATGTTGATCGTTTTCCTGGGCGTAATCGTGGGCGGTATCGTAATCGCGATGTTCCTACCGATCTTCAAGTTGAACGAAGTTGTCTCTCAAAACAAGAGCAACTGAGGGTTGTGTCACAGAGCAATAGCTAAGGAGAAGCTGCTCAAAGACAGGGGAGGGGCGGGTCGCAAGGCCCGCCTCTTTCCTTTTTGTTCATGCTCATAATTATATTCATGAGCGTGAGCGCACGCGATTGCCGGCCGTTTCAGTGAACCGGTCAGCAGCTTTGCCGAACGCCAACACGTAAATGCAATGGCCATTTTATTTCGCGCACCTCTTCCGGATTTTTCCAAACCGTTCCTAATTCTTCCGCGAGTGAATCGACCGGATCAAAGCCGCGTGCAGCGATAAACCTTTGCGTGGCCGACCACGTCCGCAGGTAACCCAGTAGCGGGTTCAGATTCCATCGCGTTCTCATTTCAAACTGGCGGTGCGGTAGTTCCGGAAATGGAAGCTGGATGTCCTTGTAGTCAGTTTCGACTAAATCACGCTCGGGTGGCCAGAAAGGCCCGGTCGTTTCGCGATAAAATTTCCAAATGATCACGTCGATTTCCGGCGTGATCTCCAAAACCTTGTAGCTGGAGATTGCCAGCACGCCGTCGTCTTTTAATACTCGCTTCGCCTCGGTGAAAAACCGATCGAGATCGAACCAATGCAGCGCTTGCGCCACCAAAATCAGGTCGACTGAAGCTGAATCGATCCCACTCGCTTCCGCCGGCGCCACCCGGTAGCTGATCCGTTTATCTGGCTCCGCGCTTTCGATTTGCTGCGCACTGGCGTCGGTCGCAATTACCTTCTCGAAATGCCGGGCCAACCCCACGGCGGCCTGGCCGTTGCCGGTGGCACAATCCCACGCCAGTTCGTGTCGCGGCGAAATGGAGGCCAGATGTTCGAACAGTTCATCCGGATAATGCGGGCGAAACTTCGCATACTCGGCCGCATGACCGGAGAAGTGGTCCTTGAACTTCATCTATCGGATCGTAGCAATCGTTTGATTATCGTTAGCTGTCGCGATTTGGCGCACCCGCGCATACAACTCGCGATAAATTCGCTCCACTGCCACGGTCGGATCTTCCAGCATCATGGTTTCTTTGATTTTGCTGGCATAAATCGGGAAAGAAAATGGCGAGACCACTGGCAGTTCGCGCAATTGCCAGTCGAAATGCTGGACCCGATCGAGAAACGCGTTTGCTTCTTCCGCATCGAGAAAAATCTGCGTCGCCTGCCGATAAGTCTCCTCGAGCAGGGGATGATCCGCCTCGTGCGCTTCCAGCACGCGAAAAATTGTTTCCGTACTCCAATGCATCTGTTTGCGTGCGCGCTGGCGACCCGGGTAATTCCGCGGCACCATCAATCCAGTTTGGGCGACGCCCCGAAACTGCCATTTTACCAATTCCGATCCGCGCAGGGCCAAGCGCAAATCCTCCTCCGCGCCTTCGCGCTCGAAACAGAGCCGCCAATCTTCCAGCGTAAGTTCCTGAAACCGCCGGAGGGTAAGGAGAAAGCCGGAGTCATCAATGGTGACGAGGGCGTTGCCGCCGCTGCGGTTCTTCATTCGCCAGGCTACGATCCGCGAAAGCGCGTCATTAGCGCTGCGTCCGATGAGGGCGTGGAAGAAGCAATGAGAAAAATCGTCATCGCGATACAGTTCGATCAACATCGAATCGCCGGTCGGCACGTCCGAGACCGCCAGCTGCGCGCGGAATTGTTCGACGATCGCCTGAGCGTTTGCTAGCGAGATTTGGTAACGCTCGACCAGCCAATCGACGCAAAGTGAATCGTTTGTTTCGCGACGCAGCTGTTGCGCCAAATCGGCGCGTAGCTGACGCACCGCCCGCGCGACTCCAGAAGTGAGCGGCATCTTAGCCGCGTTCCAACGAGGGATGGTAGGCAATTGGCCATCCGCTCGCTCCACGAAAGCTTCCTGCACCCCGGTATCGATCAATCGCACCACCCGGCCCCCGAGGACGAATAGATCACCAATTTGCAATCCCTTGATAAATCCTTCTTCGACGGAACCGAGACGCCGCCGCTTCAACATGACGTCGACGAACCCCTCGGAGACAATCGTTCCAATGTTGACTAGAAATTCGCGCGCCACTCGCGGATGCGCCAGTGAGACCGTGCCGTCATCGCTAACCAAAATTTTCCCGAAGACGCCGCGGTATTGCTGAGCTAGCGCTTCGCCGCCGCCCTCCAGATAATTCAAAACGCGATCGAATTCTTCGCGGGTAAGATCGTGAAATGGACGCGCCCGTGTGATCAGCTGGTAAATCGAGTCGGCTGCGGCTGGCGCCACGGCAACGATTCCAACGATATGTTGCGCGACGACATCAAAAGGCTTGTCGAGGATTTTGATCGGATCGAGTGCGCGCTCGCGGACCAGCTTCGCGGTAACGGTCGCCTCCACCAGATCGTTGACATTGGTTGCGACCAGAATGCCGTGACTATTTTTGTTCAACGAATGCCCGGAGCGGCCGATGCGCTGAATCGCGCGCGAAACACCTTTGGGCGTTGCCACCATCACGACCAGATCGACCGCACCGATGTCGATGCCGAGCTCGAGGCTGGTCGAACAAACAACCGCACGCAGTTCTCCGTTCTTCAAACGATCTTCGACTTCAAGGCGCACACTGCGATCGAGCGAAGCGTGATGGATTTCGATCGCGTCCGCCAATTCCGGGAGCTGCTCGCGCAAACGCAAGCCGATCTGCTCCGCCGCCGATCGGACATTGGTAAAAACTATCACCGACTGGCGCGAACGAATCAGTTGCGACAATTCGGCGTAGAGGCGAGCCCCGGTGTAACCGGACGGTGGATAAGGATCGCGTCGGATCGGAGAAAAAACGTCCACAATTTGCTCCTTCTCGATGCGCGCTTCCGCGATCCGGCAACGGCGATTTTTGCCGACAAGAAATTGGGCCAGCAAATCGAGCGGTGCAGCGGTCGCAGAAAGACCGACGCGGCAAAGATTGTTTTGGCCGCGCAGCATTTGCAATCGCTCGAGCGAAATGCTGAGATCGGCGCCACGTTTGTTACCGGCGAAGGAATGCAGTTCATCGACGATCACAAATTTGGTGTGGACGAGATGCTGCGCGTAACTTTGCTGCGCCAACAGAATAGCCAGCGATTCGGGCGTAGTGACGAGAAAATGTGACGGCTTGTTACGAAATTTTGTGCGTTCGCTTGCCGGGGTATCGCCAGTGCGCAAATGAATGCGCAATTCGTTTTCCAGACCCATCCCGGTGATTGGTCCCCTCAGATTTTTCTCGATGTCGTAGGCGAGGGCTCGGAGGGGCGAAATGTAGATACAGCGCACGCCCGGTTTCAGTCCAGTCGATTCAAGTTCGCGGAGAAGCGAATCAAAAACGCCCAGAAACCCGGCCAGCGTTTTCCCGCTTCCGGTTGGAGAGGTTAGCAGAATCGATTCACGGCTAAGAACGGAGGGAACGCAGAGCAATTGGGCGTGAGTGAAACCCGGAAAACTTGCGAAAAACCAATCTCGCAAGCGCGGATGCAGTCTTGCGGCAAGAGCTTGCTCCTTTTTCACAAGCTAAAATCCCGTCATCTCGAGCGAAATGCCAGTCCGGCTCGGACTCGAGGGATCCCGCTGCGAGCACGGAACACAGGCCGATGGCCTGTGGGCCCAGCGGACATTCTCTCCGCTGTCTCTGATTCAACGGAAGGGGTGCACTGCTGCCTCCAGTTCAGCGGAGTGTAACTCCGCTGGGGCGCACAGACTGCAAGTCTGTGTTCCAACCTCCGCTTGGGGAGTCTTATCCTTCCGGATTCACCGGGAAATGCTTGTTCTTCAAATGCTCCGGGACGCGCTCCGTCTGCTCGGATTCAATCTCCTCCGTGGCGGCGCCTAACGATTCGTAAGCTTCGCGACTTTTCTTTGCCCGACACATATAAGCGGTGGCATGGGCCAATGGAATGCGCGCTTCCGGCATTCCGACAAACTCCACCGCTTGTTGCGCGGCGATGGCGAGCGGCAGCGCCTCCGGATCAGCCAGCCCGACATCTTCGCTTGCAAAAATTACGATGCGGCGCGCGATGAAACGAAAATCTTCGCCGGCGTGCAACATTTTCGCCAGCCAATAGATCGCACTTTTTTCATCGGAAGCGCGCATGCTCTTAATGAACGCGCTGATCGTGTCGTAATGCGCGTCGCCTTTTTTGTCATAAACGACCGCCTTGGTTTGTATGCTCTCCTCAGCGACGCGCAGGGTGAAGTGAATGGTCCCGTCTGACGTTGGAGGGACGCGCGCCGTCGCGTCCCTAGCTTTTCGTGTAGAAGACGGGGACGACACGGAGGTCGTCCCTCCGGTTGGCGGAGTTGTTAGCACCCCCACTTCGAGCGCGTTTAAACACTTGCGCGCATCGCCATCACTGAGCTTGGCCAGGTGCCGACGCGCGTCCCCGTCCATGTTGACGTTGTATTTGCCGAGACCGCGTTCGGAATCCGCCAGCGCCCGATCGATCAAAATTTCGAGCTGTTCGGCGGTGAGCGGCTCGAGCCGGAAAACGAGCGAGCGGGAGACGAGTGCGCTATTAACGTAAAAGTACGGATTGTAAGTGGTAGCCCCGATCAGCCTCAGATTTCCGCTCTCGACATCGGGCAGCAAAATATCCTGCTGCGCTTTATTGAAATGATGGATCTCGTCGATGAAGACGATCGTTTTGCGGCCGGAAGTTCGGAGCCGATTAGCCGCTGCTGCCACCACTTTGCGCATCTCTGCCACATTACTTTCCACCCCACTCAACCGAATGAATTCGGAGTGGGTCATCTCGGCGATGACGTACGCCAGCGTCGTTTTGCCACTTCCGGGCGGGCCGGAGATTATCAGCGAAGGCAACCGATCGGCTTCGATGGCGCGACGCAAGAGTTTCCCAGGCGCCAGAATATGTTCCTGTCCGACAAATTCATTGAGGGTACGAGGACGCATGCGCGCCGCGAGAGGAGCGGCGGCACTGACGCGCTGCAGGTTTTCAGCCTCGCTTTTGGCGAACAAATCGTGCATCGGGTGAAAATGTACGGCGCGGGCGGGCTGGGCGCATCTGCAAATATCCCGCGGTTTGCCAACATTGTAGCGGGCATCGGTGATGCCGGATTCACGCGAGCGAGCGGATGCCGAAGCGATGGATTCTTAATCCTATTCTTGATCTTAGTCGTATTCCTGTTCCTCTCTGCCGAGTAGGAATAAGATTAGAATAGGATTATGAGGCGAAGACGAATGGCATCGCTTGCGCTCTATTTAATCCCGTCAAAGAGTACTGAATGCGTCCCGGGATTTTAATTTCAATTTTAGCCATCGCTATTTGCGCAAGCACACACGGCGCAGTCACGTTACCGATGCGCACGGTCTTCAAAGGGCAGGACCGCTTCGAGCAACTCGTCGCGCGCGCGAAGGCCGAGAACTGGAAGATGTTGCCGATTGGGGAGCGGACCGCGGTGGTGGGCCAGGCGATGGTCGGAACGCCTTATCGCTCCTTCACACTCGAAATCGACGACCGAGTTGAGTCGCCCTCGGTCAATTTCACGGGGCTCGATTGCTGGACCTTTTTTGAAGCCGCGCTCGCCTTCGCGCGGATGCTGGATGAGCCGGAAACGAATTGGACCCCGGCGCAGTTATTGCGCTACATCGAAATTGATCGTTACCGACACGCCGAATGCACCGGAGAATATCTCTCTCGCCTCCATTATCTTGAAGATTGGCTATACGACAATGACCGGCGCGGCCTGGTTAGTGATCTGACTCGCTCGCTGGGTGGTGTGCAGGTGCCGCATTCAGCCCGGGAAATGACAAGCGGCTGGCGGCATTATCGCTACCTCGTGCATAATCGCGGACTGCTTCGGCCACTCGCGGAAATGGAAGCGGAGGTTTCCTCGAGGCCGCTTTACGAAATTCCCAAAAGTCGCGTGGCCGCAATCGAATCACGACTGCGCAGTGGCGACATTATCGGCATCCTTTCGCGCGATGGTCGCTACACTTCTCTGCGCTCGACGTCCCACGTGGGCCTGGCGTTGCGCACGTCCGACGGCACCCTCCACTTTATGCATGCCTCGGCGCCACATAATTATGGTCGAGTAGTGATCGACACACGGCTCTCCAATTATCTTTACCGTTACAGTTCGGACACAGGGATTCTAGTGGCGCGGCCCCTGCGCTAACGAGAATAAGGCGCGACCCAACTCTGGAGCGCCGGGTTAACATTTCAGTGGCGCATGTGCGATATTTAGAAGTTAAGGCGGCGAAACCGCCGGCCGAGTTCTAATCCTCTTTCCGGTTCCGAAATTCCACGAGCAATTTTTCCAGACGGCTGATGGCCGCCTCGGCATCGGCTCCGCGTGCTTCCAGCATTGCGCTGGCACCACAATCGAGATTGGCGCGCAGGACATCGATGAGGCTGGAGGCAGAAAACCGTTGCTGGTCCTTAATTAAAGTTATCTCGGCGCGAAAACCATTCGCGACGCGGACGAACTCCGCGGCCGGACGGGCGTGAAGGCCGAGCTCGTTTTGCACGGTGATCTCGCGTGTGACCACGATTAATTTATCGTCGGGATGGGATCGGCGCAGGATCATGGATTAGTACCCCAGCGGCGGTGGAGGAAACGTTCGACCGGGGAAAACAAAATTTTATCCGCCAGCAGCCCGATCACAACAATCACCAGCATGATGCCAATGACCTGGTCCATGGCACTCAATTCGCGCCCATAATGAAGCAACTGTCCAAGTCCAAATCCCGTTAGAATGGTGACGAAAATTTCCGCGGCCATGAGCGAACGCCAGGCAAAAGCCCAGCCTTGTTTCATTCCACTAACAATAAAGGGGAGGGCTGCGGGTAAGATCACTTTAAGCCAGATGTGCAAACGCTTTGATCCCATGGTCAACGCCGCCCGCTTGTAAATCGGCGGAACGTGCCGCACGCCGGTATCGGTCGCAATCACGACCGACCAGAGCGTTCCCATTACCACAACAAAGAGCATGGCTGCCTCCGTTTGCCCGAACCACAAAAGCGCGAGCGGGACCCAGCACACGCTGGGCAGCGTTTGCAATCCGAGCGCGAGCGTCCCGATGGTGTCCTGAAAAAGTTCCCAGCGCGCCGTTACTAACCCGAGCGGCAACCCACCAATAAGGCCGATAACATAACCGATCAGCAGCCGGCGCATGGTAATGACGGTAGCGTGGAAAAGTGTGCCATCGGTAGCCGCTGTTTTAAGATACTCCGCGACTTGCTGCGGCGCCGGCAGCAAGACTGGCGACCAGATTTTTGCGCGGAAAGCCCATTCCCAGAGAGCAACCAAGACCGCGAAGAAAAGAACGGCGAGGAGGAATCGTTTCATTTCGCTGTCGCAGCCTCGGATTGGGCGCCGCTTTTGAGGGCGTGGGTAATTCGGCTGGCATAGGTGGCGAGCTCGACGCTGTTCAGGTCGCGTGGTCGCGGCAGCTCAATTATGAATTCCTCCTGCACTCGCCCCGGATGTGGGGAAAAAAGGAGGACTCGATCGCCCAGACAAACCGCTTCCCGGACGTTGTGGGTGACAAAGACAATGGTTTTGCGGCGCGATTTCCAAATGCGCTGGAGGTCGCCATAGAGCTGCTCGCGGGTGAGGGCGTCGAGGGCGGCGAAGGGCTCATCCATCAGGAGGACGCGTGGATTTGGGGCGAGAGCTCGGGCCAGAGCGACGCGTTGTTTCATTCCCCCGGAAAGCTCGTGGATGTTAGAGCGTTCAAATCTCGTTAGCTCGACGAGTTCGAGGTAATACTTTGCTACATCACGGCGATCCTTTTTCGTCAGATTTGGTTTTAGTTTCAAGGGGAAAAGCACATTGCCAAGGACATCGAGCCAGGGAAACAGCGCAGGTTCCTGAAACATGACCAGTCGTTCGCGTCCCGGGGCTGTCACCGGTTTCCCATCAGCCAACACCGTTCCGCTGTCCGGTTTCTCCAGCCCGGCAATGATGTTGAGCAGGGTCGATTTGCCGCAACCGCTGGCACCGACGATGCAAACGAACTCCGCCTCCGCCACATTCAGGCTGACGCGATCAAGCGCGAGGACCGTTCCGGCACGGCTACGAAAACTTTTCGACACTTTGTCGATTGCAAGCTTGCTCGGCGAAACGAGCGCAAGCTCTTCCGTAACTGAACCGGTTTTGTGGCCAAACCTCACGGATTCTCGATTAGCTTGGAAGTGTCGGTATTGCCTTTAAGAAAACCGGCGTCTTTTCCATCTTGTACCGCCTTTGCGATCAACTCCTTCGGCACCGCGGTCGTAAACTTAATTCGTTTCCACGCCGGGGAGACTGCGTCCGGCGCGAAGGTCGTCTTCGTCTCGGCCGCTAGTTCACCGATTAGCAGCTTTTGCGCCTCATCCGGATTCTTCTGGATCCAGTCGGTCAACTCCGCGTTCGCGGCCACTACTTTCTTCGCCAAGTCCCGTTGGCTGCCAAGAAACTTCACGCTCGAGACCAGCCAGGTCGTGATCACATCCTTGTCTTCGAGAAAGACCCGCGCCTTCGCTTCGCGTTCTAACCGTGTTACCCATGGCTCGACCGTCCAGACGGCATCAACACCGCCGTTTTGAAACAGGGGAAGTTGGTCTGGATTCGCAGTCGGCAGAACCGTCACGTCGCCTCCGGTTTGGGTGACCTTGAATCCCTGCGCTTTCAGCCAGGCGCGGCAGGAAATGTCCTGGGTATTACCGAGCTGGGGAGTGGCGATTTTTTTCCCGCGAAAATCTGCCGCGGTTTTAATGGGTGAATCCGATTTTACCACCAGGGCGGCGCCCCCATTAGCCGCCCCCGCAATGACGCGGATTTCTTCCCCGTTGGATTTAAAGTGCGCGTTGAGCGCCGGTCCCTGACCGACGTAGGTCAGATCGAGTGAGCCGGCGAACATCGCTTCCATCGCCGATGGTCCAGCGTTGTAAGTGAACCACTGGATCTCCACCTTTGGTCCGAGTCGCTCCTCGAACCAGCCCTTTCCCTGGCGCGAAAGGGCGTGGGCGATCACCGCCTGAGCGTGAGTGATGTTCGGGAAATGGCCGAAGCGTATGACAACCTTATCTTGGGCCGCAACGAGCTGTGCAAAGACACAGATCGCGGCAGTTACAAACAGGACTAGTTTTGTTTTCATAAATTTTCTTTCGCTCGGTCAATCTTGTCATGAGTCGTCGAAACGGTGCCGCGGCGTGGTGTCAAGCGCGTCCCGACTTAGCGAACGGAATACCAGAATTAAGCTTTGGTAATCCTAGAACATCAGCTGTAGGCGCACGATAACCTCATCGAATTGATCATCGCCAAACTGCGGATTCGCTTGCCGGAAATCCGACCAGGTGTGAATGTAATTCGCCATTAGCTTTAGATCATCCCCGTGGATGTAGTAGTTGAGGCCGCCGGTGATGGAGTGAATGCCATCGTTTCCTTTTTGGCCCGGATTTAATTGCTCCCATCTGACGGCGGCTTGAAGCTTCTTCGGGATCAGGTAGTAAGCTGCCGTTACGTAGAACCCGTTGGTGGTGAAGTCGTCGAACCCTGGAGGCACCCCGGCCACGGTGCGACCGTCTACTTTCTCTTGAAGGTATTCACCGATTAAATCAAACGGACCCAGATTGAACCAGGCGTCTACGCTCCACGCCGTCCTTTCATCCGCGCCCGGCAGGACAAATGGCGAGAGGGAACCGTCGCTATTCACCAATAGGTTCAAGGATTGCGAGATATTTGTGCCCTTGTCATCGCGGCTGTTGAGCACGTCGGCGCCGAGCTTCAGACTGGAATTCTCACCGAGCAGTTTGCCTTGCCACGGCAGAAGCTCCAACCGCCCGACATACATAAAGTTGTTGTTGTCGTTAACGCCGACATTGCGTCCGTTTCCGTTGAAGATGCCAGCGTAATAGGTCAGCAGATCCTTCTGCGCAGGCCAGATGTTCGTGAACGGCTTGCCCCAGACTTGCACACCGACCTGCCGCTCCGGCGTGATAGCCCCGGTAGGCAAACTGCGCTCGATTATGATCAGGGTAGGATCTGGAGTAAGTTGCTCCAACCCGAACGGCGCTTTCCATTGGCCGGCTTTGATGTTCGCCTCCGCGAACTGATGCCAGTTAATGTAAATGTCCGTTCCCGAAAAATCGGTGCGATTGGCGTTGATGCCATCGCTATTCTCGAATTCGCCTTCGACTTTGAAATCGAAGTTCTCCGCGAAATCACCGGTTAAGTTGATGCGCGCCCGGCGCAGGCGAAAACGGTCTTTCAACGCGGTCTGACCAAAGCGGCCTTCGAAGGCGGAGACCTCTCCGTCTTCGAAGTTCATCTGAATGTATCCCCCAAGCACCAGTTTGAATTCCGATGCGCGCGGAGTGACGTAAATCTGGGGTTTCTCCTCTACGCTTTTTTCAACGTACGATTTCCCGTCGTAAGTCACCACGGTCTTCCTTTTGCCCGTCGTCCCAGGTTCAGAAGTGCCCTGCTTCTTCAAACTACTGACTTCTTGTTCCAACTCGGCGTTTCGTTTTTGCAACTGCTCCACTGCACGCTCCAACTTCTGCAGTCGATCAGACTCGGAGTTGCCCCCAGAGGTCTGCGCCCGCAGCGGTTGAATTACCAGCAGTAACAGCGGGAGGATGATCCCGATCCCAACTAGTAATGATTTTTTCACAAGCTTTTGTTTCTCCTTATTTTGATAATTTCCTCACTTGAAAAGAACCTCCGGAAGTCCGGCTAGCGCTATTCCTCCTCGTGCGATCCTCCAGCGGCCTGGTCGGTAAAAATTGTTAGCTTTCTAGATCGTTCTGTCCGCTTTGCAATCTCATTTTCTCGGTCCGTTCAATCTGAGTCACCTTGGAATCGTGCACCACGATTTGAACGACCCCGAAGCGTAGGCTTTGGACTTTTTCGCGCACCAATTCGAGCCAGTCGGCGGATGCCTCTCTCTTATCATGCGGCATGAGTTCGCCTTTCATTTGAGCGCTTCGGAGAATTTGCGGAGTTGGTGGGCAGAGAGGTCAGAACCGAATCGAGGTTGAATGCTCTCGAGATAAAGGGGGGCGAGACTTTGTCGCGTCGCATTTTGCGCAACGTAATTTCGACAATGTCAGCCAGGGTGTAGCGGTCGAGAATCTTGGTGATGGCAGTGCGGACATCGAGCATCAGCATGCGCAGGCCGCAATGGTCTTCGTCCGGACAAGTACAACGCGAGTAGGCCGTCTGGCTGACGCATGGGATGGGAGCGAGTGGTCCATCAATCAATCTGATGACGGAGCCGAACTTGATGCGGTTCGTGGGACGGGCCAGAGAGTAACCCCCGTCTTTTCCGCGCTTGCTCACGACAAACCCGTTCGCTTTCAATTGGGTGAAGATCTGCTCGAGAAACTTGATCGGAAGTTTCTCTTTCGCGGCCAGTTCACTGACTTGGAGAAGGGGCCGTCCCAGTTCGGCGGCGATGCCGAGGTCAATCAGCGCGCGCAATGCATATTCGCCACGTTTGGAAAGCTTCATGCCACGCGATCCCGTTCGCGCTGGATGCAGCAATTATGATGCGCGGCGCCCAAAATTAAAAAGGGGTTCAGGCCTTCGCCGGCCGCCGCGAATCGGGAGAAAGCCAGCTCATCAACATTTTTCTCCCCGCGCGCCGGAGGGCCCGCCCCCTTGTCACATGACGTCGCGTGCTGATAAGGTGAAAACCGTTCTCGTCCTGATAGCCGACGGGGGCGCGGCGGGCCGCCTGGGTCAGGACGGCGATTAGGACGAAGGCGCTAAGAATGATTTTCGCCGGGAGAGCTGGAAGCACTCCGGCTGTAACCACGCTGCCCACTGCCAATAACAGAAACGTTTTCATGATGTTCCCTCCCGATTGCGTGACTGACTCTTCTGTCATGTATACCGCGATACTAGGAATTAATGTCTATTCGTCAAGTAGGAATTTTAAATTATTTTTTTCGGTTCTTGCTTCCTTTTGCAGGCGCCAACACAGTCTGGCCGATTTAAAGCCCCGGCTCCTCGACCCTACCCTGTCACTGAATGAAACCCATCCTCATCCTGATAGCCGGCGGGCCGCTTCGCTCACGACGGCCAGCAAAACGAAGGCGCTAAGGATTATTTTCGCCGGTAAACTTGGCAGCGCTCCGGCTGTAATCACACTGCTCACTGCCAATAACAGAAACGTTTTCATTTCCCTCCTGATTGCGTTAATGCGGGCTAACGTGGCCGCGGCCGTTGGTGGGGTAATAGCCGCCGCAGCCGGCGCAGATCCCATGAGAAACTCTCCAGGACGGGGAAAAAACACCGCCCCAGGCTAATCGCTTGTTACACCACGCGCAGACGACGCGCGGCCGATAAAAAAACCATCGGAAAAACCTTTTCATTTCGCCGGCGGAATTGAATTTGCAAAAAACACATCCGCCAGGCTGGCGCGCAACCGCGCCGCTTCCATTTTCTCTGGAGCGGCTAAGACTGATTCTTCTGTCATGTATACCGGGATAGTAGGAATTAATGTCTATCCGTCAAGTAGGAATTTTAACTTATTTTCGGCGCTCCCAAGCGTGTCGGATGCCCCGGGGAGGCGAAGTCTGGCGGATTTAGTCCCGTTCTCCGGTCCCGGTAGCAGCGCTGTAGCGGAACCGCGGATTGAGCCCGGCGCAGACCTGGCGGGCGTAACTCTGGCTTTCGGCTGAGAGGTATTCTCGGAACCCGCCAATCTTGCCCTGCCGGACTTTGAATGATTCCAGATCTTCTTGGTCGCGCGGCTGCAGAATTTTTGATCCAAATCCGCCCGCCGCCTCCAGCTTCTGCATATTTCGGAAATCGGAAAAATCGATTGCCGGACCGAAGACATTCTCGTCGATTTGGTTCTCTCCAATTGCACGGAGTAATTCGTGAAATAGACGCGCCGGCTCTGCGCGTAAATCCTCGTAACGCACGATTGTGAAATCGGATCGGTCGCCGAATTCCGTGATCCAGCCGTTCAATACTTCGACCATCACAGCAATCCCAAAGCGCGGATGGCGCAAAAATGTGTCCATCGACATTTCCCTGATCTCAGTGGGGGTGGCGGGATTGCGTCGCGTGAGTTGGATGAAGTAGGAGACGAAAGCATCCCGCGGATCGCGTGCCAGCAGGACAATCGGCCTTTTGCGGAGGGCGCGACGTGGAATCAAGTATTTCCTGCGTAATTGGTCCCAGGCATTGCCTTTGGTTCGATCCTCGAAACGGTCGTGCGAGTAAATAATGCGCGGAACTCCGGCGTCGCCACGGTCGGTCAGATCAAGAGAAAATTGCCGGCCCAATTTGTAGGAAAAATAGGCGTTGAGGAATGTGCGGACCCAGGTCCGCCCGCTCTTGGGGATGGAAATGAGGATAGCGTCGCCACCTGAAAGCTCGCGGGCGCGGCTGCTGAGGTTCCATCGCATGGTGGAATAAACCTAGTCGCGGTACGATGCCGGTCGAGTGGGCACGACAAGCGGTGCCTTTCCCGCTGCCGGCTGGCGACGGACGTCCCGCCATTACTTTGCCAAATTGGGGCGATCGGCTATAGTTGCGTTCCTCTTATTTTCGGGGGCGTACTGGCTTCGACTTGAAGTTTGAAGCGCAGGCGGCATGTCGAGGATGGTTCGTTGGCCTCGTTAAAAACCGAGCCAAAAAAAATAAACGCAGATCACCAAGATCTCGCTCTCGCGGCTTAATTGACCGCGACGTTTGGAGTTGGACGCCTGCTACGGCGCCAAACGTGGACAGCAGGCTAATCGTTCGGCGGAGTGACCGCGCCGGGCGGTGAAGGAATTTCGCGGACGCTCGGGAGCCGGCAGTGTGCCGGTGCAACGTTCGGCTCCTTAAACCTTACCACCGGATAAGCATGTAGATGTTTGCGTGGACCGCTTCGAGGACAGGGGTTCAACTCCCCTCGCCTCCACCACCAAGTATGTTCTTTAATTTACCCTTGTCTTTGACCAGCTCTAAGACCGCGTCCAACGCTGTTTATGTTCGTCCGACGCCGTTCGGACAATGTAAAAAGTTCCGAGGTCTACGAGGGACGGCGAGGTACCAGCCCGACCCAGTATCCCGATTCAGAATCGATCAACGATTGCTGCCATAGAATTGACCACGGCCACGCCTTCATTGGTCGCATTAAGTATTTTATTTGCTGGCAAGAACAGCAATACCTAGGGGTCCACCTTAGCATGTAGCTGATACGCGTACGCCTCATGTGCTGCGGTCAAATGACGCGAGCAACGCCGTGTTAGGCCGACAAGTTCGGTATCGGTTGGGAACGTCGTTTTAGGGTAAAGGAGTTTCGCGTCTGCCCATGCTTCCTGACCGACTGGTGCGAGTCGGTACGATGAAAACTGTTGCGGTATCAGGTCCTGAAAGGGCGCTAAAACGACCATCATCGCAGTACGCGAGAAAACGCCGGACACGAAGATGCCGTCGATGTCGCCATCGGAATCGAGCCCCATTGGAGCATCGCCGTAGGTAGGATCGACGGTCGCACACAACGCCAAAGCGAGGATGAGCTCGAAGCGACGCTGCTGCGTGGCTGACGGTTTAGTTTCGACAAATTTCCGCAGTCTGCTAAAAAATGCCGGGTTTATGAAACGAACCGTGCTCATCCTCATCATCCTTGGTAGCGCTGCTACTCTTGATGCCACCACCATTTCTATTGATCTCGGGACACCGCGCCGAGTCACGGGGACTGAGTTTGATTTTCCAGGCAGCGGCGCGCCCACGATTCATCTCACTGGCCAAAGTCTCACGCTCGATTTCGTCTTTAACCATTTCGTCCGCATCTTTGATCCGCACGACAGCCCGGCCTTTGGTCTTCTGCCATCGCTGCTGGTGAGTGGCATTGGCACAATTCCCGTGCACGGCCTTACTGGCACCGGATATCTCTTCGATCAAATGGGCAACCCTATCTCGGCTCCGATTAGCATTGGAACTGGCATAACCTCCTCGACTTTAACGCCCTTTCTCATGGGACCAAGTTTCTTTCCTCTTCAAGCGGCAAATCCCGTCTTCCCACTCGATATTTACGGGGCTCACTTAGAGTTGAACTTGCCCGATGTGCCGCAGTTCACGGTAGTCGGTGCCGAGCTGCGTATCGATCCTAACGGACGTGATATGTTCGTGATCGGCCATCTTCTGCCCGACAGCGGCAGCAGCGCGGCCATCTTCGGCCTCATAGCTCTGCCGCTGCTTGTTTTTGCACACGGCTTAAAACACCGACCTCCTGTTGCGCGCGATTAAGTAATTCTGGCATCATGCCGCCCATGAAATACTGGGAGATCATCGCGGATCAGTTACACGCAGAGGGCCGGTCTTACGGCATCGCCGAGCATCTTACCAAGCGCGGATTGGTTTTCTGCGTCGATGCGCACCGCGATGGAAAACGATTCATCGTTAAGGCCGATGATGTCGCAACGCCCGCAGCATCACCGCTGCCTCCGCTACCGCTTTGATGTCTTCGTGCTTTGGCGCGTCGCGTTCCCGTTAGCGCCTTTTGTCGCTATCGCGTCTCTCTCCAGCGAAAGAAACGCTGTCAGCAGATCGAGACGATGAGGAAGTTGAACTACTCGCTGCCGCCGCGAGCTATTTTTCGTCTCGTGTTTTCCGCTTAGTTTACCCGTTGCTTGCGGTGCCTTTGTTTGGATTGCTGCGAATTCGCGTCACGGACGAGGCGAGCAAACGCGCTGTGCACGCTTTTGCGTGCCGCGACGAGCCGATGCCACTCGCGGTCGATGGCTCTCCCAATACGAAGCGCCGGAGCTTTTTGGTGCTGTGTCTGCGCCCGGGACAGACTCCGCTTAGCGTTTGCTGACAATCCAAATTTCCCCTTTCGAGTCTGCGCGACTACCGGCGGGGGTGGCGATACATGTTGCATATCGACGCGGAAATTCGTCGTTTCCGTTAGAGCTGGTGTGACAAACGACGTCGCGACGAGCGAAGTGGCGAAAGTCCTCTCAGCCAGGCCCCCCGCCTGCTCAGCGAGCGCGCCCGCCTGCTGTGGCACCTTGCCCTCCTGGCACAAAGCCAAAAGAAGAGTAACGAGAGCAACCGCGGCATGCTCGACACGAGAGCACAGGGAGCGCACGAGATACCAAACACTAGAAGCCGTCTCCAGCAGCCAACTCTGGAATTGAGCAGCGGCGGTGCTTACAGGCAATAAGAGCACCGAAGGAAACTTGGAAATCGTCGTCGTCGGTGAACGACGGTTTCCACTCTGCCGACTCTGTGTGTGTGCCGCCCGCTGAGACTCGAAGAGTTGCCCAGCGATAACGGCACCCGTCTTGAGCATGATTTTCAGATCAAGCAGGATCGACACGTTCTCGAGATAGAACAGATCCATCGCGATCATCTCGTTGAACGTCGTTTTGTTTTTGCCGTTTACCTGCCAGTATCCGGTCAGGCCCGGCAGACCGTTTACGCGTTCTCGTTGCCAGGGCTCATAATGAGCAAATTCTTTTGGCGTGCAGGGCCGCGGACCGACCAGACTCATCTCACCGCGAAGCACGTTGATAATTTGAGGCAACTCATCCAGACCGCTCGCACGCAGAATTCGCCCGAAAGGGGCTAGCCGTGGGTCGCCGTAAACATCCAGTTTCGTCATCGGACAATCGACCCGCATCAATTCTTCAAAATGGCGCTCGTGAACCTGTGTCTCCGCGCTCAGCTTCATTGTTCGGAACTTCCAGATGAAAAAATGTCTTCCGCCAAAGCCGATGCGCTCCTGCCGGTAGAGGATCGGACCAGGCGAGGCGATTCGCGTCACTAGCATGAGCAAAATCATCAGCGGCAGCCAGACCGGCAGCGAGAGAAGAATGCAGGTAATATCGAGAGCGGATTTCCAGCCAGGCCTCAGAATGCTTCCCTTTGCGGTGCGGATCGACATGGTTACCGATATGAATCCGCCCTGCGCCGCGACGTTGCCGAGAATTCGCTCGCAGCGTGAGGAACTTTCTTGCCGAAAAAGGGTAACCCCCGCACTCGAAAAGCTTTAATGCGCAGCGTGCGGTGCATGGCCCAATTCAGGCTGCTGCGCGTTGTGCGGGCCTTCATCGAATCGGGAACGCCGTATTTCACTGCACCGTTGCGGACAGTGTGGAAGCCGTGTTCATCCTCGTAGCCTTCCGGCGCTTTGCGCAGTTCTCGGATGATCAGCGCGAGAGAACAACCCACTCCCGCAACGAAAAAGCCTGCGGCTACGATCATGACTAAGATCGGACCGTAAGAACCTGTGATTTTCATGCAAGCACAAATTCGCACCCCGACAGTGGGCCTGTTCGAGCAGTCAGCGCAGATAACCACCTTGAAGCCTGCCGTCAGGATGGCCGGACAGTGGCGTCAACAGGGCTTAGCCTATCGGCGAGTGAGACAAAGAATTCTTTTTGCCCCCGGTGGGGACTAGGGTACGCCACCCCCGGAACTTCAGAGAGGAAGGGCTGTGGGGCCGAGAACAGTTGATCGTCGGATAATTCGGGATTCATTGGGCGAATAGCTGTCGAGCGACATTATTTGTAACGCAATCGTTACCATTTCGTCGCGTGACGCGTCGTCTGCGCCGGTTTATCGAACACCCAATTATGAGCGTAATCACAGTAAAGAGGCCGCTGCGCAAAAGGACGCCACACACGACGGTCAATGGAGAAGAAGAGGCCGCCAAGATTACTCGTTCTCTTCATCAGGTCGTTGCCGAAGTGGCACGGATTGATCGCGGCGATTCAGAACCCTTGTTTCCTTCGAATCCATTCTCGCGCGAGGAACTCGTAGTCGCACTGCCTAGATGGAAAAGATTTATCGACTTGGCGATGGTCACACTCCTAATCCCGGTCTGGTTGCCGGTAATGACTTTGGTCGCGCTCTGGGTTGCCATTACTTCGCCCGGGCCTGTTTTTTACCGGCAACCGCGCATCGGATTCAAAGGCCGGCGCTTCATGCTCATAAAATTTCGCACCATGAAGGTGAATGCTGAGACTCATATCCATGAGGCTTACCTCGACCATTTAATTGTCAGCGATCGCCCGATGATCAAACTCGACTCAACTGGGGATCCGCGGCTCATCCTTGGCGGGAAGTTTTTGAGGGCAACTGGTCTCGACGAGTTGCCACAAATCTTCAATGTGCTGAAGGGAGAAATGAGTCTGGTCGGACCGCGACCATGCACCGTTCTAGAATTCGAACGTTATGCGCCGGAACAACGTGTACGTGTAAACGCATTACCCGGCCTTACTGGACTGTGGCAGGTCAATGGCAAGAACCGGACCACGTTCCGCGAAATGATCGAGATGGATATCTTTTACTCGCGGAACATTTCCCTTTCACTAGACCTTAAGATCATCCTGCGAACCCTGCCTGCGATCGTCGGCCAGTTTTTCGACTCTGTGCAACCATTGCCACGTTCTGGTGCTCAACCCACCCCACCGGTAAAAACTTAAGCGGAGCAAAAATCTATTCCAGCCCCCTAGCTAACGATTCGTATGCTAGGAACAGGCGCGGCCAGCCGCGACCAGCAAACACCAGAAAAGACAGTCATAACGTCAACATGGAGTCAACAGGCCCGGGCCGTGCGACTGAAAAAGCATGCTTTGGCCCCGTGGGGACCAGGGTATGCCACCCCCGGAACTTCAGAGAGGAAGGGCTGTGGGGCCCCCCGAGTGTTCTTGGACAACAGCACGGAAGGCTTGTTCGGTCGCGTCTTTAGCTCCGATTGTCGGAAGTTTTAACGCAAATGCAATATCAAGGTATGTCGATTCTGGCCTGTGAAAATGACGACGCACAAATGTCGAATGACGAAGGAATGCTCGAAGCCGAAGCGCGAGATGGAAGATCGACAGGCGTCTCGTCATTTTGATCATTCGTCATTCGGATTTCGTCATTCCTCTCACATGTGCGCGATGATGTTGTCGCCGGCGGCGAGCTTGTCCGGCGCCCGATTCCCCCGGCCGCAATGCTCAAGAAGAACCCGGCCAGGCACAAAGGTAGCAGGTTCTGCGAAATCCCATCTCTATTGGTCGCCGTCTCTGTTGGCGAGTTTTAGACGATACCGGCTAATTAAATTTGGGACGGGTGGAGCTGCAGTGCTGAGAGGAGTCGGACGATGCATAGGAATTTTTTTTCTATTCTCGCGGTCTTTTCTTCGCTGGAAGTGCAAACTAGAAGCGGACAGGGCTATCGGGAGGAAATAGCCCTCGCTCGATCGATTTATTTGGCTGAAGCATCTGCGCCAGCGTTCGCTGGTGTCCAGCTTTATCTTCCTGGCCGCAGCGTCGCTTTCCGCAAGGTGAGTAGATTCAGCTTATATCTCCTGGCTCCCGCAATCCCGCGCGCCGACAAGCAACAGCGAGTCTGAAGGCTTCGCCGAAAGCGCGTGCCCCGGACGCTCTTACCGGTCATTCGCTTTTACGAGAGAAGGCTCCTACTGGCACGGGAACGCGCCAGGAGCGTATCTCACCCCGCATCCCTGATTTCAAGCGCCTTTTCCACGCGCGCGCTATCGGATCTCAACGTCCTCATATTTGTTCGACGCAAAACATCGTTTCGATAACCATCACAGCCTGATTAACCTGCGCATCGAGTCGGAGTTCTTAACAATGTTAAAATCACGCAAGAGGCTGGTTCTTACGCTTTTAGAACAACATATATTTTGCCGCCTCACACGAACGTCGACAACGTTTACACATTTCTCGGCAGCGGTAATCGGGTGATTTTTATAACAGCCACGTGGATAGGATGTTAGATATTACCGCGGAGGATGGCACAGCTTGTGCTATAGTGCTGGCATTCACAATAAACCTGAAAATAATAGAAAACCTATGAAATTACACAAGATTCTCTTGGCGATCGTCGCAGCGGCGGCCAGCTTTGGACTTCTCTCGTCAGCTCAAGCGACACCGATTACCGGGATGTTGAATATCGGGGGCACAGCCACATTCGATACCACCTCATTAGCAACCGCCCATAGCGCTACTTTCAGTGACGCAATAGTGTTGGGCGGAAATAGTGGAGACTTTGCCGGCTTCGCCATTGGTACTCCTGTCGTGATGGCTTCCTACACCTTCGATCCCTCGACAATAACCAACGGATTATGGAGTGTGAATGGATTCACCTTCAACCTTACTGCCTCAACGGTACAATTGCCGCGCAGCGCGACCTTTCTCTCGATCAGTGGAACGGGAACCATAACGGGCCCGGCAGGATTTGATGCCACGCCGGGTGTGTGGGCGTTTACGTCGCAGAACGCGGGTGGCCATGCTCATACGACCTTCTCGTTCTCTGCGAACACCGGAGCGGTTCCTGACGGCGGGACGACCATGGCTCTGCTCGGCGCAGGCCTGATGGGACTTGCAGCGTTTCGCGCGAAGTTCGCGAAATCTTAAGAGCAACTTTTCCCTGAGTTACAACCCGGGCAGGGCCGAAAACCCTGCTCGGGTTTGTCTTTTGGCTAGTCGGCGGAGATCGGGGCGCTTTCATGCCCGATGAGGTCATCGACGATTGCAGCCGAGATACCGGCATTTTCATCACACTTGTGGCCGTGTGTCGCAGAGCGTGAAACGAGATTTCCAACGCTCGCGGTGACCGCTCCTTCCGGTGCTGTTTTCCGACGCGCGATGCATGGGTTCAGCTCCTCTTCGCCTCCAGGATGTTGATTTCCAGCTAACGCCATCGCGCACGCGTTCAACTTGCCAGACCGTGTGTATCCTGACCTGTTCCGTTGCGTACTCCCGAGGCTGAACTATTGATCTGTTTCGCCTTTCGCCAATCCAATCTTGCGGCAAGCTCAAGTGCCGGCGTCGCCGGTGTTTCAGAGACGGCTACTGATTTCGGGCATTCCCGATTGTTAGGTGCGTGGAGGCCCTAACGGTTCCTAGACCCTGAAGTACAGTTTCAGGAAGCAGGACTACTGTTCGTCGTAAATCTCGGTCGAATGTAGAAGAACCGCTGCGACTTCACTTGGTCCGATTGCTGCCGAACCGCCGTGATTCAACATCTTTTAGGAATCAAGGCGCTGCCTTCAAATCAACTTCGAATTGGGGTTGATTTGAGAGCAATGGTCGCCGACTGAGCCAACTTGCCACCGCCGGCCTCGGTTACCTATGGCAAAGACGATTAGTGGAGGACAAGAAATGAACGAAAGAAAATCGGACCTCGTTGCAAAGGTACCGCAGGTAACGCTTCTCTTCTGGATCATTAAGATCCTGGCGACCACGCTCGGCGAGACCGGCGGCGATGCCGTCACCATGTCGTGGCTTGGCGAAACGACGGCCGAAGCCAAAGGCACCGGCTATCTGATCGGAACGGCAATCTTCGGTGTGATTTTCATAGCCGCGGTGCTCGTGCAAATCAGGGCAAGAAAATTTCACCCCTTCCTCTACTGGCTGACAATCGTCGCCACGACGACGGTCGGGACCACCCTGGCCGATTATTGCGACAGATCGCTCGGCATCGGCTACACCGGCGGTTCGACCATCTTACTGATCTGCGTAATCGGCTCGCTTCTGATCTGGCGTTGGTCGACCGGGAGCATCTCGATCGAAACGGTGAATACACCGAAGGTGGAGGTGTTTTATTGGGTGACGATCATGTTCTCGCAGACCCTCGGGACGGCACTCGGCGATTGGGTCGCCGATACCAATGAAATGGGCTATGTCGGGGCGGCGGCGGTGTTCGGTGGCCTACTTTTGTTGACCGCTCTTCTCTATTACTTCACGAGCATTTCGCGCGTCATATTATTTTGGGCGGCATTCATTTTGACTCGCCCGCTCGGTGCCGTCGTCGGCGATTTTCTCGACAAACCGATCGCAAAAGGAGGACTAGCCCTCAGCCGTTACACGGCGTCGTTAGCGCTCCTGGTGGTAATCATTGCGTTGATTCTGATTGTCCCGCAGAGGCCAGCTTCGAAAGCGCATTGAAGAAATCCGAAAAGAGTTGGAGGGGCGAGCTCCGGCGAGCCCGATCCGTCACGACGTCGCAGAGCACCGCCCTCCATCGCTGAAGCACGTGGCCATTTAGGAAACCGCTAATAGAGCAACTGCACACCCAGGTAGCCGATGAAGGAGCGAGCTTGATCGGGATCACGAAGCTCGTGGCCGATTGACGCGATCAAGATGCGCCGCTCGGTCAATTGGTGACGAAGCCCGAAGTTTACGGTCAGAACGTCGCGGGTGAAGTTCATGCGCGACGTGCCGTGCAGTTCCGCCATCAACATTGTCGTTTTCGCCAAGTCCACCCCGCCCACGATTCCATAAATCCATTCGCTTCGACCGACAGTGCTTGTGAGCGGACCGACTTCCGCGTCGGCGTGAAATCGACCGAATGTCTTGGCGAGCTCAAACGGAATCTGAAAACGAGTGCCGTCGTCGGCGAGGCCGCGCCGGACGGATGATTGCGTGATGTTGAAGAGGACGCGCGGAAACATCGACGCATCAAAGCCGCTCTTCTCTTCGTCGAGAAAACGCCATTTCACGGCCGCCTCCGTTCCACCGAGGCCGCCGATCAATCCTTGCCCGCTGCGCTTGAGCAGGACTGGTCCTTCCTGCAGCGTGAGTTGGATATGCTCGCCTACTCCGTAGTTGAGATCGATCAAGGGCGAGTCCCACGAAGTCTCATTAGGACGATGCTCGAATATGAAGGCGATGTTGTTTTCCCAATGGCCGTTGCCCGGCGTACCAGGATCGTCCGTGATCATTGGCGGCCCGGCCTGTCCCCGGAGGTCCCGGCTTGATAAGGCGCCGAGGGCAAATACCAGATAGCTAATTCTCGTTAGGCAACGCCAGTGAATTCCTTTGCCGCTACGGTTTTGAGGTTCCAATTGGGCCGTAAATCAACAGCTTTAGCGTGTTGGGCACAATCGTCGGCCGCGCCGGCGAAGAACCGGGCGAGGGTGATGGAGCTGGTTCAAATTGCGCGCTGGGCAAATAAATCCGGTGCGTTTTCGGATCGAGCGCCATCGTTCGTGCGCTGCGCTCGGTTTTAAGGGTTTGGATCACGCTCAGCTTCTCCGGCGTTTCTTCTTTCAAGATTGTCGTCACACCTTCACCGCAGGAGGCGAAGGCCAGTTGGGTTGAATCATCGAAAGCCGCTCCATCTACGCCCGTGCCAATCGGCGCGGTGCCGACGACTTTGCCCGATTGTGTATCGAGCATCGTCATCATCTTGTTGTGACAGGTGGAAAAAACCCGGTGGTGCGCGGCATCAAGCGCGATCCCGCTCGGTTCTTCACCGGGCGCGAGCGGCCAATGCGCCACCACTTCGTGTTTGGCGGTATCGATCGCCACGACTTCGCTTTTGTCTTCGATGTTGACATAAACGCGGTCGGACGCGGAATCGACCGCGGCAAATTCCGGCTCGCCCCCAAGCGAAATTGTGGCGGCAACCTTGGGGATCTTGGCGTCGATTACGGAGACGGAACCTCCGCGATGATTGAAGATGTAAACTTCGCCGTGCTTGGAATCATAGACGAGGGCATCGGGACTTTCGCCGGTCTCGATTTTTGAAATGGTGCGAAGCGTTTTCAAATCGACCACGCTCGCCTTGTTCTCTTTACCGTTAGACGAAAAGCCGCGCCCCACTTCCGGCACGGCGAGAAAACCGTGCACGCCGGGCGTGTCTTCGATCTCTCCAACGACGGCATTCTTCTCCAGATCGACCACTACCACTTTGGTTGCGTGCGAGAGATAGAGCCGGCGCGCAGCTGCGTCGATTGTCAGAATATCCCAACCGCCTTCGCCGCCGATTGGGATCTCGTTCAAAAATTTGTAAAGATCTTCAGCGATCGCGGTCGCGCTCAGGCAGGCAACCCCGCAGCCGATCGCGAGCATGGTTTTGAGTGTCATTGGCAAGAGGTAAACGAATTTGTGCGAATTGGCTATCTCTCGCTTCGGCGGGAAACCCCGGTGCGGCTGAAGTTTCGAAAACAACCAAGAATTCAATTGGTACAGCGGCGTCGGTAAGAAAGCGGCAGAAGACTGCCGCACTCCAAGAGCTGGCGCATACTCGGAGCGTCCCCCGAGATTCAGGAAGCGTTGGAACATAGGCCTCTGGCCTGTGCGCCAAGTGCATTCTGCCGCCTTTGTCGCGCACTCACAGCGCCTCGAAATTCGCGAAGCATCTTGGAGTGCGGCAGTCTTCTGCCGCTTTACTTACCCGCGTCCATTACCAATCCGGCGCAGGCTCAAAGTCATCTAGCATCTGTAGCCGATCAGTCCTGAACCGGTAAATAGACTTCGCCATCGCGGCGGAGGACTTGGATTCAAACCATCGTGCCGAGCACCACGGATATTGGTTTGCTACCGGTACCAGCCCGTGTTTCACGGCATTTTGATGAACGTAATTTAACCGCGCCCAGAAAGGATTTCTGGTACGTAAGCCGCGTCTCGCGAAAGTTGAACCAGACCCGGCGACCGGGCCTATGATCGAGTTTGTTCACCCATTTGGCAGTCTTGACGTGCAACGTGCTTAACATCTCAGGAAGGCTGGAAGCATCGGGCGCGTCGGGCGGCGAATGCGCAACGAAGTGGTAGTGATTGGAAAACACGGCCCAAGCCTCGAACAGCCAGCCGTAGTCACGTGCGACTGTTAGCAGGCCGCGATGCAACACACCTAGTCGGTCGGCGCCACGGAAATAATGCGCTTTAAGGTACGTGCCCACGGTTACACAGTAGGTGCCACCCTCGGAGAGTTGATGCGACGGAGCGTGTGGCCAAGGCGTGCCAGAGTTGGGCATGGATCGAGGATGGTGAAATCACAAAACCCCGTCGAGTCGGTTTCCAAAGCGGCAGAAGACTGCCGCACTCCAAAAGCTGGCGCATACTCGGAGCGCCCCCCCGAGATTCAGGAAGCGTCGGAACATGGGCCTCTGGCCTGTGCGCCAAGTGGCATTCTGCTCCCTTGTGTCGCCCACTCACAGCGCCTCGAAATTCGCGAAGCCTCTTCGAGTGCGGCAGTCTTCTGCCGCTTTGCCTACCCGCGCCTCAAGATTCGCGAAAGCGTGTTGGAGTGCGCCGGCCCCTTTGGCGTTTTGTGATCGAGCGTTACTTCACATTTGGGATCTTTACGATACTGCCCTTTGCCTGGGGATCCTTTGGATCCTTCACTACAGTCACGTACAATTCTTTCTCCCCCTCGCTGAAAGCGACGTTTGTTGTGCCATCACCCGCGGTGATCTCAAATACGTGGAGAAGCTTGCCCTCAGGAGATAGCTTCAAAATCTTACCGCCGAACCATTGGGCAACGTAAATGTCGCCCTTGCTGTCGACCTTCATGCTATCAGGTCCAAGCCACCAGGATTCGACCTTGTTTTTTGTGAGAAGGTTTAGCAGGGCAAAATTCGATCTGTCGCTTAGCGAGCCATCGGCATTGATCTTGAATTTCAACATGCAGTTTCCGACGGTTTCGCTGACGTAGAGCGTCTTTTGATCTGGAGAGACGCCTATTCCGTTGGCGTAATTGAGGTCGTCCGCTACCTCGACCCATTGCTCGGCGCCAGGCGCAAGATAGAGAATTTTTCCCGCGACGGAGGTTGGCAGGTCCTTGTACGGGCCAAAGACCGTGGCATAAGCACCACCATTGCCGGTCACCACAATATCATTTATGCCGCCATCGAATGGCTTGCCGTTTTTGTCGGCCTCCCAACGGCGCAATTGCTTGCCGGTCAGGTCGAGCTTCAAGGATGGCGCCATGCTCCTCGGTGCACGCGAGCAGGAATGTCTTCTGTTTTGTGAGCGCCAACCCGTTATGGCCGCAACCCGGGGTATGATTTAATACCGTGGTTGTTTTGCCGTCCCATTTGCACAGCGTGTTGGAGACCCAGCCAACGTAGTAAAGGTTGCCGTCAATGTACAACGGACCCTCGGGTCCAAGGATATCGCTGACGATGACTTTTTCGTCGGCACACGCTGCCTTAGCAAACAACATTGCCCCAACGGCGAAGCAGACAATTTTACGTGCTCTCATTTTGATTCTTTTCCGATTAGCAGCGGCTGGACGCAACATCTATTCGGGACGCTGGCCGATGGGGAACGCGCCCATCGGCTTTGCATCGGGATGCGGCGTTCTTTTCATCAGATCGTCCTCCACGTAGTGCCGGAATTCTTCACCAAACATATAGCCCCGATCTTTCCAGAAGGCTTTGCCCCCCCGGCGCGCACACAAGGTTCATGATGACAAGCTCCCACCCCATCCACAGTGGCGGGGCGAGCGACTCTCTCGCGCCATTTGAGAAACGCATTCTGTGAGTAGGAGACAAACGCCATGTAGGTAGCGATGAACCGCGCTCTCTGCATTTCCGAGAGTGATGAATAATCTCGCAACCCGTTAACCACAATCTGGGAGAGGTCGGGCTCGGCAGCCACCAAGCGGTACCAACTGGCAAAGTGTTCGTGTACGGTTTGGGCGGCGGCGGAGCGAATGGCGTTGGTGTTTTGCCGGATCTGCAATGCGACGTAGATCAACGAAACGACCACGGCAACCGCACCGATGATCTGTCCGGGATTGGCCAGGTCGTTGAGATTCATGTGTCAGAACCGTTAGCAGTTGTAGGGCAAGCGCTCCGCTTGCCAAACCAAAAAGCGGCAAGTCCAAGCCGGACTGGCATTATGCGGTTGTCCTACAGTTCATCACTTGCCTTTGAGCGGACGTTCGTATTCCGCGCTGTCGTAGTTGTCTTCGATTTGCGATGGCATCGGTTGTCGATCCTAACTAAACTGCTGGTTTCGGTGGCGATCAGGTGAGACCATTGGGCAGGTTCGCGGTAGGATTGCAGCGTACGGGAAGCTCATAGCGGGGTCTCACGGGCGATTGCTGTTTGGTGATACTACTATGAGTGCAAAACCAGTGCGGAAAATTTCTGCCTCAGCCAAGCGACGGGATCTGCGATGCGCCAGCGGCGTTGAGGGGCTGGACGATATTCTCGCGGGAGGATTGCCGCGCGATTGTTTTTATTTGGTGCAAGGCGATCCCGGCTCAGGCAAGACCACGCTGGCCCTGCAATTTCTTCTCGAAGGAGTGCGCCGAGGCGAAAAGGTCTTCTATATCACGCTTTCGGAGACAAGAGAGGAATTGCTCAAAGTGGCGCGCTCCCACGGCTGGTCGATCGATAAAATTCCGCTCTTGGATTTGTCGGCGGTGGAAAATTTACTGCGGCCGGAGGCGCAGACGACGGTGTTTCATCCATCGGAAGTCGAGTTGACAAAAGTGAGTCAGCTCTTGCTGAATGAAGTGCGCAAGGTGCGGCCGAAGCGAGTGGCTTTTGATTCGCTTTCCGAATTCCGATTAATGGCTGAGACTCCTCTCCGCTATCGGCGCCAGCTTCTGACGCTCAAACAGCAGTTCGCGAAAATGAAGAGTACGGTTCTCTTGCTTGACGATCGGATGAGCAACCAAGCGGTGATGGATCCGCACGTGCTTAGCCTTACGCACGGTATCCTCGAGATGGAACAACTCTCGCCCGATTACGGTACATCGCGCCGCCGGTTGCGCATTTCGAAATTGCGGGCGGTGAAATTCCGCGAGGGCTATCATGACTACATCATCGCCACCGGTGGTCTGCGCGTCTTTCCGCGCATGATCGCGGCCGAACATCACACCAAGTTTCGGCACGCGCCCGTTTCCAGCGGAATCAAGCAATTGGACAGTTTGTGCGGTGGAGGACTGGATCGAGGGACAACCACGCTCATCCTCGGACCGGCGGGCACTGGCAAATCTACGCTGGTTTTGCAGTACGCTGCGCAAATGGCGAAAAAGGGTGAACGCTCGACAATATTCGCGTTCGACGAAACGCGCAGCGTGATGTTGAGCCGGGCCAAAGCGCTGGGATTCAACTTAGAAAAAGCGATCGCACGGGGCACGATTACGGTGCAGCAGGTTGATCCTGCTGAACTTTCTCCCGGTGAATTTGCCGTTCGTATCTTGCGCGGCGTAGAGGCGGGCTGCAAACTGGTCGCGATTGACAGTCTCAATGGTTATCTCAATGCCATGCCTGGCGAGAAGTATCTCAATAACCAACTGCACGAACTTAGTTCCTATCTTAATCAGCAGGGCGTCATCACTCTGCTTGTTCTGGCCCAGCACGGATTGAGCGCCGCCGCCGAAGCGCCGGTTGACCTAAGTTATCTTTCGGACACGGTTGTAAGCTTGCGTTACTTTGAAGCGCATGGGGAAGTGAAACAGGCGATCGCGATGTTTAAGAAGCGCAGTGGACATCACGAAAGAACCATCCGCGAATTCAAGTTAACGCCGGGAAAAGGCATTGCCGTCGGCGAGCCGCTGAGAGAGTTTCAAGGTGTGCTGACCGGTGTGCCTGTCTTCCGTGGCAGGGAAAAGCAAATCATGAAGTCCCGCTGACGCGTCCTGATGCAATCGGCTGCGCCTTTGCTTCTCACGCGCTAACGAACGATGCCCGTCGGTGAATGATCCGCTCCCGGCAAATTTACACCATGTCGCAACTGCACCGAGACGAGCGCGTGATTATCGTCGCGCCCGTCGGCCAGGATGCCGAGGCCATGGCGGCGGCGCTTAAGAGCGAAGGTTTTGAAACACAAATTTACCAGCGGCTGGATAAGTGTTCCCGACAAATGGCGGATATCGCGGGCGCAGTTCTGCTTACTGAGGAAGCACTGGAGTCAGCGCAATCTTCGCGCTTCTTGGACGTCCTTAGAAAACAAGCGCCCTGGTCTGAATTGCCGCTTATCATTCTCACCAGCGGCGGCGAATCGCGCCGTGCAGAATTATTGGACTTGGCGGCCGCCGCCGCGGGGACCGTGACTTTGCTGGAGCGGCCCATTAGCTCCCGGACGCTGATGCGTTCGGTGCAGGTGGCATTACGTTCTCGCCGGCGGCAATACCAAGTGCGGGATCTCGTCAGGCAACTGGCGAGTCTGAACCAATCTCTCGAGCAGCGAGTGGCCCAGCGCACGACCGAAGCGGTCGAACGCGCCCAAAAACTCCGTCTGCTCTCTGCCGAATTATCGCTGGCCGAGGAGCGGGAGCGGCGGCGCATCGCGCAGGTGTTACATGATGATCTTCAGCAAATGTTAATGGCAGCGCAGCTGCACCTTCGCAGCCTGGACAAGACTGAAAACACGGTCAAGCGCAGTGGAATCACAAGAAACATTCAGGACATGCTGGAGCGCTCGTTCAATTTAACTCGGTCGCTCAGCGCCGAACTTTCTCCCCCCGTCTTGCACGACCACGGTCTCGCCGCAGCATTGGAATGGCTTGCCGCTCAAGCACGAAAACACCACGGAGCTAAGGTTTCCGTCGATGCCGATTCTTCGGCGAATCCGAAGGCCATCGACGTCCGCGTTTTCCTTTTCCAGGCGGTGCGGGAACTTTTGCTTAATGCAGGCAAGCACGCTCCCGGCAGTCCCGTGCACATTACGATGAAGGGAACCGGATCGGGCAAACTCCGGGTTATCGTCTCCGATCGCGGCCCGGGGTTTGATCCGGCCAGGTTAGATCGACAAGGAATTCAACTCGGCGGGCTTGGCCTCTTCAGCATTCGAGAACGCATGGCCAGTTTCGGAGGTAAGTTGCAGATCGACAGCGCACCTGGCCATGGCACCCGGATAACGCTGGTCGCTCCTCGCGGGTGACCATGTAATGCTAGCCCGAGGCGAGTGGGCGTCGCGCTATCCATCAACTCCGAGCTTGAGCTGATGTTGGTACTCAGCGCTGTCGAAATGACCTTTCGATTGCCGCCATCAGGCCGTCGCGAATCCCCGTGTAGTCATGCTGTTATTCCGCCCGAAGTGCGATGACGGGATCGACTTTGGTGGCACGGCGCGCAGGAATGAGGCAGGCAACGAGTGACACCGTCGTCATGACAAGTGCGGTGCCGAGAAGAGTGGGGACGTTCAGGGTTGGCACGTCGAAGAGAACGCTCTGCATTGCTCTTCCAGCCCACCAGCCGCCCATCAAACCGAGGATCGTTCCGGCAGCGAGAAGGCGCAGTCCTAACGAGAGGAATTGCGTCCCGATGTGGCTTCTTTGCGCGCCGAGCGCCATGCGAATGCCGATCTCGCGCGTGCGTTGCGCCACCGCATAACTGAGAACGCCGTAAGTTCCGATCGCCGCCAGGAGTAGCGCGACGCTGGCGAAAATTCCGGCGAGCAACGCCGGCGAGCGACGCGCGATGAGGCTCTCCGCGATGCGCGTATCCATGGAGCGGAGGTTATCGGTTGCAAGGTCAGGATTGGCCGCGCGCACGAGTTTTCGCAGCGTCTCAGCAAACGCTTCCGGGCGCTGGCTCGTTCGCGTGACGACGAAGATGTTGATGCCGTCGGAATCCATGAACGGCAGGTAGACCGCACCCTGCCCCTGCGGTTCCGTGAGCTCCGCTTGTTTTACCGCGCCGACGACACCCACAATGGTGAACAGTTTTGCGTCATCCGAGTCGCTGCCTTGAAATACGCGTTGACCAAGCGCGCCGCCATTAGGCCAGTAGCGCCGGGCGAAATCTTCGTCTACCACGCAGACCTGGTCCGCGCGATGAGAGTCGGCCGAAGTTAAAAACCGGCCTTCGCGCAGAGAAATGCCGAGCGCGGTGAAGTAATCGCCCGTGACCTGATAGAGATAATGACCGTGCAATGATTCACCCACCGGCGGTACATAACCTTTCGGTGTAACCGCGCTCTTCCCGCTCTCTCCGCTCAGGGGCACGTTTGTGATCGCTCCTGCTGCCGCGACTCCGGGTTGCTGACTGATTGCTTCCAGTACGCGATCGAGGAAAGGGCGGACGTTGTAACTAAACGGCACCGTGATTTCCCCGGTGAGGACATGATCGGCCCGGAAACCGGGAGAAACCGCCATCACCTTTTTCAGGCTCAACCCGAGGAGCGCGGCGCCAGCCAGCAGAACGAAGGCCAGAGCAATTTGCGCGACGATGAATCCGTGGCGAAGCCGTTGCGCGGCGCGACTAATCGTGCCGGTGCGTGATTCGGATTGGAGCGCATGCGCCAGATGAGTGCTCAGGTTGAACCAGGCGACAGGCGCCGCGATGACGATTCCGAGAACCACAGAGCCAACAAGACCGATTGACGCCAGCCAGCCATTGAACGCGATATGCGCGCCGAGCGGCAAGCGATCGGCCCCGAGAACTTCGAGCAACCGAATTCCCCACGCGGCCACCGCCAGCCCGAGCAATCCACCGACGAAAGTCAGGAGAACGGTTTCGATCATTACCTGTCTCACGACATGCGCGCGATTCGCGCCCATCGATCGGCGGATCGCCATTTCTTTCGCGCGGCCGCTCGCGCGGATCAGAAGGAGGTTAACCAGATTAACCGCTCCGATGAGCAAAAGAAAAAATACGCCAGCCTGCATCAGCAAAAGGGTTGGACGAATCGAGCGAACGTGCTCCGCATGCAATGGCCTAACGAGTGATCGGAAGCCCGCTTCGGTCATCATCTTCGCTTCCGGATTGTCTTCTTCGACGGCGGCGTTGTGCGCGTCGATTTGTGATTGCGCTTCGGCGATTGTCGCGCCCGGTTTCAAGCGCGCGATCATATGCGTGCCGCCGCCACCCGAATGGCGTTGCTGCGGCGTGCGTTCCTCCAACCTGGATCTTATCGGCAGAAAGAGACGCGCTTCCGAGGAAAGGAATCGAAAATCAGGAGGCAAAACGCCGACGATCTTTCTCGGCATGGTGTTCACGCGGATGTCCCGGCCGAGGACGTTTGGGTCTGAATTAAGACGTTGCCGCCAGTAAGCGTCGGTCACGATGGCCACTCCGGCGCCTTTGCCTTTCGCGATTTCAGCTTCGTCTTCGGTGAAGGTACGACCCATCGCAAGATTGACGCCGAGTGTCGCGAAAAAATCCGGCGAGACGCGCATGATTTCTGTCTGCTCGACCGCACCGGTTTCGCCGACGACTTCGCTGAAGTCACGAAAGATGGAAAGACTCGAGAAGGCCGGGATGTTGCCGCGGCGTTCGTAGTAATTGGTTATCGACGAGCCATCATTCTCGACACCGGCTTTCGGATAGGTGTTGAAGATCGTGACCAGCCGATCGGATTGCGGAAATGGAAGCGGCCGGAGGAGGATAGAATTGATCACCGCGAAAATCGCGAGGTTCGCGCCCAGACAAATCGCCACCGTGGCGAGCGCGGTGATCGTGAACGTCGGTGCTTTGTAGAGTTGGCGAAAGGCGAAGCGAAGATTGTTCATGAACAAACCTATTCTGCGCGCAAAGCGGCGACGCGTTCAAATGCCGACATCGCGGTTTATTCGCTAGTCATCGACGCCGTGCTTGAGCTGACGTTCGTACTCGGCACTGTCGAAATGGCCTTTCGATTCTGTGATGAGTCCGTCGTTGTCGATCTTCCAAAGTTCGTAACCGCTAATTCGAATGCGCTTTCCCGTTCCACCCGGTCCAGTATTCGTTCCAGCTAATGTCCAGTGGAACGCGGTTGCATTTGATTGATACTCCAGCTTGTCGCACGTCACGATCATGTCGGGAAAATCGCGCATGAATCCTCGCGCGATCCCGGCAATTGCCGCTCGTCCGACCGCAGGCGGTCCGTCGTTTACGCTCAGCGAACCATTCTCGGCGAAAAACGCCGCCACGCTCTCAGGATTTTGGCCGCACCACGCCTCGGCATAACGCGTCGCAAACTTCGTTAACCTCGCAAGATCGTTCATAGCGTTTTCTATTCAATTTGCGGCCGACACCCGCCGACGCGACCAGCTATGGCATCGCAGGCGGCCGCTCTACAAATCTGGTGCAGAAGCGACCTGAACGAGGAGGCAATCTAGTCAATCTGGATGGATCCTTCGCTTACCATGACGCACGAGCCCCCGACCCACGTTGCTCGGACGGTGCCGTCTGCCTTTTCGGCGCGAGCTATGAGAGTACTTGGGCGGCCCATCTCTACTCCCTGGGCGATGCGCCAGCTAAAACTACCGCTCGGCTCTTCCCTGTAGTGAGCTAGCAGCCCGGCGAGTGCACAACTGGCGCTGCCAGTAGCCGGGTCTTCAGGAATACCACTCAATGGGGCGAACATGCGAGCACGAATATCAAAGCCGTCGCTCACCCGGGTATACAAATGCAGTTGGGGGTCTACTCCCAGATCGCGAAGCGCATCGAACCCGCTCATATTGATGCGGGCGTGTTCGAGTGCAGCCCGATCTCGCAGTTCCGTAAACACGAAAGGAAGACCGACCGAACAGATTTGCGGATGATGCGTGTCCGTCACAATGTCCTCGCAGTCGAGCGAGACGGCGGACGCGACCAACTCGGCCGGCACGGTTTTCCCGAGAGAGAGCGGCTGCGGCGCTGCTAATTCGCAGGACACAATTTTTCCCTCTTCTGCGCGGATCGCGACGGAAACTAACCCTGCTTCTTCTTCAAAAGTAACAGTGAGCGAAGAGTTGATCTCACCGAATTCACCGGCAGCGGCAAGAACGAATGCGGTTCCGACGTTCGGATGTCCCGCAAACGGTATCTCTGCCGCGGGAGTGAAGATTCGAACGTGACGCGTGTGGGCTTTTGCCGGAAATACGAAAGTGCTTTCGGAGAAATTGAACTCGCGTGCGATCTGCTGCATCTGATGATCAGAAAGGCCCTCCGCCTTGGGCAGCACGGCCAACGGATTCCCGCCGAAGCGCCTGTCGGTAAACACGTCACAGATGTAATATCGATATTTCATGAGAGCGGGAAGCTACCTCCGAAACCGCCTTGCGGCTCGACGGAGTCTCGCCCTACAATGTATCTCGGGAGATTATTCATGCGTGTCCCGGCGCGGCTATCTCGCGTAGGTTGTAAGTTGAGTAAGCCTTGGGCTGAGTCCCTTTCGCGATAATTGCGTCGACGACACGGCCAAACTCCTCCGTGTGCCAGTGTTTGCGTGTCTTCCACCAGTCTTGCACACCGCGATAGGTAATGAAATCGCTCATCGTCCGCTCAATCTTGTCCCAAGACGACCCCATGAGCGTGCCGTCCGCATGAGAAAAATACATTCCTTCGAAGACGTTTATCAGGCGGTTAAAAAAGGCGCTGAATCTGAGCTTCGAGACCGCATCGAGTTCCGCGAATGATTCCAACCCGCGTAGAAATACTGCGCCGAACTCGGGGTCTTCGTGCAGCGCGCATGTCAGATCGCCCCACTGCACCGTGAGAGCGTGGACAGCCGACTGCCGGCGTTCCCTGGTCTGCTCTCTAATTTGAAACGCGAGGTAAATGAGGGAAGGGATTCCGACAAACACCGCCGCCAATTGCCCAAGCGCTGCGAGCATTTCCCAGTTCATCCGATTAACGATTCAGCGAGTGAGTGATTTAGCAATTTGTAACGCTGACCGTGTCGGCCGCAAAATTAGGGAAGGCGGCTGATAACGCCAGTCCGGTCCGCCGGTCGGACGGACTCGTCCCGCGGCGAGCTCCGGCTCGCGAGTAAGCAGGAACATAAGGTCGCGTAGCGCGATACTGCGCAATTTGTGTCGCGAGCCATTCGCACCATTCCAAAAATTCATCATGGCTCGTGCGCTTCCGCCGCTCTTCCGACCAGCTTTTCGCACGCGACCAAAAACTAAGAATAGCGCCACCGGCAAGGTCGTTAACGGCTTGTCTCTGTATCCAAATTTTCGATCACGGCGGCGGTAGCGCCTTCCGGAATTTCGCTGAGCAGTTCTAAAAAGCGCGCCGAATTTTCACTGAGAGCAGCATTTCAAATCACCGTCACCGCCGCTTGCTCGCGGCGCGGGCGATTGGCAGCGCGCACCTGCAAACCGGTGAAAACAAGTGCGCCGATCAGGGTGATGGTTGAAGCAAGATTCAGCAGGTTAGCGAAATCGAGATGCACGGGGCATTTAAGGCTCGTGAATCGCGATCGGTGAATCGTGAATCGTAAAGCGGGGAATTATGCCCAATGCCAAATGACGAAGGTGCGAAACGCCCAGCGTTTCAGTTATCGGCTGTCGTCCGTAGTCCGTTGTCCGTGATCTCTGACCTCTGACCTCTGGATCCGCACCAACTTGTTGAATCCAAACGGACCCGGCCTGCATCTCAACGGAAACAAAACCAAGGTTTTCATGATCCAAAATTTCAAGTTTGCTCTGCGGCAGCTTCTCAAGGCGCCGGGATTCACGGCAACGGCGGTATTGACGCTGGCGTTGGCAATTGGCGTTAACTCGGCAATTTTCGCGCTCATCAACGGCGTGGTGCTGCATCCGATCGTGCCGTTGCGGCCACAGGAAGTAGTCAATGTTTATAACTGCCGGCAAAACGCGAATCATGATTACCGCGCTTTTTCCTACAACGAATTTCGCGAGCTCCGGCAGAACGGTGGAGATCTCTTTGTCGACATGGCCGGGCTCGAGTTTGCGGTTGCCGGCATCGGGCGAAACCACGAGATGCGACGCAGTTTCGTGTTCCTGACTTCGGAGAATTATTTCTCGCTCATGGGAGCGCAGCCGTTCCGCGGCCGATTTTATAACGCCGAAGAATGCAGGCCGAATGCAAACATCGCGGTCGTCGTTGCCAGCTACGGTTTTTGGAAACGAATGGGCGGACGAAACGACTTTGTCGGCAGCACGCTCCAGATCAACGGCCAGCCTTATACCGTGATCGGCATTTCGCCCAAAGGATTTTGCGGCGCCAGCGCGTTGATCGCGCCTGATATCTGGCTGCCGCTCGGCGTGCGTTCGCAGCTCGGCTCCACTCTGGATGACTCGGAATCAATCCGCGATCTGAATAGCCCGAAGGTTTATGCGTTGAATCTGGTAGGGCGGATGCGGCCGGGCGTGACGATCGAGTCGGCGAAATCGCGGCTGCCGGTGATATCGCAAAGGTTTAACTCCATGCAAAGCGATGGCGCGGAGTTTCAGCGCGAAGTGCAAGTGCATGCTCCGTCACGCTTCGATCTCAGGACGTCACCGCCCGATAGTGAGCCGATCACATTAATCGCCACTTTGCTCATGGCGATGGCGGGAGCAGTGTTGCTTATCGCTTGTTTGAATCTCGCCAACATGCTGCTCGCGCGTGGCACGACACGAGCGAAAGAAATTGCGCTCCGGCTCGCGCTCGGGGCCTCACGCTGGCAAATCATCAAGCAATTGCTCGCGGAAGGTTTGCTGCTCGCGATTTGTGGCGGCGTCGTCGGCCTCGTCCTTAGTGTGTGGTGCAATAATCTCCTGCTGAACTCCCTCGCGGCTTTGCTTAATAATATAAACTTCTCCTTTATTCTGGATCTCAGACCGAATCTGCCCATCCTCGGGGTCACATTCTTGTTTTGCCTCCTCGCGACCGTTCTTTTCAGTCTCGGTCCCGCGCTAAAAGCGACCAGGGCTGACCTGGTCAACGATTTGAAACAACAGGTCGGCGAGCCGGCGCGCATCGGACGCCTCAGCCGGTTCTTTGCCCCGCGACACATCTCGGTCATGTCGCAGATCGCGCTCTCCCTCATGCTGCTTTTCGCTGCCGGTTTATTTTTCCGGGGCGCGCTCAAAGCCGCTGGGCTCAACCCCGGTTTTGTGGCTGCCGGCGATCTCGTCACCGAAATGGATTTCAGTTTGCTGAAAAAGGAACCGTCCGATGTGCGGCGCGAAGTTTTCAACATCGTGCAACGCGTGCGAGAGCTTCCCGGCGTGAAGGCAGTCGGGGTAGGAACCATGTTGCCCTATGGCAATTTTGGGAACTCGCGCCGCATCATGTCCACGCGCTCGACGCTGTCGAATGACCCGAAAGCGCCCGATCCTGGCGCCACTGGGCTATTCACTGCAACCACGCCGGGATATTTCGATGCTATCGGGGTGAAGATTTTGCGCGGTCGCGATTTCACTCAGGCCGAATGCGAGGACAAGAACGGCCGCCGTGTGGCCATCCTCGATGCCGAGATGGCGAAGAAACTTTTCCCAGGCGAGGAGGCGATCGGTCAGCATGTTCGTTACACCATCCCGCCGACCGATGGATCGCCGAACGATCTCGAAGTGGTTGGGGTAGTAAACACACATCGGCACGATGTTCAGAACGACACGCCGCTGACGCGATTATTTGTTCCGCTCGCACAGGGTTATAGCGGAAACGTTTTTCTCCATGTGCGCCTCAACACGCAAGAGCGGCAGGCAGTCGCGGGGATGATCGCCACCCTGCGTCCCGCGCTGCGAGACATCGATCCTGACCTTCCGGTCATAGGGATGGCGCCGTTCACAGACCTCCTGGAGAAGAGCGTCAGCTTATGGATCGTGAAACTTGGGGCGCTGTTGTTTGGCGCCTTCGGCGGAATCGCCCTGCTTCTCGCGGTTGTCGGCGTTTATGGAGTGAAAGCATATGCGGTAGCGTGCCGCACACGCGAGATCGGTATTCGCATGGCGTTAGGAGCGCGCCGCCAGGACGTCTTTTCTCTGATCATGCGCCAGGGCGCGCTACAAACCGCGCTCGCCGTTACCGTCGGAATTCTGCTTTCCCTGGCCGCTGGGCGCGTCCTGGCCCAAATCTTGTATGATGTAAGTCCGAGCGATCCTTTCGCACTGTTTGCTGCCAGTTTGATGCTGGCGGTTGCGGCGTTGCTTGCCTGTTTTTTGCCCGCCCGCCGCGCCACCTACGTCAATCCAATCACCGCCTTGCGCACAGAATAGCAGATGAAACGCCGGGGGCGTTTCAGTTATTAGTTATTAGTTATCAGTTATCTGTAGTCCGTAGTCAGTGATCTGTGATCGCGATCGCAGTCGTGATCTGTGGTCTCTGGTCCGTCTGATCTCTGATCTCTGACCTCTGACCTAGTCTTCGGACTATACTTATCGATCAAAGCTTGATAGCGCGGGTCTTGGCGCAACGGGTCCCAGGCTGGATCGAGCTTCAACATCGGAACGGTTAGGTTGCTAGGGACCGCGAACAAATGATCGAGCAGGCGAAATGCCTCGTCGAATTCGCCGGTCCAGGCGTAAATCTGGGCGAGGTCAGCGGTTGCCTGCGGCCCATCCAAGGCGTCCTGGGATTCAGGTAATAACTCAACGGCGCGCTTGCCCTCGGCAATGGCTTCTTGCTTTTGACCCAACGCCGCCAGGATGAGGCCGTGCTGGGCGTGTCGGGCAGAGTCATCCGGCGCTTCGCGGAGTAATTTTTCCGAGATCAGGCGCGCATGCTCCAACTCTGGCTGTGCTTTGGTCTTATCGCCTTGGAGCAGGTGAATCAGGCCTTGCAGGAGAGCCTTCGGGGCCGGGGCAGTAGTGGTAGTAAACATCGTTTCACCGCGAAATCGTTCCAGGACTTGAAGAGCCTCCGGAAACTTCCGCTC
>CAVULE010000018.1:0-14786 GCA_963742315.1 uncultured Verrucomicrobiae bacterium
GAGGTCAGCTTGCCGAGCCGGAGCCTCTTGTTGCGCCGTAGCCGGCGGAGGAGGATGGCGAAGGCTGGAGGTCAGAGGTCAGAAGTCAGAGATCAGTAGTCAGGTAAAGCCAGCTTCCAATTCCAGCTCCGATATGTAAGAAAGTATTGCTACAAAGCAATATGATGCGATTATTCTGCAGGTGGAATTCGAATGGGACGCGAAGAAGGAAAAGCTCAACCTAATCAAACATGGAGTCGGCTTCTTGGAAGCGCTCGGGGGTTTCTAGACCGCGAGACGACAGGACGACAAGACCAAGTCCCGTAGTCAGCGATCCGTTGTCCTGTTGTCGTGTTTGGCGCAAAGGCAAGGAACTTTATGACAAAACGAACCGCTAAATATTCAGACGACAAGGGAGAAATCATCGGCGAGCTGCATCGCGTTAGGGACGAGTTGCCTTCGATTGATGAGCTTACGGGCAAGTCTGGCAGGCAAACCAAGGTCACGCTTGCGTTGGATAACGATGCGCTCTCGTTCTTCAAACGCGAAGCACGCCGGCGGAACACCAGCTATCAACGAATGATTCGCAACTTGGTGCGAGCATATAGCCAAGCACACACCGCGCGGCGCTTGGCGCCAAGCGCCCGATAGCACGGCGATCAGAGGTCAGCTTGCCAAGCCGTAGCCGTGGCGAAGGCTGGAGTCAGAGTCAGTGAGGGACGATACGCGAATCCAGCGCCTAGCGATGATCGCTTCACCGGTCCACAGACGTCGGAGCTATCGATGCATGCTCGATGGCTCCAGTCGAATTCCGACGGCTAAATCGCCGGAATTCGAATCTCAGAGTGACCATTGCAACCGGCGCATACGCGGAATGGCGGGAACGAGCTGTGACCGAGTAATTAGCCATCCGCCTTGGCGAGGCTCAGGCGCCGCTTAACCGAAGCAAGGCTTTCCCTCGGTTCGCCGGCGCGAGATTGTGCCAGGGCGGTGTCGTAAAAGTCTTCCCAGAGCTTGCGATGCCTGCGCAAATCAATGACCGCAGCGGTCTTCTTGCCCTTGGAATCGACCATAAATGTAATACCACCCACGGCTAAACGCTAGCAAATTGTTGGATCGAAACCAGCAAAATTTGATAGACGCTGAGTAGGGCATTTTGTCATGACAAAACGATTTGCCAAGGGCGATCGGAGATCAGCGATCAGTAGTCAGTAGTCAGTAGTCAAGCAGTCAGAAGTCAGAAGTGAGTAGTCAGCCTCCGGCCCATAGGGGCTACGCCCCGGCGGGTAGTCAGAAGTCTGAGCTCTCCCGATAACTATTAACAGGTAACCGATAACTGATGATTCGTCGCAGCGAATCATTCATACACCGTTTCGAGTTGCTGATCGATTACTTCTAGTTAAGATATTCGAAGTAAACGACACGATACTTCATTACAGCAGCTCCGGGATTGTATGAATTGAAAAAGCTTGAGTTCGTTGGGTCGGTGGCGTCGACCACATTCGTAGGACTACCTAACTTGGCGACCGTACCTAGTGTTGAGGAGGAATAAGATCCACCGCTTGTCGTGCCGTTTCCTATCGTTCCATCAACACCAGGCCAGACATATCGCTGAATTATTGCCCGAAAGCGTTTTTCACCCGTAATTAGATCATCCGCAGCCGCACCGCCGCTCCGCGTCTCATAAACTCCCAACTTGGTAGGATCATTGTTGAGAGGATGTTTCTTAACTGTCTGAGCCACTCCCCAAACACTAAAGACATTGGATCGTGTCGTAATGAGACTGCCTAGTTGGCGAACTAGGGCTTCGCGCTCCCACTCACTGGCTCCCGATGCAATATCTGAGATTCCGGCAACCTGACATATCTCGCCAGCGTAGTCGAAATGATGGCTGGCTTTGTTTGCGAGGTAAGCTACCATATTGTTATAGATGGTAGTGGTGTTAGCCGCGTTCAGCAGCGTTCCCGTTTGCGATACGACGTTTGGTCGATAACTATTAAGAAAGAGGCCCCTGATTGGGGCGCTTCGAAGCGATGTCGTGGGCGGCGTAGTTGAACTGAGAAATACGCCCGCATTGACATTGATCTTCCCGGCTGTGCTGTTCATGAGTGTAATTGGCACAGGAACAGGATCCGGAATGGTGCCAATGTTGGCGATGTTGTTGTAGGGAATAGCAAAAAGGTCGAGAAGAAGCCAATCAGGAGGATCGTCGGCACTAGGCTGGAGCTTAATGGTCCGCCACGCGATGCCGGTTTGAATTCCCGTGCTGATGCAGGAAATCATCCCGATGGAAGGCATTCGGTTGTTAACATCGCCCGGCGTCGTCCCCCACATGCGACGCTGGACTGCTGACGGATTTCGTTGCGCGTAATTAGACGTGTCGATCCACGCACACTTACTCTCATCGCCATCTGTGCCGATCTGGGGGTAGGTGCCTGACCTTGTGTTCCGAATTCCGTCGGCGAGTTGTGTGGGAAGCCCAAATGTGGTCGCCGATCCGGTTACTGGGGTTCCTGCAGTCCATAACTGCCAATCGTCTGAGTTCGTGGGACCCGTGGCAGGTGTACCTCGCGTGTTCACCCTTGGATCGAGCGTTTCTACTGCAACCCAGTAATCCGGCGCTCTAAGGGTTAGGTTGCCGGTCGGGATCGAAATAGGCCCAGGAATAGTAATCGAACCAGAGTCTGTAACAGTGGAGTCTTGCGTATGTGAGGATTCATACCCCGTGGCTCCATCAATGTCTCGCATCGGGCTGATTTGTGTAGGTGCTTCATTGCTTCCGGTTCCCGCTGCGACAACAAACCTGAGTTTCACGTTGCGTGATCAAACACGGTAGAGATGCTGCTGGCCTAGTGAACAGCGGAATGTTGATTGTGCGCGCGGGCGTCACGTTAACCGTATTGTCGACAGTGCTAAAATCCCATGCTGTCTGTGAGCTTCGGAAGCCATAGTTCAAGCTATCTGGCGTCAGCGGTACAGAGCGCCCGGGAAATTTGTAGAGATTAGTGCGGCCATTACTGTCCCAGTACAAGCAGATTCGGGGGCGCATTATTAGGGGCTTCGCTACTCCAAACCACTGTTACTGGAGTTGTACCACTTTGGTCATTGATGGTTGCTTCGAAATGGGTGATGTAAATCTCTTCACTCTGTGTACCTGGATTCCAAGCTTCTGTAACTGCTCTAAACCTTGCATTCCCTTAGGTAGTGACGTTTGTGGCCAAAGACGCACGTTAACGACGTAGTTGCGATCCAGTAGCACCGGTTACGTTGCCACCATTCGTCCTGTTGCGTTGCGTAGCGATGAAACTAATCGCAAAGCGAGGAACCTTCGCGGCGCGAACCTCTGGCAGGATACGCGAAGCAGGCCACGTCGCGTCCAAGCTGAGGACCATTCCAAAGGTATTTGCTCCATGAAGGAGTCGTCAGCCCAGCCGTTTGAATTTGATTGGCCCAAATTCCGCTCATCATAGCGTTAGTCGGGGGCGACCCGCTCATCGCCGGTGAGCCGCTGGTGGCGTTGGCGGCCATTCCAAATAGATTCCACGCCACTTGCTGTGCTTCACGCTTACCTTGAGTATCAGCGTTACGTGATCCGTACTCCATTTCTCAACGAAGGAGTGGCCATAGCCAGGCCACCTCATGTTGAGGTAGCTTGCAATTTGCTGCACAGCCGCCACGGCCGAATTCTGCGTTGGCGTATCTTGGAGGCCTGTGACGGTGATGTCATTTGCATCGACGTGGAAAGTCAGTGGTTCATTAAGGTCGCGAATACCGCCAGCCGTTTGTGATGGTTCGGGGACATAGGTAAAGCCGTCGCTGCCAGGATAGTCTAATTGAGCCGTGTGGGAATCAGGTTGAAAGGTTGAATCGGCAAAGAAAATACGTGCTTTGCCGAAAGCGTTGAATTCCGGATCTCCGTTGAGATGAGTGAGCCAAAACTTATTTTGCTGGTAGAATGTGGCGCTGGAGTAGTTTGGGTTTGCGATTTCCGCCGCAGATGAAAATGGATGACTAAGGCGCGCAGTCCACAATGACTGCAGTTGATTTGAATTGCTCGTGAATGGCGTGCCTAATATATCAAGCCCGACCGATGATGGGTGTCCGACCGAATAGGGATTCGTCTGGTCTGGGAATCGTGGATTACTTCCTAAGGGAATGTTATAAGAAGGGACACCGTAAATGTATGAATTCGCGCCAGCTAAAATATTGTCAAAATACGGCGTCGTCGGAGGCACAGGCCTTCCGTAAGCCGTGTTGATGTTGAGTTTACTGTTTTCGTCATCCATCCAGAACGCGTAACGGCCGACGATTTGGTTCTTAGTTCCGTTTAACAATGTGGCTGTTCCATCCGCCGCTTGACTGGGATCTGCGAGCACGTTCACCCAAGCGGCGCGAATTGCCGTTGCGGCCGGGACGATTGCGGGGTTACCCGCGGAATCTACCTGGTTGAGGTCTGGATCCGTAGCACTCGTCGAGTCGCCGGAGGAGAGCGGGATCGGGGTATTACCCAACAAACAGCATTCCGGGGGCTATCGACCAATTGTTAGCGGTGGGTGCCTGACCGGGTGGACGTGGTTGCGGGATGTTCTTACTTAGTATTGCAGATGCATGATCGACGGCCGCCCGTGCAATGAACTCAGCACTTTGATTACTCGCCATGCTTACCGATGCCTGCCGCTCCGTTCGCATAGAAGTCGCAAAGCCGACGGCGAGAATGGTAGCCAAAACCACCGCCGCCAACGCCAGAACAAGTGCAACCCCCTTTTCCCGGTCCTTCATTGTCGGACAGAGTTAGGAATCACGAGCCGTGATGTAAACGTACGGGCTGTTGAGACCTTGTTTGTTATTAACGAGTTATTGAACGCAGTAATCGCCGCCGGGACAACGGAAGGTGATGCCACGGTAGGCATCGCCGGTATCATCGCAGGTATAGCCTTGGCCTTCTGGAGAGTCTTATCGTCGATCACGACTATGGTCAGTTCGATGGCGTTTGGAAGGAGATTTCCGTCTGTCGTGTTAGTGTTAGAAGTGTAAGTGAAACTGTTCGAAACGCCTAGCGTGGCCGGGCGGAAGCCCTGAGCAGAGTTATAGTGATGGCCTGTTGTGGAGGTCCATGGGATCAAATCTCCGTTCGTGTCAAAGCAACGCACCCAAAGCGCGATGACTCCGGTAGCAATCGTGGTTGATAACTTAACGTGGTCTGGGGCGGGGCCGGTCGCGGTTAAGTAGTTCGTCACCCAAGACGCGGCATTGTAGGCCGGCGTGCCATTGTATATTTGAAAGTTAGTAGCGTCACTTGGGGGAACGAAAAAGCGCTTCAAGCTATAGCTTGTATCAGGAAGAGTGGGATTATCCTTAATGACGTAATAACCAACCTCGCAAAGGTTAGTAATTGGGGCAGCGCTGCCCGAGATACGATAAGTAAGCGGTGCCTGCCAAAAAATGCTGTCTGAGTTGGCGCGTGTATTTGTGATGTTTGAGAGCGCTACAAATTGCAAGCTCGGCGACATTGCCGCACTGGTAAGTTCCCGGCCAATCACATCAAGTATGGCACGGCCATCCTGAAAAGTTGATGCTCGTTGATCTCCAGCAGTCCAAGTCGCACTCACAGAATTCATCACGGCCGTGAAAATCAGCATGATGAAGAGGAGTATCGCGATCGACACCATTAGCTCGATCAGGCTGAAACCGTTGTGTTTTGAAGTGATCACGGCTTGGCGACGTAAAGTGTAAAGCTCGTCGTGTTGCTGCTTGTTGGATTACCGCTCGAGTCGACTGGCCAGCGAACGACCGCTGAAACGGGACGCAGATAACCCTCATCAACGTTGGCGAGTGGCGTCGTCCAGGTATTGCCAATCGTCGCATCAACTCGGTAGAATGCGCCCGTAGCAGACGTTAACAGAATCCCTTGTTGATCATAATATCTGGTCAGCGTTCGCGCAGTTGCAGAGGTAAAATCTGTTGGCCTGACAGTGGCTCGAATGTCGGCCTCGGCGTTTGCCTGTAACATGCTTGTGCGGGTCGCGTCGCCAGCTTCGGCGGCTGATTTCAGTCCGACGGGCATCAATCCAAGTATGGCGACGAGAGCGAAAGAGATGACGGCGACAGCGAGCGCCACTTCGATCAGAGAAAACCCAGCCCGTTCTCGATTCATGGCCGCTTGACCTGGGTCTTACCAACTAATGCGTCGACGTCGATCTCATAGTAATCGGCAGTCCCTACTGGAGAAGCCGACGAACCGGATGTGTACCCTTGATTTACAGAAAGCTGCACCGGGGAGTTTGCTGGGTTTACATTGGGTGCGCCGGTCGGGGTGAACTCCAGATACTTGCTTGTGATTGCCTGCCCGCCGACGTGTCAGTTGGGGACTTTGAGATTGACTCACGGCAAAGAAATAGTTGCCAGTGCTTGTCGGGTTAATGACAACTCCGGGTGGCGAGAGTCTGCCAACCTGTTATTTGCGTGTCGGTGTTCAAGACAAAGTCATGCTGAACCAACGCGATTTTGCGATAAGCCTGAGTGGAGTCTGAGGGCCAGGTGATCGCAACTTCGAAGCGAACCGAGGCGTGCCGGTTTATAGCCTCGGACCGAGCAACTGTGAGAAGATTCGCTACTATACGTCCACCGGAGCTTAGGCCGCTGCCTCCTGATAATGTAGTTAATGCCGGAACGGCGAACCCAGCGATCAACAAAAGGATGGCAACCACGACCATGAGTTCTAGCAAAGTGAAGCCGACATCAGTGGGTTCGGGATCGGATCTCATAGATTACTGCCAAGACAAAACGTCATCAGCGCTTGTCCCAGAATTTTTATCGGCAGCCGGACCCGGGACGCTGCCAGATAGGGTATCTTTACCGAATGACCAGGCGATCACGGGGAAGCTCAAAGGCACCGGCCCTGCGTTGGTCGAATACGGGTTGGTGACAGCGTTATCGAAGTTGGTATCAAGCCGGATGATGTAGGGTTTGCCATATGGATCCATATATTGGCCGCTCGTCGCGGCCACTTGGCTGATACCACCCCTGGGAGTTCCAGTAGTTCCGACGGCGAATCGAGGCGATATAAACACAATGCCACGAGTGTTCACCGTCGTATTCACGGCGCGTAAGGCGTCGAAAAGTAGATTATTTGTTTTACCGGCTGTGCCGTCGTACGTCATTTCAGGAGTGGTAGTCGATGGGTAAATCCCGTACTCAGTGTAGAAGGCGCTTACCGCCGTCACGATTTGAGTCAGGTCGTTCTTTGCTTGGGCCTTCTTGGCGCGGTCGAACATGCTCGAGGCGCCGGTCATGAGAAGGGCTGCAAGTGTTCCGATAATAAGAACAACGACTGTCATTTCTATCAGGGTAAAACCGCTTGTGGAAAACGCTGAAAGAGCTGAAATCCTGAAATGCTGAAATTGCGGCTGCGCCGCGGCTATTCGCCACGGCGAATCCGTCCTTTGGCGGAGCGGTTATCCGTTGTTCACCACGGCGAATCCGTCTTGGGGCGGATCTGTTCTCGGTATTGGGAGCTAAACCAGAGGTCAGAGGACAGAGGTCAGAGGTCAGGGAGCTCGAAGCACGGAGCGCAGGAAAACGCGGGGGAAGCGTGGAGCAGGGAACACGGAGCATGGAGCGTAAGCCAGAGGTCAGGGAATGACCACGCGCATCCGCCTTGTCGCGGGGGGTGCGGCGCGACCCACCTTCACGTGGTTTCGGCGTGGCAGGCAAGGGGGGAGTCCCATGCAGAAAATTGTAGGGGGGCGTTCTGGAAATTAGAAGCTTAAAATCGGCGATTTTCCCGGCATGTTTCTAGCTTTTCTGGCAAATCGTGCTGGAACACCCGCCGTCACCGGAGGAACAGGCCCAAATCCTTCAAACGATCGAAATGTTCGAGGTTATCACCCGAACACAACCCGATGATTATCAGTCACTTGAGATTCTAAAGGAAGCCTACACCAAACTCGGACGGATGGATGACACATTGCGCACTGCGCGCAAGTTGGCGGAAGCATATTTCAACGTCGGTTCTTACGCGCTGGCGATGCAGGAATGCGAGATGCTGCTCGGGCAGGACCCGAACGCGCCCGAAGTGCTGGCAATGCTGGGCGACATCGAGTCGCGTTTGCAGGCGGCGGGACAAACGCTGACCGGCGGGTTGAAGCATGGGTTAATCGCCAAAGCAGTAGCCGGCAGCGAAGGCGGGCTGGTACGGCTCGATCGGAAGGAACTCGAGAGTTACAATTTGCACGAACGCGGGGAAGAGCAGCTGGCGAAGTTTCTCATCGTCCAGCAAATTTTCCCGGAAGAAACGGTCAACGCGGCACTGGAAAAGGTGCAGCAGCGGAACAAGAACCTGCAGGGGCAGACGCTGGCGGCTTCGCTGCTGGTGGAGTTGTGCGGGGAGGACACCGACAAGATCGACCACGCTATCTCGGCGCTGATTGATCGGACGAAAGGGGCATTTATCCCGCTCGAATATTACGATTTCGATCGGCAACTGGCCAGGATGTTGCCGGATAATCTCACCCTGGGACGGCTCTGTGTCCCCTTCGATTTGATCAGCCGCACCATCATGGTGGCATGCTGTAATCCATTCGATGCCGCGGGACGCGCCGCGGTGCAGCAATCCCTCGATTACACGGTCTCGTGGTATCTGGCCCGACCGGCGGCGATCGAAAGAACGCTGCAAGACGTTTACCGGCTGCAACCCAAAGCCTGAGCCACGCGATGAGAAACAAGACTTTCGGAGATCGTATCGCTGACGTGTTGATTGAAGACGGGCTGCTTCTGCCGAATCAACTCGAAGAAGCGACCGCTATTCAGCGGGAAAAAGGCGGACGGCTGCTGAAGATTCTGACAGACAAACAATTCGTCACGGATCAGGACATGGCCTTCAGCATGGGGCGTTGCCTGAACGTGTCGCCGGTCAATTTGGCGCGGATCCGGATCCCCGAGGAAATCATGGGGATGATTCCGCGCGAGATGGCGAAGGCGAACAAGCTGGTGCCGGTAGCGCGCCTGGATGGGAAGCTTTTTATCGCGATGGTGGACCCGACCAATGTGTTGGCGGTCGATGACGTAAAGCGCCGCGTCCAATTGGACGTAGTGCCGATGATCGCGACGGAAAAGAGCGTGGCCGAGGCCCTCAGTGGGGTGCATGGCGGGGTGGGAATAAACCAGGCGTTGCGGGACGTGGTCAAGGAAGCGGAGAAGCCTGTGGACGGCGTCGAAGTTCAGGCCAAAGTAAGCGAAGAGATCGACATCGATCGGCTCGCAACCGACAGCGAAGACGCGCCCGTGATCAAGATTGTGAATCTGATCATGGTGCAGGCGATCCGGGAAAAGGCGTCCGACATTCACATCGAGCCATTCCAGAATTCCCTGAAGCTGCGTTATCGCGTGGATGGGGATTTGGCCGCGGCGGAATCGCCCCCGAAAGCGCTGCAACTGGCGATCACCTCGCGCATCAAAATTTTGGCTGGCCTGAACATCGCCGAACGGCGTGTGCCGCAGGACGGTCGTTTTCGCGTCAAGGTAATGGGCAAAGAAGTCGATCTGCGTGTTTCGATTCTGCCAACTTCGCACGGCGAGAAAGTCGTTATCCGTATTTTGGACAAGACCGCGCTGACCGGCTCGATCGACCAAATGGGATTGGATGAGGAGACGCTGGTGAAATTCAGGAAGGCGATCGACGCCCCGCACGGGATGATTCTCGTTACTGGCCCGACCGGTTCCGGTAAAACGACCACGCTCTACTCCGTTCTCCAGGAGCTGAACAACCCGCAATACAACATCGTGACGGTGGAGGACCCGATCGAGTACGAGCTCAACGGAATCAATCAGGTTTCGGTGCGCAACGACATCGGACTGGATTTTGCCTCAGCTCTACGCTCGATCCTGCGGCAGGACCCCGACATCGTGATGGTGGGTGAAATTCGCGACAACGAGACCGCCGATATTGCGGTGAAAGCAGCGTTGACCGGTCACCAGGTACTTTCCACTTTGCATACTAATGACGCCGCCGGCGCGATCACGCGTCTGGACGACATGGGGATCGAGCCGTTCCTGATTTCGAGCTCGATTTTGATGACGTGCGCGCAACGTCTGGTGCGGAAGATTTGCACAAATTGCCGGGAGGAATTTATGCCCGAGCCAGAAATTTTCACGAGGCTCGGAGTTGAAGCGAAACCCGAGACCGTTTTTTACCGCGGGAGCGGTTGCGATCGTTGCAAGGGTCGCGGTTATCTCGGACGGCTGGCGATTATTGAAGCGCTGACGGTAACCGAAGCCGTCCGCCGCCTTATTATGAAGCGGGCATCGGCGGCGGTGATCAAGAACCAGGCTGTTGCTGAAGGGATGAAAACTTTGCGGATGGCTGGCATTGACAAGGCGCTCGAAGGCCAGACCACGCTGGAAGAAGTATTGCGAGTCGCAGCGGACGATCATTGAGCGTCATGACTATCCCGTTCCTAGATCTCGTTAGGAAGGCAAAGGAGAAATTTGAGGCCAAACGTCGCCCGGGCGGGCTCGCGCCATTGCCCTCGGTGCAGGACAAGCCTGAAAGCGACAAACTGGCGAAGCGGGTGACGCCTTACGCGGTACGCACAATGACGCCCGAGCCCAGCGCGCCGGCGCTGGCGGCCAGTGCGATCGCCACTCGACGAATGTCGGTGACGCGCCCGTCCGCTGGCGCGCCACCCGATTTCGGACCGCGGGTAGGTGTGGCAGTGGAACCGCGCGGGGAAAGGACACTCTCTCTTGCCTTGAGCGACGTCATTGCGGAAATGCCGAATGGCTATCTCAAACCGCACGAAAGTTTCGATACCAGCCGACGGATAGCCTTGAAAGCGGCCGAAGTGGAGAAAGGTTTGGCAGCAGGCCGTCCCAGCATTTCGATCGCAGCGATCTACCAGCAAGCGCCGGAAATATTTCTACACACTGTGCAACCGTCCGATACCGCGGTGGTGATGTTGCCGGCCAAGAAAGTAATCGATGAACTTTCACTCCTCCGTGTTCGTGAGGATCAGACTGCCGAGCCGATCATGGCGCAGGTTGAGACGCCGTTCTTGAAAATGATGGTGGAAGAATCTGCGAAATTCGGAACGAAGTTGGCGCCGTTTACGACCACAGAACTGCCGCCGCTGCCCGAACCTGTGTCGAGCGCGGCTGCGGCCGAGTCGGCTCCGGTCGCGGCGATTCGGCCGCAGCCGGCCAGTCGGCCAATTCAACCGTCGCCAGCGATGAAGCTGCCGGTTCAGCCGCCCCCAGCAGCCATACCGCCAGCGCAGCCGCCGCCAGTCGCACCAGCGACTAGTCGCACGATTCCACCGCCGCCTGTCGAGACGGAGCCGACCCGAGACGGTTCGATGGCACGCATTACTTTTGTTGCACCCAGTGCACCGGCGGAAAACAAGCCAGAAAAATCTTTGCCGATTGGAACGGGTGGGCCCGCGTTTCCGCGAGTTCCAGCCTCCAGCGGGCCTCCCGTTCCTCCCGCCGCACCACCAGCCGCTGCGCCGACGCGAATTCCATTCCAAATGCCGCCGTCGGCTGAGCCGCCGAAAGTCGCGGCGCAAACGCCGGCTCCCGCACCGCCGACAACCTCCGCCCCGGTTCAAGAGACGCCAAAGGTCGTGCCGGTTGCCGCAACATCAGTTGAGCCAACGCAGGAACCGATGGTCGTGCTTCCGTTGTGCCCAATCCTGGCGAGTCTCCCGCCGATGCAGATTGCCGGCGACGTCGCTTCGGTTCCGGCCGACGCGAAGATTTCGTTTCGCATTGCGTTAATCGCGCCCCAGCTGGCGACTGGGAAAGTGACGATTCCGCCGAAAGACTTTCACGCAGCCTTACCGGAACAGTACCGTGGTCTGTTTCTCCCCGATGCGGTGGAAGCCCCGGTGCAGCTTTCGCTGCCCGATGTATTGGCCAACCTGCCCGGAGACTCTCTTCGCATGCGGGAGGACCAGGAAGTCACCACTCAGGATGAAACTTTCGAGACCCCGTTTTCGGCGAAGGCAAAGGAAGACGCGGAACGTTTTGCCCAAGGTCGGAAAACAGCGCTCCCGAGCGCCGCAGCACCGTCAAAGCCGGCAGTGCCAGTGCCCAAGGCTGAGACTCCCAAAATAGAACTCCCCAAAGTAGCGGAAGCCGAAGTCCCGAAAGTAAGAGCTCCAGACCTTCAGATTCCCAAAGTCGCCGCGCCCAGGATCGACGCTGCGAAAGTTGAACTCTCGGCCCCGGTCGATGCTTTCCGCGTCGCGACGGGTCCGGCCGCAAAGTTGGAAAGTGCCAGGCCGGCCGAAGGAGCTCCGAAATTTGATGCCAAGGCGGCGATCGCACTAGCCTGTGCCCTTCCCGGCGTTGCCTCCTGTAGCGTGATCTTCACAGATGGCTTGATCATCGCCGGAAACATCCCGGACGAAATGCATATGGAAGGGTTGAGCGCGGTGGCACCGACGATGCTCCAGAAACTGCAAAAGCATATGTGTGAGACCCATCTAGGGCCCCTCAGCTCCCTGACGGTCCACGGTGAAAAGTCGCCCGTGACATTCTTTGGTGCCGGCGATCTTTGCCTGACCGCGGTGCACAACGGCGTTGAATTGAGTGCGGAGAGCCGGCGCGAACTCGGCCGCATCACACAGGAACTTTCGCGAACCTATCCCAAAGTGGAGACTCCTCATGTCCATCATTAATTACGCCAGCCGCGAGATCCAGTTTAAGATCGTTTATTACGGTCCGGCACTCTGCGGCAAAACCACCAACCTCGGCTACATCCATCAGCGGATTAATCCGCAAAATCGCGGCGACCTCGTTTCGCTCGCTACCGCAGCCGATCGCACTCTGTTCTTCGACTTTCTCCCGCTCAACGCTCTGGTTATCAAGGGCTTTGTCACCAAATTCCAGCTCTATACCGTCCCCGGTCAGGTAATTTATAACGCCACCCGCCAGCTCGTCCTGCGCAGCGTCGATGGCATCGTTTTCGTAGCCGATTCGCAGTGGGAAAAAATGGAGGAAAACGTTGAGAGTTTCAAAAATCTCGAGGACAACCTGGCCAAGCAAAACATGTCGCTCGACGATGTCCCCTACGTCTTGCAATACAACAAACGCGATTTGCCAAACATCGCGCCGGTCAATTATCTCGATTACGTCCTGAACAACCGGAAGAAGCGGGTGCAAAGTTTCGAGGTCGTCTCCAGTACGGGGCAAAATGTTTTCGCCACCCTAAACGCCGTTTCGCAGATTTTGCTGCACAAGTTTAGTAAGCAGAGTGACGCCGGCCGCTCCGCCGCGCCGGGAGCCGCCAAGCCGGGACAGCAACACGTTGTACCCCAGCAGCAGCGAAGCGTCGCATGAACGCCATTCCTGTCCTTACCATCGACGATGTGGCAACGCTCGATGGCGTGCTGGCCGACTTCTTAAAAAAGGCGGAGGCTGAGTTAACGGTCGTGATCGACCGTGGTGGTAATGTCATTTCGCAATACGGCGATATGACAGTGATGGACGTGACCATCATCGCCGCGCTTGCTGCCGGGTCTTTTGCTGCGACGCGTGAACTGGCGCGCCGGATCGGGGAAGTGGAATTCGATGCTCTTCACCAGGGTAACGGCAGTCACATTTTTATGAACTCGGTCGATGAAGAAACGATCATGATCACCGTCTTTGGCCCGCGCACGACGGTTGGGCTGGTTGGTTTCTGATCTACCGGCACGGCCCAGCAAGTCGCACTCCTGTTAAAATCGCTGCAAAAAGGGAATCACGGCTTCAGCTTCGACGCTTCCGATGTCACCGCCGCGCCAATCTTCGTCGACGCAACGCCGCCGGCCGCCTGAGCGAAACAATTCCTGGCTTGGCTCTGTAGTGGCACGTGTCGCGTGCAATTCTGTGGCCTTTGTTTGCAGCCGGCACGGCTGCCTCTACAGAAGGCGAAAGCTCTCGGCTACTTGACGCGAAAAATGAGATATTGCTCCGGCGGGATACGCGAAAATACCCAGGGTAAAGAGCCCCATTTGCTCGAATAAAATCCTGCACGCATTCCTGGACTCATCGTTGCCAGGACAGATTGAGGGTAATTAACCTGTTCGGGAGGACCGGTCGTTGGGACCGGCGGAGTCGGACTGACATTCGAGTTACTCAATGGAACGATAAGCACGTCATCCGAAATGATCCTGCGCTCAGAGCGGTCCAATGGCTTCGCCTTCCAATGTTCCATATAATATTGGAATCCCCAATGCCCTTCGAACCACACCGTGACCGGCTCGTCCGGAATCGATTTTGAAAGGACTTGGAGGCGAAGCGCGCGGTGTCGGCCAGTTTGTAATCTGCCGCTGTAACCAGCAGGGAAACAACTGCAGCCGGTAGAAGCGGCCACCATCTAGCTGCTGCTGTCCTCAGCGGCAGAATTAGCAAACCTCCGGCGCCGACCGCGGCAGCTACAGCTGCAGAGCTTTTGAATTGCCTGATTAAGAGAATTACCACCGCTGGCGCCATCGGCAGAATCGTTCGCGAGGTGATGGACCAGTTCATCATCGTAGCAAAAAAGAATGTGCCGAATACCCAAAGGCTAAGCAGAAGCGAATCGGCCGTTTTCTGGTGGATGAGATCGGCTACGGCCAGCGCGAGAATCCCAATTCCGATGGTCGCGAACAAAGCTCCTTCGATCGTGACCGCGATGACATCAGTCCTCGCAGTAAGTCCGCGCGCTACCCAGAGATAGAATAATGGGAGAAGGGCGAAGAAGATTGCGATTCCGCTAATAAGGACCTTCCGTGATTTAATGAAGACGGCATAGAACAAAGCGGGAAACAGGCAACCGCCGGTGAACG
>CAVULE010000019.1:0-23976 GCA_963742315.1 uncultured Verrucomicrobiae bacterium
TTCATTGGCGGCATGGATTTGCGATGCCTGGCCTTTCGGGCTAGCAATGGATTTCATCACAGGCAACCGACCGTCAGCAAAAGTAACCGTTGTGTTACCCTTCCGGTGTGGCGCCGGCCCCAAATAGTTGCGATGTCATGCGTAGTAAAAACATCGAACGGATCTGCCGCAGCAATATCCACGACTTCAACATTTAACCTTCAATACAAAGGAAATCTCAGTCATGAACAACGTCGAAAGTCAGATGTCACCTCAAGTTGTCCATCTTCCGCCGCTTCCGCGCTGCCGTAGAATCCTTTTTGCGGGTTGCCTCGGGCTCGCATTGTTGTCGGTTTCCAGCATGGCCCTGGCGCAATATCAACTTACGAATTTAGTTTCTAATCAGGTGCGAGAGGCACATCACGACGATCCCCTGCTGGTGAATGCTTGGGGTCTGGTTCATCCTCCTGGTGGTCCATTCTGGATCAGCGACAACAACTCCGGCTGGTCCACGCTCTACGGCGGCGGCGGAGGCAAACAGGACTTGGTGGTGGAGATTCCTACCGCGAGTGGCGCGGGGCCTGGTTCTCCCACTGGCATTGTGTTCAACAGCTCCCCGGATCCGAAAGAGTTCCAAGTGCAAGGATCTGCGTCGATTTTCCTGTTTGCCACTCTGGATGGGACCATCAGCGGATGGGCGCCGCAGTCCGACCGCAACAATGCGATTATCGCGGTGGACAAGTCGAAGTCGGGAGCGGTGTACACCGGCTTGGCAATCACCAACAAGGCAAGCGCGAATTTCCTTTTTGCCGCAGACCAGGCGAACAATAAGGTCGATATCTATAACGATAACTTCAAACTAGTTAAATCATTTACCGACACTACGCTTCCAGCGGGCTTCGCCCCTTTCGGCATCCAGGACATCGACGGTCTGCTCTATGTTGCATTTGCGAGCGCGTCCGGGGCTGCGGGCGGTTTTGTTGACGTGTTTGACGAAGACGGAACTCACATGAGGCGTCTGGCGCAAGGCGGGCGGTTGAACCAGCCTTGGGGTTTCACGGTAGCACCGAAGAACTTTGGCCCGCTCAGCAACACGCTCCTGGTCTCGAACAATACTAACAGCGGCACAATTAACGCCTTCGATATCGCCAACGGCGATTTCGTGGGGACGATTAAAGACAGCAATGGCAAGGTGATCCTAATCGACCAGCTATGGGGAATTGCGTTTGGTGATGGAACTGGCATCAATGGTGGCAAGAACCAGTTATTCTTCACCGCCGGTCCGAGTAACAATCTGGCTGGGACGTTCGGGGTGATAACGTTTAAGCAGTAGAGTTCGCTGCGGTTGAAGCTTGGCGATTTACCAGAGAGATGTGGACGGGAGGTTTTCGAGGCGGAAGGACACCTTTCCCTCACAAACATCGCGCGCGCGCGACGCAAACTCTGACACCTACGCGAGCCGCTGACGTCGTGTTGACATTATCACCGTCTGAAATGGTCGCGCAGTGTCGCAACTGTCCGCGCTCTGTCGAAGTGACGATCTGCGTCAGAGGCTAAGACACTATTATAAGTCCCGTGCTTCTAACCGCTGAGCTATCGGCCCATTTGCCTATTACCAGTGGGCGCGCAATCGAGTCGAGCTACTCCATTGAGCCCAGCCGGCACTGTAATGATCAATAGCAAACGTGCACAACGCATTTTCTCGCCAGGGAGCAACGAGACTCATGATACCCACCAACCGCGAACAAACAGCGCGATCAATAAACCCGAAGATAACAGACACCAAGTTGTAATAATAGCCGCGCAAATACGATACCGCGCAATATGGGCAAGGAGAATGTAAATGGGAAACATCACCAACGTGTACCGGGGGATGCATAGGATAAAGCCCACCGAGGTGAATAGAATCCAGTTAAGAGTCATCCAACTTGCGTAGGCGGGACGCAATGTCAGCCATGCGGCGACCGAACAAGCGAGGCCGAGGACGATGAACAATGATTCCTCCAAGCCGCGAATCGCTGCTTCGTTTGGACGGCCAAACCGGATCAGGTCGAAGGAGCCATGGATAGCCCGCCATGGCCAATCAAGCGACTTATGCCAGTTTTCGTGCTGAATGCTGAGAAATGCCAATGCATCCCCCGTCGTCGTATAATTAGCGAAAAGGTAAGCGGCGAATCCACCTAGTGGCGCAAGGGCCCAGAGCCACTGCGATCGCCATTTGCGGCTGCTAATGAATTGCTGGATCGCTTCCGTCGCGAGCGCCAGGATCAAGATCAAGCCATTGATCCGAGTCATGGCTGCCAGAGCACCGGAAATTCCACTTACCATCCAGCGATCTGACCGCGCCGCATACAAACAGCCGATTGCTAAGGCGAGGAAGAGCGACTCGGGATACGCGATATGCAGAAAGAAACTAGAAGGAAAAATCAGCATCAGCCAAACGGCTTTGAGTGCGGTAGCGCGTGAATTGTCGAGGCGTGTTAACTTGTACAGGAGCACCGCAGCTACGGCAGCTGCGACTCCAGACACAACGAATGCGCTGATGAGATAGTTGCGCGCTATAACAGCAAAGGCGTGCACACAAAATGGATAGAGAGGCAACATGACAAGCTGTACGCGATCTGGACCCGTGCTCGTGTAGCCATGTCGCGCTACGTTTAGATAGGCAAGAGAATCCCATCGATTCCATACTTCTAGCGATCCGCTGCCTGGCGCCGCTTCCTGGAAGGCGTTGAAGGCGTGAACACCAAAAAGTAGTGTGATGATTTTGATCGTGAATGTGAGGGAAATAATGTACCACTCGTCATATCGCGTGATCCCGGAACGTTGAGCGGTGTTTTGCGGGTGCTTGGCCACCGCAACACAGTCTCTCAGGCACCCCTCTAGTTTGGCGAGTCGAACCTTTATGAGATGCACACTGTCGTCGCCTTTCGTCACCAGTATGGCGCGCGCGCGTGTGCGTGGTGGTTTGCGAACGCCTGTCCGTCATTTCCGGTGTCCTCTACGCGAGTCGTTGACATTCTGTTGACGTTGTGACCGTCTGAAATGGTCGCACGCTGTCGCCACCGGCCGCCCTCCGTCGAAGGGACGATCAGCGTCAGAAGGGAAAACACTAGATTATGAGTCAACGGCTCTAAACGCTGAGCTACAAGCCCGCCGCGATCCGAAAGTAAAACATCGCAAACCTCTCGCGACCAAGCCTGAATGCATTCGATGAAGATTTCGGATTGCGGAATGCGGATTGCGGACTTGAATGGCGCGTGCGGCGGCGGTTCGCGTTCCTGGCGGAAATCATTTTCATCAGCGCACTGATTCTTGTCACACGGTGCGCCAATTACGGCGACGTCTTCTTCGGCGGGCAAGTCAATTTCATTGATGCCGATTGCTATTCGCGGATGACACGCGCGCGAATTTGCTTCGAACACCCTGGCACGATTGTCAGGCGACATGATTTTGAGAATTTTCCGAAGGGAACGTTTCCGCACACGACCGCGCCTTTCGATTATTTGATCGTGGCGCTTGCTACCGCGCTGATACCTCTGAGCCGAAATGCGCTTGATCTGGCGGGGGCAATTGTGTCGCCGCTCCTCTCCATCGCGCTAGGAATTTTCCTTTGCTGGTGGACACGAAAAATGCGCCTGCAATTTCGCTGGGGATTTCTCATTCTTTACGGGGTGAGCCCAATGCTGGCGCATGGGTTTGCGCTCGGCCGGCCCGATCATCAATCGCTTTTGATTACGTTGATTGCGGTCGCGTTGTGCGCGGAATGGATATTCGCGCAACAGGCAACGCGTGGGTGGGGGATCGTGAGCGGTGCCAGCTGGGCCCTGGCGCTATGGGTATCGCTCTACGAACCGCTCGTTTTACTCATGATCGTCGTCGCCTGTTGTGCGCGCAGTATGATAAAGCGGGAACGACGAACAGGCTGGATTGTATTCGCGGCCCTTCTCGCAATTGCATTCCTCATTGAGCGGAGATTTCCGGTATGGCCGAGTCGGGAATTTGGCGGCGCCCTCAGAAATTGGAGCGCTACGGTGGGAGAATTGGCCCACGTCTCGTTAGCGAGCACGATTTGGTTTAACTGGTGCGGCTGGTTGTTGTTGCTCGCGCCGATTTTACTTTGGCCGAAACGGAATCGAAGCACACCATTGTTCTTAATCGCGCTTTTGATAACCGGGTTTGCCCTCACCATTTGGCAGGCGCGCTGGAGTTATTTCTTTGTGATGATTTTCGCGATGCTGGTTCCGCAAATCTTGTCCGTTCTGCGCAAACCGCTAATTGTCGCAATCGTGTTCATCGCTGCTCTGTTTCCAATCGCACAAGCATGGGATCGTGCGTTTGGCGATGAGGAATTGGCGCGGCGCACGGAAACTAAAATCGAGCAGTTCGAGTTGCGGGCAATTTCTTCGCAAATCGACGGTCCATTCATTGCGCCGTGGTGGTTTTCACCCGCAGTTAGTTATTGGTCGCGGCAGGCGGGGGTGGGCGGAAGCTCGCATGAGAGCATTCAAGGAATAGTTGAAATCGCCAAATTTTTTGAAGCGCAAGATGCGGAAGAAGCAATGCAAGTAATTGATCGGCATAATGTTATCTGGATCGTCTCGTATGATGCCGATCGGGTGGCGCAGAATTCTGCGCAGATTCTTGGCACCCCAGTTCCTAAAAACGCATTCTGTTATTTGCTCGACCGTCGCCCCAGCGAAGTCCCACCATTTTTGCGTCTCATCACGCAGACCGGACATTTCAAGCTCTTTCGCATGGAGAAACCATAAAATTTCGTTTTCCCAGGGAAAAGTTTGACAGAGTGGGACTGCGTCATAATACTGTCATGTGTTAAAGAAATTCATCCCGCAAAGGTCCACGCCGTCGATCGGCGAGAGTTCGCTAAACACGGGAAGTGAGGAAGAGAGTCGGGTCGCCTACCCCGAAGAAACCAGAAAACCAACGTTAACCGAGCATTCAAAACATATGGCAGAACACAATGGCAAAGACGTTCTTTCGAGCGACGTCGAAATTAAAGGCTCGATCAAGTTTCAGAAGGAACTTCTCATCGACGGGAAGGTGGAGGGCGAGATCAATTCCGATGGGGTCCTGACCATTGGCGAGAACGCGGACATCCGTGGCGAAATCAAAACTAAGTCGATCACGGTTTACGGAAAAGTTCAGGGCAACATCACGGTGGGTGAACGCTGTGAGCTTAAGTCGCGCTGTACCTTACAGGGTGATTTGAAGGCGGCGCGTCTCGTGATTGAGGAAGGGGCGACGTTCATCGGCAAGTCGGAGGTTACGAGCGGCACTGGTATTGGCGGGAATTCCCAGGCAGCCAAGACCGCTCACACACGTCCGGATGTAATTCGCCACGAGGAGCCGGTAAAGTCAGCGGCGTTCGGGGCAAGGGCGTAAACTAAGCCTTCTTAGCGAGACCGTGGCAAAGTCGTCGCCTGTTAAAGTCAGTGTGGAATGTCCACACTGCGGCTTTAAACAGCATGAATATGCCGCCGCCAAGAGCACGATGTGCCGACAGTGCGGCGCTCATTTTGCACCGTCCGCGCCCCGGCCTGCTGCGAGTATGACAGCGGGGCTGCCGGAACTTCGGAAAGAAGCTTCCGCCGCCGCCGCTTCCCTGATGCAGCGGTTTGATGGGTGGTGGAAAAGCAAGCGCACCAATGTCGTCGAATGCTTCGATTGCCAGCGGCAACAGGAGGTCAGCGGCGCCGCTTCGTCGACTATTTGCCCGTCATGTAGCGCTCACATCGACTTAAGCGACTACAAAATCACAACCAACTTTAGCCGTTCCATTCGCACCCAGGGCGAAGTGCATGTGACCACCAAAGGTGATCTGAGCAGCAGCAGTGTTCGCTGCCGGCGCGCCCTCATCGAAGGACGATTGCGTGGGAATCTGGATTGCGCCGGGACGATTGTCATCAACACTTCGGGCAAGATTTTGGGCAAGCTGTCCGCTTCTGAAATCGTCGTCGAAAAACGATGTGAAGTGCAATTTTTCCGCCGCGTCCGCGTTGGTAGTATTGAGATTCGCGGCCGGATGTTGGGAGAGATTGTTGCTGACGGAATGGTGACAATCCGGAAAAATGGGGTGCTGGAAGGCAACGTCATAGCGAAAGCGATCAACGTTGAAAAGGGTGGGACTTTTTCCGGTCAGATTGTGGTGGGAGGAGCAGGTCTGCAGCAAGCCGAGTTGCTTCCGGGAGGGAGTTCCACCGTTTCGAAACCGACGGAAGAATCGATCAGTCTTGCGCCGCCTCTGCCTGCGACGTAGATCGCTTCATGCAGAAGCTGCGACCGCGCAGTCCCTACGAGAAGCTCGGCGGCTATGTTCATTTGCCGCGTTTGATCGACAAGGCCCGTCTGCATCGCAAAGGGTTGCTTAACGGCTATAACTACAAAACGGTCGGCTTCGACAAACATCTTCTCGCCTTTCTCAAGCTTAACGGCGACGACTTTGAAGAAATCGCTAATCGTTTTGACAACGATGCCGAGGTCCTCAGTTGGGTCGATCAGAATGGAACGAAACATTCGCCCGATGCGATCGAACATTGGAACCAGGAAATGATCTCGCGGCATCCAGATACCGCCGCCAAACGCGCCCGATTTAATCATTTCCTGAAAGAAGCCGGCGGCGCCGGTCGCGACGATATTAGGACTTATTTTGACCTTATCGAGTTCGACGAGGGACGGCTGAAATAATAGTGTCCTTGCGAGATGCGAGGTCGATCAAAACCTCGCGGATATTATGTTTGATTGTAGGGCAGGCATTCTCTCCGAGCTGTAGGCGCCTCCGAGCTGGAAGCCTGCCTGCCGGCAAGCGGGAGCGCTTGCCCTACAAAATTCGCAACCTCTTGGGAACAGTGTGCAACGCCACCGCAAGCGCGAGCTACTTTGATCATTCGACGATTGGCACACAGGCTTGAAAGCCTGTGTGCCGCACAGGTCTCTAGACCTGTGTTCCTGCTAACGCCGCTTCAACGGCTCCGCGAAAATCCTATTCGCCTCTTCCAGCGTTTCCTTGCTTCCGATATCGAGCCATTGGCCGGTGATTTGAAACGTATTTACGGGCTTACGTGGATAGAGCCATTGCAGAAAAAGACCGGGCTGATCGGGATTATTTCCCGCCGCGATGTATGTCGTAAAAAGTGGCAGCACCTTCCTCGAATAAAAATACAAGGCGATCGCCGCCAGGCTGCTCTTTGGCTCCTTCGGTTTTTCTTCGAAATGAGTGATGACTCCGTCGGCATCAACGGTAACGACGCCGTATTTCTTGATCGCTTGGCCATCGGTCACGTGATGCACACCGACGGTTGCCTCGGTTTTCCCGGCGTAATCGATAAACCCTGCCAGCGATTCGCGAAATAAATTGTCGCCCGCGATTACGAGCAGGTCGGAATCAGCAACGCTCTCTCGCGCCAGCAGCAGGTTGATGTCGCCAATCGCGCCGAGCTTGTTGTCGTCGGTAGTTGACCCATCATTGATAACCTTGAATCGGAACTGCGGATTCGCGCTCTGATAATTCTTTGCCCACGTTTCGAAATCAGCGAAAAACTTCGCATTGGTGACGATGTAGATCGTTTCAATTTCAGCGACACCTCGGAGGTTTTCCACCACCCATTCGACCATGGGTTTTCCGGCAACATCCAGAAGCGGCTTCGCCTTGTTCGAGGTGAGGGGATAAAGGCGGGTGGCGTAGCCGGCGGCGAGAATCAGAACATTCATCAGGGTCGCAGTGTAAACGGGGTTGAAGTGCGCGCCAGCAAATGGTCAGGTCCGAAACGCCGCCTCATGCAATTCACGATGCAGCGCGTTCATCCGCTGTGTTCCAGTCAGCTTGGCGTGCGATCGACGATCCGTGACATAAAAAGTATCGATGGCCGCTCCGCTTTCGGTGCTAATCCGAGCGAGTGCGATGTCAATTTCATTTCGACTAAGGCATCGCAACAGATCGTGGAGTAATCCGATTCGATCCGGCGTCTGAATTTCGATCAAGGTAAAGTATGGATCCGCCTGATTTTCGATGCTGACGCGCGACGGAAATTCCATATCTGCTACCGCTGGTCGCCGGCCTTTTTTTCTGGCCTGTTCTAGCAGCGCGCTCAAATCGAAGGCCTCGCTGTCCAGAGCCTTGCGCAAGGTTGATTCGACCAGCGCCATCTCTCGTTCATTCGTAACCGCGCGCCCGCGCAGATCGCTCACGCGAAAAACATCGAGTGCCACATTGTCGCCGCGGGTGTAAATGTCGGCGCTCAAAATGTTTAATGGTACGAGTGAAATCGAACCGGCGATTTTGGAGAGCAGCTGCTGACGGTCCCAGCTACAAAGGGTCAAAACCGTATGACCTTGCGCTGGGACCGGCTCCCAGCTGAAGACCGGAGCAAGCGGGCCTTCCCCAAAACAGGTCGCCTCATAAAAGCGCCGAAACAATTCCACGTGTGCGACCATGTCTCCGACTTTGAACGCGCGAAAATAATGATCCGGCATGAAATCGAAGTGCGCCTCGATTTCCTCGGCATAATCGGGCCCGAGGCGGGCCTGCACCAAAGTCTCGCGCGCTTCCCTGGCTGTTTTCGCGCGTTCATAAAACAAATGCCGGTCCGCCAGATACTGAGTGGTCGCATGATACAGTTGCCAGACCAGGGTTTCCTTCCAGTCCGACCAGTTTTGGTCGCTCGTGCCTTGGCCATCCGCCAGCGTCAGTAGCATCAGAGCATCGAGATTTTCCTGGCTCTTCACGATGGCGGCGAATTCGCTCACCGTGACGGGATCATCAATGTTCCGGCGTTGCGCAATATTCGACAGTGTAACGTGATGGTCTACCAGCAGGATCAGCATCTTGCGTTCGCGCGGGTCGAGTTGAAGACGGCGCGCGACGCGTTGGGCAAAGACCGCGCTCGCTTCCGAATGCGGCCGCGCCCCCACCGCCTTGCCGGTGTCATGCAGCAGTAGCGCCAGATAAAGAACAAAAGGATTTGGTAGTTCCTCGAAAAGTTTCCGGTACTGGATCAATTTGGGATCTTCAGTTCTTGCCAGCGCATCGAGCTTGTCAATGCAGACCAGCGTGTGTTCGTCCGCGGTGTAACGGTGAAAGAATTCATGCTGCACCAGGCAGGTAAGCTGGCCAAACTCGGGAATGTATTGGCCTAGGAAATCGAGCCGGTGCATCAGCCGCAAAGCCCGCCCCACTTCTCCCTTGCGCAATAAAATCCGGCGAAAAATCTCGCGGGGCTCTTTCGCGTAGCGCAGTGGATGCGTGATCAATCCGATTTTGCGGCTCAACATGTCGGCCAGTTCGGGAGTGGGTTCCAGTTGGCGTTCCTGTGCAATTTCGATTGCGCGCATCATCTCAACCGGATTCTTGGTGAAAAGATCCGGCCGCTCGATATCCAGCTGACGGTCTTTAATGACGAATCCGTTGACGTGCTCGGCCGCGGGTTTCGCGCGTGGCAGAAATCCAAAAAGCGAGCGTGTTTTAGCTGAGGAATAGCCGCTGGCAAATTGCGACGTAATTCGTTCCGTCACGCGAAAAATGTTTCGACTGTGCGCGTAGACATCTTTCATGAATGCTTCGCTTCGTAGCAGGCCTCGCTCCTGCGGATAACGCAATCTTTGCGCTATCGTTTCCTGCATGTTGAGATGCAAAACGTCGGTCGCGCGGTCGTGCAAATAATGCAACTCGGTTCGGACTCGCAGGAGAAAATCATAGGCTGCTTCAATCCGACGCCGGTCCGGTTCGCTCAGCCAATCCTTACCCACAAGATGGGTCGTGGTCAGGCTGCCTTCCTTGAAGAAAGTCATCCAAAGAAGGTTCTGATAGTCGCGCAAACTACCGCAGCCACTTTTCAGGTTCGGTTCCTGCAGGTAAACGCTGTTGCCAAATTTTGCATGGCGTGCTTGCTGATCCCGCATTCGCATTTCGATGTATTCACGTTCGTGACCGGCCACACATTTTGCCCGAAACTGCGCGCGAAATTTCTCCTCCAGCCGCTGGTCCCCCGTAACCAGACGTGATTCGAGCATGGCAGTTTTCGTCACCATATCGGCATTGGCGGCCGCGATCGCTTCTTTAATTGTGCGGGTGGAGTGACCTACCTTGAAGCCAATGTCCCAGAGGAGATACAACACTTGCTCGATGATTTGGCTGGTCGCTTTCGATACGTTGCGACCTTGTTCGCGATGCAAAAACATAACGTCGACATCGCTACAAGGATTCAACTCGCGCCGGCCGTAGCCACCAAGAGCGACCAGTGCGATCGGCGAGGTGCCGTTGCGGTAGTTCACGACATGACTGGCCGCGGCGAAGACGTGGCGCAGCAATACATCGATCAAATCTACCCGACGGGCACAAACTTCGCGCCCGCCATCGCCCGCGCGGTGGCGCAAGCGCAAACGGTGCTCCTCGATTTTCAAAAACTTCCGATATACCGGAAGAACGTCGGTCGGCCGTTGCGCTCCTGCCGAAGTCAGTTCGCGCTCCGCATGGGCCAGGATTTTTTCGAGGTGCCGCGACATCAAAGTAGTTTACGCACGGCGATATTTCCTGCCACCGCCGTGGTTTATGTTGTTGTAGCTGCCGTCGTCACTGGCGGCAGAATCTTCTGTAGCGGCGGTCTATGACCGCCGCTACAACTGTAGGGCAAGCGCTCCCGCTTGCCTTCCGGCTGGAGGGACGACCGCCGTGTCGTCCCTACATTTGGGACGGGACAGCGCCCGTCCCTCCATCAGATCTCGATGGCGTAGCGCTTCATCTTGTTATAAAGGGTCGGGCGTTGAATGCCGAGCAACTCGGCGGCTTTCTTCTTGTTACCGTGTGTTTGGGTCAGCGCCTGAAGAATCGTCTCTCGCTCCATGTCATCGAGACTCGCCACGCCGCTGCGGCGCATAGGAGCAGGACTCGTTTGTAGCGCCGGTGGCAATTGAATATCCGCCGGCAATTCTTTGATCCCAATGATGTCGTTCCGGGCCAGGACGACGGCATACTCAATCGCGTTTTGCAATTCCCGCACATTTCCCGGCCATGAATAATCCGAAAGTTTCTGAAACGCTTCCGGCGCAATTGTCGGTTCTGCTTTTCCTAATTGCTTGGCGAACCGCTGCACGAATGTGTTAACGAGAGGTGGGATGTCTTCTTTCCGCTCTCGTAGCGGTGGAACTTCAATCTGGAAGGTATTGATTCGGTAATACAAATCTGAGCGCAATCGATTTTCTGCCAGCGCTTGCGCGATCGGTCGATTGGTCGCGGTGATAACGCGAAAATCCGCCTTCAACATTCGGGTGCTGCCGAGGGAGCGATATTCCCGTTCTTGTAAGACGCGGAGAAAACGCGTCTGCAAGTCCGCCGGCATTTCCGAAATCTCGTCGAGAAAAAGCGTGCCGCCGCTTGCTTCCGCAATCATCCCTGGAAAATCGTTCATTGCCCCGGTGAATGCGCCTCTAACGTATCCAAATAACTCCGACTCGATCATGGTTTGCGGAAAAGCCGCGCAATTCAACTTCACCAGCGGTTTGCCGGCGCGCCGGCTTTTGGAGTGAATCACATTCGCGACCACTTCCTTACCGACACCGCTCTCGCCGGTGATAAGCACGTTCGCGTCCGATGGCGCCATCGCGCCGATCAACTCCTCCATTTCCTGCATCACCTTGCTTTTGAATACCGGGGCGAGCCGCGTCTCGGCCAACTCCAGCCGTTTCTCCAGTTGCTCGGCTTTTTCGCGCAGCGCCTGCGTCTCGTGCAAAAGCGATCGCTTCTCCAGCGCCTGTTCCACCAGGCTCAACAATTCCTCGGGCGCATACGGCTTGCTTATAAAATGAAACGCGCCGCGCTTGATCGATTCAATGGCGTTGTTCAGCGAATCATGCGCGGTCAGAATGATGACCTGCGAATCGCCGAAATCCTTCTTGAGCCGCTCGAGTGTTTCCAGTCCATCGGCGTCGGGCAATTGCAGATCAAGCAACACCAGCGCGGCCGAATTTGTTTTCATTGCGCGCAATCCGAGCGTCGCCGTCGTGGCGGTTTCCGTTTGATAACCGTGGCGAGTCAGTAACGCTTCCAGCGTCATCAAAATCGGACGCTCATCATCGATGATGAGAATGCGGCGCGCTTCGGAATTCGCTCTCACAGCTGCTCTATAATACCACTCAGGGACTTTCCGTGGAACAAGGAAGCGTGATCGTGCTAGTCAATATTCGCGAAGCTGGATCAAATTTTGCCGATAACTCGCCGCCCTGCGCCGCGATGATCCTTCGTGCCCGACGTAATCCGAGACCATAATGACCGTGCGACATCTTCTGCAATGGTTGCGTCCATTGCGCCGGATCAATTTCTTCTTTTTTCGCTTCGCGAATGGAGAAGGTGAACCAATCACCTTCGACCGAAGCTTGCGCCTGCACCTCATCGTCCGCCAGGTCATGGCGAAAAGCGTTCCGGAATAATTCCGCAGCCGCCCACTCTGTTAATTCCGGATCAATGTTCAACGTCCCGTCCGCTGGCAATACCTCCCATTTCACCGCCTGCGCTTTCTCCGGAAACTCGTGCGCAACCTTCTTTTGTATGTCGGCAATAAAATCTTTCGCGGCATAGGGCAACGCGGTCGGTCGCGGCTCTGCCACTGATGCCGACAAGCTCTGCAGTGTGCCACCGAGTTGCGAAATCAGTTCGCGCAACCGGCGAATCTCCGATTTTAGTTCGGCATCGTTCGTCAACTCAGCGATCAAGGCCGACTGCAGTTCGGCTGCGTTCAATTGGTTGCGCAAATCGTGACTAAGCTGGCGGAGGAATTTCACAAAATTTTCCCACAGAACATGTTCATCCGACGCCGCCGGTGCCGCTTTTGCTTTCGTCGTCACGCCAGGAAAAACTTGTCGGCCGCCACTTCCTTCTCAACCGCAGATTGCACTGCCGGGTCGTTCGCGTGAAGGTGCACGAGCAGATGATAGACCGATTCAGGGTCGACGCCGAGCGCGCGAGCGATTTGGTCGGCTGTTTGTGGATTTCGATTCAATTTCTTTCGTACCTTTGTCTGCAATCGCAGCAATTCCGTTGCCGCTTTCTTGCCCGCTTCAACTCCGGGCTGATTGTAAGCGTTGATGTTTACCAGCGAACCATAAAAGCCAACTGCGCGTTCATACAGCGCGATCAAGGCCCCGATTGAGAACGCACTCACATCTGGCATGCCGATAGTAATCGATTCGCGTTGTTTCTCGAACAAAGCCTTGCGGGTTCCGCGCAAAAATCCGTGCAAATAATCCCCGCTCGTGAAATCATCTTTTACTCTCACCGGCGCGGCGGTGCGGTCCTTTTCCACTTCAATGAAGGTGACAAAGAAATTCAGAACCCCATCGCGCAATTGTTGCACATAGGCATGCTGATCAGTCGAGCCTTTATTGCCATAAACCGCGATTCCCTGATGCACAATTTTGCCGTCGCGATCCTTCTCCTTTCCTAACGATTCCATGACTAATTGCTGCAAATATCTACTGAACAGTGCTAGCCGGTCCTTGTAGGGAAGAATGACCATGTCTTTCGCGCCCTGGCCTTCCCCGGCGTAAAACCACATTAGCGCCAGCAACATGGCGGCATTTTGTTCGACGACGTCCACTCGAGTCAGTTGGTCCATTGCCGCCGCACCCTCGAGAAATCGATCGATCTCAAATCCGAGCAGCGCCATCGGCAGTAGACCGACTGCGCTCATCACCGAGGTCCGCCCACCAACCCAATCATGCATCGGGAAACGCGCCAGCCAGTCATTTTCTTGCGCATGTCGATCGAGTTCGCTCCCGACCCCGGTCACGGCTACGGCATGTCGGGCGAAGTCCAAGCGTCCGGCGCGATAGTGTATTTCCGCTTCTACCATCCCATTGCGCGTCTCTTTCGTACCGCCCGATTTTGAAATGACGATTACCAGCGTTTCCTCGAGGGCGTCCTTTAATTTTCCCCATACTCGATCGAAACCATCCGGATCGGTATTATCAAAGAAGAATGCGTCCATTGGGTCGCCGGTGTTCCCAAGGGCGTCGGCGACAAATTGCGGGCCGAGCGCCGAGCCGCCGATGCCGATGACCAAGAGATGGCGGAATTTCCCCGTCGCCGGCGCAATCTCACCGGCATGGATTGCAGCGGCAAACTTTTTGATCCGCGCATTCGTTTCTTCGATATCGTTTCGCAAGCTGGCACTCGGAGCCAATCCAGGATTGCGCAACCAATAGTGACCAACCATACGGCGCTCATCCGGGTTCGCGATCGCGCCGGCTTCGAGCTGCCGCATTTCCGAAAAGGCCCTTTGCGCCCGCGCGCCCATCGATTGCAGAAAATCATCGGCAAATCGCATCCGACTGATGTCGATCGTGAAACCAATCTCGCTATAGCGCAGAAAATACTTTTGGAAGCGCTGCCAAAGCGAGTTCATCAACTGGAGCTAACTCGGATTTTCGATCGATGAAAGTGCGGGAATTCGCTTGCTAGGGAATATCAAGGAAAGGCTACGAACAATTTTTTGCGCTATGCAGTTTTTGGAGGGACGACCTCCGTGTCGTCCTATAATCTAATTTGGGACGGGACGGCGCCCGTCCCTCCAAAGTCGTCACCATCGTAGTTCGTTCAACTCCCCTTGAAATGACCAATCTTCCGACCTTGCAACCAACCCGGCCCGAACTGGATTCTCGACAACGTACTGCCATTTCTGATCGTAACTCTCGCTCCTGCGCAATTGCGTATCCCAAAAGTGCCGCTGCCAAATCGGAGACGCTTCAGGAGTAAGCCATCGTCTTGCAGCGTACGACTTCCAAAATGTAATCCAGTTAATAATTGGCAACGAGTCGTGCTCGGTTGGCGCACAGAAGAGATGTAAGTGGTCGGGCATGATGAGGTAGCGACCCACAAGCCAAGCTGCGGCAGCGCCCCACGCCTCAAGCAATAATGCGTGCGCTTTGTCCTCAGCCAAGATCGGCTTGCGATCTTTCGTGCAAACAGTCACGTACACGATAATCGGCGTGTTAAATTGCTCACGAATTGGTTGATGAACTGGATGCGTACGACCAACGTCATTCATATCTGGAGGGACGACCTCCGTGGCGTCCCTAAATTTTGGGACGGGACGGAGCCCATCCCTCCAATGTCCGTTTATGTTTGGGACGGGACAGCGCCCGTCCCTCCAACGGATTTCGTCATTCTTCCGTCACATATGCTCGATGATGTTATCGCCGAACTGCGAGCATTTGATCTCGGTCGCTCCTTCCATTAAGCGCGCGAAATCGTAGGTGACGCGTTTGCTGGCGATGGCGCCATTTAATCCTTTCAAGATCAAATCGGCCGCTTCCGTCCAGCCCATGTAACGGAACATCATTTCGCCGGAGAGAACCACCGAGCCGGGATTTACTTTGTCCAGGTTGGCGTACTTGGGGGCGGTGCCGTGAGTAGCTTCGAAAACGGCGTGACCAGTAATATAGTTAATATTCCCGCCGGGGGCGATGCCAATCCCACCTACCTGTGCGGCCAGCGCGTCACTCAAGTAGTCGCCATTTAAGTTTAATGTGGCGATAACATCGAAATCTTCCGGGCGGGTCAGGACCTGCTGCAAGGTGATGTCGGCGATCGCATCCTTGATGACAATGCCGGCGCCCGGTTTTCCCATTGGGATCCGGCACCATGGACCGCCATCCAAGTCTTCGGCGCCGAACATATTCTTCGCCACTTCATAACCCCAATCGCGAAACGCGCCTTCGGTGAACTTCATGATGTTACCCTTGTGTACTAACGTCACACTCTTGCGGTTGTTGAGGATGGCGTAGCTGATCGCGCTGTGGATCAGCCGCACACTACCCGAATAGCTCACCGGTTTGATCCCGATGCCGACGCGAATGTCGGTCGGGAAATCTTTTGCTCCGACCGAACTCCAAAACTTCTTAGCTTTTTCCTGGGTACCGAAACGAATCTTGTCGAAGTCCTTGGGAAATTCCTTGGCCAGGAAATCGAGTATCTTGTTCGATTCGGGAGTTCCGCCGGCATATTCGATTCCGGCGTAAATATCTTCCGTGTTTTCGCGGAAGATAATCATGTCGACCTTCTCCGGACGCTTTACGGGGGAGGGAACGCCTTTGAAATATTGCACCGGCCGCAGACAAACATACAAATCGAGCAGCTGCCGCAGCGCGACGTTCAAGGATCGAATCCCGCCGCCCACCGGAGTCGTCAGCGGGCCTTTAATGCCGACAAGATATTCGCGAAACGCTTCGACCGTGTCATCCGGAAGCCAGGTATCAAACTTGTCCTTGGCCGCCTGGCCGGCAAAAACTTCAAACCACGCGATTTTCTTTTGGCCACCGTAAGCTTTCTCGACCGCGGCATCGAAGACGCGCACGCTCGCGGCCCAGATGTCAGGCCCGGTCCCGTCGCCGCGAATGAACGGAATCACGGGGTGATCGGGAACGCTTAAAGTTTGACCTCGCGTAATCTTGTCCCCGGCCGGCGGCGTGATGTCTTTGTATGGCATAGGGGAGGAATTTGAGATTAAAAGTGAAAATTAGAAATTAAAAAATGAAAACCTGCGAATCAGGCGAGCGGGAGCGCAAAGCATCGCGCTCTCCACCATTTGGCCACGCGTCGCACCGGCGAACAATGTCCACAATTTTTGCGCATGGCCGGTCCTAAACATGACGGCTTAAAGCCGTCGAGTTTGTCGCCGATTCGAGAACAAGTTCCATTTCCCGGGCCAATCTTTCGGTAGCGGCGCTGCCCTGTCGTCCGGCTCTCTGTTTTGCCGGACGTCGACGAGGCCGATGTAGCAGTATTTGTTTTGGCAAGGGTAACTTTGCGCTACCCTGAACGATGTGAAGCAAGGACCCGAATAGAGGGTGATCTTGGTTGACGCGATAGAAACGATGATATCCGTTGGACCAGGTCACGATAAGGCCGACTGCGGTGAGCTTTCGCAGCTCATCCTGGATCGTGTGAAGGGCGAGTCCACTCATGTTCATCAGCTCGCGCACGTAGCGCTGCTGCGCTGGTTCGACGAAAAGCAACCGCAAAAGCTCGGCTCGCACCCGCGGAAACAAGACATCCAGAGCTGTCTTTTTAGAACTCAAGGTGCCTTGTTAACTTGACGGCTTTAAGCCGTCAAGTTTCTTTAACGACTGTCCCGGAGGATTGCCTTTTTGGGGATTTCTTGTCCAGCGCGGGTGGTGTAAATGTAGAGGCGATATCAGCAAAGGCGGATGTATAAAGATACACCGCGCAGACGCTTTCGAGCGAAATTGCTGGTGCCAGCGGCTCCGCGTTACTTCGTTTTCGCCCGGATCATAAAGAACGGAAAGAAACGATCAAAGCGATTGCATGGGATAAGTGGCGGAGAAAGTTTTTCCACTCACGAGCCAATCTGCGCGCTTTGCACCGTTTTCGTCATCTATTAAGGCCATCGATCACAGAAGTCGGGCGCGTGTTTGAACGAATCTGTTAAACGCTGTTAAACGAAATGATTTCTGCGTTTGTCCGAACTTGACGGCTTTAAGCCGTCAAGTCCTCTGAGATCGGTGGAAAGTTGGAATTAAAATTACGTGACATGGGGCTTCTGCTCGACATTCGAAGCACGTTTTGCGCGTCGAGCCTGGCGCTGCACGTTCCAATCGTCCATTGAAACTATCGCTCAGAGATGTTTTTGAACGAGAATCTAAACGGAATACCCGCGGGCAACTCCTGAGACTCGACGGCTTTAAGCCGTCAAGTTCTCTGAGGTCGGTGGGAACTTGGAATTAAAATTACGTGACGTGGCTCCTGCTTCACTTTCGGAGCACGTTTTGTGCATCGAGCCTGGCGCTCTGCACCCTTCCCATCGTTCGTTGAAGCCATTCTCGAAGATGTTTTGAACAAGAACCTGAACGGAATGGCCGCCTGCGGCCATCCCTGAAACTCGACGGCTTTAAGCCGTCAAGTTTTGGACGACGTGGTAGAAAATGGCGGGGCATCGTTTTCATCCGCTAAACCCGCCGCAGGGAGGGAGATTGGAGGGACGACCGCTCTCCGAGCTGTAGGCTTCGCCGAGCCGGAGGCTGTGTCGTCCCAAGATTAGGGACGGGACGGCGCCCGTCCCTCCACGCAAGCGGATCAGAATTGCAATTAATTTGCGTAGTCCGCGTAATCCGGGCTTTTTCTCCTGGCAACTGCCAACCGATAACGGCCTCCGGTACATAGCGGCCTACGGCCCGGCGGGATAACTCGCGCATCAGCTTGTAGGGCAAGCGCTCCCGCTTGCCGGGATGGCAGGCAGGAATGCCCGCCCTACAATGATGGCGCGCCGGGCGTCAAACTGGAGGGACGAGCTCCGTCTCGTCCATGGCTTTAATGGGACAAGTGAGTCTGATAACCGTTAACCGACCACCCGCCCGCGAATGCGCGTCAGTGCGCGGCGATGATGAAGACTACCGCAGCAACGACGACACTAAAGATCCAGAGGAAAGTATCGATTGCGAGTTGGCAACTACCGAATCATTTACACTTTCGATTTGCAGCGGAACACAATTCATCTGTTGGCCATCGGTCACCGTCGAGAGATCTATCGCGATATTTGATCAATTGTCGGTCAGGTCGCGCACTGGCGAAATCAGCAGTGAGTCGTCTTCGATCTGAGAACAGAGAAGGCAACGCCGAACACTCAACGCCCACCAACACCGAACATCCAAAATCGAACATCGAATGCGGGCGTCTGACCTTCGCTACGGCGAATCCGTCCTTCCATCTGCCGGGGCTACGACGCGACGAGTTGGCGGATCTGACATCAGTCCTGATTCCTCTGACCGCTGATTATTCTATGGCTTCTCGCTGAGCAGCGGTGCGATCAACGCTCGTTCTTCGGGCAACAGTCTGATGGTGGCGAGTTTCTCCGCTTCCGCGCGGGCCTTGTCTTGCCAGCCGTTTGCCGCCAATGCGGCTGCATAAACAGCCTGGGAAACGGCTGAGGAGGGGACCTCCGGTGTGAATTCGGTCAGCGCGTTTAGCGCAGCGGCGGCTTTGCCTTGTCTTAACCGGGCTAGCGCTAACGTCGTTCGCGCACTGCCGTCCCACGGATTTTGCGAAACGAAAGCTTCGGCCTGCGTTTCGGCTGTTTCGGACTCCAATCCAGACCCGGCGAGGAGCAGTCGCAGATAGATTTCGTGAATGCGCGTGTCGATGTCCTCTGGCCAAAGCTTGATAATTTCGGTCGCGATGATGCGAGCTTTGGCTGTTTGTCCCCTCGCTTCGGTCAGCTGCAAACGCAAAATATAAGCTTCCTTGAGCGCCGGTTGTATCGTGATCAAACGTGCATAGGCCGCATCGGCAATCCCTAGAACGCCATTCTTTTCAGCGTAGTCTGCAAGTCCTATCAAGGTTCGGGGTGATGTGGCCGCGTCGAGTGCTCGATACCACTCGTTCGCCGCGGCCGTTGTCTCGCCGAGTCTCGCGTTGACCACGGCCAAATACATGTGCTGGAAGGCTTGAGCGAGCACCGGATACTCCCTCAGAAGCAGTTCCTTGACTTCGGCGAGCCGGCCAAGGGATGCCATCGCGTCGATCCGTTCCATCAACAACTCCCGTCGCCGCGCTGCCCGTTCCAGCGGGAGAACGCCTAGCATCGATTCGAAGCGGCTGTGCGAGTAAAGCCACGAGCCCAACGCGACAAGAGTTTCATCGTCTTCGTCGCCATAGGATTGTATTGCTCTTGCGATCAATTCGTCCGTGCGCGCGGGTTCGGCGCGGGCGCGCAGTTCTAACGCGAGCATTTGATGGAACGGACGCGAGTTCGGGTTACGAGCGAGGCGGTCGGCTATTTCATTAAGCGATATCGCCTTGTTCGAGATATCTGGTAACGAGATGGATAGCGACTCCGCCACGGGATTCGTTAGGCCAGGTAGGCGCTGCTGTGCCAGAACGGCGAGCGCTTGAGTGGACGCTCGATTTGTTTCATCACGTGCAATGTTGAGCAGGTTTCCAGAAGCTTTCGCGTACATCGGCGAATCAAAAGGTCTATTTGCCAGGACTAACAAATTGGCGCCCAGGCGTTCACGAGAATCAGAGCTTACATCCCCGAGGATGCGCTCAGCATAACCGACAGCGTAACTACTGTAGCCGCGAAGCGTTGCCAGTTGCCCAGCGAGCAGAAGATCTCGCGGGGTGGGACCGGCTTGTTGTGTCAAAAGCAGATCGATTTGAGCGGAGGCGATTATCAGTTCTCTGGCCGAAAGCGCCGCGGCTGCGTAATTACGATGGTCTTCTATGGAAAGCGGCCGCGATTGCGCAATCTTCTGCCACCATTCCACCGCGAGCGCACTTTGCCCGGTACGGGTAAGAAGGAGCGCGTAGGCTCGCCAGGTTTCCGGTTGAGTCTGGCTGAGCCAAAAAGAAGTCTGCACTTTCTCAACGGCTTCAGTCCAGTCTTCCTGTTCGATCAAGACTAACGCTTGAGCGGCCAATCGTCTGCTCTGCCATTCCTTGATTCGATGTGAAGCTGGACGCGCCACAATGGCAAGCAGCGCTGCCGTAATAATAAGGAGCGTCAAGCGTACTAGAGTCTTTCGTCGGCGTCGGCGCGCGCGAAACCAGGCAACGATGCGCTTCGGCGAGGGCACCTGCGGCAATGAAGGAGCGTGGGCTTTGGGCAGACGCATTTGCTTTGGCGAAGGCAATCGCGGAAGCGCGGAAAACAACCCCTCCCGCCGCCGGCGGCGCCACCAGCTCGCGAACTGTTTTCGTGAAGGAAGCTGTGGAAACGCGGGCAGATAAGGATCGCGACGATAACGGCGCAACCAGGTTGCGATTCGGCGGCGTGAAGGCAGCCGCGGAAAGGCAGGCAGGTAGTTCCGGATGCGCCGTATCCGCCTAACTATCCGCCGGGTATACCGTGATTTGGGCACGACCTTTCTTAATGTTAATGCAAAAATGGGCCTGATTTCATCAGCAATCTCGAATTTCGAATTGCGGATTTCGAATTGCGGAAAACGAACGCGCTCGCTGTTCCTTGCTCAGTGCCCGTGACCCTGCCCCGTGCTCCCTGCTTCGCGTCTAGGCGCTTTTGACCAGGCGCGTAAACTCCGAAAGCTTTAGCGAGAACAGCCGCCGGCGTTGTGTGAAAAGCAGGGTGACGAGCATTAAACCGCCGGCAAACCAGGTGCTGGGCTCTGGAACGGCCTGTGGCACGATTTCGCCGTCGTGGGATGTCGCGAAAGCCGCAGTCCCAAGAGATGTCGTGCCCGCGTCGCTGTAGAAGGTGATCAGATCTAATTGTCCCTGGGTTAGGGACGTCGTATCGGAACCGAAAAGAATTTGCTCGGCGCCGCCGCCGGTGATGGGTGTGCCGTTCCAGTTATAGATCGAGAGAGTATTGCCGCCCCAGTTTTGTCCGTTACTAGCGAGGAAGTGGATGAGGTCGGTGCTTGCGAGATCGATTATCGAATTGGACGTCAAGGAAAGCGGTCCGGCGCCGGCTGTTGCGGTTGTACCTTCTTGCGCTCCGTTGAGCTGTAGTTTGCCGCCGCCAAGCACGACTGTTCCCGTATCGGGTAGGACGTTGTTCGCGTTCAACGCCAGTGTGCCGGCGTTTATATTTGTCCCGCCCGTATAACTATTCGCGCCGGTGAGAATGACAGTTCCGGCAGTTGATTTGGTCAGACTAACGCCGGTGCCGCCCAATTTCGCGCTGATCGAACCAGACTGGACTCCGTAGGAGGAACCGGTAAGCGTCCCGGTAGTTCCATTGATATTGCCGCTAGTTAATGTGACAACGCCGACCGTATCGCTGTTGCCAACAATATCCAAGGTGCCGCCGGAAACAGTCACGGCCGCAGTATTGGCGATCTCATCGGTGCTGGTGCCGGTATACTTCACCGTCCCAGCGCTAATCGTAAGGCCGCCGGAGCCAATGGCATTGACGTTAGCAGTCTTGCCCAGATCCAATTCGCCGGAGCTAACTGTCGTTAGGCCACTGTAGGTGTTGGCGGTGGTGCCGGAAAGAGTCAGCGTGCCAGAGCCTGTCTTGGTTAAAGCCAAAGTGCCGGCTGTATTCTTGATTACACCGCTGAATGAGCTCGTTGCATTGTTATTACCTACGGTAAATATCGGAGTGCCACCAGCAACCGTGTCTACAGTTCCAGCACCGCTCAGGCCGTTTATTGTTTCGCTGAATGTATTCAAATCGAGTGTGCCCGTTACACTCACGTTGCCTTTGCCCGACCCATCAGGAATTAGTGTTCGCAGCACCCAATCTCAGGCGTTGTCGGCCGCAATGGTCGTATCACCGCTGTAGGTATTTGCCCACCAAGCACCCAGGTGCCGGCACCAGATTTGTTAAGGCTGGTTGCCCCCTGAGTGTTGTCGCCAATATCGGGAGCCAATGTGTTACTTCCGGTGTTAGTGCCGGTTAGGGTAGTAGTGTGTGCGCTGGTATTGCCGAAGGCTATGAAGCTGACCGGTAAAGCTCATGGTTGCGCCGCGGCCTGTACTCGACGAAGTTTAGTGTGGCAGCAAGTGCCATTGTATCACCAATCGTGAAAAGGCGATTAGTGCTGGTGGGGGTTGAGGAGCTCGTGGGAGCCTAATTTGAAGCGTACCGCCTCCGAAAACTAAATTTGAGGCCGTGGCTGCCGCAGCCCCGATTGAGTTATTATCTTCCGCCATTAGCTAATGTGGCGACGTTAATAGCACCAGTCTCATTACAGTAGCACCGGTATAATTACTAGACTCGTATTTGTCGTGTTAGTGGTCAGAGCCAAAGTAAGTGTGCCGGCACCGGTCTTGATAAGACCAGCCGTGCCTGCGATTTGAATGGCGATGGTTGCGTTACCGTCGGCTTCGATCGTGGGTGAGCTGACGGTGAGTTGGAGAACATCAGCACCATTCCCAGTCGGATCGGCTCGAACCGTGTAACCGGCGATGGAAAAAGTCATTTTATTGACCATTATGTTCGGTGGCGAGCCTCCAGTGCCTTTGTAGAGCGTGACCGTCCCGGCTGTTCTTGAAAAACCGCTTTCATCGCCACCGCCGTTTGTCCAGGTTTGGAAGCACCGGTGGCCAACCGTTGCGCCACAATGCCGACGTAGTTGATGTCCCAAACGCCAGTTCCACCTGTTCCTGCAGCAGTGGTGCCGTTGGCATCCCAAGATAGGGACGTAGCGTTGGCGCTGAAGCTGAAGGCAAGAGGTGCCAGCGCGCCTGCAAGACAGCTCGCGCTGCGCCGCACCTGACGGTGACGAAGACGAAACATTGTGGGGTTGGGCCAGGGCATGTGAGCGGGTTAGTGCGCGGCGAGGAAAGACGTGGCAGGACGATGAGGCTTAAAATCCAGAGGAAGGTGTCGATGCGGCGGTGGAGGGGGGTGGCGTGGATCGGCTTTGGGAGGCATGGGAGAGGGGGTCGAGGGATGAGCAAGGGAACTATGTCATAGGTCAGAGGTCAGAAAACGATAACTGTCGCGGAGACGTTTCCGCTGTGAGAATCCGATGGCGCCCAGCGCCAGCGCCGCCGCCAGCCATGTGCTGCTCGGGAACAGCCGTAATCACGAAATCGTTACCGTCACCACCAGCGTAGGTAACGATCCATTGATAACCATTGATCGTATCCGTTGCTGCCGCCGCGTTGGAGAACGTTCCGGAATGGTATTAAGACACGATCGTTATTATTAAGGTGTAGGTGGTGCCAGCAGCAAACGCAGCTCCGTTGGGAAGGTTAAGTTGGAGCGATGCCAACGTAATATTCACGCCACCGGTTACACTGATTTGATCGGCATTACCGCTTCCGGACAGCCATATCCACGCTGAACTTGCTGCTATTACTTAAAGTCAACGCACCGGTATTAAGCGTCCCAATGGCGCCTGCTGTTGCGCCGGGGTTAATTGTCGCGCCGCTCGCGCTCACGTTGACTGCGCCCGTGATTTTCCCGGAGCCACCGAGAGTGCCGGTCCCATTCACTGTAACAATACCGGTACCGGTCGAAGAGGTTGCGTTGTTTGCAAATAATGTTCCGGCGCTGACGG
>CAVULE010000020.1:0-12029 GCA_963742315.1 uncultured Verrucomicrobiae bacterium
TTTTCATCTACTTCGCACTATGTGAGCGCGATCTGAACGCCGCTGAGCGAGCCATTACCGTTATGCCTCCTCAAGGAAGCGGATCTAACGCGGTGCTGTTACCAATCCCATTCTGGAAAGGTTTCGTCGCGCGCATGCGGGGAGACCCGAGCGCCGCACAAGAGGCGTTTTTGGCCGCGCGCGATCAGGTAGAGGAAATCGCCAGAGAGCAACCTGATTATGGCCCTGCCGTTTGTGTCCTGGGGTTGATTGACGCCGCACTCGGAAGAAAAGAGCAAGCAATCATCGAAGGCCGCAAAGCTGTTGAACTACTGCCCGTGACCAAGGATGCCGTGAATGGGATGAATGTGGAGGAATACCTGGCGGTAATTTATGCTTGGACTGGGGAGAAAGACCTCGCGATTGAGCAGTTGAGAACAACGTTGCGACATCCGGGATTGATTAGCTACGGACAGTTGCGCTTGCATCCCTACTGGGACTCTCTCCGCGGCGATCCGCGCTTCGAACAAATCGTCGCCTCCCTCGCGCCGAAAGAATGAGGTAGAGCCTTCGCTCGTAACCGAGTAGAATCGCCGCCGTGTCCGTGGAGGTTAAGAAGGAGATTGAGCTCGAGATCGCCTATGTGCTCTTCATCGACATCGTCGGCTACTCCAAGCTGCTGATTGATCAGCAACGCCGACTGCTCGAGCTATTGAATGAGATTGTTCGTGGCACGGAACAATTTCGCAAAGCAGAAGCGAGCCATCGGCTGATTACAATTCCGACCGGTGACGGGATGGCGCTGGTTTTTTACAACTCACCGGAAGCGCCGGTAGAATGCGCCCTTGAGATCAGTCGCGCGGCCAGGGAGCATCCCGAGCTCAAGCTGCGCATGGGCGTGCACAGCGGCCCGGTCAGCGGCGTGGTGGATGTAAGCGGTCGGGCCAACATTGCCGGCGCCGGAATTAATGTTGCCCAGCGGGTGATGGATTGTGGGGATGCCGAGCACATCCTGCTTTCCAAGCATGTGGCGGAAGACTTGGAGCAACTCGGCCACTGGAAAAAGCATCTGCACGATCTGGGTGAGGCGGAAGTGAAACACGGTTCACGTGTTTCGGTGGTGAACCTTTACACAGAAGAACTGGGTAATCCTGAGGTGCCGCAAAAGTTTCTCCAAGCACGGCATAAAACAGCAGCGGCGGTGCCGCTCGCACCTGAGAAGCCCAGTCTAAGTCGTGGCTGGATCATCGCTGCTGCCGTCATACTCGTGGCCGCACTTGCTGTGGGCGGATACTTGTTGTCGAGGCGTTCTGCGCCGGTCGCGAGTAAGAGTGCTTCATCCCCTATCCCTGTCGCTACTCCTGCCATGGCTCCCGTCACTGCTCCGGCCGCCGCTCCTGAGAAGAGCATTGCGGTTCTCCCATTTGATAATCTAAGCGATGACAAACAGAATGCCTTTTTCACCGATGGCGTACAGGATGAGATTTTGACTGATCTGGCGAAAGTTGCTGATTTGAAAGTGATCAGCCGTTCGAGCGTGATGCAGTACAAGAGTGGTGTGGCACGCGATCTACGCAAAATTGGACAAGAGCTCGGGGTGGCGCACCTGCTCGAGGGAAGCGTGCAACGCGTGGCTAATCGCGTCCGTGTCAACGCGCAGCTGATCGATGCGCGCAATGACGCGCATCTGTGGGCACAGACTTACGACCGTGACTTGGCTGATGTTTTTGCCATTCAAAGCGAGATCGCCAATGCCATCGCCGACCAGTTGCAGGCGAAGCTCTCCCCCGCCGAGAAGAGCGCGATCGAGCAACGACCGACGAACGACGTCGCCGCATTCGATCTCTACAGTCGCGCCAAGAACCTGATATTAACCACGGCCTTCAGTGCGATCGCAGGCAAAAAGCTTGATGAAGCCATCAGTTTACTAAACCAGGCGCTTCAGCGCGACCCTTCATTCTTTGTTGCGCAGTGCAACCTCGCCCGCGCCCACGACCAGCTCTACGCATTGGGTCTCGATCATACTCCGGCACGGTTGGCGACAGCTGGAGCCGCTGTCGACGCTGCGATTCGCCTGCGGCCGGAAGCAGGCGAGTCTCACCTCGTGCGGGCCCAGCATCTATACTATGGGTATCGTGATTACGACGGGGCCTTGAAGGAACTCGAGCTCGCGCGCCGGACGTTGCCCAACAACCCGGAAATCCTCGAACTAACCGGTTACATTCTTCGCCGGCGCGGTAAGTCGGAGGAGGGATTGCAGTTTATCCAGCGCGCTCTTGATCTTGATCCACGCAATTTCTACACCCTTCAGCAGATCGCTTTAAGTTATGCGTATCAAAGGCGGTACGCCGAAGAAGGTGCAGTGCTCGATCGCGCAATCGACGTCAAACCCGACGATGTGGAAACGCGCGCCACACGCGCCTTGATCGCACTTGATTGGAAGGCAGATACGCGCCCGCTTCATCGCATTATCGATGAAATTCAAGCGCAGAACCCGGGTGCGCTTCCAAACATCGCCGATGTCTGGGTATTATGCGCGTTTGCCGAACGTGATCCCGCTGGTCTCGAGAATGCTCTTCGCGCGCTTGGCAACAACACGTGGGGAGACAACGCCACCCTTCTGAGTGTTTCACTTGGGAAAGCACTGCTCGCTCGCCTTCAGCATGATGAGGGAAAAGCACGCACCGCATTTATGCGAGCGAGAGAGGAGCAGCAAAAACTCGTCCAGGCGGATCCAAACTTTGCTCCTACCATCTGTATTCTTGGCCTGATTGATGCGGGTCTTGGGCGGAAGAAAGAAGCGTTGGAAGAGGCTCAGCGCGCCTTAGACTTGATGCCGGTCACGAAAGATCTGTCAAACGGGACGGACATGCTTCAGTATGGCGCCATCGTAGCGGCGTGGGCTGGCGAAAAGGATCTGGCCTGCGAGCGTCTTTCTGCCGCCGTGAGTCACCCGAGCGTCTTGAGCTACGGACGGCTGAAGCTGCTCCCATGGTGGGACCCGCTGCGCGGCGATCCGCGCTTCGAGCAAATCGTCGCCGATCTCGCACCGAAACTGTAGGGGTAGCGCGCGCGTCTCGCGTGTTACGCCAGTCCGGCTCGGACTTTTGGCGTCTCGCCAAAACGGACTTTTCGCGATTTTCAGCCAGACTGAACTCGTAACCGCGCGCTAGTAGCGACTGTACTTGCCGAACCGTAAGGCTTGTTTTCCGGGAGCAATCATCAAGGCTATCCACATGAAGATGACGCTGCTTGCGGCCCTGACTTTAACGGCATGCGTGGAAACTGCCTTTTCTGCCGATAAACCCCCGCCGGAAAAAACGATCGGGATCAACCCCGCTTACCGGAATTTGTCGGTGAAACCAGGCGACGATTTCGAAGAATACGCCAACGGCGGCTGGCGAAAAACTGCCGAGATTCCCGCCGACCGCGCCAGCACTGGCGTGGGCTTCGAAGTTTTCGAGCGCGCGGAAAAACGCAACGCCGATCTGGTCCGCGAAGCCGTCGCGGCCCATCCGCCGCCGGATACCCCGCGGGGAATGATCGCCGCGTATTACGCCGCCTTCATGGACACGGCCAACATCGAGAAGCGCGGGTTCGATCCGCTGAAAGAAAAGCTGCGCGAAATCGATGCGATAAAAACGAAAACGGACCTGGCTCGAGTACTCGGCGAACGCCTACGTGCCGATGTTGATCCGCTCAACGCCACCGTGATGTGGACGGAAAATCTGTTCGGTGTGTGGGTGACCCAGGCGTTGAGCGAGCCTGATCGCACTGTTCCGTATCTTCTTCAGGGCGGGCTGGGAATGCCTGATCGCGAGTATTACCTGTCGAACGAGCCGGAAATGGCCAAGCAACGTGCCGCTTACCAAACCTACGTCGGCGATTTGATGAAGCTTGCCGGCAGGAGCGATCCCGCCGGCCGCGCCGATCGGATCGTGGCGTTGGAGAAGAAGATGGCGACCGTGCACGTCGATCGCGTCACCAGCCAGGATGTGCACAAGTCGAACAATCCGGCCACGCTCGCCGACCTGAAATCGAACGCGCCCGGGCTCGACTGGGACGCTTACCTGAGCGCCGCCGGCCTTGAGAAACAGCCGATGTTCATCATATGGCAGCCCGGCGCGATCAAATGTTTGTCGGCCCTGGTCGGGAGCGAGCCACTCGAAACCTGGAAAGAATGGCTCGTCTTCCACACTATTAGCCAGAATACCGCCTACCTCCCGCAGGCCTACTATGATCTGCGGTTCGGTTTTTACGGAAAGACGCTGGAAGGAACGCCGAAGCAGCTCGAGCGGTGGAAGCGCGCTATTGCCAATATCAACAGGGATCTCGGCGACGCTCTCGGCAAAATTTACGTCGCGAAATATTTCCCGCCTTCTTCCAAGGCCGCGGTCCAGGAGATGGTCAAAAATCTTCTCGCCGGCTTCGACCATCGGATTGACGCGCTCAACTGGATGACACCGGCAACGAAAGCGCAGGCCAAAGCCAAGCTCAAAACTCTGCGTATCGGCGTCGGCTATCCCGAGAAATGGCGCGATTATGCCGGGCTCGTTATTCGTCGAGATGACCCACTGGGGAATGCCTGGCGGGCATCGGAATGGGAATATCATTACCAGCTGGCTAAGCTCGGTCGCCCGGTCGATCGCGGCGAATGGTGGATGACTCCGCAAACGGTCAACGCCCTGAATCTTCCACTCCAGAATGGGCTCAACTTTGCCGCTGCCATCCTTGACCCGCCGTTTTTCGATCCGAAAGCGGATGCCGCGGCCAACTACGGCGCCACCGGTGCGACGATCGGGCATGAAATCAGTCATAGCTTCGACAACAGCGGCGCGGAATTTAACGCTCAAGGCAAGCTTGCAAACTGGTGGACGCCGGAGGACGCCGCTCATTTCAAAGCCGCCAGTCAACAGTTAGTCGAGCAGTTCAATCGCTATGAGCCTCTGCCTGGTCTGCATGTAAATGGCGAACAAACGCTCGGTGAAAACATTGCCGACGTCGCCGGCCTTTCCGCTGCCTACGACGCCTACAAATTATCGCTCCACGGCAAAGAGCTGCCTGTGGTTGATGGGCTCACTGGCGATCAGCGTTTCTTTCTCGCCTTCGCCCAGAGCTGGCGTAAAAAAATCCGTGACGCAGCCTTGCGTTCCCAGATCGTGACCAACGAGCACGCCCCCAGTCGCGAGCGCGCCCAGACAGTGCGCAACATCGATGCCTGGTACGACGCCTACGGAGTCAAACCCGGCGAGAAGTTGTATTTAGAACCCAACGAACGGGTGCGAATCTGGTAAGAGCACGAAGAAAGTAGGAATTGAGAAGGATGAAGTAAGAAGCAGACGTACCGACAGCGAAGCGAAGCGGCAAAGGGTCAGTGGTCACATGTAATTCGTCGCTTCTTGATCAGAAGCCTTCGACCGCATGGGAGTGATTAGCACGACGGTTGCAATCTCTGCGACAGCGAAACAGATTCGGCGATGATGCGGCAGAGCATCGGTATTGCCATTGATTATCTCGCCAATTGTCCCGAGTTCGTCGACGCGTTGGCGCAGTTGTCCTGGAAGGAGTGGCAAGAGATTTATCAGCAGCGCGAACAAACTTTGGAGGATTGCCTGAAGAATTATCGGGAGCGAACGAACACCGATCGATTGCCACTGACGCTTGTTGCGGTCCGAGCTCGCCACGGCGAGTCTTCGACCGGACTGGCGGTAAACTGCCGGGAGCTCGTCGGGATGGTGTCACTAAAGTATCACGATATGGATACCCGGCCGGATTTGGACCCTTGGTTAGGCGGGCTTTTAGTGCTTCCGGAATGGAGAAACCACGGCGTGGGAACGATGCTGATGCACCGCGCCACCGAAGAGGCTCGCCGATTGAAGGTGCCGCGACTCTATCTTTGGACGCATTCAGCCGAAGGTCTCTACCGCAAACTTGGCTGGCAGGTGGTCGAACGGAGCGATTACTTCGGCAAGGAAGCGGTCGTGATGCAGGTCGATCTCAGTCGGCAATAGCGACCTTCGCCCGCGTAGTAGACGTCGTTTGGATGGATGCACTCTGCTGTTGACACGTTGTGCTGATGATGTCGTCGACTTCGATGCTAGGGAGCGGTTGGACCGCGGCAACGCGCGATTCGTCTGTCGTGAACCTGCCAACACAGCAGCAAATCGCTGCCTCGCTCGCGCCAAATATCGATTACGCGAACTTCAGCGGGAAATTCGCCCTCGTCGCTAATCGCGGCCAGCTCACCAGCTGATTCGAAGCTTGATCGTTTGAACTCTTCGAAGCCACGCGTGAAACCGTTACGGAAACCTTCAATCCACTGCCCTCGATCTGCTCCTGACGTGCATTCTGTCAGCCTCGCGTCGCGCGAGCGCATCGAGATCCTGCCCCTCGGGCTCCGGATCTCCGCGACGCGCATAGTCGACGCCGAGTTTGTTCCCCTGCTCGTAGCCATCGCGGTAGGCGTTGTAATGATGATGATGATCTCCGTCGTCCCAGCGGAAGACACCCGGCATGGCGCTTTGCCAGACGACCGCAACCCCGATCACGGCAGCAACAATGATCGCGAGGAGGAGCAGCGCCGGAACCAAACAACAAGAACAGTTGCCCGCTATTCCACGAGTTTGGGATCTTCGCATCATTGTCTCACACGCGATCTGCCTTGTTTGGGACTCCTTTCAGATGCTGCGATCGGAACTATGCACGTATTCGATTGATCAAGCGAGTCGATAACAAAGCCCCAGCATCGCTTTCGCATCTCGCGATTTTATCTACCCGATCGCGCCGTTCACGATCACCCGCGCACCCTCGCTCGCGATCCCGACGCGATCACAGCTGCAATAGGGCGTGGCAGAAATTTGATGATCATTGTCATCGCTGCCAGCACCTGCCTCGTGAAGTTGGTAGCATGAATGAACAAACGAACACGATAGATCAATCGCAGAACCAGGAGGAGTCCGCTTACTCCCTTCTGATTCGCTCCGAAGAAAAGAGTCGCAATGCGTTCGAGCTCATAATGTATCCATGCTTGATTCTGGGCCCGCTCGTCGCGATGTGGCAATTCGCCCAGCAACCGGTCAACATTCCGGCAGCTGGGTTAAAAGAGCCGCGCCACATTGTTTTGGATGCTTCGGCCCAAAACCATATCTGCCGAGACGGGTTTTACACGCTGCGTCGGCCTGGACATCCAGAGATCAAAGGATAACAGAAGCCTCTGCGGCAGGATTTAAGTGATAATTGTCATTGCTGCCATTACAACCCCGGAGAAGCTGCCTGTCATGAACAAAGGAACAAATACGCTCAGAGGAAAAGAGCTACTGCGAAGAGCAGCTGAAGTCGGGTTGATCGCGGCAATTGCGTTCTCGGCTGTTGGTAAAGTCTGCGCCAGTCCGGATGCGGCCGGAGCGACTAGTACTCCCGGCGGTACCGGACAAAACGGCAAAGGGAACTCGCTCACGCCTCCCGCGCAAGGCAGTATCCCCGTTGCCTTCCTTCTTTCGGAAGGCGCGGTGATGATCGATTTCTCCGGACCGTGGGAAGTCTTCCAGGATGTCATGATTCCCGGACGCGCGGATCATCCATTCCGCCTTTATACCGTGGCCGAGACAACCCATCCTATCCATGCCAGCGGCGGAATGAGCATTATCCCGGATTACAACCTTCAAAACGCGCCTGCGCCGAAGGTCATCGTTATACCCGCCCAAAGTGAACCTACCGCGGCGGTGCTGGAATGGATTCGTAAGTCCACAAGAAACACCGATGTAACCATGTCCGTTTGCACCGGCGCATTTGTTCTGGCGAAAACCGGACTCTTGTCAGGCAAAGCCGCGACTACATACCACGGAGCATTTGTCTCGTTTGCGACGCAATTTCCAGATATCAACCTGAAGCGTGGAGCGAGATTCGTTGAGGATGGCAATCTCGCCACCGCTGGCGGGCTGTCGTCCGGCATCGATCTTGCCCTCCGCGTGGTCGAGCGCTACTACGGTCGCGAGGTTGCCCAGAAAACTGCCTACAATCTCGAGTACCAGGGACAAGGCTGGATGGACCGCAATTCAAATCAGATTTACGCCACCACCCCCGTCGCAACAGCTGAACATCCTCTCTGCCCAGTGTGCCAAATGGACGTTGACCCCGCGACAGCTCCCAAGTCTCTCTTTAAGGGCAAGACTTACTATTTCTGTTCCCAGGACGACAAGAAAACATTCGACGCCGCACCCGATAAGTTCGTAGACGCAGGTAAGCAGCTCTGATGCGACGCAGGGACACGTCTCATTCCGTTTAGTGAAATCGACAAAAGCGAATCGCCTAAATAACACTAGTGTGCCAGGTGCGACGCGAACGCGCCGGGTCGTGCTCATCGCGGGGCCGGGAACTGAGATCCTCGATCTCGTCGGACCACTCCAAGTCTTTACTCGGGCTGCCGAAATGTTCAGCCGACAGAACCCGGGCGCTCCTCCCATCTATACCGTCGAAGTCGTGGCCACCACGTCTCGCACGGCAATTATGACGAACTGTGGATTGCGAATCACAGCGCATAAGACGTTTCGGGAGGTGCGGGGCGAGATAGACACCCTGCTTGTAGCCGGTGGCGCCGCGATCGAGGAAGATGAGGTACCCATTGAAGTCGTTCGATGGCTCAGAAAGATAGCTGGATGTATCCGGCGAATCGGGTCGGTCTGCACCGGCGCACTACTCCTCGGGCGAGCCGGCATCCTTGACGGTCGCCGTGCGACAACTCATTGGAATTGGTGCGCGCTGCTCGCCAGGAAATACCCGCGGACCGAGGTTGATCCCGACCCAATATTTGTCCGTGATGGCATGGTGTATACCTCGGCCGGAGTTACGGCGGGGATGGATCTGGCATTGGCTCTGGTGGAAGAAGACCATGGCTCACGGCTGGCGCTGCGGGTCGCTCGCAACCTCGTGCTTTACTTGCGCCGCCCAGGCGGGCAGTCGCAATTCAGCGCTGCTCTATCCCTGCAGCTCACCGACCGCAAACCGTTGCGTGAACTGGAGGCATGGGTCCTCGATAATTTAAACAAACCCCTCAACGTGCCGATGCTGGCGGAACGAGTTGCGATGAGTCCCCGCAATTTCGCTCGAGTTTTCAGCAAAGAGATGAAGACGACGCCTGCGAAATTTGTGGAACGCTTGCGCGTTGAAGCAGCTCGCCGGCGACTGGAAGAAAGTCAAAACAGTATGGAAACGATTGCTGGAGAGTGCGGATTCGGGAACGTCAATTCAATGCGTACAGTATTTCAACGCGCATTGAAAATTGCACCGGGGCAGTATCGTCGCCACTTCCGCAGCACGCATCGCGCGAAACGGGCGAGGCGAGGGTGACAATGCATCTCCCTCTGGGTAGCGCAGGCTGCCAGCCTGAAATGCCAGTCCGGCATCGGACTTCGGCTGCTAGCCGAAACGGACTTTCTACTCGCTTGCTTGGATGATTTAACAACGCCAGTCCGGTCGAAGACTCCCCGTGGCGAGCTCGGACCTCGACGTCCTCGCGGAGACGAACTTTGTTCTCTTCCGTTGCGGGTTGCTTCCGATTCCGCGTACCAGCTGTTGAGAGCGAGACCACCTTGTAATACAAACTCTCGCGTTTCATCCGCCAGCGAGTTTAGTAAATCTTTCTCACGCCGTGAAAGAGGCAGCGATCGACACTCATTCCAAAGCGCTGAAGATTAATCTTGATCCGCGCTGGTACGGCACTTTTGCGGAGATCGGCGCAGGGCAGGAAGTGGTGCGCTGGTTTTTCCGGGTCGGCGGCGCCGCGGGGACAGTCGCGAAGAGCATGTCGGCTTACGACATGAAAGTGAGCGACGCCATCTACGGGCACGCTGACCGCTACGTTTCGCGCAACCGGCTGCAGGCGATGCTCGACCGCGAGTTTGATCTCGACGTGGAGCGACTGGGGCAGGAGCGCGCCGATACTACGTCGTTCTTCGCATTTGCCGATACAGTGGTGGCGCGGAGCTATCGTGGCACCAACGAGTGTCACGGCTGGATGGGGATTAAGTTTCAGAGCCGCGCCAACGACCAACCCAGCCAGATCGTGATGCACGTGCGCATGCTGGACGAGGAAGCATCCGGGCAACAAGAGGCGCTTGGCATCGTGGGAGTGAACCTTTGCTACGGCGCGTTCTTCCTAAGTCACGTGCCGGAGGAACTGGTCGAGTCGCTACTCGATAACCTCACCACACGTCGCGTCGAGATCGACATGCTCGAGTTCAGCGGAATCGAATTCCGCAACGTGGACAACCGCATCATGGCGCTCAAGCTCGTGCAGCTGGGATTAAGCGGCGCCGCTATGTTCGGCCCGAACCGCGAGGTGCTGCAGCCTTCCGACATGTTACATAACAAAGCCGTCCTGGTCGAGCGCGGCAGTTTTCGTCCGGTCACTTACGTCAACCTCGACATGGTGGGCTGCGCCCTGGCGAAGTTTAAACAAGACCCGGCGGTCGCGGGCAAGCCCATACTCGCTCTCATGGAATTGACCATGCGCAATCTGCTGGCCGGCGGCACGGAGGTAGACCGTCGCGATTTCCTCGCGCGCGCGGAGATCCTCGCCGCGTGCGGCATGACCGTGCTCATCTCCGATTACTTCGAATACCACCGGCTCGCCGCTTATCTCTCCTGGCGGACACACGAACGCATCGGCATCGTTCTGGGTGTGCCGAGTATTTATGAGTTGTTCGACGAAAAATATTATGCCGACCTGCCCGGCGGCATTCTGGAGAACTTCGGGCGTCTCCTGAAAAACGACTTGAAGATTTACGTCTATCCGCTGCAGCGGAGCCCCACTGACGAGTTGCAAACCATTCAAACCGTGAAGGTGACAGATGACCTGCAACCACTCTACGACTATCTCGTCCGTCGCGGCAGCTTCGTGCAGCTCGATAACTATAATCCCAAATATCTGTCGATATTTTCACGGGACGTCCTCAAGCGCATCGCTGCTGGAGACGAAAGCTGGGATGAGATGGTGCCGCCGCAAGTCGCAGACATTATTCGCGGCCGGGGTTTCTTCGGATACAAGAAACGTTAACCGGGTAGCGCACGCGTCCCGCGTGTTACGCCAGTCCGGCTCGGACTTTGCGCGTTCCGCGCAAACAATCTTTAAAATCCTGTCCGGGGAGCGCACACTGCCAGCCTGAAAGCCAGTCCGGCATCGGATTTCGGCTGCTACCCGAAACGAAATTTTGTCTTACCCCGAGGGGAGCGATTTAAGAGAAGTCCGTTTTGGCGGGACGCCAAAACCAGCATGCGAGACGCACGCGCTACCCCGTCAGACCGCAGGCCTCGTCGCGCCGGTCGCTTCGCGCGAAGCCGCCGACGATAACATTAGACGCGAGATGCCGCTGAAAATCAGGCTCACGCCGATGAGCGTTCCGATGGCCCAGACTGAGCTAAACGGCCAGCGCGCCCAGATCAAGATCCCAAGCAGGAGCGTGATGATGGCATCGAACAACACCCAGCCGGCATTCACCCGGCGACGGATGTTGAAATAGAGAACAAACTCGAGAGCGGCTTCGATCAGGAGAAACGTTGCCAGCACGAGGGTGAGCCAGGCGAGACCGGCGAGCGGGCGCAAAAGGACCATGAGCCCGGCCGCGCCGTAGACGATGGCGAGCAACAGTTGCCAGAGAAAACCGCCGATGCCGCTGCCCGATCGAAACCCGAAGAGCAAATGCCAGACCCCGGCGGCGAGCAGGACCCAGCCGATTACGATCGCAACACCGATCCCGGAGGCGAACGGCAGTGTGATCGCCAAAAACCCGCAGATCAGCATGAGAATCCCCCAGATCATATTTCCTTTGCCCGTCCCCGACATGGAAGCTGAACCATTCATAACGTTTCTCCTTTCAGCTCGATCGCCCACAGGCGGTCGATCGATCAGTTGTTGTTCGCCAATACCTAAGGTGCAGCAGCGTGACGACGCGCATTCATTTATGCAAACCAAAAATCAAAGGCGAAAACAGCTAATAGGTGGATCGGCCGCTCCGTCGGGCGATGCTGGGACCAGAAGACCCGCGCTTCGAAAA
>CAVULE010000021.1:0-17472 GCA_963742315.1 uncultured Verrucomicrobiae bacterium
ATCCTACTACTAAGGCGAAGGACCTGATGATCGCATCGGAAGTCGGCGCGCTGTGCGAAGCCGAATCTGTTTACGGCCAGATCGTCGTTCCGTTTGCCATGCCGCTGCTGGTTGGACCGGGTGTCATCGCCAACTTGATTCTGTACGCCAGCGAAGCCTGGGAAAGAAAAAGCCCCAAACTGGCTTCGGGACTGGTGGCCGTGACCGTGGGCATTTCCTTACTGACCTTCGTCATTCTACTTTCGGGTGGATTCCTGAGAAAACTGCTGGGCGACGTTGGTCTTAGCATCGCCACCCGCATTCTCGGGTTGCTCGTCGCCTCGATCGGCGTCCAATTCATGATCGCGGGCCTAACGAACGTGATCGTTCATTCGATCGCGCCCGCCATATTTCAACAACCTCACGGATAATAGCGTCAGCGGAGTCGGCGATATTCGGAACTCGTTATGCTCGAAACGATCTTGATTGGACTGCAAGCGATCCAGGTATTGTTCCTGGGGAATGGGGTCATCCGGGGGAATGGGTTCAAATCTCAACATTTAATATTTGCGTGACGCAGCTTCGCGCTCAGGCAACGACGTCAAGACTCAGATCAAATGTCAAATATTGAGATTTGACCCCAATCTTCTTTTCTCCGATCCCTTCACTCGCCTATCCAAATCACCTTCGCCCACCCCAACTAATCCACTTCTCACCTAACTAATCAGCCTTTGGGCAACACGCCCTTTAGACGCGACCTCGTTCCCCTCGCATTATCCCGTTGGTTAGGCATGATCACTTTTCGCCGGCCTTTGGCTTGAGTGAGGCGACGATTTTTTCGAAGCGTGGATCACCGCGCAAAGAATCCCACATCGGATCCAGACGCAGGCCACCGTAGTGTGGGCCCGCCGGAATTTTTGCGGCCATCTCAAGCTGCTGAATCGCAAAGTCGCGTTCGCCAGTCCACGCGCAAATCTGGGCAAAGTAAGTCAGGACAATTGCGCCATCGAGTGAGTCTTTTGCGAGAGGCATAAGGTCGACCGCGCGGCGACCTTCACGCAATGCTTCTTCTTTTCGCCCTAATCCAGCGTCGATCAGGGCAAGCCCGGACACCAGCTCCGCGATGTCGGGCCGTGCGCGGATTGCCTTTTCCTGTTCCGCACGCGCAATCGTAAATGCACTACGTGCGCCAGCGTCATCTCCTTTCATTCGGGCAACTAACCCTTTAATAAAGCTGCGACCCAAACCCGCTTGATCAGTGGGAGCGTTCTCGGGCAGCTTCTCCGCGATGCGACTGGCGGCGGCAAGATCGCGCTCGGACATGGCGAGCCACAACATCGCGCCTTTCATCCCATCGGTTTCTGCAAATGCAGGATCATCCGCTCTGATCTTTTCGATTGCCGCGCGAAAGGCCCGCGTGTCGGCGCGCGAAGCGACTGCGATAAAAGCGCGCGACAGCCGCGCGCCGCTATCACCAGGATTGATAGCAATTACCCGAGCAAAAGAGTTGTCCGCTTTATCATAAGCGCGCGAAAGCCAACACGCGCCTCCAAGGTGAGTTAGTAGCAGAACGTTACGCGGGTCCAGTTCAGTTGCGCGCTCGAAGTTGCGCACGGCCTCAGTCCAGCGACCCTGCCGACGGTCAATCAATGCTGTCATATGAAAGAGGTTTGGATTGTTAGGCAAAGCGTGCCGTGCAAGCGCAAGTTCGGCACGGGCGTGGCCGTAATCGGTGTAGCCCCAATAAAAATGTAAAGCCAGGGCCAGGTGCGCCTCGCCCGAATCCGGCTTTAAGCGAAAAGCTGAATCTATGGCCGACTTGGCCAACGCGAGACGACTCGGCGTGTGATCGACGCTCGTATGAAAGTAGACCCCATCGTGTGCCTCCGCCAGCCTGCAATATGCGAGAAAGAAGGAAGGGTCGCGCGTGATTGCCTGATTAAGTAGATTCACTGCCGTGGAAAGATCCTTCTCCGGGTTTGAACTGTTACTGATCCAGTCAAGCAAAGGAATGGCGCGGACGTAAAAGTCGTAGGCAACAAGGTCTTTGGTTGGCCATTCCTTAATGGCCGCCTTTTCGCGTGCGGAAACCTTGGCTCTAAGTCGATTTGAGATTGACTGCGCCACTTCTGTTTCGATCGCGAACACATCATTCAAATCCCGGTCATATTCGTCCGCCCAGATGTCTTGGTCGGTGCGAGTGTCTACCAACTGCGCATTCACGTGCACCTTGCTGCCAGAACGTCGCACAGTCCCTTCCAGCACGTTCGATACACCCAGGGCATTGCCGATTTGGCGCACATCCTGTTTACCGCGATATTGCGCCACGCTAGTGCGGCTGATCACTTTCAAGTCGGCGATTTTGGCCAGCTTGATCAGGATATCGTCTTGAACGCCATCGGCAAAGAACGCGTGCTCTTTCTCGTCGCTCAGATTTTCGAATGGAAGAACAGCGATCGACTTCTCATTCGTTGTTGTCGCGGGGTTCTCTCGGCGTAGGACCAAAATACCAAACAAAGTGAGCACTAATGTGATTGCGGCGGCTGTTATAAGAACTTTTCTTCGTCTCTGTCCTTGCTGGCGATACGCTTCCAATTGCTTTAGCAATTGTTGCGCAGATGCAGGACGTTTCATCGGATCGATTGCCAGCATGTACCTAAGGATCTCACTCACAGCAGTTGGAATTCGCCTTTGGGTGAGCCTTTGAATAGGGAGTGGATTGTTTTTTTGCCGCTCGCAAACTTCGCCGATAATTTTCCCGGGATATGGTACTTCACCGGTTAGGGCATACCAAAGCGTGATACCTAACGAGTAAATATCCGAACGCGCATCGGCGGGCGCGCCGGCAAACTGCTCGGGACTCGCGAATGTCGGTGTTCCAATAAATCCACCGTGAGTGAGATCGGTTTCGGCCATGGCATTCGTCGCTTTGGCGAGACCGAAATCGATGACTTTGACCTCCATCTCTCCCCCCCCACTATCAAGGCGAGCGATCATGATGTTGCCTGGCTTCAAATCACGGTGAATCAAACCCTGAGCCGCGGCGCCGATCAGCGCTCGGGTCACTTGGATGGCTATTTCAAGAGCCATGTCCACCTTAAGCGGACCATCTCGCCTAACGAGAGCTTCGAGTGTTTCGCCCTCAACCAATTCCATCGCGTAATAACAGCGATTGACTTCCGGCGCAGCGCCGAACTGAAATATGCCGGCCACGTTCGGGTGCTTGAGTGTGGCCGCCGCGCGTGCTTCCCGCAAAAAACGCTCGCGCACGGCTTGCGCATTGCCAGCGCCTGCCGGGATCTCGATGACTTTCAACGCCACGGTCCGGTGCAGAACTCTATCCGTCGCCCGATAGGTTACGCCCATCGCGCCCGAACCGAGTTCCCAGAGAGAACCGTCTTCGCGCCGCGCGATTTCGAATTCACCAAAGACTAACGAGTCGCGCTCCGGGACGGACTCTTCGAGTAGTCCATTCAACCCGCCGCGCAACAGACAAACCAGACATTCGCCCTTTGTATTAAGTGGTTCTCCGCAGATCGAGCAGGCGGTGATGGCCGCTTGGATCTCCATCATGTGTATTCTTTCAGGTTGTCGTCAGCACGCGCAGCAGTTCGCGCAGCTCTCCATCGACTTCTCCTTCGGTTTCCACCGTGCGTCGCACTTCCGCGCGCAGTGCTTCGCGGTAACGTGCCCGCAATCTCGTGACGTGGCTGCGCAGAGTGGACGCCTGCATTCCCAATCGGATTGCCAGATCGGAATAGGTCGGCAACGGGTCAGAGCTGCCCGTGAGAAAGATTCGCAATTCCTCGAAAAGTCTCTCTTTGCCCTCGGTTCTATAGCTGCTCGAGAGTTGTCCGAGACTTTCTCTAACGAGTGTCTCCGACCAGCTCCGCTCGAAAATGTGATCTTCCCCAATCGAATTGTTAGACAGACAGTGCGTTTGAAAAAGCGACTCCGCTTCGTTCGCTTGCTCTTCACGAAGAGGTAGGAAATCGTGCCCGCCTCCGCGCTTGAGCGCGTGGGTATGGTCGTAAGTGTCGGCCAGAAAATTCTTGATCGAGGCCAGCAGGAAAGATCGGAACTTCCCCTTTTGTCGATCTACCCGGGTGTAGATTTTTTGCTCGATCAGGAAAACGAAAAAACTCTGGGTCACATCCTGCGCGTCGTGCATGGAATAGCCCCGACTGCGGACGAAGCTGTAGAGCGGCGGCCAATACGTTTGGCAAAGCTGGGTTAAGGCCGCATGCGCTTCCTCCGGATTGGAATCCGTTTTTCCCGCCGTCATAATCACGCTCCAGTGCGTTGGAGCGAACGAAGCACTCGGATCAGGCAACATCTCGGCGAGCCGCAACATCCCAGGTGTTTATCAAAAATGCGCGAAAACTTCAAGTCGCGAAAAGAAGCAGGAAATTTCCTGCAGCAACCGCGCCGCAATTCCTTTGTAAAGGAGTGAACCCATCACTCACAAAAAGGAAACTCATTATGTATCAGCCGATTCCGCGCATACCAATAAATCTGTCCGAAGGAAATTCGATAAACCGCTCGCCCTGGCGGCGCGGTTTGATTCTCATGCTCGCCTTCGCTTATTTCGTCCTTTCCTCGCTCGCGCGCGCAGATGGTGGAGATGGCGGAGATGGACAAGTAGGCAAAAAGGAAAACGCTAATACGGCGGAGGGATCTGGGGCGCTTCATAGCCTGCCGGGAAAAAACCCCGGCACCAACAACACCGCCATGGGTTTTGATACGCTGTATAACGACACAACCGGCGATTACAACACGGCCACTGGTGCGGTAGCGCTCACGAGTAACACAACCGGCGAATTTAACACGGCCACGGGTGCTATAGCGCTGAATAGCAACACAACCGGTGCGATCAATACGGCCACTGGTGTTCAAGCGCTCGAGAACAACACAACCGGCGGCCAGAACACGGCCACTGGTGCTGCAGCGCTCGATAGCAATACAACCGGCGACGCCAACACGGCTACCGGAGTTTTTGCGCTCTTTGGCAACACAACCGGCAGTCAAAACACGGCCACTGGTGCGGATGCGCTTTCTTCCAACACAACCGGCTACTCCAACACAGCCACCGGGTTTAACGCGCTTTTTAGCAACACAACCGGATTTTTTAACACGGCCACCGGTCAATTTGCGCTTCTTAGTAACACCACTGGCAGTCAGAACACGGCCATCGGTATTAGTGCGCTGTCTAACAACACAACTGGCGGCATTAACACGGCTATTGGTGTTCAAGCGCTCGACAGCAACACGACCGGTGGCGCCAACACGGCCGCCGGTTATCAAGCGCTCGCGAGCAACACAACCGGGACCAACAACACCGCTACCGGAGTTAGCCCGCTCCTTAACAACACAACCGGAACCCGCAACACGGGCACTGGGTTTGATGCGCTCTTTAGTAACACAACCGGCAACCACAATGCGGCCTACGGTTGGCTTGCGCTTTATAGTCACCCCACCGGCAATTTCAACATCGCCTTAGGCGATGAAAGCGGCGCAAATCTTACCTCAGGCAATAATAACATCGACCTCGGCAATGTCGGAGTTGCTAACGAGTCGAACACTATCCGCATTGGCACCCCGGTTGCGGTTACGCGCGTAGAAACGCACGCCGCCCACACTGCTACCTTCATCGCGGGCATCAGTGGAACTGTCGTGGCCGGAGGCACAACGGTTGTCGTGGACTCCCACGGCCACCTTGGAACGATCGTGTCCTCGAGATGTTTCAAGGATGGGATCAAGCCGATGGACACGGCTAGTGAAGCGATCCTCGCGCTGAAACCGGTGACCTTCCATTATAAGAAAGAACTCGATCCTGAAGGCATCTCACAGTTCGGCCTCGTGGCTGAAGAAGTGGCCAAGGTGAACCCCGATCTGGTGGCTCGCGACGTCGATGGAAAGATCTACACCGTGCGCTACGACGCAGTGAACGCGATGTTGCTGAATGAATTCTTGAAGGAACACCGCAAGGTCGAGGAACAGGCAACAATGATTACCCAGGTAAACTCAACGGTGGCGAAACAGGCAGCGGCCATCGCGCAGCAGCAAAAGGACTTTCAGTCGGTTGTGGCGCAGCAACAGAAGGAAATCAAAGCTCTCACTGCAAGCCTGAAAGAGCAGGCGTCACAAATTCAAAAAGTAAGCGCACAGCTTGAAGTAAGCAAATCTGCTCCGCAATTGGTCGACAACAATCGCTAGAGCTACAACAGGAAAGCAAACCTCGAAGTCAATCCTATGAAAAGACTCAATCCTCAGCTACGGTACCTCAAGGCAACTCAGTCGCTAATTATTCTCCTCGCGGTCTGGCTTTCCCAGTTAGACGCCAGTAGCACGTTCGCGCAAGGCATGTCACAGGCGCAGGATCTGGGCCCGACTGCTACTAACCAGACCGTTAGCGCCTCCATTGTGCTCAAGGTTAAAGCTCCGAATTTGTTGGAGACCTATGTCGCTTCAACCGAAGAGCCGACCTCGCCCTTCTATCACCAGTTCCTGTCACTGCCCGCCTTTGTCTTGAACTTTGGCCGGAGCTCCGCCGATATTTTCCTGCTCACGCAATATCTCAAGTCGTTCGGCATTCAGGTGACTGATGTTTATGCCGATCATCTTCTGGTTAAGGCCACGGGAACAGTCGACGCCTTCAATAAGGTATTTTCGCTTGATGTCCACGACTTCGCCCGGAATGGAAAGCGATTCCATCGGCCTCGCCAATCACCGAAAATCCCGTTCTTTCTCCAGGACATTCTCGCGACCGTCGTCGGGCCGAGTGATGAGACGCGATTCCGTTCGATGAATACGAGATTAAGCAACTCCATGAAATCCCGAGCCCGGTTACAAAGCCCGATGCTCCCATTACATGGCGCAACTGCGAACGGCGTTCCACAAGAGTACACTGTAGGTGACGTTGCAAACCTCTATAACATTAATCCTCTTTATAAGGCGCACATCGACGGTCGCGGCCAAACGATAGGTATCGCGACTCTCGCCAATTTCCTTCCCGCTGATGCCTTCACCTACTGGAGCCTGGTTGGGCTCAACGTAAACCCGAACCGCCTTACCCAGGTACACGTGGACGGCGGTGGCGGGCTTGGCTTCGATGTTGGTTCAAGCGAAACTGCGCTAGATGTCGAGCAATCGGGCGGCTTGGCTCCGGCTGCCAAAGTCATCGTTTACGACTCGCCCAACACCTCCCCGGGGTTCATCGATTTGTTTTACAAGGCGGCCTCGGACAACCTCGTTGATAGCCTCTCGACTAGTTGGGGTCTGCCAGAGATTTTCTACTTTCAAGCCGTTATTGGCGAAGACGACACTGGGATAATCCTTGCCTTTCATCAGGCACTTCTCGAGCTGGCTTCTCAAGGCATCTCTACTTTTGCCGCGGCCGGCGATAACGGAGCTTACGATGCCAATGATGCCTTCAACGACCCGGTTAACAATGTCCTCTGCGTTGATATCCCTGCTTCCGACCCGGCGATCACTGGCGGGGGTGGAACTACTACTCCGGTCGTGTTGACATTTACCGGCACTGCGCCGGGCACGCCTCCCCTGGTTGTATCTAATGAACAGGTCTGGGGCTGGGATTACTTGCAGAGCTATCTCGTCCAATATCTTGGACCAACGTGGCAGAACGCTCTCAATCCTTTCGGCGGCGGTGGCGGCGTGAGCATCTTCTGGCCTTTACCCGCTTACCAAAGCCACACTGCTGGCATCCGCCGCAGTGAACCTGGTCAAAGCGTCATCTATCAAGGCACGGACCTACTGGATCTGCCAGCCCATTTCGCTGGTAGGAATGTGCCCGATGTCTCCCTGAACGCCGATCCTGAGTCCGGTAATTTAGTCTACGCGACCGCGGGAGATATTGGACTTAGTGACGGCAACGGCGGCACCAGCTTCGTCGCGCCGCAGCTCAACGGCATCAGCGCCTTGATCTCGCAGGCAAACGGCGGCCGGCGTCTCGGACTCTGGAACCCGATGCTTTATCGCTTCAAACAACTCTACGGCCACAGCAACACTTCGCCCCTGGTCGACATCACTGCCGGCGACAACTGGTTCTACCGCGGTATCCCCGGTTACGAACCCGGCGCGGGCCTTGGCGTACTCGATGTTACCAAACTTGCCGCCGCAGTCGCTCACGATGGGCATAACTAGTCCCCATTTCGATTTCCTGCAGCAACCACGCCGGAATTCCTTTGTAAGAAGGAGGAGACTTCTATCTCACACAGTCAATCCTATGAAAACGCCTTCTGTCAGCACCATTCAGCTAAGAACATTCCTCGCTGTTGTCCTGCCCGCATTGCTTTGTCTCGCTGCCTCCCCTTTCGCAACGGCTCAGGTCTTGAAGCATCCAATCGCGTTACAGGATCGCAGCCAAGCTAGCGCCACGACGGCCGGGCAAGCGGCTTCGGCGAGTCACCGCTTCCACCTTTGTGGCACTGGTCGGATAAAAGATGAGCATGTCGATCCCGATCGCGATCATCTTACGACCATTCCGCACTGGAGCGGGTCGTTTAATTACCACGGGATTAACTATCCTTACACCATGGTCGGCACCGATCCGAGCCTTGGCTCCGCCACGACGGTCATCCCCACGTTCATTATTCCGTTAAAGATCGTATTACCGGATGGTTCCGTCTTCGACTCTAACAAGGACGTGATCGATGGCCAGACGGCCATCCAGGGCATCGTCAACTCGCCACTCTTTCAAGCCTACCCGTTTGTTTCCGGCGGCACGCATGTCGGCAATACGCAATACGGCGATGCGGCGCAGCGGGCGAATTTCTGGAACTACGTCACGACCCGCTCGCCCGATTACCACGTGCTGCTTAGTCAGCCTGTCGTCCTGCCGGAACAAACAATGAACGTCCCCGCCAATGAAGGCGGCTATTATCAGGATCCAGTATTCGGGCCGATCCCCTATGTGGATGACGATTTTTTCAATCCGGCAATAAAAGCACTGGCCGCGCAGCTTGGGATTAACTCAAGACAACTCCCCATTTTCGTGAGCGGGAAAGTGATACTCGCTGGAAGCAACGCCACTGCCTACCATGGCGCATGGTACGTCTCTTCCACCAGTAACTCCATTGCCGGTGCCCAGACTTATATCGCGACGAGCTATTCGAGCATTACCAGCTACAGCGGGCTTTATCCGGACATTTACCCGCTTAGTCACGAGCTGAACGAATGGATCAACGATCCTTTCGACAACAACTTTACTCCCGGCTGGAACATTCCATCTAGTAGCAGCGCCCAGTGCGACAGCTACATTTCGCTAGACCGGATGGAAGTGTGCGACGTGATCGAAGATGGCCCGCATCCCTTTGCGGGCGTTCAACTGCATGGCGTTGCCTATCATCTAACCGATCGAGTATTTCTCGACTTCTTCACCCGCAACCCTCGCTCCAGATCGGTCAACGGCCAATTCAGCTTCTTCGGCGACGCCATCGCGCCGTCGAGCGATTGCACCGGCCATTTAGAGCTGAGCGGAGTCAACGAATTCTCCGTCCCAAATGCACTCGCGACATACGGTCACGCCATAAATAACCGCGGCCAAATCGTCGGCGATTACATCGATTCGAACGATGTCCGCCACGGCTTTTCGCTCGCGAGCGGCCATTACCTTACGATCGACCCGCCCGGCGCCATCTCCGCCGAAGCCTGGCAGGTTAATGACCAGGGCGTCATCGTCGGGCTCTACTACACGGCTGATGGTTACGAGCATGGCTTCTCCTATCAGAACGGACATTACGCCGCGCTGGATTTCCCCGGCTCCTCTTTCACCGAGGCCCTCGGCATCAATATTTTCGGGGAAATCGTGGGGGATTACTACGATAACAGCGGCATGGACCATGGCTTTACCTTCAGCCATGGCCAATACCAAAATGTAGATGCGCCCGGGGCGAACAATACCGTTCTGAACTCCGTTAACGATCTCGGCCTCATGACCGGCGCCACCTATGCCGATGACTCAAGTCCGGAACTCGGCTTTCTCCGCCTCGGTGCGCATTATTCTCCCGCGCAATTTCCCGGTTCGCTCGACACGGTGCCGCTTGGCCTTAACACCTCAGGCGCCTTCGTCGGCATCTTCGTTAATGAGAGCGGCTACGCCGACGGCTTTATCAAACTCTTTAACTATTACTATGAAGTCTATGCCACCTGCATCGGGCTAAACGACCGCGGCCAGATGGTGGGATATACCTTCGACTACGCGAACGGCGTTTACGTCGGCTTCACCGCCCAAGTCCCGATCGTCCCAGCGGGGCCATAAACCGCAAGATCGGTCACACAATCGCATCCAGCGAAGTTCTTTCCCAAATCTGAAACGCTGGTCTTTAATCTGCCGGTTGCCGGTACGCCACAAAGCAAATGTTGAATGTTTAAGATTAGGCCCCCCAATTCATCTCTCTCCGCGATGGCAGAATGCCGTCGCCAGCACGCTGCAAGCGTGCGCTCCCCGGAGGGAATTAATTGCCCAGATGATCGGTCGAGTGGATGAACGCGGCCGTGTCATCGTGGAGGGCCTTGAGCGATTCCTGGTGGGCGTACACCATGTGGCCCGACTGATAGTAATGATATTCAATGTGATCCTGGAGCCGCTCCGGGATCCGCAGCTGGTGCATCTCGTACCAGCCCTCGTAAAACGGTGTGGCCAGATCAAAGTAGCCGCCGGTTAGAAGAATTCTGAGGTCCGGATTGTATTTCATGGCGGTGGCTAAGTCTGGCATGGTGTTAGTCGCCTGCTGCAGCGGCCGTTGCGCGCCCGGCGGCTGGTGTTTAAAATCCCAGCTCTTCCACAGGTGGGCTACGGGCCGATACATTTTGTCCTGACCAAACTTCAAAGTTTTCCTTACGTAGTCGTTGAAAGCCGAGACATAGGCGGAGCTGATGGCGGCGGACTGCGGATCGTAATCGGCCTCCTTGCTTAGCGGGTCCATGGTGGGACCGGAAAAGCGCGTATCGAGCCGGCCCGTGGTCGTGTCCGCATCGTCCTGGAGATTCTTTTCGAACTCGCCGCCATCGATGCGCAAGTTAGCCTTCAGGATGTAGCTCACAGGCAGGCCGGTATACGCACGTAGCTTTTCAGCGATGGCCTGGCGCTCGGCTTTCGACAGGGTTGCTCCCTCCGCCAACGCCTGCGCATAATCCTTCGTCGCGAAATCCTCCACTTCCTTGAGGAAAGGTTCTAACTCGGTGGGGGAATTCGGCCCGGGTAACTTGTGATGGTACCAGGCCGTAGCTGCGTAGGTCGGCAGAGCTACGACATACGGCAGGTCGACTCCGGGATTGTTCTCCGGTTCATCCACACTCAGGTCGAAGTTAAGAATCTGCGAAAGCAGCATGACTCCGTTCAAATCGAGCTGGTAATCTTGCTCGAGCAAGTTTGCCAGCACGGCGGAGCGCGGTGTGCCGTAGCTTTCACCAAAGAGATATTTCGGCGAATTCCAGCGCCCGTATTTGCTGAGATAGGCGACGATGAATTCCGCAAACGCATGCGCGTCCTGATCTACTCCGTAGAACTCTTTCTCTTTGTTCTTCCCGGCGATGCGACTGAATCCGGTGCCGGGAGCGTCCACAAACACCACGTCGGTGGCGTCCAACAGGCTGAAATCGTTGTTCACCACCTGATAGGGTGCGGCCGGCGTATGCGAGTTATCCGCAGTAACCACCCGCCGGGGCCCAAAAGCGCCCATGTGCAGCCAGACGCTCGAAGAGCCGGGCCCCCCGTTGAAGAGAAAGGTGATCGGCCGTTTCTCAGGCTCCGTGTTCTGCTTCGTGTAGGCCACGTAGAACATCGACGCTTCTGCTGTCGGATTCTTGGACTCCTTGTCATCCTGAGAGTCGTCTTCGTTCTCCTTGGCCTTTTGTTCTTCAGGCTTCGCCGCGTCATCCCAGCCTTTGGGATGGACGATAATCGTCCCTGCCACGGCCTGATAATCGATGCGGCTGCCTTCGACCGTCACGCTACCTGAACTGTTGCTGGACTCCGGTTTGAAATGAGGTGTCGGCGCGGCGGTGGGCGTAGGCGTGGGGGTGACCGTAGCGTTCGCTTCAATCTCAGACGCCTTGTGAGGAGGAGCTGCTTCAATCGGGACAACGAGGCTTATGATTGTCAGGAGGCCAAGGGCGAAACTAATCAGGAGTTTTCGGAAAGTAATTTTAAGTGTTGCCCGATTCATTGAGGAAATTTTTCTAGCGATCACAGGGCTGAATCTTGATCGGAAACGGAGTTTCGGGCAAACGCTGTTTTCGGCCCCCTCGCCGGATGGGACACAAGGATACGACTTTCGAATGGTTCGAGCACGCGCCGAAATTTTCGCAATCAAGGCAGGTTCGCGAGCGGGGCAGCAGCGCAAAAAAGGGCGCGGTGAAGAATGGAGCGAAGGGGATGAGGTGCGAACCGCACTTGTATTTTATGGCCGGTGGGCTGGGATCGCGACCCGGGAGGAGTGTCTAGCGGTCGAGCATCGCGGGAGCGATCGAGATACAACGCGAAACCAAAGAAGTGACCCTGGCGACTGCCTTCAGCGGAAAGTGAGCATGACAAGGCTTCGCCAGAAGCAGTATTCTACACTCCGACTTAAGTGTGTAAGAGCTCATCTTGTCCAAGTTGTTCACGCTTCCTGCAACGCAACTTCCCGCCAAACGCGGAAGGCGCACCATTTGCGCTTTGTTCGTACGTTGGATGCTAATCGCGAGCGTTGAACACAGCGAATCTACGCTGACGATGGCTCATGAGTAAGCCGAAGCGTCATCACTGGTGGCCAGTTGCTCAGTCGAAACAGTGGACCGATCGTAATGGTCTAATCTTTGTCACACGATCTGATGGTACCCACTTCCAGACCAGCCCGCTCAATATCGGGGTCGAGTCGGAGCTTTACACTCGATTTGGAGACAACGATTCGAAAGACACTGATGTAGAAGATTGGTTTGCGCAGACCATCGACGGCCCGGCCACGACCATGATCGAGCACCTGCTCGATCCGAGCCATGTTCGGCGAAGTCACTTCGTACCGGATCGGTCGAAGGCGCAGGTCGCGAGAAGGCTCGGCTACCGCATACACCCGTACCTCGAAAAAATTGAACTGCCACCAGCTATTCGAACGGCTATCGCGCGTTACGTAGCAGCGTTACTGGTTCGCCACCCGACGTACCTGCGAAAGCTGGTTCAATTTCACCGAGACGTAGGTCCGAACGCGCGCAACCGAGCACTCGACAATATGCTCGATCTATACAGCGCTTATGCAGAGCGCATCGAACACTCGGTCTTCATCGTGTCACGTACGAGCGGTGACGCGGAATACTTGTACGCCGACGGAGGCGTTATGGTGAAGGAGCCGTGGAGCCAAGCGTACGGTATACCGTTCGATATACACGCCCCGATCACGCCCGATCTGGCGATCGCTGTGCTCCCTGTGCCGAACGGTGGTGTCGATCTCCGCACCGCTACAGTTGCGGAATTGACCAATCAGGGTGTGGCCCGTCACAACCGGATCGTTCTTGCGGGGGCGGAGCGGTTTGTGTTTTCGAGGCGGGTGCCTCCTGGGCAGTTCATCGCAAAGTATTTTGGTAAGCCGGCGCCGGAAAGCATTGGCTACCGAATCGTCGATAGTCGTCTAGAGACATTCCACGACCCAAGCCGCGACTGACTCGGCGGCAGCTTGATTTGGAACACGGCAAGCAAAAGCCGACGGCGCGATGCCGCAGCCGTCAACGACTCTTGCCGCAAAGTGATTGCGCTTGCGCGCTCAAAGTGAGAGCGGAAGGCGATAACCCGAGCGCTCAGACTCACCTTCTCTTACTTCGAAAGCTGTCCCGCAGATTTGGCGGATAGATTAGTTCGTTGGCGGAACTGAGCATGAATCGCTCGAACGAGTCGAAGACACCTTTAAGAACATCTTTCGCTTCAAGGCTTATCCGGCGGAAGTTTTCTCGATTCTGCCGGCGACCTCTGCGGACTGCGGTCGAATATAGACCTTTCATTTCCTTCATTTTCCCGTGGACTGCCAAGGTCTCCAGAAGCTGGATTCGCTTCAACTCAGCGTCGGTATGTTCGTAGCGCCGAGTATGCACGTGTGTGCTTCGCATGGTCTTCAAATCCCCGAAGCGACTATCAATTAGGCTTTGGATATGACGTACTAAGAGAGGAACTTTGTTAATCCTGCTGTCATGGCGATATGGTCGAGCGACGCGTTTCGCGTACACCTCTAGACGACAGAGAAAAATGTAAAGCTCGTTAAAGTATGCCTCGCGCCAGAAAGTGATGAGCCGCGCGGCGGATAAGGGCGATCTCCTCGAGGGTTTTGCGATAGAAAACGCGCGGAAATCTACCAGCGTCTGATAAGCGGAGAATACTTCACCGAAATCAAAAAAGAGTTGGCGGAAAAACGTTTCACGAGCTGTTAGGTTTCCGCGTGGACCCGGTAAAGCGCCCTCAGGTCGATAAATTGTTTCGGCCAAGGAGAGCGTTAGGTTGGATGCGACCTTCTCGTCCGCTGTATCGACATAATTGCTCGATTCAGCAATGAACGCGTTGAGGAAGCGCAGCATCGAAGCAGGAAATGCTTTCGACATCAGAAAGTCAGCACATCACTGGATTGCTGCGACGCCAACAGCTCGAAGACCTAGGATCCAACTTTCAAATCTTGTAGCGCCACCAGGAACCGTGGCAGCTAGTAGTCCTAGAGCGGACAATGGCGTACCTGGAGTAAAAAACGCTAAGGCGCGTACTTTATCCGCGGTGTTATGCGCTCGATGCGCGAAGAAATTTCGGACGTGTCGCAAATCCTCAGCAGGAGAGTTCGTGGCACCTAGCGCCGCCGAGACCGTCGCGATATTGGCTATCGCGACAACTTGTGCGGCCTTAATGCTCTCCGTGGCACTCGCCCACCGCGGCTCGAACTTCCCCCCGGTAGCCTTAATGCTAGCAGCGATTGCCTGTGTCCTCTTTCGAATTCCTAGCGGTCTAGGCAGCTGAACTCCGCCCGCCGTAAACGGTCGGTCGGTAGCTGAGCACAAAATGATCTCTCGGCAGAAGCGAGCCCATTCATCGTGGAGTCGCAAAGTTGCCATCTCCGGGAGAAGCGAAAAAGACGTCGCCACGATGTTACCGCTTGTCAGCGCTAGTAGCTCTCGATCGAATTCGTCCAACAGCCACTGCGACTCCCTGTGAAACCGCTGGTACAGAGATTTTAGACTCCGTAACGCCACCGCTTAGATCGGAACCGGAAGCAATGCCGCGTAGTATACCGGAAAGCGCTTTTCCCTACTCGCGATTCGTTGAGTCGAAGACTTGGATGCTGACCAGAACTCTTCAAATCCCGCAACCGGTTCGGGAGATGCGATTACAGTGCCGAGTTGGGCTAAATTATCGCGGCAAATCTGCAAGTTCGAAAGAGCAAGTGGGTCTCTCGGAGGCAAAGCGGGCAATTCTCCTTGCGGTATCCCATGAAGAGAATACGCTAGCGCAGCAAAAAGCATGAGAAAATGCGGACCATTGCAAACAGGCGTATCCTTTAGGTAGTCAGCGAGGTTCGTGACGAAGAATCGCAAAACGTCGTCAACCTTTTGGACGACTGTGGCGTCGAAATTCCGGTCTGTACTTTGTGTAAACCTTGTCGATTTTCGGCTGGCCGCCGTCCCCGACACCGTCGAGCACAATCGAAAACATTTCCGCCATAAGGGAGTCCGCCAGCATGCGCACACGGTCGCGCGTGGAGACGATTTTGTAAGTGTCCCAAAGCACTGTCCATTTGGTGACCATCTCGTGAACGGCCCACTTGAACTCGCCTTGGTATTTGGCGTGACGCTTCTCAGGTTCGTTCGCTTGAACGTTGTAAGAATTTAGCCGAGCAAATACCTCGAAAACGTCTTTGTCAGGCGCGTTTATCAACTGACCAACCGCTATAGGATATCCGAGAAAAATGCCCTGCAACTCGGGCTCTAATGTTGAGTACTTCTTTCCTTGAAATTCTTTCGCCACTTTCGACAGAACGAACTTATCAGCGGCAAATTCGATTATGGCTCTGAGCCGCTGCTGCCCGTCCACGACCTCGCGTACATGTACGCTTTGTGAGAAGATCCACGGTCGTGCGGAAGTATATCTTCGGCATCGGCAGTTCGCGAAGGATCGTGTCTATCAAATATGACCGCGCTGCAGGTGGCCAAACGCTGCCGCGTTGAAACGTTGGGTTTAGAACCAGCTTGTTTTCCTTATGCCACTCCAGGAAATCGGAGATTCTGTATTGCTCTAGTATTGTAGGCATAGAAGGCAGAGCATCAGCTCGGTTGTAGCAAAAGAGCGCCTCGTGAGGTAAGTGAATTCACGCTTCGCGTAAACCTCCTGCCCGCCTTGTTGAACTCGCGGGTTTTCTTTTCCATTCCAGTTTGCAGCGCTTCCTCTTCCGCAAGGCCCTGCTCGGCGGCGTACTTTCTAACGTCCTCGGCGATTTCGACTCGTTCATTCCTGCTCATTTCGCCTCCTGGCTTTCCCATCTATGTCCCTCGATTCCCATCGGCTCCATTCATCGAGCAGAAATGCGGACAGCAGATCGAGCATGTCCTTCGCTAAGGCTCCCATCTTCGCTGAAAAGCTACGACGTGGCGAGACGGCGGGACAGGGAATTGCGCGAAGAAAAGTCATGGGGTCAGCGGTAAGCCTGACGACGATGACGGATTCGCTGCACTCGCACAACTCGAAATACGGGGGGTTGCGCCCAGCTCGCCCCAGCGGTCTCGTGGCGAAGATGCCGACGCCGAAAGCAAACAAGCGCCGCGTAAAAGGGTTCGCCTCACGCGGTCTCGGGAAAAAATGGATCCTAATCCTGCTCGTGGCTTTGCTTCTCATCCCGGCAATGCAGGTTGCGGTGGTGCGATTCATCAATCCTCCGCTGACGCTGCCGATGTTGATCGATCGGGGCAGCGCGATGTTCTCGATAGCATCGAAGCGTCCGCTCCTCTACCGCTGGATCGATCTGCCGCAGATTCCTGAGATGTTCCTGAAGCACCTTTGGATTTCGGAAGATCAGCGATTCTTCCAGCACGAGGGCTTTGACTGGAAGGAGATGGAACTCGCGGTGAAAGAAGCAGAGCGGAAAAAGAAACCGGTTCGTGGAGCGTCCACGATCACGAACCAATGCGCCCGGTCGATCTTCCTCTGGCAGGGCCGATCCTGGACCAGGAAAGGACTGGAATCGTACTACACGATCTGGATGGAAATGCTGTTGTCGAAGCGGCGCATCCTGGAGCTGTATGCAAACGTGATCGAGATGGGGCGCGGGATCTATGGGGTCGAAGCAGCCTCGCGGCATTATTTCGGCGTCAGCGCGCGTGGTCTTACGCGGGAACAGTCGGCCATGCTGGCGGCCGTCCTGCCGAATCCGAAAGGCTGGGATCCGACGAAACCGAGCAGGACATTGCGATGGCGTCAGCGGCGTATTCTGCAACGTGAACAGCACGCAAATTTTCCCGAGCAGTTGCTCCGGT
>CAVULE010000022.1:0-125117 GCA_963742315.1 uncultured Verrucomicrobiae bacterium
GAACCATCCGGGCATCTGTGCCGGCTATCGGCTCTTTACCAGCGCCGGATCGATTGCCTACATGCCGGACAACGAACCGTACGAGCCTCTCAAAATGCAGCTCGCGACACAGAACGGAATCGATGGGAACGCAGCGCGAAATTTTGCCGCCACGGAGCGGGCCAAAATGGCGGAGTTTCTGCAAGATTGCGAAGTCGCGATTCTGGACGCGCAATATACCGACGAGGAATATGAGGGACACATCGGGTGGGGACACAGTCCATTCAGCAGCGTGATCGGGCTTGCGCTCGATGCGAATGTGAAAAGGGTTGTGCTTTTCCATCACGACCCCAGTCATGACGATGACATGATCGATCGAATGGTGGAACAGGCGCGGGAGCTGGTTAGGAAAAGCGGAAAGGCAATGGTGATTGAAGGGGCCCGCGAAGGCGCCGAGATCCCGCTGCCGGCAGAGTCACCGGCGGTTGCCCGAACTCATCGCAATTTGCGATAAGATTATAAGGAACGAATGCCGAGGGGATGTTATCGTCCGGGTGCGTGCGTTGGAGGCGTTTTCGACTGGCCACGCAAGCCCCAGAACAGGTCGCCAGCCATGACGTAGGTGATCATGGCAAGCAGCATCAGAAACACCGCAACCCAAAAAATCCAGCTGTGGTGCACGCGCTTCCAGCGAGGATGATGAGAATGAGCATCGTGGTGTTCGTGATCATGCCTGGCCTCGTTCATGGGTTCCTACGGAAATTAAGAATTAGGAAGGAAGAAGTAAGAATTTCGGCGATTTCCTATTCTTCGATGGCGCCGTGGATGTTTCGCAGGTGATCGCGAAACGTGTGACTGGGATCGGCTGTTCGCTTCTCGAGGTAACGGGCGAAGTCCAATTGTGCGCGCAACGCCCGGCCGGCCTTAATTCCTGCCGCTTGTCTCCGCTCCGTTTCCCAAATGTTCCGGGCGGTTACAAGTAACTCTTCGACATCTTCCGAGCTGACGAAAAGGCAGCCGTCGTCATCTGCGAAAACGACATCACTTGCTTGCACCTCGAAATCGCCGAAGCGCGCATGCCGGAGCGCTGATTCGTCGCGCGGGTCGAGGCGCCGGGGGCCAGAGGGCCACGCGCCGTAACTGAAAACGGGAAATCCGATCTGTCGAAGCGCTGGAGTATCGCGATGTACGCCCCAGACCACGATCCCAGCCAAACCGGACACCTGCGCTTCCAGCGCGGTCAAATCGCCGATGCAGCCTTCATCCATCCGCCCGCCGTTATCGATCACCAATACGTTGCCTGGTTGGCTATGTTGCATCGCTTCCAGGAACACATCTACGCTGCCGAAGTGTTGGGCCGGGAGGGCGTCACCGGCGATTCGGGTGCCAGGAACTACAGGCTTGATCCCGGGCGGCGCAATTCGGAACGCAATCTTCCGACGGAGCGCAGCGTCGGCAACAAGCGGTGTTGAAAGTTCACTGAAGCTGGAGCGAGATTGTTCTTTCACATGTCCAAAAAATCACGAGATCGAAAAAAGCAAAATTAGAAATCAGCCTCCCTGCCAAAGACGACGGCGTGCGAAAAAGCTGAAAGTCTGTTTTCGGATGGGAGGTTGAGAGCTGCGAAGCCACCACAGCGGATTCGTCCCTCGGCGAAAGGGATCAGGAAGAATGGAGCCTGGGGCGGAAAAGTAGAAGGTAGAATTAAATAGGAAGAGAGGATGAGTGGGCAAGGAGAACCAGAAATGGCGAGCGCGGCACGATCGCGATGCTGATAAAGGATCGGAAAGGCCGGTGGGGTACACTGGTTGACCGCGGACGGTAGAGTCGTAGGAATACGATTGCCCCGCGCAGTCGCAGGCCATGTTTCGTCGACGTTTCTCTGCCGTGATGGTTTTCGCCACGTTGACGCTGGTCTATTTCGTGGCGGGTAAGCTGGGACTAAAGTTAGCGTTCCTGCAGGCGAGTGCTTCACCGGTGTGGCCTCCGGCAGGAATAGCCGTGGGCGCATTGCTCGTGCTCGGCTACCGAACGTGGCCAGCCATTTTTGTCGGCGCATTCCTTGTCAATATAAGCACGACAGGCAACATCCCGACCTCAGTGGCCATCGGTGCCGGGAATACCCTGGAAGCAATTTGCGGAGCGTGGCTGGTAAATCGCTTTGCCGGCGGAATGCGCGTATTTGATCATTCACAAAATGTTTTCAAGTTCGGCTTCGCGGCCGTGACGAGCACTGTCATTAGTCCGACAATCGGCGTGACGAGTCTGGCGCTGGCAGGTTTCGCCGATTGGGCCAGATACGGTGCGGTGTGGATGACGTGGTGGCTGGGAGATGCAACGGGCGATCTCATCTTCGCGCCGGTTGTGATTCTTTGGGCGATAGCGCCGCCCCCGCGATGGAGTAGCAAGAAGGCATTGGAAGTAGGATTGCTTCTCCTTTTGCTGGTGGCGCTGGGCGAAGCCGTATTTGGCGGATGGCTTCGGGTCAACGCGACTAACTATCCGATCGCATTCATCTGTGGTCCGGTGGTGATCTGGATGGCGTTTCGCTTGTCGCAGCGAGAAACCGCGACCGGGATTTTCATCGTTTCGGCGATCGCGATCTGGGGCACGTTGCGGAACTTCGGGCCATTTGTGATGGAGACCCAGAATCAATCGCTGCTGATTCTGCAAAGTTTTACGGCGGTGCTGACAATCACTGCGATGGCGCTGGCAGCAGGCATGGCCGAGCGACGCGAAGCGGAGGCAACTTTGGAGAACCAAAAATCGTTAGTGGAATCAGCGAACCGGACAAAGGACAAGTTTCTCGCCATGCTTTCGCATGAACTACGCACGCCGCTGACGCCGGTGGTGTTAGCGCTGGAAACATTGCAAAAGCAATGGCCACAGAATGAGGAAGCGCGTTCGACGCTGGAAATGATTCGGCGCAACATTGCTGTCGAAAGCCATTTGATCGACGATCTGCTGGATCTGACGCGGATTAGCAAGGGAAAGTTGGAACTAAGCCTGGCAACCCTCGATGCTCACGTGCAAGTCTGCAATGTGGTGGAGATGTGCCGGGCGGAGGCAGAAGCAAAAAATATCCGGCTTCAGGTCAACTTACGTGCGACCGATCATCATATCGCCGCCGACGAAGCCAGGTTTCAACAGATTATTTGGAACCTGCTCAAGAACGCTTTCAAGTTTAGCAGGCAAGCGGGCAAGGTAATGATTTCGTCAACCAACGAATCGCGGCAGCAGCTAACGATTAGTGTGCAAGACGAGGGTATTGGAATTGCGCCCGATGTAATCGAAAGAATTTTCGATCCATTTGAACAGGGTGAACGTTCTTTGAAAGAACGTTTTGGCGGCCTGGGCTTGGGGCTGGCGATTTGTAAATCGCTCACGCAAGCCCATGGCGCTTCTCTTATTGCCAAAAGTGATGGCATCAACCGAGGGGCAACCTTTTCTTTAACGATAAGGACGGTCTCGCCGGCGCAAAACGCTGCGGGTTCCAAAAGACAACCACAACTTTCAGCGCACACTTTTCGGATTCTGCTGGTCGATGATCACGTGGATACGTGCGCCACTCTGCAAAAATTGCTGGAGGCGCGCGGGCACAAAGTGACAGCTACCCATGACATGCACTCGGCACTCGACACGGCTGAGAGGGACCACTTCGACTTAATAATCAGCGATGTCGGATTGCCTGACGGCAACGGAACCGAACTGATGACACGATTGCGTTTTGCTTCGCGCATCCGTGGGATCGCAATTAGCGGCTTCGGGAGCAATGCAGATAGGGAGAAGAGCCTCGCGGCCGGTTTCTCCGAACATTTGGTAAAGCCAATCACGATGGAGAGACTCGAAGTGGCAATCCAGACGGTGTTAACGAGTTAGAAAGAAGACGGCAGTGGGTGCATCGCGGCAGCGGGTTAACTCCATGGCGAAACTTTAGTTAGGACGACGTTTGAAGGTGCGCTTCCGCAGTCGTCTGCGTTGCTTTGCCATTTCTGGACCATTCTGGTTAGCCGCGAGCGCATCGAGCGCCGCGACGGTCTTACTTCGGCCGACCGGAAAATCCTGCGGCAGTGCGCAGCGCATCGGCGTCCATCAGTTTGCCGTCCATCACTACTACCCGCGTCTGGCGCAGATCGGAGAGTCGCGCCGACGGGTCGCCTTCCACCAGCACAAGGTCGGCGGTCTTACCTACTTTGATGGAGCCGGTTTTCTTATCCACGTTAAGGAGACGCGCAGGTGTAATTGTTGCAGCGGCCAAGGCTTCGGCGTTGGTCAGACCCGCCTCGTGGTAGATTTCCAGCTCGCGGATAATCTCGATGCCGGAGCCGTCGGTGCCGGAAACGATGGGCACGCCAGCCTTGTACATTCGAGTCAGAAGCTGAACCATTTTCGCCCAGCTGGCGCGATAATCGGCGCGGGTTAGATCCTTCGGCACGGCGAAACCGCCCTGGCGAAATCCGCGTTCGGTCGCGGGCGGCAGTGTTCCGACAAAAGGTGCATAGGCTGGAGACAGGTCGCCATTCTCCGGCACATAAAGGCCCTCGAAGGCCACCATTGTTGGATCGGAATAGATTTTCTTCGCTGCCATGGTTGCAACAATTGTCTTCATTGGCTCGGCATCGAGATCAACGTTGCGGGCATAGCGGCCCGGGCCTTCGAAACGCATGATGCCGTTATCAATTTTTATCACATCGTCCGGCATCGCTTGCATGATCACCCAGTTGATGTGTGTGATCTCGTCGTAGCCGGCGTTGATCGCGTCCATCGGACGGATACCGGCCGGGATGTGGCCGTGAACATGGAGGCCGAGCTTGTGCGCTTCGTCGCAGCTCGCTTTGAGCCAATCGGGATTGAAAGTGCCGTAGAATTTTACGCCGGTGAAGCCTTTCTCCTTCGCCTTGTCGACCAGCGAGATGGCTTCGGCCTGGCTCGTGGCAACGTTGGCAACCTGAGCAGTGTAAGGACCTTTGCCATCGATCAGTGACGAGGGATAAACGTGCGGAAAGAGCAGGTCGCCTTTCGCGGCGCGCTCGCGCCGGTCGATCGTGCGGGTATCATCGTTGCCCGGATCACGCACGGAAGTGATGCCGAGCGACAACTCCTGCAGCCCGGTGTAATCGTCGCCGACGTGCATGTGGCAATCCCACATCCCTGGCACGAGCGTCTTGCCTTTGCCGTCGATGATTCGGGCGCCGGCCGGCGGTTTTACTTCTGCAGCGGGACCGAGCGCAGCGATCACGCCCTTGTCCACCACGACAGTCTGGTCCGAAAGAAAACGCAGGTTATCGGCATCGAATAATTTGACGTTGGTAAAGGCGACGGGCGTCGTTGGAACCTTGGCTAACGACTTAGCTAACGCGGGCATCCGGGCGGCGAGTGCGTCGCCCTGCGCCTTCTGCAGCTTTTCGCGCTCGCTTTCGTACCCGTCCGGCAACCATGAGATACCTACGGTAAGGCCGAAGAATTTATTATTCGCGTTCGTCCAGACCGGGATCGGTGAATTACCGAGACCCGAAATGGCCCAGGCAGTCACAGTCTTTTTCTTGTCGCCGTTGCCGATCTCAAGACTCGTTAGCTTTTCGGCGGTGGCCTTGCCGCCCGGAAGCAACGTCAGCGATTTGTCCGGACTTGCAATCAAGCGCTCAACGAACTGGGCGTTGAGCTGCATCGGGCCGCCGAACGCAATATAGAACGACGGCGCTAAATAAGGCGCGCCGCCAGCGTCGATCGGACTTTTCCAGTTCGCCTTGCCGTCTGCGATGGTGAACTTTTCGCCGGCATCACCGTTTGGAGTGAAACCGCGCACAGTGACGCTCGTGGGCAAGCCATCTGCGCCGAATTTTGTCGCGGAGTCGGTCTCAAAAACCTGGCCGCGAAGATTCATGCTCTCGCGGCCCATCCGGGTGCCGTCAGGTGTCTGCCAGATCCAGCTGTCGCCGTGCTTTCCGCCGGTCGAACTAATTATCAAGTGTTCAGCATCCGCGGGCGGTTTAGCAAGATCGCCCACAGGCGTCTGTGCGCGCGCGGCCGCGGTGAACAGAGCAAGAAGAGTAAGAAGGAAGGGGCAAGGATTGAGAAGTGAAGTCATACGAATGGGTTAAAAAATCGAAAGCTTACACCGTTAAATAGGGAAAGCGGATAGCGGCATCGAAAACCAATTAAGAGGTAAGAATTAAGAAAGCAAAAAAGGAAGAAGTAAAAGACGGAGCCGTCCGGATGTGAGCGATCGCACGAATGCTTCTTAGGCGATCATGTCGCGTAGAAGGCGTTTGCCTTACGTGGCTTGGGAGAAATTACAGAAAACGCCTGAATAAATCGCGGAGGTACAACGACCAAATATACATATGAAGAGGTTTACCAGTTTACTGATAGGCTGTTCGATGGCGCTCGCTGGTGTCGCCATCGCGCAACAGCCCAATGAGGAAGCATCACCAGGAAAGAAGAAACAGCAGGGTGCCGAACACACGCAACCAGCCCACCAACAGCCCACCGCTAATGCCGCCCGGCCGCACGCGACGCCTGTCAAGGGGCACGCAGCGACAAACGAACCGGGCACAGCAAAGGGGCACAAGGCCCATCAAGAATCTGCCACCGCGCAGCAAACGAATGGTTCCGGTCAACCGGCAGCCAGTGCGACGCCTGGTGGGGAAATCCACAAGAAAGGGATGACGGAACATGCAGCGAAAACATCCCCTGCCCCGGCAGCCACAGCAGCTGCTCGCGCGAGTGCTACTCCGGCTGTGTCGACAGCCACCCAGCAAAAAGGACAGGCTAACGTAGCGGCACAAAAGGGACAAGCTAACGTAGCGGCGGAGGCGAAAAAGAAGCCCGATCAGCAACAAGTTCAGCAGATCAAGGCGCAACACGCGAACTTTCGTGCGCAGCCAAAGCCGCAACAGGTTCCGGCCGTCACCTACAACCAGAATTACCGGATTCAAGGAAGCGAAAGCTGGCAGGGTCCACAGTACGAAGTATTCCGCTCCTATCGCCCGGCATGGCATGACGAAGGTTGGTACCGGTCGCACTATACTCGAGTGGAGCTAATAGGCGGCGGTTACTATTTCTGGAACGCCGGCTACTGGTATCCCGCCTGGGGTTACAGCCCTTCGGCACAATATTATGCCTACGACGGTCCGATCTATGTGGGGCAACGGGCTGCAGCCGCCGGATCAAGTGATCGCGGATGTGCAAGCGGAGCTTCAGCAGATGGGTTACTACCGGGGTGAAGTGGATGGATTGCTCGGGCCAATGACCCGGGAGGCGCTCACCGCCTACCAGGCGGACCAAGGGCTCGCCACCACGGCATCGATCGATGAGCCGACACTCGATTCACTCGGAATGTCCTAAAGCGAAAAAGCTGAAATCATTAACGAGAAGCCGCCATGGCAGGAATGCCTCGGCGGCTTTTCTGCTTTGCAGCGCAACGCACCGCGCTATCGCTATCAGACGCAGCGAAGAGCGTGAAGCACGGTCGTGAGACGAGAGAAGTCGCGACTTCTGAAGTTCGGCAGTCCCGATCAGTCCGAATGTGTGCCGCAGGTGCCGACTGAGGGCCCGGTCGAACCGCCGCGGACGAGAACACCGTAACCGCCAGAGATGATGCGGTGCACGGCTTCACCCGTTTTGGGATCAACTCGGAGCGGCTGGTCGTGGAAGCTTTGTCTAAGCTCGAAACGCCGCACCGGCTTTGCGAGGTCGCTAGTTTCGTAAACGTAAATAGGCATCGCGTCCATAATCTACATCTAAAGATAGATATAGATAGGCTCTCTTTAATGGACGAGGATGTTTTCCCAATTGTCGTTAAATGAAAGTTGCAACTGCACCGATCGCTCAGTTCCCGGGCGTCACTTTCGCTAAAAAAGAAAGCGCTGCTGGCAACAGTCAGATTCAGAAGGCGCGAGTTTCGCCTAACCCGCCGCCACTCAGACACCGTTATCTCGATGAACTCGCGGTACGATTCGTGCGCTGGCAGAAACTTGCCGCCGGCGATCGGGAGATTGATTTGCTGCTGCCGTTCGTTGCCGCAAAAATGCGGCGCGACGTTCCGAACTTCGTTGTTGGGCGAGGCGTTGGGAATGAGTTGGTTTCACGTTCATGCCGCTCAGTACCAGATGGAAACGACGAACTAAGCGCTAAGTGAAGCAATTTCCGACCAAATTTCGCCTTGATAATTACAGAGCAAGGGCTGCATCGGAAAAGCGCGATGTGTAATCCCCGCGACGTTCGCTGCCCGCGGAACATCCAATTCGGTTAAGGCTCGCTCGGTCTGCGCTTCGGACATACGGTGCCCACGCACGACAGGAAAGATGGCATTGGCGACATCAGCATCGCGGAGTATTTCGTTTAGTTGTTTAAGATGCACTTGGAGTGATCGGCGACTGTGGACCAATTTGTTAAAGATAGTATCGCACAAGTTCCTGAATTCCTTGCACGGAATTGCAAACTAATTTCACCGCACGCGCTGGTGAGTCGTATCGCTACGCCAGGTTCATAGAAATAGTTGAGGTTGCGAAAGAGCTTTTATTGGGTATACTAGGTAACTGCCGCATCCATTTACCTATTTGGTTTGCCCAATTCCTTGGGAAGCACGAACCGGGTGGCCTTTAGCTGCGATCACTGCAGCAACTTGGTAAACTAGAAAGTTAGTATGATTAAATTATTCCTTAGTGTCACGTTTGCTACCGCCCTCATGGGTTTGGTGGCTTACGGACAAACATCCTCGTCTTCCACCACCGTGGCGACGGGAAGCAATGGAACAACTGAAACCACGACCACCACGACCGAAAGTCTCGGCACCGTCACCGACTTCACCCCGGGCCAGACAATAGTGCTGAAGACCGAGGCCGGCGAACCTGCGCGCTACAAGTTCAGCAAGACGGTCACGTACCAGACCGCGGACGGACGGGTAATTGAGCCTTCGCAAATCAGAAAAGATTCGAAGGTTCGCGTTCACTACCTCAAAAGTGGGGACGACATGCTGGTTGATAAGGTCATTGTCACAGACCGCGACTAAGAAGTCCGGAACACACTTGCTTGGCGTATAACGTCCAAGCTTAGAAAAATTAACGCCTGGTGAGTCGAGATATTCTCGCCACCAGGCGTTTTCATTTTCTTATCTCAGCGCGTTGGGGGAAGAGCCAGGGAGTTGAGCCTTGACTGCGAGCAGTGAGTGGCAAATTGAAATTTCGGGCGGCAATGGAGGTAGATGCCCAACGGCGCGAGGGGTTGCGTTGAGTATCATCAATTATTTGTTCCATCATGAGCGCGACATTAAGAATTCGACGAATGGCGGAGACGGATGCCGAAGTGGTGGCGGCGCTGGCGGGCGAGCTGGGTTATCCTAGCGAGACCGAGGCGATACGAGTGCGTATTCGAGCGATTGGCGAATCGGATTTGCTGCTGGTCGCGATGGACGCGGGCGACAAGGCAATCGGGTTTATCCAGGCGCATCGGGTTTGCATTATTGAAGTGGGTTTTCGGGTGGAAATTCTCGGCTTGGTCGTGTCATCGTCGGCCCGTCGCAGCGGGATTGCGCGCAGGTTGATTGAAGAAGCGGAAACCTGGGCGAAAAACATCGGCGCGGACGCGATATCAGTGCGAAGCAATACCAAACGGATCGAGGCCCATCTTTTCTACCCAGCCCTGGGCTACAAGAAGATAAAGACGCAGGCGGTGTATGAAAAGGCGGTGGGGTAACACCACCTTTTCAGTGATCGGTCCGTTATCAATTATTCGAACGAAGCATGGAGCGGGAAGCTCGGCGAGAGTGAGCAGGCGCTTATAATATTCATAACGGCCCGTTTGATTTATACAGCGTAAGCGTGTTGGTTGGATAAGCCGGCCGAGATTGACCTATCATCTCAAATTACCATAACTATCGGTCTCATATGTGTGTGAAAACTGAAATTTTATTAAAATTCTTATTGTGCAACAAATTGTTGTCGTTAGGTTCGGCGGGGTCGCCCCAGATTAACATGCCAACACCACAAACCGCCTATTCCCGATCTCATGCCATCCCGATTCTACCACCATGTGCTGATCATCCTCGTAAGTTTGATTTCAACCCAAGCGCTTCATGCAGCGACGCGAACCGTCAAGTTGGCATGGAACGCTTCGCCGTCTCCTGAAGTCGTAGGATATAAGATTTTTTGGGGCACCGGCAGCCATAATTACCAGAATGTGCGCGACGTGCAAAATGTGCTCACCACGTCCCTCACTCTGTCTCAAACTAAATATTATGTCGCCGTGAGCGCTTACACCATGACGACAAATAGCTCGTTTAGTAATGAAGTGATCGTGCCGCCTTAGGCTGTGACGTGGTAGGTCGAAACGATCGCTTCGTGTTATCGGACGCAGCATCTCCGCGCGTTAACGCTTCTCAGTTGTCAGCCTCAGCTATCAGCCTCCGGAATTTCATCCATGCACATCCGCGAAATCCGGGGTTACTCTTTTCAGGCCGCCTTAATTAGTTAAAGAATGGCCGGATTTGTTCGTATCGCTTGCCGGCGCCGATTCCTTTGACCCGTTGCAGGTCATCGGCGCTTTTGAATGGGCGCGCCTCGATGATGCGTTCGGCGATGGAGGGGCCAATTCCGGGAACGTTTTCGAGCTCAGTTTGCGACGCGGTGTTGACGTCGAGTTTGGTTGAAGCCGGGAAACCGGAAGGAGTGGTTTCCTCGAAAGGCGATGGCGTAGTCCCAACCCTGGCGGCGGCTGTTGCCGCTGCCTGTACCGGCACCTCACCCGCCGGGTGAAAAAATTTGTCGAATGGATCAATTCCTTTTTCACTTTCCGGCTGTTGCGCTCGCGCTGTCATCCGTTCCTCGTTAACTCCCCAACCACCGATTTTTTCCCGCTTCGCCTTGCGCTCCAGCTTGATCAGATTTTTCCATTCGGCCGCGGCTGACGTTAACCCTTCGGGTCTGGCCGTTGCAGGATGGGCCCGGGCGAGACCATTCTCCACCAACTGCTCGCCAAGATCGCCGGTGCGCGTTTGCACAAAGGCATAAAAGCGCTGCATTCGGCTTCGACCACCAGCGTCTTCCCAACACGTCCGCACCAGAAATGAATCAGTGAGTTTTTCGCGAGTAAACTGTTTGGCCAGCTCCCCAACCTGCAACACCTGATCAACCGTGACTCCGAAGTATGCTGCCTGTTCCTCTACTCGATCGCGGAATTCGGCGCTCGTTTCGGGCGCATCCACAAAATAAAGCCGGAAGATGTATTCATGCCCTTCCACACTCACGTGGAAGCTATCCCCGTCGTTTGGTCGTTTTATCAGATAATGACCGCCTTGCAGCGTGACCCACGGCGCAGACGCCAGACAAGGCACAGTCACTACCCCTGCTAAAATGAAAACAAGAAGCCAGCGTTTCGTTAGTTTCACGTCGGGACTTCAGATTCACTCATCACTTTCAAATGCCTTATTACTCCTCCCGTTGCCAGGTCTGGCTGCGACCGATCACTGATACGCCAATGAACCCGCGCACTTCCAGTTTTTGTCCGCCGTCCAGAGGAGTCAGAGTAACGCGATAAATCCTGCCGTTCTGCGGATCGAGAATTTGCCCGTCCCGCCACGAAGCTCCATCCTTTTTTGCTCCCCACAAAATCGTCATGCCTTCGACCGGTTGATCTTTCCGCTCGCCTTCGCATCGTCGACAAAGCGGGTGCGGCCCCTGCGGGGATTCGAGCACCTGCAGGACTTTTCCGCTGAGCTCGCCGTCTTGCTCGGTGATTCGCACAATGGACTTCGGCCGCCCCGTTTCATCATCAACCGTTTTCCATGTTCCCACCGGGGAATTGTCGCCGGCCAATGTGCTCAGCCTACCAAGCCAAAAAAATGCCGCGCAGATTATCCATTTCATTAAGAAAATTTACCTCAAGTGAGCGCCGCACGGCGTCAAATGTGACGCGGTTAGGTTAAGACCTCGAATTGACTCATCATTTTGAACATCTGATACCGATCAGCAATTTCGTGGTGGGTCAATTTACGCAAGCGCTCGAGGCTAAATGCTTCCACACAAAAACTCGCCAGCACACTTCCATAGATCACCGCCTTGCGCATTACATCGAAGGTCACGTTTTCCTGCACGTGCGCGGCCAGGTAACCAGCGAAACCGCCGGCAAAAGTGTCCCCTGCGCCGGTTGGATCGTGAATGTCTTCCAGCGGGTAAGCTGCGGCGCTGAAAAATTCGTTTTCGCCAAAGAGCAGCGCACCATGTTCGCCTTTCTTGATTGCAACATAGCGCGGACCATATCCGCGAATTTTTCGTCCGGCCCGAATCAGGCTCGTTTCCTTCGTCATCTCGCGCGCTTCGCTATCGTTCAAAATCAACAGATCAACTCGCCGCAACAAGGCATCGAGATCCGGTCGCGTGGTTTCAATCCAAAGGTCCATCGTGTCGGCTACAACAAAACGCGGCCGTTCCATTTGATCGAGCACGTGCGATTGCAATTTTGGCGCGATGTTTGCCAGCAAAACAAAAGGTGTGGCGCGATAATTTGCCGGCAGCTCCGGGGAGAACGTTTCGAAAACATTCAGCGCGACCGAACGCGTCTCGCGGGTGTTGAGGTCCCAGGCGTATTCACCTGACCAGCGAAAAGTTTTCCCGTTGACCCGTTGCACTCCCTTGGTGTCGATCCGGTGCGATTGCCAAAACTCGAATTCGCTCTCTGGAAAATCGTCCCCCACCACCCCAACCAGATTCACCGGGGTAAAAAAGCTGGCACCAAGAGCGGCGTAGGAAGCGGAACCGCCGAGTAAATCGGCATGCTCCTCGACCGGTGTTTTGACCGTATCGAGCGCAATGGAACCGACCACGAGAAGCGACATAGGTTTCAGATATCAGACGGTCACAGTTCAGGTTTCAGATCGCAGTGAGCTTTTACAAGCTCTCGCATATTCGGCAATGTCGTTCGCCTGCAATAAGCCGGAAACGATGACGACGCGTTTTGCGCCGGCGTCGATTACCTGCGCGAGATTTTCCGATTTGATTCCGCCGATGCAAAAAATGGGAATGGAAACTCGCTGGTGAACTTCGCGAATGTGCGCGAGACCAAGAGGCGAGTAATCGGGTTTGGTGGGAGTGGAGAAGATTGGGCCGAAGCCGATGTAATCCGCCCCTTCCCGCTCGGCGGCGACAGCTTGTTCAATGCTGTGAGTTGATTTGCCGACGACGATTGGTCGTTTGATCTGCGACCGCACTTTCTTGATTGAATCGTCATCCTGACCGACGTGCACACCCTGCACCTCCACTCGTCGCGCCATCTCGGCGTGATCGTTGGCGATAAGCGGAATCTTTGCCGACATAGTTAGTTGCCGGAGTTGTTCCGCGAGTACGCACAATTCGTCGAGACTACGATTCTTGCCGCGCAACTGCACGATGTCGATTCCGCCGGCGACGAGTTTTTCTAAAATTGCGGGCGCATTTTCAGCACTGGCGTAGCCGAGATCGATGATCGCGTAAAGAAGGGCGTCCGCGAGCGAGCGCACCTTATTCGTGCAGGCGGCCGGGCGTCGCAATCAATTCGAATTTGTCCGAATTCATCAACCGCTCGACAAAGCCGGTATCGTATTTTCCCTCGCGAAATTCCATGCTACGCATGATTGCGCCGTGGAATCCGACCGTGGTTTTGATACCGGTGATGTAATACTCATCTAGTGCGCGGCGCATCCGATCGATTGTCGATCTGCGCGATGCACCGACCGCGATCAATTTTGCAATTAACGAATCGTAGTACGGCGGCACGACGTAACCGGTGTAGGCGTGAGAATCGATTCGAATGCCGCGGCCGCCCGGGGCGTAATAAAATGCAATTTTCCCGGGCGAGGACTGGAAATTTTTCGCCGGATCCTCGGCGTTGATCCGGCACTGGATGGCGTGCAAGCGCGGCGAGGCGCGAGCAACATGCGGGGAAAGACGCTCGCCTGCCGCAATGCGAATCTGTTCTTTGACCAGGTCGCAGCCATAAACCTCCTCCGTGATGGTGTGCTCGACCTGAATGCGTGTGTTCATTTCCATGAAATAAAAGTGGCCGGAATTATCGACCAGAAACTCCATCGTGCCGGCATTTTGATAACCGACCGATTGCGCCAATTTCACGCAGGCATGTCCCATTTTTTTGCGCAATCCCTCGGTCATGAGCGGCGAAGGACATTCCTCAATCACTTTTTGGTTGCGCCGTTGGATGGAGCAATCGCGTTCACCCAAGTGCACGACGTGACCGTGTTTGTCCGCCACAATCTGAAATTCGATGTGATGCGGATTGACGATCAGTTTCTCGATGTAAACGTCGCGGTTCCCAAAAGCCTTCTCCGCTTCCATGCGCGCGGCATGAAAGGCTGGGAGAAATGAAGCGTCGTTGTGGGCTGCGCGCATGCCGCGTCCTCCCCCGCCCGCGACCGCTTTGATCATCACCGGGTAGCCGACTTTCTTCGCCACCTTGAGCGCGTCGTTTTCTTCGGTAACCACGCCATCGCTTCCGGGCGTGACCGGCACACCGGCTCTGCGCGCAAATTGCCGCGCCAAATTTTTGTCGCCCATCGCCCGCATCGCGCTGGCCGGCGGCCCGATGAAATTAATATTACAGCTCTCGCACACTTCGGCGAAGTGCGCGTTCTCGGCCAGAAATCCGTAACCGGGGTGAATCGCGTCGACATCTCCCACTTCGGCGGCGCTCATGATGCGATCGATTTTCAGATAACTTTCCGAGCTTGGCGCCGCGCCAATGCAAATCGATTCATCCGCCAGTTGGACGTGGAGCGAATCGACATCCGCTTCCGAATAGACCGCGAGGGTGCGAATGCCAAGTTCTCTGCAGGCGCGAATGACGCGTAATGCAATCTCGCCGCGATTCGCGATTAAAACTTTCTCAAACATCAGTTGTAGGGCAAGCGCTCCTGCTTGCCTAAGTCAGATCGGTGGCAGGCGACAGGCCTATCCTACAATAAACGCGCTGCATTACCGCACGCGATATAGCACCTGGCCGAATTGCACCGGCTTCCCATTTTCGGCGACGACCTCCGCAATCACGCCTTTTGTCTCCGCCTTGATTTCATTCATCACTTTCATCGCTTCGATAATACACACCACCGTTTCTTCGGTTACCTCCTTGCCGACATCGACGAAAGCAGGCGCGTCCGGAGAAGCCGCGCGATAAAATGTCCCCACCATCGGCGAAACGATATCGCGCAAGTGCGACGTCTCGGCCGGCGCTGAAACCGGCTGCGCTGGGCCCGCGTTCGCCGGACCGTTTTGCAGTGCAGGCGCGGTCTGCGCCGGCGCCATCGACATGGGTTGCTCGCTAATCCCCTTTTGCAATTTCAAACGGAACCCGTCTTTCTCCATCTCGAACACGGAAAGATCGTTCTTCCGCATCAAATCGATGATGGCTTTGATATCTTTAAGTTCCACAGCGTGCGGGATGACTAAGTCGTTTAGGTAACGCACGTTCGCCGAGCAGGTCAAGGCACGAAATATCCGCGAAAGTTGGGCTCCGAGCCGGACTCGGTCGACATGCTTCCAGATTGCTATGCGTTTAGCATCGGCTGCCTCTCATCAACACCCTGCTTTAGCTGGGTGCTAACGACGCTTGAGGGAGCCTGAACCCGCTCCAGCGGTTTTTTGTCAGTGAACAAGTAAATCGCTAAAGCGGTTGTAGTAGTAAACTCGGCCATGCACGTCGCTGAAGCGAGGTGTTAATGAAATGGGATATCGTCCGGCAACGCTAAACACGTGCCTTGCTTGTCGCCCCCGTGTTCACTAACGAGCGCGATCAACAGGCAAGATCTCATTGTCCCCACAGCCAAGGTGGCGGTGCGACGGTTCGCGACACCGAATGCTAACCAGTATAGTGCTCCCGTGCTTTAATGACTAACGTTGCTGTATCCGACACTGGCACACGGAAACGACGTGATTTCAAAATTATCGACGAGACGGACGATTATATCGTTGTCGATAAACCGCCGTTACTTCTCATCCATCCCACCAAGCCAAATGGCGCAACAACGCTTTGGGCGGAATTGCGGCAATTACTTGCGTTTGAAATTGCGAGCGGTGGGCAAGTTTCCATCGTAAATCGACTGGATCGTGAAACGAGCGGCATTGTCCTGGCTGCGAAAACAACAGCTGCGGCCCGGGAATTCGGACTGTTGATGCAATCGCGTCGCATGAGCAAGGAGTATCACGCGATTGTGTGGGGCTGGCCGGATTGGGAAACCACAAGCGTCGATGCGCCAATTGTGCGTCAGGGAGCGATCGGGACGTCCAAAGTCTATTTGAAGCAGATGATTGATCCCTCTGGCGCAGAAGCGGTGACAAAATTTCACCTGGTAAAACGTTTCCAAAAACAAACGCCAAACGGTGAATCATTTTCGTTGGTAAAGGCGCATCCTTTGACCGGGCGCACCCATCAGATTCGTGTGCATCTCGCTTCGCTCGGGCATCCAATTGTCGGCGATAAAATCTACGGGCCTGACGAGAATCTTTATCTGCGATTCATTGAAACTGGTTGGACCGACGAATTAGCCAGGACATTGTTGCTGGAACGACACGCCTTGCACGCATCACGCTTGCGCATCGACGACGAGCGCGATTGGTCGAGTTTGCTGCCTGAGGATTTGTGCGGCTGGCTGTCCCCGTAGCCGCGGTCGCCGGCCGCGGCTGGATTTTAACCTCTCGTTCCCAAAGTCGGTTTTGAAAACGTCTTTGATGAACCGCCGCGGCGACAGCGCCCGATTGCAAACCACACCATCCTTTTTATCGTGACCCGCTCAATGAGATCACACTGGGCACTGCTATTCACCGCGTTGACCTTCACGAGTGCGCCCTTCGCATTCGGCGGGGCTGATAGCGGCGCCAGCCCCAGCATCGCAATTTCCGACGAACCGCCGCGTTTCGATTTCGCCATTGAAAGCGCATACCTCTTTGGCGCTTTTAATCCGCCGCGCAATTATGAGATCAGCGCCGATTTTCTGACCGCGCGGATGCGGTGGGGAAACTACCTCGACCGCGAAGGATTCTTTCGCGGTTACAATCAGGTTTACTTCAGCCTTTTAGCTGAGCCGATCATTCGCGGGATCGAGAACCATTACTTCGGAATGAACCTGGGATTGCGCTACAACTTTGTCCGCCACGGTAGCCGATTTGTCCCCTATTTTTCCGCCGGCGTCGGCCTTGGGTGGATCGATAGCCAACCCGAGCAATTCGGTGGGCAAGGGCAGGATTTCACCTTCAACATTCTGAGCGCGATGGGCGTTTCCTATCATTTTAGCGACCGCTTTAGCGGGCAGGTCGGTGTCCTTTATCAACACTTTTCTAACGCCGGCCAAACTGATCCAAACCCGAGTCTGAACCTCTTTGGACCACAGGTCGGATTTACATTTTCATTTTAAAAGGCGTGCCAGCGACCGTGAATTTACCGAGCGAAAATATTCTGGTAGTTAGACGCAGCCTTCTCGATGAGCTGGGCGCCTTCCAGGGATTGAACTTTGAGCCGCAGCGCTACCTCGGTCCACTTTTATCTCGTGGGAACAATTTCTTTCTCCCACGCGCTGCGGCCGAGCATGATCCGGCCCACAAACAAATCATACCTTACGCCATCATCGCTCATCGCGATCGCGTGCTCTATTACGTCCGCGGAAAAAAGGCGGGAGAACAACGCCTCGTCGCCAAGGGATCGATCGGCATCGGCGGGCACATGAACGATAGCGACGAATCATTGTTTGCCTGGGATGAAGAGGCTTATCGCGCCGGTGTTGAACGCGAAGTGAATGAAGAGATTCGGATCGAGACGACTTTCGACGATCATATCGTTGCGCTTTTGAATGATGACAGCACTGAGGTGGGTCGAGTCCATCTCGGCGTGGTGCATGTTTTCAAACTAGACGAACCCAATGTCGAAAAACGCGAAGCAATGATCACGAGTCTCGAGTTTCTTTCCCGCGAAGAGTTGCTCAAGCGCCGGGACACGCTGGAGACGTGGTCCCAATTGTGTGTCGATCAGCTGGATAGATTGCTGGCATAATCGTTTTTATCCCTCGACTGCGCTCGAAATGACGGGGAGCCTTATTGCGGCGGCCGTTCGTAGGTAACGCCGAAATCGGTCACCAGCCAGATACCGCTCGGGCGGGCGACAGTAAGCGAAACGGTGGCATGCTGATCGGGGTAAGTAAGAATCGCCTGATAGGTGCCGTGCGGTGACCCGAAGTAATGATCAAAATCCAACTGACCGGTGAGATTGTAATTGCGATCGGGCACTCCTAACTTTGTAAGGAAGAAGATAAACTGATCGTCCATCGCCGGTGGTACCGCCAGACGACGGTCGCTGGCGACGCTGGCATGCAGAAACTTCACGTCATGCTGAAAAGCGCAACGGTCGATCACCTGTCTGGCGAAACCTTCGCCCTCCGCTTTGGCATCCTTTCGCACGCTGCTAAGGAAGAACAGGCCGCCTGCGATGACGGCAATGACGATAATAAGGAAAACCAGGGCTTGCCCACACTCCCCTGATCGCGGCGGGCGGTTCGTGCTCTTATTGTGTTTGAGTGATGAAGAATTAGTCATTTTTCGGGATGATTGGTCGGCGTTGTCGTCGCCCCGCTCTGTCGGGACGTTCCGGCTTCAACATCACGGCGAACAGAGCGCCGAAACTGACTATGAGAAGCCATTATGAGATCACCTTTAACCGTTGGAAAGCTTTCTCTACGTGAAGGGGCGAGCTCCGCCAGCCCGCGGTTGAAGCACAGCCATCTTGGCTGTGGGGCCAATGGGCATCTTGCCCATTGAAAAAATATTTCGCCGCACGGAGGGCGAGCTCTGCAAGCCTGCGGTTGTCGTGGGGCGTCGCGGGAGTTCCGCCCTCCATGGCCTTATCTCACGCGGTCAATATCCTGAAATGGCGTTACACGCCTTTCGACCGCACAAATCACTTTTCGTAACCAAATCCTATTCCTTTGATCACATGATCATCGCGAATTAGTACGCCGTGTGATTGTTTGCCGGTGTATTGGCCGAAGCGATTGCGCGAGTTTACACGAAACTCGACCAGCCACCCGTAAAGATGGTTGCCGTCTTTTCCCAAATCGGCCGGCTTGGGCTCACCCTGCCATTCGATCTTGGCGCTGTCGGCATCGAGCAGCACTCCCTGCATCCAGTTCCAAACAATTTCTTTGTAATTCTTGGGATATGGTCCGCAGAGCGCCGGATCCACATTTTGCGCGAACGCGCTGAGCGCGAAAAGGCAGATTAGGGCCAACCCCAGCTTCACAATCCAAGAAAAGCAAAATCGCAGCAATCGTCGATAAAAAAGCGCGCTTTGTATCTTTGATTCCCGCGCGGAACAAACTTTTCAGGCGAGTCCGATCGCGTAAGAATCTGGAATGACTCTTCGTTTTGTCGTTCTTGTCGTCACCCTTGCCACTTTCTTGAGCTCTTTGCCAGCGCAGGAAACGGCAACCCCTTCACCGATACCTGCTGCGACACCCACCGGTATCACTGATCCGGAGACAGCAACCCGTGCCTGGCTCGACACCATGCCGCCAAATGAGAAGGCGCGGTCGGACGCGTACTTCGAGGGCACTTATTGGCTCATTCTATGGAATTTTCTTCTCACCGTCGCAATTGCACTCTTCCTTTTAACGACAAAACTCTCCGCCCGCATCCGCGATCTGGCCGCAGCACTAACGAGCTTTAGACCGGTCCAAGCCGGCATCTACGCAATCGGTTTCGCCATTATCACATGGGCGTTGGATTTGCCGTTAAATTGTTACGAAGGTTTCGTGCGCGAACATCAATATGGAATGTCGAACCAAACCTTCGGCGCCTGGTTCGGCGAGTCGCTCAAAGCGCTCGCTGTTACGCTCGTCATTCTGCCAATCACTTTCGCTATTCTTTATTCAATCTTTCGAATAGCCCAACGCACCTGGTGGATTTGGGGGACAATCTTTGGAATCATCCTTACTACCCTTCTCAACATGGCGGGTCCGGTTTTCATCGAACCGATTTTTAATAAGTACACCACGCTGACCGACCCGAAGGTTCGCGATCCGATTCTGGCTCTGGCGCGCGCCAATGAAATCCCGGTCCAGCAAGTTTTTGTCGTGGATCAATCGCGACAAACAAAACGGGTCAGCGCCAACGTGTCGGGATTAGCTGGAACGACGCGGATTGCTCTTAACGACAATCTTCTCAATCAATGCACCCTGCCGGAAATTCGTGAAGTGATGGCGCACGAGATGGGCCATTACGTTCTCAATCATGGCGCCAAGATTACGATGGCGCTCGCGATTTTTATCTTCGTCGGGTTCGGTCTGGCTGCGGCAATATTCAATCGCGCCATTAAGAAACGCGGCCCGAGCTGGGGTGTGAACGGAATTGCGGATCCGGCCGGATTCCCGTTGCTGATGTTGATCTTCGCCAGTTACGCCTTCGTGCTGACGCCGATCGAGAACACGATGACCCGCACGATCGAGCGTGAAGCGGACATCTTCGGATTGAATGCCGCGCGTGAGCCGGACGCCGCAGCGATGGTCGCGCTCAAACTCGGGAAGTATCGTAAAATGGAGCCGACACCGCTGGAGGAGTTCATCTTTTTCGATCATCCCAGTGGCCGGTCACGCATTCGCATGGCGATGGATTGGAAAGCAGCACAGTTGCCGTGCGGCGGTGGAAGGTAGGGTGTCAATTCATCGGGCACGTCGAACCGCCAAGGGGAGGTCTTCGCGACCTAACGTTTCGTGTCGCACCGAACCCGCACGCCCACTTAAGGCCGTTGATCGATGGGGATGACTTTCTTACCCGGCGGCTCGCCGATGTACTCGCTCAGCGGGCGGTAAAGCCGATTGTCTTCCAATTGTTCGAGGACGTGTGCGCACCATCCGGAACAACGGGCAATGGCAAAAATCGGAGTGAAGAGATCGGTCGGAATACCTAACGAGTAATAAACAGTGGCAGAGTAAAAGTCGACGTTCGCATTCAGGTTCTTCTTTTCCTTCATCAACTGGGCGATGCGTTCCGACATCCGGATCCATTTCGGTTCGCCGATTTTTTCGCTCAGTTTAGCCGCCATCGCGCGCAAATGCGGTGCCCGTGGATCCAGTGTTTTGTAGACGCGATGACCGATGCCCATGATTTTCTTTTTCTGAGCTAATTGCTTTTCGATGTAGGCATCGACGTTCTTCTCTTCGCCAATTTGCTGAAGCATCTGAATGACACCTTCGTTCGCACCGCCGTGCAATGGCCCTTTAAGCGTGCCGATGGCCGAGGTAATGGCAGAGTAAAAATCGCTCAGGGTCGAAATCGTCACCCGCGCACTAAAGGTCGATGCGTTCATCCCATGATCGGCGTGCAAAACAAACGCGACATCGAGCGCGTCGCTCGCTTCCTTGGCCTGCGGTTCGCCACATATTAAATACAGGAAATGCTCGGCTTCCGTCAGGTCATCCCGCACCGGCGGCAGTGACTTACCCTGGCGGGCGCGATGGAAATAAGCGGCGATGACGCCGATTTTAGCGGTGATACTTCGCGCACGTCGCTCATTTATTTCCCGGGTCGCTTCCTTGTCGATGTCGGGGTCGTAAAGGCCAAGCATGGAAATGGCCGTTCGCATCACATCCATTGGATCGGCAGTTTTTGGCGCCGACTTGATGAAATCGATCACTGGATCTGGCAACTGCCGTTCGGCTCGGAGCGCATGAGTGAATTCGTCGAGCTCGCGCCGATTTGGCAGTTTCCCCTTCCACAACAGGTAAACCACTTCCTTGTAACTGACTTTGCCGGCGAGATCGTTGATGTCGTAGCCGGCGTAAATGAGCTGACCCTTATCGCCGATGACATCGCTCAATCGCGTCGTATTCGCGACGATGCCTTCCAATCCGCGGGCCATGTTCGTCGCCTTGGGCGCTGGAGTGGATTCAGTCTTGCGTAATTCGGCCACGGTCATCTCAGCAAACCTAACTCAGCGCTTCATTCGCGCAATGAGCGTGTCCGCCATGGTTGCTGGCGTTTCGGCGACCGCTATGCCGGCGGCCTTGAGGGCCTCGATTTTTCCGGCCGCCGTCCCCTTGCCACCGGAAACGATGGCGCCGGCGTGGCCCATTCGGCGTCCGGGTGGCGCGGTCACGCCTGCGATGAAAGCGGCGACGGGTTTCTGGCAATTATTTTTGATCCAGGATGCCGCTTCTTCTTCGGCTGAGCCACCGATTTCGCCGATCAAAATCATCGCCTCGGTTCCGGGATCATCGTTAAAAATTGTGACGGCATCGAGATGCGACATGCCATTGATCGGGTCGCCCCCAATTCCGATACAGGTTGATTGTCCGTATCCACGACTCGTTAGCTGCCAGACTGCCTCGTAGGTCAGCGTTCCGGAGCGCGAAATAACGCCGACATTGCCCTCCTTATGAATGTAACCCGGCATGATGCCGATCTTGGCGGCGCCGGGCGTGATAATCCCCGGACAGTTAGGACCGATCAGGCGCGATTTTTTCCCGGCCATTTGCGCTTTCACCCGCATCATATCCATCACCGGAATTCCTTCGGTAATGCACACCACTAGTTCAACCCCCGCATCAACAGCTTCGAGAATGGAGTCGGCTGCGCCCGCCGCCGGCACGAAAATCATTGAGACATTGCAGCCGGTTTCGCGTCGCGCCTCCGTCACGGTATCGAACACGGGAATTTTATCGTCGAATTTTTGTCCACCTTTTCCCGGCGTCACGCCCGCGACCACATTCGTCCCGTATTCCATGCATTGACGGGTGTGAAAGGCACCGGCGCTGCCAGTGATTCCCTGAACGACGAGGCGAGTGTTTTTATCGACTAAAACAGACATGTGGAAAATGACGAAACTCCAACGACGAGGGGCGATCCTATAATGCCGATGTTATTTTCGTGCTTCGTCATTTAGCTTTTCTCTTATGGACAACAAGCTTATTGCCGTCCGGGTCACGAAACTGCGCCATCCAACAAACCGGCGTCTCCATTTTCTCGATGTCGAACGCAACACCGCGCTCTTTTAGTTTCGTAATACTCGCGTCGATGTCTTCAACTTCGAAAGCGACCGTCGTTCCGTCGCGAGAAGGTTTCCACGCCGGATGACAACCAACGCCGATTGTCGTCGGCCCAATATCGTACTCAACCCACGCGCCCTCCATGGCGGTCGTCGTGGGTTTCAACTCGAGTGTTTCCTGATAAAACTTTCGGGCGCGCTCGGCGTCCGAAACGGCGATGGCAACAAATGCGACCTCTTTAATCATACGCAGGGTTCTTTCTCATTTTCTGGTTTCAATTTGTGAATGACGATGTTGTTCCCGTCAGGGTCCTTGATAATTGCCATCCAACAACAGGGACTTTCAAACGGATCGGTTGTGAAAGGAACGTCTCGGGCTTTTAACGACTTGACCGCTTCGTCGAAATTCTCCACTTCCAATGCCGCGCCGGTCCCTTGATCGGAGGGCAGCCATTGCGGACCAACGCTGGCGATGGCGAGCGTGTTGTTGCCCAGTGAATATTCGACCCACTTCCCACCCATCATTTCCTCTGAAACTTTCAGACCGAGGACGCCTTCATAAAACGCGCGCGCGCGTTCCATGTCTGTGACGGGGATTCCGACGAAGGCAAGGGCCCTAACTTTCATGTTTGAAGTTCCAAAGATCAGGATGTCGAATAACCAATTCTCTCTCGCATAATCGGCGCATCTGTCATCCCGAGCACGAGCGAGGGATCTCACCCAATCTGACGTCGTTACCCAGGCGACATTTGTGTGACCAACTTCTTTTTGCGGGATCCCTCGGTCCGAGCCGGACTGGCGTTGTCTGCGCGACTCGAGATGACGGGCGCGTTTTGAACGCCGCTACAATTCCATCTAACAAGCGCTCGCGCCATCCATGGTGATACATTTAGAATTGGGATTTGAGATTTATTTGGGATTTCCGCCTTGGGAATTGGAACTTGCGGCCTCGACCGCTTTCTGTGCCGCATCCGCCAGGTCATCTGCCGTGATCAAGGCGACTCCGCTTTCTTTCAGCAAGCACTTCCCCTTTTCGACATTCGTTCCTTCAAGTCGCACCACAAGTGGCACCGAGAGGTGCACCGTTTTCGCGGCATTAATAATCCCTTGCGCGATCACGTCGCATTTCATGATGCCACCGAAAATGTTCACCAGAATCGCCTGCACTTTTTTGTCCATGATCAAAATCTTGAACGCTTCCGTCACTTGCTCTTCCGTCGCACCGCCACCGACGTCTAGGAAGTTTGCGGGATTGCCGCCGTAAAATTTGATGATGTCCATCGTGGCCATAGCCAGGCCGGCGCCATTAACGAGACAGGCGATATTTCCGTCCAGGCCGATGTAATTGAGTCCGTGTTTGGAGGCCTCGACCTCGCGCGGATCTTCTTCTGCAGTGTCACGCAGGGCTGCTACTTCCGGATGCCGAAACAAGGCATTGTCATCGAAATTGAATTTCGCATCGAGCGCCAGCACCTCTCCTTTTGGAGTAACTACCAGCGGATTAACTTCCACCATCGAACAATCGAGCCCAATGAAGGTCCGGTACAATCCGTCGAATAATTTCGAGGCGGCTTTCAGCTGGGATGATTCAAACTGAAGTTGCTTCGCCAGTTTGCGAGTTTGAAACGGCTGCAGACCGGCCAGTGGGTCGATCGATTCGCGAATAATTTTTTCTGGCGATTTCGCCGCCACGGTTTCGATTTCAACTCCGCCTTCGGTGCTTGCGACAATCAATGGCGCGGCCGTAGCGCGATCGAGGAGAATGGCAAAATAAACTTCTCGCGCGATCTGCGCGGCCCCTGCCACCAGCACTTTGTTGACGATGCGGCCGGCGGGACCGGTTTGATGTGTGACTAGTGTTTGCCCAAGCATCTTGCGCGCGATCTCACGCGCTTCCTCCGGCGTTTTGCAGAGGTGGACACCGCCCTTGAATCCATTGGCGAACCTCCCTTTCCCTCGCCCGCCTGCGTGAATCTGCGCTTTCACCACAATCTCGGCAGGTGCGATTTCGCGGGCGATTTGTTCTGCTTCCTCTGGGGTGGAGGCCACTTTGCCGCGCGGTGTCGCTACCCCGAATTTCTGCAGCAACTCTTGGGCTTGATATTCGTGAATGTTCATCGCAGGCGAAGCACGACTAAGCGCGGAACTTTCGCGCATTCAATCAAATTTCTTCCCCGCACCGGGATCATTTGGGAAACATCGTCCGCGATTTCAATGATGCTGATATTGTTTACACAGGTATGCGCGTCCAAACCTTCACTGTTGCCGGTGAAGTGATGCACGAGCGAATCCATCAGCTCCCATTTGATTTTTACTGTCGCACCCGCCTTCCGTCGTGCGTTCTGGGATGAAGTTGGCCGTTACGATGAGCGTTTTCCCGTCTACGAGGACAGGGAATTCTTGATTCGGGCAAGTCACGGCAGGAAAATCCACGCTCTGACATGTTGCAGCGCGATCTCACGTGCTTTCACCGGTGACGTTCACTTGCGCGAGCATTCGGCCAATGAGGCCGATGACTGCGCGCGATGCCGCGCCGCGCTGCAATGGAAACATCGAGGCCTCCGCAAACAACGCGTGCACGATTTCACTGGATGCGAGCTTCGTTATGAATGGCGGGCCAATTTGCTAAAGCAAGCCGGTAGTATCGATGAAGTCATCAGTCATTCCGACCGCGCGAGGTCTATTGCCGAATCGTTCGATTTCGAGCAGGGTTTTCGCCACACGCTAAGCTGTCACGCTTGCAAAGCTATTCCGTAGCGAAATGATAGCGGACACGATGCCCAGTCTTACTGAACAAATCGATCGCGCGCTCTCTGATGGGAAGCTGCGCGCTGACGCCGCAGAAAATATTCGCAGGATTTTGTCCGGGGAGGAGAGCGATTTCGCGGCACGCGTGATCGGCGAGCTCAGCCAGGCGAACGAATGGGAAGAACTAAATGATCGCTTTTATAAAACGCTCGCATTTGGCACTGGCGGACTGCGTGGGCGCACCATTGGCAAAATCGTGACCTCGTCAGAACGCGGCACTCCGACTGCGCTCGGTCGCCCCGAATTCCCCTGCGTGGGGACAAATGCGATGAATTACTTCAATGTTGGTCGCGCCACGCGTGGACTGGTCATTTACATCCAGAAGTGGCGATCGGGCCAACGGTTGGAAGGTCGGGCGAAAATTGTCATCGCGCATGATACACGGCACTTTTCACAAGAGTTTACCCGGCTCGCGGCCGAGACCGCATCGGCTAATGGATGCGATGCCGTTGTTTTCGACGGTCCACGCTCAACTCCGGAACTCTCCTTCGCGGTTCGATATTTGAATGCAGATGCCGGAGTCGTCATCACCGCCAGTCACAACCCACCCCACGACAATGGCTACAAGGTTTATTTCAACGATGGCGCGCAAGTGGTCGAACCGCACGCCAGTGCCATCATCGCGGAGGTCAATGAGCCGAGTGGAGGGACGGGCTCCGTCCCGTCCCAAAAAGTACGGGACGACACGGAGGTCGTCCCTCCAAAAGGTGAAATCATCTTTACCGGTGACGAGATCGATCGCGCATACATGGAGCGGCTCGAAACCTTGATCCTCGATCGCGGATTAATCGAGCGAACGCGCGATTTGAAAACTGTTTACACGCCCATTCACGGGACCGGCGGCGTTATCGTCAAGCCGATGCTAAGGAAGATCGGCCTGAATTTTTCCGTCGTCCCCGAGCAGGACCAATTCGATGGCCGTTTCCCAACGGTCAAATCACCGAACCCGGAGAATGCAGAAGCGCTGAACCTCGGGATTTCGCTCGCCCAAAAGCAAAATGCCGATCTTGTCATTGCGACCGACCCGGATTGCGACCGCATGGGAGTGGCAGTGCGGACGTCATCTGGCGAAATGAAATTACTGAGCGGAAATCAAATCGGCTCGTTGCTGGCGTGGTATCGGGCGAAAACATTTTTCGATCGGGGCATTTTGAACAAGGAGAATGCGGGCCGCGGGGTAATCATCAAGACCTTTGTCACAAGCGATCTGCAGAAAGCGATCGCGGAGAAGTTTGGATTGCGCTGCGTGGACACGCTCACCGGTTTCAAGTATAACGGCGCCAAACTAAAAAAGTACGAGGAGCTGACCCGGGCGCAAAATTATCGCGAGCTATCAGAGGAGGAAACGCGCCGGTTGCGTTTGGAAAAATCTTCGTTCTACATTTTTGGCGGCGAAGAAAGCTATGGTTACAGCGCGGCCGATTTCGTGCGGGACAAGGATGGCAACGCCGCAGCGATCATGTTCTGCGAGGTGGCGGCCTACGCTAAATCGCGCGGGCTGACGCTAGACGAACTGCTCGACGAGGTTTTCTGCGAATTCGGTTACTTCGAGGAAAGGAACCACTCCGTCTATTTCGAGGGTGCGGATGGAGCGGAGAAGATTCGCCGGCTGCTCATTTCCTACGACGAAAATCCACCGCGCCAGGTACTGGATAGTGCGGTAACGCGCATCCAGAATTTTGAGAAGGACACGATTCGCGACAGCGACGGTGACGAGATTCCAAAGGAGAAGATGTTGATTTTCGAGTTGGCGGACAAGACTCGAGTTGCGGTCCGAGGATCGGGAACCGAACCCAAAATCAAGTATTACCTCTTTGGTGCGCGATTGCCGGGGAATGGAAAATTATCGCACGAGGAATTGGCGCGAGCGAAAGCTGAAATCGGCAACCGGCTGGATGCGCTATGGGGTTGGCTGGAAAAAGACGCGAATCAGCGCCTTGCCAAATAACTCACTCGACACCGCGCGATTCGCGGTAAGAATTGCGACGTGGGACACGAAATCCAGTTAAGTGGCGGTGAAATTACGATCCTGAAAGCGATCGGCCTGAGCGGCACTGCCATGTCAGGAAAATTCTTGCTCGACCGAATAGAAGAAGTCGAGGCTGGCGAATTTATCGATACTCTCGGAGGCTTGATGGCGATGGGCTACCTCCTCGCCACCAAGGTGAATATTCGGACGTTGGAGGATGTGGAACGCGCTTCTTTTCGCGTGAATCCGTCTTACGCGCATGATCTGAAAGGTGCGCTTGATCCGAACCGGCGGCGCGAAGCGGCAAAACAGCGACGGCGCCGTCGTAGTTGAGGTGAGCAAGCGATTGCTGCGGCTCTGGCCGTGGCTGGCGGCGATCACCAGTGGTTTGCTTGGCGCGACAGCTTTACCGCCGCTCGATCAAACGTGGCTCATCTGGATCGCACTCGTGCCTTTATGCGCGACGATTTTATTTTCCGGCGAAAACGCCAGGCACCGCTGGTTGCGCGATCTCCTCCTCGGATACGTCGCTGGCCTGACATTCTTCTGGAGCTGCTTTTTTTGGATGACGACCGTGACAGCACTCGGCTGGTTCGTCCTGCAATTTTATCTGGCCCTTTATTTCGCAGCCTGGGGTTGGTTCTGCGGATTGATGCGGCCGCGGCCTCGCAAAATTGTCGTGCGCGATAAATGGAGCGAAATGCTTGCGCGCGCGAAACCGGAAGCGTTGCCGGCGAGTTCACCGTGGTTGAGGTCCGGCCACAACTTCTTTCTCGCGCTTTGTCTGACGGCAGCATGGGTCGCGCTGGAATGGACACGGGGTTGGTTGATGTCCGGCTTCGGTTGGAATGGGCTCGGGATCGCGCTGCATGGAACGTGGCCGCTGATTCAGATCGCGGAATTTACCGGAGTCGCCGGGGTAACTTTCCTGGTCGTGTTTTGCAACGCCATTCTTACGACAACAGCGCGTCGGATTTGGGAGGAAACACGTAGTCGCGCAATGCGGCCACATTTTGATTTAACTCTCACCTTGGTTGGGCTGGTGGCGGTGTTTGTCTTGGGCGTCAGCGCGGTGCAAACGCGTCCAGTCTCGCGCTCATTGCACGTCGCGTTGGTGCAAGCGAACGTCCCGCGCGCAGAAAAATTCGATCTCCGCTATAAGCAGACAATCTTCGATAAGTTTGCCCGGCTAAGTAAAATAGCTCTTACCTCCGCATCCAATATCGACCTGCTGGTCTGGCCCGAGAGCGCGATGCCGGCGCCGGTTCTCGAAGATCAGGAAACATTTGATTTTGTCAGCCAGATTGCCAGTTCGAATCAGGTTGATCTATTGCTCGGCACGATCGAGGAAGGACGGGATCAGGTCTACAACGCCGCTCTGCTGTTTTCCCCCGAAAACGAACCGCAACTTTACCGCAAAGTTCACCTGGTGCCGTTTGGCGAATTTGTGCCGTTTCGCCATTCTTTCCCACTCTTCGCGAAAATTGTGGGTGATCAGGTTCCGGAAGATTTCGACGCCGGCACAGATTTCAGCGTTTTTCAGCTCTCGAATAATCGCGGGAAGGTCGCGCCGCTGATTTGCTTCGAGGACACCATCGGCGAACTGACCCGGCAATTTGTTCTGCGCGGCGCAGATTTTTTTGCCAACGTCACCAACGACGGCTGGTTTCTACGCTCAGCCGGTTCGCGTCAGCATCTGGCCAACGCCGTTTTTCGATGCGTAGAAAATCGGCGCCCGATGGTGCGTGCTGCCAACACCGGAGTCACCTGTTTCGTTAATGAATTCGGTCGCGTCACTCAAGTCTTGCGCGACGATCAAGGCAGCATTTTCGAAGAAGGCACGCTTATCGGCGACGTGAACATCGCAACGGAACCGACGCTGACGTTTTACGCGCAGCATGGTGAACTCTTCGCCAAGATTTGCGCCAGTTTCGCATTCGTGATTTTGCTCGCAAAAATAATGGGGCTGCTTCGTGGTCGCCTGCAAAGTCGGGGCGATTGACTCAGCCAAATTGCTGCGGCCGACGACCGCGGCTACAACAGAACAAATGGCAGTCGAGCTTCCCATAGATCATCTGGCCGACCTTTGGCCACACGAACTGCGCGGCCGGCGCGTTGGCGCGCTCCTGCATCCTGCGTCGGTCAATTCGAAGCTGGAGCACACTTCCAAAATTCTCGAGCGCGAAAATGGGAAACTGTTTCACCTGGGCGCGCTCTTCGGTCCGCAACATGGCTATCGCGGCGAGACCCAGGACAACATGATCGAATGGCGAAGTTACGAGCATCCGCGACTCGGGATACCGGTTTACAGTTTGTACGGCGAACATCGCGAGCCGACGCGCGAGATGTTGCAGGATCTCGATCTCTTCTTGATTGACCTGCAAGATATCGGCGCGCGCTACTACACTTTTATTTGGACGCTGTATCTGGCAATACGCGCCTGCGAACGTGAGAACGTTCAAGTTATCGTGCTGGACCGTCCAAACCCGATCAACGGTGTAACGGTTGAAGGTCCACGACTGAATCCGGACTACCGCTCGTTCGTGGGGATGCATCCGATTCGAGTTCGTCACGGCAAAACTATCGGCGAGCTCGCGACCCAATTTCGTGACGAATCGTTTCCCAAATGTGCACTCACTATTTTGCCAATGAAAAATTCGGAGCGTGCAATGTGGTTCGATCAAACTGGCCTCCCATGGGTGATGCCATCGCCCAACATGCCCACCCTCGATACCGCAACGGTCTATCCCGGCATGTGCTTGCTCGAAGGGACAAATGTCTCCGAAGGCCGCGGCACTACCCGACCATTTGAAATTTTCGGCGCACCCTGGATCGATGCGGAACAATTTTGTCGTGAATTGAACGCGCTGAAAATTCCCGGTTCGCATTTCCGAGAGATGTTCTTTCAACCAACATTTCAGAAATTTGCCGGTCAACTCTGCGGCGGCGCACAATTGCACGTGACTGATCGTAATTCCTTTCGTTCATTCGAAACCGGTCTCGAGGTCATACGCTGCATTCGCCGAATGTACGGGAACCATTTTCAGTGGAAGCAACCGCCATACGAATACGAATTTAAAAAATTGCCGATCGAGGTGTTACTTGGCGGATCGATTGGCGATTTCTTTCCTGACTGATCTTTTGGGCGCTGAGAGCCTTTGCCTTTTGCTTTCGCTGAAAACGCGGAGACGGCGATGGATAAAATGAGCGATGACGAACTACGCGCATTTCGGGGGACACTTGCGCCTGCACGGCGCTTGTGCCAAAGCCGCGTTGTGCGTTATTCGGCGCTTGCTGCAAGCACCGCTACAACTCGCGATTCTGATTTTCTTTGCCGTCGTCAGTAGTTCGTTGGGCTACGGCCCGCTCGGTCACGAAATTGTCGGCGCGATTGCTGATCGCAAACTAGCCGGAACGCCGACGGCGGCAAAAATCAAAACACTTCTCGATGGTATTCCGCTGGAACGGGCTTCCTTGATTGCGGACGATATCAAGAGTTGGGACAAGAACGGCCCCGACGATCGGCGTGGAATTCATTTTCTCGCGCATCCAGAGATCGAGCAACAACTGCACGATTTTTGGAAAGCGAATCCGCCGATCCCGGATGCCAGTGATACCACGCCGTCCCATCATTGGATGCATTACACCGATGTGCCGGTGCTCGATGTCGAGAAATATGGCGATGGCAAAACCGGACGCGGCAACTGGGATATCGTGCATACAATTCCGTACTGCATTGGCATTTTGCGTGGTGAAATTGCCGCGGATAATCCGCGCAAGATTACGAAAGCGATTGCGGTAATTTTGCTGGCCCATTATCTCGGCGACATTCATCAGCCGCTTCATGTGGGCGCCGAATATTTCAACGAGGCGGGAGAACCAATCGATCCCGACCATGGCGCTCCCGGCCTGGGCGACGAAGGTGGAAACGCGTTAAGTTTGGTGCAGAATGCGACGGCCGAGCGCAAGCGACATTATTATCATTCGTTCCACGCTTACTGGGATTTGGATACAGTGCGCAATCTAACAATCGGGACGCCGGACGAGGTTCCAAAAGAAGAGCGTGAAAATGCTTACGCTCCCGCGAAAGAGAAAGTGATCGCAGACTTTGTCGCGAACGAGCCAAAAAATTGGCGCACGCCCGGAGATCCGAAAACGTGGGCTGAACAATGGGCCAATGAGATTCTCCCGATCGCACGCGAGGCGCACACCCGGATGCGATTTGAGCATGTCCATCGCGAGGAGAAAGATGGTCGCGTTTTTGCCAAAGGAGAAGCACACGAAATCGGGACTGGCTACCTGGATTGGTCAACTGCAGTTGTCGGCGACGAATTGCACAAGGCCGGTTGGCGCCTGGCAGATTTGCTGCAAAAAGTTTTGTAGCCGCGTCTCTATGAGACGCGCCGAAATATTCCGGCAAGCGAGAACGCTTGCCCTACAAGAAGCGCAGTGGCTCAGGTTGCGTCGCGGTCGCGTCCGATCTTCATTTTATTCATGAAAACAAAATTGGCCGAGTCGTCATCGGACACGATTCGCGAAGAAGTCCGGCAGCGTTATGGCGCGACTGCGCGTGGGGAATCTTGTGCCGACGATTGCTGCACTTGCACCAGCAGCGATACCCTTGGGTACGCCGCCGAAGATTCGGCGTTTGCGCCCGAAGCTGCGAACCTCGGCCTGGGCTGTGGTAATCCCCTCGCTATCGCCTCTCTGGAAAGAGGACAAACTGTCCTCGATCTGGGATCCGGCGCAGGATTCGATTGTTTCCTGGCGGCTCGTGCAGTCGGACCAACTGGAAAAGTAATCGGTGTGGACATGACTTCTGAAATGCTGACGAAAGCGCGCGAGAACGCGAAGAGGAATGGATTCGACAATGTCGAATTTCGCTTGGGCGAGATTGAAGCTCTTCCGGTGGCGGACGAAAGCGTGGATGTAATCATCTCCAATTGTGTGATCAATCTTTCGCCCCAAAAGGAACGCGTGTTTCGAGAAGCCTTCCGTGTTTTGAGAACCGGCGGGCGGTTAGCTGTGGCCGACATCGTTGCCACGGCACCATTACCTGAGGAAGTAAAAGGAGATTGGGCCGCCTATACTGGATGCATGGCTGGCGCATCAGCGATCGGCGAGCTCGAGAAAATGCTGGGCAGTGCCGGCTTCGATCAAATCAAAGTCGCTCCCAAAGACGCGTCGCGGTCATTCATTCGAGAATGGCTGCCCGGCAAGCGTATCGAGGAATATTTGGTTTCGGCAACAATCGAAGCAAAAAAGCCGCTTCATTCCTAACGGCTGATCGGCCAACAAAAAAACGCGCCGATGATAAGCCGGCGCGCCCTTGAATACTGACTAACGAAAAAAGAATCAGCTCTTTTTCGTCATCGATTTATCGCACTCAGATTTCAGCTGGGCGTATTGGTCCGCGGAAAGGATTGTCTTGGCTTTCTTCATAAAAGCGGCGCGACTGTCCTTGGTGCAACCCGCTTTCATGCATTCATTCTGCCACGCCACCAATTTCGAGTTCTGATCGGCGTTCAAATTAAGACTCGTCAAATTCATGCAACTGGCGCTGTCATTAGACACTTGCGTGCCCTTGGCGCCGCAACATGATTTCCCGCCGGCAAAGGACGAGCTTGCCGCTAATACTCCCGCCGCTACCAACGCTAAAGTCGTTTTGATCATGCACCTAAGACAGCATGAATTGCCGAATGTTCAATGGGCCATGACTGCAACCCCAGTCCCACAACTGCGGCATCGAGGGATCCGCTGAAATCAGCATAAAGTTACGCGCCGTCATCCCGAGTCGCGGAGACGACGAGGGACCTCGCCTACGTGAAGGAACATGCAAGATAACTTGTCCGATTAGCTGCAGTTTACGTGAGGTTCCTCGCGTGCACTCGGGATGACGCGCATTGCAAAGCACGTGATTTGATCTGGGTCATCCTGACCGTAGTCGAGGCCCGCTGCGTAATGTTTGTGAAACTCGCGCGGGATCCCTCGACCTCGCCCGGGATGACTACTTCAACTTAAATTCGATCCTGCCGTTTTTGGCGTCGGCTATGATAGTTTGTCCGTCACCAAATTTTCCCTCGAGAATGTTGATGCTCAGCGGATCGAGGAGCAGGTGCTGGATCGCGCGTTTCAATGGTCGCGCGCCATAAACAGGATCATAACCTTCGCGCGCAATGACCGTTTTCGCCGAATCGGTCAACGTCAGCGTAATATTTTGCTGGGCCAGGCGTTTCGTTAACCGGGCCAGCTGAATCTCCACAATTTTCTTAAGATCCTCGTCGGTCAATCGATCGAAGATGATGATCTCGTCCACTCGATTTAAAAATTCCGGACGAAAATGCTCGCGCAACGCATCCATGACCAAGCGGCTCCGAGCTTCGCTTGATTCCTCCTCGGTAATGTATTGCGAGCCGATGTTCGAAGTCATGATGATGACGGTGTTCTTGAAATCCACCGTTCTCCCCTGCCCGTCCGTGATGCGTCCATCATCCAGCACCTGGAGCAAGACATTGAAAACGTCTTGATGCGCTTTCTCGATTTCATCGAATAAGACCACGGAGTAAGGCCTGCGCCGCACCGCTTCGGAAAGTTGTCCGCCTTCCTCGTAACCGACATAACCCGGCGGCGCGCCAATCAATCGCGCAACCGTGTGTTTCTCCATGTATTCGCTCATGTCGATGCGAATCATCGCGTTCTCGTCATCGAACAAAAACTCCGCCAGCGCGCGAGACAGTTCGGTTTTTCCGACGCCGGTGGGACCGAGAAAAATAAAGGAGCCGATCGGGCGATTCGGATCCTGCAATCCAGCGCGGGCGCGACGAACCGCGTTCGCGACTGCTTTGATCGCGGCGTCTTGCCCGATCACGCGCTGGTGCAAATGCTCTTCCAGTCGCAACAGTTTTGCACGCTCGCCTTCCTGCAATCGCGACACCGGAATTCCGGTCCAGCTCGAAACTACCTGCGCGATGTCTTCCTCCGTGACTTCCTGGCGTAGAAGTCTTCTCCGAGTCGCACCGGCGTTTTTCCGGGCACTCTCTTCCATTTTCGCTAATTTTTTCTCGAGCTCGGGAATTCTTCCGTATTGAATTTCGCTCGCCTTCCCGAGTTCGCCACGACGCTGGGCGCGCTCCAATTCCGTGCGCAATTGATCGAGCTGTTCTTTCAATTTCGCTTGCTCGGTAATTTGCGCTTTCTCTTTTTGCCACTCCGCCTTGAGCGCGTCGGATTTTTCTTTCAGCTCAGCCAATTCTTTTTCGAGCTTTTTCAGCCGTTCTTTGCTAGCGGGATCCTTCTCTTTCTTGAGCGCCTGGCGTTCCATCTCGTGCTGCATGATTTCGCGCTCGATCACGTCAATTTCCGTTGGCATGGAATCGAGTTCGATCTTTAGACGCGAGGCGGCTTCGTCCACCAGATCAACGGCTTTATCGGGCAAAAACCGGTCGGTGATGTAGCGATGCGAAAGGACCGCGGCGGCCACAAGCGCGGCGTCCGTGATCCGTACCCCGTGATGTACTTCGTAGCGTTCTTTTAGTCCGCGTAAAATCGCGATGGTGTCTTCCACGCTCGGTTCATTCACCATCACCGGTTGAAAACGGCGCTCCAGGGCGGCGTCTTTCTCGATGTATTTGCGATATTCATCAAGCGTGGTCGCACCGACGGTGCGCAATTCGCCCCGCGCCAACATCGGCTTGAGCATATTGGAAGCATCGACCGATCCTTCCGCCGCGCCGGCACCGACAATGGTATGCAACTCATCGATGAAGAGAATGACTTCGCCTTGCGAATCGGTCACTTCCTTTAGGAACGCTTTCAGTCGGTCTTCAAATTCCCCGCGAAATTTCGCCCCCGCCACCATCGCGCCGATGTCCATGGCAATGATGCGTTTGTTTTTTAACGACTCCGGGACGTCACCAGAGACGATGCGCCGCGCCAGTCCCTCCACGATGGCAGTCTTGCCAACGCCAGGTTCGCCGATCAGTACCGGGTTATTTTTCGTCCGGCGCGACAGTACCTGCATGACACGGCGAATCTCGTTGTCACGCCCGATGACAGGATCGATTTTGCCGCGCCGTGCTAACTGTGTGAGATCGCGCCCATATTTCTCCAGCGTCTGATATTTACCCTCCGGATTTTGATCGGTCACGCGTTGCGAACCACGCACCTGCTGCAGACCTTGCATGATCTTGTCTCGCGTCGCGCCCAATTCCTTCAGCGCTTTCGCGGCGGAATTGTTTTCGCCGGCGAGAGCCAGCAGATAATGCTCGGCGCTCACATAATCGTCCTTTAGCTTCGACATCTCTTTCTCGGCGGAGTCGAGGGTGCGCCGCAGATCATTTGAAATGCGCAAGTCTGAAACCCCGCCGCTCACTTTTGGCCGCCCCGCCAGCTCAGTCTCAAGTCGCGAGCGCAGCGCGTCGGCTGAAACTCCAAGTTTCTCCAGCAACGGGCGCGTCACCCCCTCAGCTTGATCGAGCAGGGCGAGCAGAAAATGTTCGTTCCCAATTTCCGGGCTCTGCCATTGCGCGGCAAAATCCTGCGCGCTTTGCAGCGCCTCTTGCATCTTCTGGGTGTATCGATCGATGCGCATACCTAACAGTAACCAAGGAAAGGCATTTTCAAAAGTTACCCGAGCGGATCTCAACCCCCCTTACAAAGGATTACGCTTGCGCTCAGTCTTTTGCGCGTTCGGCGGAGTCGATCATCTGCTCGCTAAGGCTGGGCATTTTCTGGGGAGCCTTCTTCGGGTTAGATCCCCGCGCTTCTGGAGCGTTAGAAGGCGTTGCCGAAAAATCATGGACGAAGGGCCAGTTCCATTTCACAGTGGCGGTCGCTACATGACGAAAGAAACGCAAAAGGCTCTGGCAATTATTATCGCATCCCTGGGGGTGCTGGTGATCTTGTTGTTCTGGGCAAATCATCTCCGGCCGCATCCGTAAAAATTCGCCGCCGGAGTCGACGCGATTGCCACTGCATCGCGTCACACGTATCTATCCTTGCCCATGAATTCTGACGCGCCCGCTTCTCGAGGAAAAATGCTGGCGCTGCTGCGCCCAGGTCCCTTCCGCCGCTACATCATCGGGTCAGTGATCTCCGATACTGGCACCTGGATGCAAGTAATGGCGCAAGGCTGGCTCATGAGCACGCTTACCAATAAGGCGATCCTGCTCGGCATGGTCAATTTTGCGGCCGGAATTCCCACGCTGGCGCTTACTATGCTCGGGGGTTCAGTCGCGGACAAATACGACAAGCGAAAAATTTTAATTTGGACGCAATTTGCCCAAACCGCGCTCGCGCTCATTCTCGGGATTCTCGTTTACACCGGCCGAATTCACGTCTGGCATGTCGTGGTGGTGGCTGCATTTTTGGGAATCTGCATCGCGTTCGAAATGCCGGCAATTAACGCGCTCGTTCCCGAGCTGGTAAAACGCGACGAGATCGCAACTGCCATCGCGCTGGACCGGTCCGTTTTTCACGGATCGCGTTTGGTCGGTCCTTCGCTCGCGGGAATATTTGTGGCGTGGTGGGGCGCCGCGTCCGCTTTTTTTGCGAATGCCGGATCGTTTTTCGCTTTGGTGATTGCGTTGATTTCTTTGCCGCCGCGGACGCTGGGAACGGCAGAAGAGGAAGAGCAACGCCGCAGCGGATTCAAAGAGGGACTGCGCTATGTTCGAAATGATCGCACCATTCTTTGCATGATCGGGTTGATCGCACTGACAACTATTTTCGTATTCCCATTTCTTTCGGTGATGCTGCCGCTCTACGTCCGCAACATTCTCAAGCTCGGACCCGAGCGATTAGGATTGTTAATGGCGGTCTCTGGCACGGGTGCGCTTTTCGGCGCATTGGGATTGCTTAGCGTTGCCCGCGATCATCGGTTTCGCTTTATGACCAGCGCGGTGGTGCTCGTAGCGCTCGCGCTTTTGTGCATGTCACAGTCGAACAGTTTTCTTCTCACCGCCGTTTCGATGGGAATTCTCGCTGTTGGGTTATCGGCGAATTTCGGTCTTGCCAACACCATTGTGCAAGAACGGGCGCCGGCAGCGTTGCGCGGCCGAGTTTCCGCCGTCTTTGGTCTCAGTTTTTTTGGCCTAATGCCAATCGCCGGCCTGCTTACCACCGGTCTTTCCGATTTGATCGGGATGCGAACCGCGCTCGGAATTTCTGCCGTTCTTTTCGGAATATTCGCGGTCTTGATCTTGAATGTCGCCGGTCGAACTGGATGCGAGAAAACCGGCGCCACCGTTCCCAAAACCGAAGCACAACCCGCTGCTGTCGCGTGACGATCACGCGATGATTGCATTTTCCACCTGCTGGAATTCAGGCCGTCATACCTCTGGCGAGGAGATGTTACGCGAAATCCAGGCACTCGGATTCAACCTGATTGAACTCGGTCACGGCATTCGTATTTCACTCATGCCTGGAATTCAAAAAATGTTTGATGCCGGCGAAGTCCGTTTCAGCAGTCTGCACAATTTCTGTCCGCTACCGGTGGAAGTGATGAGTGCGTCACCTGATTGCTATGAATTTTCAGCCGCCAGCAAGAGCGAACGCGACCGCGCGGTCAAACAGACGCTGCAAACACTGGATTTTGCCGCGCGCTTGAACGCACCTTTTGTCGTGTTGCATTGCGGCTCGATCGCGATGAATCCAATCACCGATGAGTTGATTGCGCTGGCGCAAAATGGCGGGCTCCTTTCGCGCAAATATGTCCGAAAAAAAATCGACGCAGTGCGAACGCGCGAACGCACCGCGCCTTCGCATCTTGCGCGCGTCAGGGAGTGCCTCAAGCCGATTGTCGAACGCGCGGCTGAGAAAAATGTTGGGCTTGGGATTGAGGGGCGTCGGGGGTATGAGGAAATTCCATCGGAGCGCGAAATCCCGCAATTACTTGATGAAATCGCCGCCCCTCACGTCGGTTATTGGCACGACATGGGTCATATCCAAATTAAGGAAAATCTTGGGTTTCTAGATCATGTTGAATGGCTTAGAGCGATCGCTCCCCGCACAATCGGCTGTCACATGCAGGATGTGAATTGGCCAGGACAGGATCATCAACCGCCCTTTCTCGGCGACATGCGACTGGAGCCGCTCACACGCATGTTGCCCCAAAATTGTCAGATTGTGTGGGAGCTCAGTCCACGCGTGTCGGCCGAAGAAATCTTGCAATCCCGCACGATTTGGAAAGAACGCATCGGCCAATGAAAAAGGTCCTCCTCACACTTTTTCAAATCGCCGTTACTGTGGGCATGCTGATTTGGGTCTTTCATGACCCCAATCAGCGCGCCAAAATGGCAGAGGCCCTGCGGACCGCCGATTATCGGTGGGTCGGCGCCGGGATATTGGCCTATATGCTGGTGGAAGTGTTTGCGGCGTTTCGCTGGCAGATTTTGCTGCGCGTGCAAAAAATCCGGCTCAGTTTTCCCCGCGTCGCCGGATTGTTTCTTATCGGCATGTTTTACAATCAGTTTCTGCCCGGCGGAACCGGCGGCGATATTATCAAGAGCTATCTTTTGCTTAAAGAGACGCCGGATAAAAAAGCGGGCGCTTTGCTCGCGGTAGTCTTCGACCGGCTCATCGGTTTGGTCGCGCTCGTCGCCATTACCGTCACCCTCGTCAGCCTGCGGTTCGATATACTGTCGAAAAGTCCCGAGACGCGGCGCTTACTCTGGATTTTGTTATTTCTCCTGGGCAGCTCGATCACGGCCCTCCTCACCAGCTTCGTCATCAGCGGGTTCAACCTCTTTCACTGGCTGCCGCACAAGTTTCCCGGGCGAGAAAAATTAATTGAAGTTTCCGCAGCCTATCATCTTTACGCCCGGCACTGGGTCGCGACCTTTCTTGCCTTCGGTGCGTCGTTGGGCGCGCATTTGGCGACGTTCACCACTTTTCTTTGCGTGGCCTACGCTTTCAACGTGCCCTCCGCGTTCCCGGAAGGAGTGAAAGTAATCGACTTCTTCGCCGTGCTTCCGATCGAGCGAACGATTACGGCGCTACCGATTAGCTTCGCCGGGCTGGGTCTGCGCGAACAGATTTTGCAGATCATGCTGCACAACGTCTGTCATGCCTCGGTTGCCGTTTCAAAGCTCATTGGCACGATGGGCTTTCTCATCATTTTTTTGTGCTGCCTGCCCGGCGGAATTGTTTACTTCTTCTACAAGCCGAGTGGCGAGACACGTCACGTGCGCATGCGTGAAATGGAAACAGAAGTAGCGACGCTGGAGCATGAAATCGGTCGTTCTGAATAAAAAGGTGAGAGGGGCCTTTGTCCCCCGATCTTCCAACGTTGGACTTCCATTCGTCGCCGTCACCTTCGCCATGACGGTCGATGGCAAAGTGACAACGAAAAATTATGACTCGGTCGATTTCACCTCGCGCGAAGACAAGGCACATCTCATTCGACAACGTGCGCTCGGCGATGCCGTTCTCGTCGGTCACGGCACCATCGAAAATGATAACGTGCGGCTGGGGATTCCGCGGGAAGATTTACGGAAGGAACGAATCGCGCGCGGGCAGCCCCCGTATCCAATCCGGGTCATCGTCTCCAATAAGGGCCGGATCAATCCCGGTTTGAAGATTTTCGAAAGTGATTTTGCGCCCATCATTATTTTTTCCACCACTAGAATGCCGCGTAAAACGCGCGAGCAATTGCAGGGGAAAGCAGCGCTCTACCTGAGTCAGGCTCGTCGCATTGATCTGCGCTGGATGCTGCAGAAACTGCGTTACGATTTCAAAGTGAAATACGTGGCCTGCGAAGGCGGTCCCGCGCTGTTTCGCTCGTTGCTCGAGCAAGGATTGGTCGATCAACTTAACCTAACGATCGCGCCGTTTCTCTTTGGTGGGAAAAATGCGCCGACACTTACTGGCGTGAACGTCGATTTTCTGTCACGCAGTGTTCGCTGCTCGTTGAAAGAAATGCGAGTCGTCGGCGACGAATGTTTTTTGACTTACAGCGTTCGGAAAAAACGCTGAGCACGAAGGGCACTTTCCGTCCGGGGTAACGATTGCTAAATTGGCGGATGCATTTGCGCGTCCTCGTTTCGGTTAGCGCGATCTGCATCCTTTCCCCGAATTCCGGTCTCGCGGAAGCAATCGTGGAAGGGCGGGTTAATCTACCCAAATCGCATGCGCCGCCACCGGTCATGGCTAAGCGCTACGAGATCGTAACAAACGGTGGCGTTCTCGCGACCAAACCTCCCCTGGCAGTGGTTTACCTTGACGGTTCCTTTCCAACCCCGACTTCCCATCCGACCCAACGGGTGGCGCAAAAGGATCTGGCTTTTCTTCCACCGCTTCTTCCTGTGCAGATTGGCACGACGGTGGAGTTTCCGAACCTGGACGACACCTACCACAACATTTTCTCTTACTCACCCGCCAAACGATTCGATCTCGGCCGCTATCGTCCAGAAGAACGTCCAATTCCTTCGGTAGTTTTTGATGTCGCGGGGCTGGTCACGCTTCGATGCGATATTCACGAGCACATGCGCGGGCTTATTCTCGTCTTAAACACGCCCTACTTCGTCATTACCGATGAAAACGGCCGATTTCGATTGAGCGGACTGCCGGCGGGCCGTTACACGCTCAAAGCATGGATCGACAGCAAAACTACCCGTGAGCAGCCGGTGGAGTTGAAGAGCGGTGCCACCTTGCGCGCTGATTTCCCGTGAGCTCTTCCGTCGCGCCGAACCAACGCAGCGTAACGCGTTTCCGAACCAGGTTGTTTGCCGCAATGATGCTGGTCGTTTTGGTTTTGACCGCGCTCGCACTTTATTTCGCTCACCGCAATGTTGCCGCAACGGCGGAGCGAGATTTGCAGGAAAATTTTCAAGCTGAGATCTCGTCACTCCACAAAGTTCAGGCATTGCGTCATGCGGCACTCTCCGAGCGTTGTCGCGAGTTGGTATTGAAACCCCGGCTTCACGCCGCGCTGGAGGACAACGCTCTCGATTTGTTATATCCGACCGCCAAGGACGAATTGCGGGATTTGATGGAGGACGCCGTACGAAAAGGCGAAGGAGCGAACCCGCTTCAAGCGAGGTTTTACCGTTTTCTTGGTAGCTCGGGCGCCGTCATTCCATCACCCAATTCAACTGAAGTAGGAAAGCTAAGCAAGGAAGCGGAAGCGCAATTGACTCTGAAGAGATTGCCGGAGACACAACAAGTCGGCTACGTCCTCGAGACGGCTCATAGACTCGACGGAACCATGAATGAAGTTATGGCCCTGCCGATTTTGTCGACCGAGACCGGGGAAGTTATCTCCGCGCTGGTGGTGGGCTTTAAGCCATATGAAGTGGTCGACAAACACGAAGGCACGGGATTGAAAAGCGGTATTTGGGTCAATGGCCAATTGCACCTGCCTTCGCTTCCGAAATCTACGCAGCTAAAAATCGAAAACGACATCGCCCAGGCGGTCAGCAAGGCAGATGGCGCGCAAAATAGTTTCAATGTCACGGTTGATGGCGTGCCAGAACTTTTGTTTTACAAACATCTCAATCCGGGATCGCTCTTCCCACCCGCCTATGAGATCTGCGTTTACTCGCTCGCTAATTCAATCGCGCAACAGCGTCGCTTAAGCTGGCAAATTGGCGGAGCAGGCGCGCTATTGTTGCTTCTTGGCTTCGTCGCCAGCCATTTCATCGCCGACCGGCTCTCTGTTCCGGTGGAGAAGCTCGCCGTCGACTCCGAGAAGAATCGCGCACACTGGAGAGAAGCCGAGGCCGCGCTGGCCTCGACCAGCGAGGAATTAGAACGATCAGCGCGTTATTCCGCCGATGCCTCGCATCAATTGAAAAGTCCGGTCACGGTTCTGCGCGCGGGACTTGAGAGTCTGCTGAACCGTGAGGATTTCAAACCAGAAGTCTACCACGAGCTTTCCGGACTTCTTCATCAAACCTATCGATTGACTGGAGTCATCGACGATTTGCTTCTGCTATCTCGGATGGACGCCGGCCATGTTGAAATTGATTCCAAACCAGTGAATCTGAGCGAGCTGATCGAGGAATGGCTCGATGACCTCGGCGCGCTTCCCGATTCACCCGATGTGAAGATTGAGAAGAGTTTTCCACCGGAACTGTACGTTGCGGGTGAAAAGCGTTATACCTCTCTGATTGTGCAAAACGTTCTGGAGAACGCGCGCAAATACAATCGCCCCGGCGGTCGTATGCGAGTTACGGCGCGGAGCGAGACTGGCGAAGTTATGCTGCTTATCGGCAACACCGGCCGGCCAATCGCGCGGGATGCGCAAAAACATATTTTTGAGCGATTTCACCGTGGTGGAACTCGCTCACATATTTCGGGACACGGGCTCGGTTTGAATCTGGCCCGGGAGTTGGCTCGACTACACGGCGGCGGTTTGCGATTGGTGCGCTCGGGCGACGATTGGACAGAGTTTGAAGTGCGCTTTCACGCGCTGTATCCGGCACCGGCTCCCGCGGAAGTAGCATGAAGCTGATTGCAGCACTGAGTCTCTGCTTCCTGGCCTGCACCGCGCGCGCACTGGATACTGATGACTTGCTCGACCGAGTGGACGCCGCGCTCAGTATGGCAGCGTTCCAGGATAACGTGCGTCTACGCTTGAGCGGCACGATCGATGTTGAGGGATATCATTTCCAGCAACCCGCGCCCGGACTCATTGATAGTAGTATTGACAACCTTTTCAATCCGCGGCTAACGCTGTTTCTCGACGCCCAGATTGGGTCTCAGGTTTATGTTTTTGTTCAGTCGCGTCTGGATCGAGGTTTTGATCCAAGTGATCACGGCGCTCAAGTCCGGCTCGACGAATATGCGCTCCGGATCACGCCGTGGGATGACGGGCGTTTTACCTTGCAAGTGGGAAAGTTCGCTACCGTCGTCGGCAATTGGGTGCCGCGCCATCTATCATGGGACAATCCCTTTATCAATGCGCCGTTGGTTTACGAAAATATCACAGCTATCAGCGACAAAGCCGCACCTGCGTCACCGCAGGATTTCGTCCAGAGCTTTGACGCGAGTGCGAAGTATGAACTCAATCCCGTGATCTGGGGACCAAGTTATGCCAGCGGCATTTCTGTCTCCGGGCGGCTCGGAATGTTTGATTACGCCGCCGAAATGAAGAATTCTTCGCTCTCCTCACGGCCGGAGTCTTGGAACGCTACCGAAACTGATTTTGATCATCCAACCTTCAATGCGCGGGTGGGCTTTCGGCCAAATCAAATGTGGAATTTTGGTTTCTCGGCAAGCGATGGCCCATATTTCCGGCCCGAAGCCGAATCAACATTGCCGCGCGGTCGCGACATTGGCGATTTTCGCGAACTCGTTTTGGGACAGGATGCGAGCTTTGCCTGGCACCACCTGCAGCTATGGGCGGAAGTTTACGAAGCGCGTTTCGAAATCCCGCGCGTCGGTGACGCGGACACGCTGGCCTATTATTTTGAAGCCAAATATAAATTCACGCCGCAGCTTTTCGGCGCGCTACGCTGGAACCAACAGCTCTTTGGATCGATCGACGATGGGAGAAAAGGCAGCCTCCGTTGGGGTCAGGATTTGGGACGCATCGATGCTGCGATCGGATACCGTTTCACCTCGCACACCCAGCTCAAGTTGCAGTATAGCTTTCAGCACGAAACGACTGGCCCGCGTGACGACAACCACCTGCTGGCTGCCCAGTTCACAGTCCGCTTCTAAAAATCAAACAAAGCCGCGAAAAGTAACGCGTCTGTTACCTTTGCAGTATCGTTTCCAGTGGGGATACAGCGTAATGGTAGGACGTTTCGATTTTCCGTGGTTGCTCGCTATTCCGCCGATGAGAATGTTAGCCAACCTGTAATGGGCCGTTCCGGTAAGCCTTAAAGTTTGTGCGTACTCTGGTTGTTGAAGATGAAGTTCGACTGGCGCGACAGATCGCTTCGGCGCTAATCGAAGCCGGCCACGATCCGGTCGTAGCTCACGACGGCGAAGCCGCATTGCGCGATGCGGCGGAGTCTTCTTTCGACTTGATTGTGCTCGATGTTGGCTTGCCACAAATGGATGGGTTTGAGGTCTTGCGCCGCCTGCGCGCGCGCCACATTCCAAGCCGTGTCCTGGTGCTCACGGCCCGCAGCGAGGTCAAGGATCGTGTGGCGGGCTTGCAACTGGGCGCAGATGATTATTTGCCCAAGCCATTTGCGATGCAGGAACTGGTTGCACGGGTGCGCGCCTTGGGCCGCCGTTTTGCCGAAGAACCGCCGCTCAACTTGCGCGTTGGCGATCTCACTTTCGACTTGGCGAATCATAAAGTGTTTCGCGGCGATCGACGAATCGAGTTGTCGGCACGCGAACTAATGTTGTTGAAGGTTCTCATGCGCGAGCCTGGCCGCGTCTTCACTCGCACGGAATTATGCGAGCGCGTGTGGGAACATGCCCACGAATACGACACCAAGCTGGTTGAGGTTTTCGTCGGACGGTTGCGCAAGAAAATGGGCGATCCCCCACTAATTCATACCGTTCGTCACGTCGGCTATACCATTCGCTGACTCGATCAACCCTCCAGCGTTCTGCGCAGGTAACAACGGCGTTACCCTTCCAGAGCGGCGCTTCGCGCAATTCATTGCGATTCTACTGCCGTGAAGCTGATAACTAGACGTCGCGCCACGACTCATCGGTTCCACAGCAAAAGCGAACACAAACAATTAATATGAAAGGAAAACCCCTATGAATAACGGTGAAAGTGAACTGCAACCTCAAGTAACTAATCTCTCGCCAGCCCCACGCACTCTCCCGCGGCGATCTTTTCTTCGCCGCATGGGACTGGGCGCGGCCGCGCTTGCTCCAGGAGCCGCACTGTTAAACTCGGCTTCAAAAGCGTTTGGCGATGAGGGCGAGAGCGAGAACCGATTCACAGCCGGCGATGCCGCCCTGCTCAGGTTCGCGGCGGCGGCGGAAATCCTCGAGACCGATCTCTGGGTGCAGTACAATGAACTCGGGGGGATCCAAGACAGCGAAGTCCCGGGCGGAACTGGGAATCCAATCTACACCAAAGCCCTGAAAGTCCTGGATGGGGATATGGACCAGTACATCCATGATAATACCGAGGATGAGTTCAGTCACCAGAACTTCCTCAACGCATACCTAGTCTCGAAGGGCGCGCAGCCAGTCCACCTCAATCAGTTCCGCACCTTGCCGGGCAGCACCGCCACCGGTTCGAGCGGAAAGCGTCGGCTTACTAACCTCATGCAGCTGACTCTTGATACCAGTTGGTGGACTCGTTACCGCAGCCGCGACAAGAACCCGGACCTTAATCCCAGTTTCACATTTGCCCAGGCAGTGCCGGACTTGCATAATGGGCAGTTTACGGCAATCCCCAGAACGGATGCCGATCTGCACCCTCCCAAGCACATCCAGGCAATTGCCAACACGGCGGGATTCCACTTCCCGACCATCGAACAAGGTGGGAATAGCCTTTACCCGTCGATGGCGCAGAGGGCCACTAGTGTGGAAGTGCTGCGAATCCTAATCAGCATCGGCCCCGCGGAGACCATGCACTTTCAGACTTGGTCGGACAAGGCGGGCAATGCGCCTCCTCTGACCGACCCCACGAATGGCTTGACGTTTCCGGATCTGAATTCTCCGCCCTTTGATACACAAAACTTTCAGACCAATCTGATCATGCCTGAGCCATGCCCATTCCTCAGCCCCACACTCCCGAGATGTTCGATCATTCGTCCTACCGAGACAAATGGGATCGCCATGGGCGTGGTCAAGTTCTTGACTGACATGGGGCTTTTCATCGGCCAATCGCAGGCGTTCTTCGCCTTCTTAAATCAATTGGCCGCCGAAGCAGATGCGGCTCGACGCCAAGCCTAGGATTGGGATTGACGGCGAATAGGCCGGCGCACAGAGCCATGCAAAGATCCGCAGGGTTCGACGCCCTGCGGATTCATCGCTTCGATTTATCAGGCCCCGCCTTTGCGCCGGGGCCTGCGCACCAGTTCGCCTCTGCAATTCGGACAAACGCTTTCATTTCGTTCGAACAATTCTCGCAAAAAGGTGCATCATAGGAACAGATGTAAGCTTCGTCTCTGAGTGACAAATCCCTGCCGCACCGCTCGCATTTTGTTCGCATTTCCAGCGCCATGTTGTCAGTAGTCTGGCCAAGTTTATCGTTTCAAAATTTATCGGCGCAACAACCATGCACAAAACGAATTCAATTATTATGCACGCACCGCGCGCCGAAATTTTCGAAACCGCGGCAAACCTTGAGCTGTGGCCGAGAATTTTGCCGCACTACCGTTACATCAAATACCTCGAGCGCGGGACCGACCGCAGTATTGTCATCATGGCCGCGAACCGTTCTGGCATTCCGATTTCATGGATGTCCGAGCAAGTTATCGATCGGGAAAAGTTCGAAGTGCGCTTTCATCATTTGAAAGCTTTCACAAAAGGGATGTTGGTCGTCTGGACCTTCCAAGAGACCCCCGCCGGCGTGCTCGTCCAAATCGCCCATGACCTGAATTTTCGTGTGCCTGGTCTCGCGCCACTGGCTGAGCCGATCATCGGCGATTTTTTTATTCATCACATCGCCAATCGAACACTTCAATGTATGAAAACGTATCTGGAAACCAAAGGAACGAATTGCGCCCCATGAAGAGAAGGCGCTCGGTCATCACCGGAATAGGCCCGATCACGTGCATCGGGATGGGCGTCGAGAATTTTTGGAAAGGTATCCTCACCGAGAAAAGTGGAATCACGCGCATCTCCAGTTTCGATACTTCGATGTTCAATGCCCATTGCGGTGGCGAAATTTCCGGTTGGAAGGCGGAAGAATTTTTTCCACCTCATCGATTGAAGCGCCTGGATCGTTATGCCCAGTTCTCCGTTGCCTCGGCCAAAATGGCACTGGATGACGCTGGCCTGACCTATTCGCGGGAGCAGCCACAGCATCGTATCGGCGTTAGCTTCGGAACTGCGCTGGGCGGAGTTTGCCAGGCTGAAGATCAACACATCCGCTTTCTAAAAAAAGGAACACGTGGAGTGAATCCAACGCTGGCCCTTCAGGTCTTCGGCGGCTCCGCTCATTCCAATATCGCGATTGAATTTGGATTTCGCGGGGTTGGCACCACTAACTCAAACAGTTGCGCCAGCGGTACCGTCTCAGTCGGCGAAGCGTTGCGCTACGTTCGCGATGATTTTGCCGATGTCGTTGTAGCAGGTGGAGCGGAAGCCGCGTTGGCCACGCTCTCCTATGGCGCGTTCGATCTTATTAAAACCATGAGCCGCTGGGACGGCGACCCCGCTCTAGCCTGCCGGCCATTCGACAGGTTGCGCGATGGCTTCGTCATGGGCGAAGGCGCCGCATCGCTGGTCATCGAAGAGCTCGAGCACGCTCGCGCCCGCGGCGCCCGCATTTATGCCGAGGTGCTCGGTTATAGTCTGAACAACGACGCCTTCCACATGACTTCGCCATTGCCCGGTGGCGAATCATGTATTCGCGCCATGCGCGAAGCGCTGGCCGACGCACGAATCGAACACGGGCAGATTGACTACATCAACGCTCACGCGAGTTCGACCCAGCTAAACGACAATACCGAAACGATGTCGATCAAGGAGGTTTTCGGCCAACAGGCGAAAACGATTCCGGTAAGTGGAACAAAGGGATACTATGCTCATCCGTTGGGCGCGACTGGGGCGATCGAAGCCGCCCTCTGCGCGTTGGCACTGAATCGGCAGTGGATTCCGCCTACGATCAACTATCAAAATCCCGATCCAGCGTGCGACCTCGATGTTGTGCCAAATCATGGTCGGGCCGCAGAGTTGAACTACGTCATGAGCAATTCATTTGGCTTTGGCGGAATCAATGCCTGCGTGGTCTTAGGGAAAGTTTAATCATTCCGTCATCCCGAATCGCGCAGACGACGAGGGACCTCACATCTATGATGGAATTACGCACGGCTGCCTGTGTGACCGATCCAAGCTGCGCGAGGTCCCTCGCTTGCGCTCGGGATGACGTGCTTTCTTACTCCTTCAGTAGGTCCGGTCGATTTTCGCGAGTGCGTTTTCGCGCCTGTTCCTCTCGCCACTTCGCGATTTCGCCGTGGTTTCCACTCAGCAGGATTTCCGGAACCTTCCAACCATGAAACTCCGCCGGGCGCGTGTATTGCGGTGCCTCCAGCAGCCCTTCGCGAAAACTCTCGTCGTGCGCGGATTGTTCGTCGCCGAGAACGCCGGGGACTAATCGGACAACTGCATCAACCAGAATCACAGCTGCGATCCCGCCGTTCGTCAGCACATAATCGCCGATGGATATTTCCTCGTCGATCAAATGGTCCACTACTCGATGATCGACGCCTTCGTAATGCCCACAGACGACAATGAGATTCGATTCGTGTGAAAGCTGTTCAGCCATTCGTTGATCGAAACGGCGCCCGGTGGGCGACATCAAAATAACCTTGGATCTTTGATGCTTGATGTTTGGCGTTTGATTTCGCAAATCTTCCACCGCCGCAAAAATCGGCTCCGGCTTCATCACCATCCCTTGCCCTCCACCGAAGGGCGCGTCATCTACGACGTGATGCTTGTCGCTCGTCCAAGCGCGCAGGTTATGAATGTGCAAATCGAGCGTGCCATTTTCCTGAGCGCGTTTCATCATGCTTTCGTTGAGCGGCGCACGGCAAATTTCCGGGAAAAGCGTGATGATATCGATGCGCATGAGGTCGCTAATATGCGGTCATCCCGAGCGCAGTCGAGGGATCCCGTTGACGTTACCCTAAAGCTTTCGCGGTGGGATCCCTGCTCGGAATGACGGGATCACTCCACGATTTCGAGCGTAGCACGCTGATTATGGCGCGATGCCGCGCTTGAGAGTAGTGCCCGAATCGATTGAATGGTTTGACCATTGCGGCCAATGATCCGGCCGACGTCGCTTTGTCGCAGTTGCAGGCGGAAAACGGTTGTTCTGCCCGATGGAATTTCCGTGATGATGGCCTCGTCAGGGAATTCCGCGAGCTGGCGGACAACAAACTCGAGAAATTCACGCATGGTCTTATTCCTTGTAGCAGCGCCCCATGAGCGCCGTCCAGCGTAGACTAAGCCTGGCCTACTTCCACGGCGGTCATGGACCGCAGTTACAGAGCGGGCGCGCTCGCGGCCTGTTTTTTATTTTTCTTAATCAGGCTGCGAACGGTGTCGGACGGCTGGGCGCCGCGCGCGAGCCAGTGCTCAATGCGATCGAGCTTGAGCGAGCTGTTGTGTCCTTGCTTTTTCGGATCGTAAGTGCCGACGAGCTCAAGAAATTTTCCATCGCGCGGACTGCGTTTATCGGTCACGACCACTTTATAGTAAGGGCGGTTGAGCGCCCCCTCCCTGCGGAGTCGAATTGAAACAGCCATATTAAAAACGTTAGAAGGTTAAAAGGGTTACAACGTTACAAGAGTGACGAACACTTTCAATTTAACGATGTAACCTTTGTAACTCTCTTAACTTCCTCTTCATTTTGCCGGCGTTCTTCATCAACTTGCGCATTTGATTGAAACGCTGGAGCAAATCATTGACCTCGGTGACAGTCCGCCCGCTTCCGCGCGCGATCCGCTGACGACGCCTCGCATTTAAAATGTCGGGCCTGGTGCGCTCCTGCGGTGTCATCGAAAGCACAATGCCTTCGATGCGCCGGAGCTGCCTGTCGTCGACCGAAAGGCCGGGCACGTTACTCATTCCGGGTAACATGCCAAGGATATTCTCGAGCGGGCCGAGCTTGCGCATCATTTTGAATTGCGCCAGGAAATCGTTGAAATCGAATTTCGCGCTGCGCAACTTTCGCTCCAGCCGCTCCGCTTCTTCTTCGTCTACCGCTTCGGCCGCTTTCTCGACCAAACCCACGATGTCGCCCATTCCGAGAATGCGACCCGCCAGCCGATCGGGGACGAAGGTTTCGAATTGATCGAGCTTTTCGCCAACGCCGGCGAATTTGATTGGGCGTTGCGTCACTTCGCGCATGGAGAGAGCTGCACCGCCGCGCGCGTCGCCGTCGAGTTTGGTCAAAACAATTCCCGTGATCTGAAGAGCATCATTGAAATGTGTCGCGACGCTGACCGCTTGCTGGCCGGTGGCAGCGTCAGCTACGAGGAGAATCTCCTGGGGCTGCAAAAATTCGCGGAGTCGTTTTAGTTCTTCGATAAGGGGCTGATCGATTTCCTGACGGCCCGCCGTGTCGAAAATATCGATGTTGTAGCCGCGGTCGCTGGCCGCGGCGGGGCCGGTTGAGTCCTCAATATTGCCACGGCCGGCAACCGCGGCTACAGCGGCGGCGGCGGCGCGCAATATATCTTTCTCGTTAGGTGCCGGGGCGAAGACCGGGACGTCGACTTGCTTGCCAAGGGTGGCGAGTTGCTCGATCGCAGCCGGACGCTGCAAATCCATCGCGACCAAACGAGGTGAGTGCCCCTGTTTCTTCAACAGCCGCGCCAGCTTTGCTGCTGAGGTTGTTTTGCCGGCGCCATTCAAACCCACCATCAAAATGCGCGCCGGTTTTCCCAGATTCAGCGGGGCAGCATCGCCTCCGAGTAAGGCGGTCAGCTCTTCGTGAAATATTTTAACGATTTGTTGCCCGGGTGTGATGCTACGCAACACTTCTTCGCCCAGTGCCTTTTCTTTGACCCGCGCGACAAAGTTTTTTGCAACCTGGAAATCGACATCTGCTTCGAGCAGCGCGAGACGGACCTGGCGCAATGCATCATTAATGTTCGTCTCGCTGATCGTCCCGTGACCGCGCAGATCCTTGAAAATGTCCTGAAGCTTATCGCCGAGCTGGGAAAACATGGGTCAATTCAATTTAATTCACGGTCGCGGTGACAACTTCCGGGTAGCGCACGCGTCTCGCGTGCTGGTTTCGGCGTCTCGCCGAAACAATCTTCTTAAAGTCCGCGAAAGCGAGACGCGCGCGCTACCCGGAAAGAACATTGCTTGTTATTTTTTCGGTGTTGGCGAAGCCGACGCAGCTGCCGGTGAACCGGCTTCTTCAACGGCGAAGGTCCAGTGCGTCTCGACTTTTTTTCCGCCCGATTTTGCCTCGACGATCACGCTGCATTTATCGCGCAACTTTTTCGTTACCTGATAGGAAACGGTGGTGGTTTTCGGATCGAACGACGCCGGGACGACGCCTAACCCACTCACCCGCATGGTTACACTGCCGGGATCGATCGCGCCAAAGGCGGAAAGATTCGCGCTGATTAGTGGCAAAGGATTGCGGGTGGTCTCGCCGTCCGCCGGTTTGCTCGCGATATTCGATGATCCAATCGCGGCGACCGGCACGCCGCCTCCGCTGGAAGTCGCAATCATGGAAATGGCGTCGACAAAGACTTTCGGCTTGTTTCCTTCGATCAGGTATCGTCCAAGCGAATCCATGGCCGACCGATACGTGATCGGTTGGCCGTAAACAGTAAACACTGCTTCGTAGCCAGCGTTTTTGGCCACATCTTTGACGTGCTGGTTGTAGAATCCGTAGGGAACGGCGAAACAATTCACCCTAATGCCGAGCCGTTGTTCGAGGGTTTCTTTGCATCGGCCGACTTCATTTTGCAGCCACTGTTCGTATTCGGGCGGGCTCAGTTTTTTCTTCGCGACCTTGTCGTAGGGCTTGCGCAGGTCCTGGTGCGTTTCCGAATGCGCTTGAATATCGATGCCGGCATCGCGCATTTCCGCGAGCTGCTCCCAGGTAATGGCTTCGCCGCCGCCAAAATGTCCACCGCGCACACCTTCGGTGTAAATGAACATCGTAAAGGTGTAGCCAAATTTCTTCATAATTGGCCAGGCCACATCGTATTGCGATTTCCAGCCGTCATCGAACGTGATAATGGCGCAGCGGGGCGGAATATTTTTGTCGCCACGCTTCCAAGCCAGGAAATCCTGCATCCCGATTACAGTGATGCCGCGATTTTTCAGTTCCTGCATTTGTTGCTCAAACATCTGAGGTGTGATTTCCGTGTCCGGCCGGCGAACCTGATTGACGAAGCGGTGATAACCATAAACGATGACCTGCGCGGTCTGGTCGACCGCCACCTTCGCTGGCGGGGTTGGGGTTGTAACGGGGTTTACGGTCGCCAGTGGAGACCCGCTTGGCGCGGCCGAGGCGGCGCCAGCAGGGGTCGATCCCTCGCCAATAGTTTGGACTTTTTGCTTTTTGTTGCAGGCAGCGAAGGCCAGCGCCAAGAGCACAGGAGCTGCTACTAGTTTAAGTCGCATAAACGTGAGAAACGCCTTTAAATCCGGTCACGCTAAAAACAAGCGGTTTTTACACCGTGGCAGGTCGCTTTCGCGTTTTGCCCCGAAGATTTGTCAGCGCGATTTGAATCGTTTATCGATCGCAATGCCGAGGTCGGTGTGGGGTAACGGCGCCGCGCTTTGTGCGCTTTTTTTGGCCGGCTGCCAAGTCGTCGCGCCACCGCAGCAGGCGAAGGATACCAGCCGGACCTTTACCAGCGTGGTGGTCGATGCCGGACACGGCGGACGGGACAGCGGTGCTTACCGCCGATATGGTCCGCCAGAAAAAGTAGTGACCCTCGATGTCGCCACCCGACTAAGCCGCAAGCTGCGCGAATCTCAATTTAACGTCGTCATGACAAGGACGAGCGACGTTTTCATTCCACTCGACACGCGTGTTGATATCGAGAACGGCACACCGAATTCAATTTTCGTCAGTATTCACTTCAACGATTCGCGGCGGGGCGGTGTGAAAGGGTTTGAGACTTACTATCATTCACCAAATGCGGCCGAGTTGGCGCAAAACATCCAGAGCAGGCTTTGCTCGCTAAATGGAGCTGTTAACCGCGGGGTGCACACGGCCGATTTTCGCGTGGTACGCAAAGCAGTTTATCCGGCGGTTTTGGTGGAATGCGGTTATCTGAGCAACCGATCGGAAGGTCGCGAAGCCCGGGACGGGAATTATCGCGACCTGTTGGCCGATAAAATCGCGCAAGCCATCGTGGAGCAGCGTTACGGTGTAGGTGCTTATCGGGCTTCCGCGCCCGCAGTCGTAAATCAGGAGCCGCCGCGGCAGCAACCACCACCGCCGCCGCAACAGCGGAAACCTGTCCCTACCCCGCCCGGCGAGGGTCCGGGGCTGGCGCCGCCCACTTTGGGCGGGCACGGCCCCTAGAGGAAGCCCGCCCAAAAGCTGGCGCGGGTTCAGATGGGAGCTTCCCAATCGCGCGGCTCCGCGCGCCTTGTCATCCTGAGCACAGCGAAGGATCCCACGACCCAGTTTCGACCACACCATCCAAAGCGAACTTCAAACTGTGATTGTGAGGTCCCTCACCCAATTCGGGGTTCGGGGATGACAGCGTGTTGGGTGGCGTTCGCTCTCAGAATTCTCGGCCTCGTTTTTCTGGACCGATTGCAGCAAGCAGAATGATTGCTAGAAAAACGAAACATTCCACCAACGCCATAGTCAGGGCGTAATTGGGATTTCCATTCGCGTCTCGAAAATGGTAGGCGAGCGAGGCCTGCTGTTGCGCGGCATAAGCGGCCGCGAAATTCCCCAGTTGATATGCCAGTCCGGGAAATGTTCCGCGGAACTCAGCCGGCGAAAGTTCGTTCAAGTGTACCGGCACCACTCCCCACGCGCCTTGCACCATGAATTGTATGAAAAACCCGCCGGCAATCAGCAGCGATGTCCCGGGCGAGAAAACCCATGCCGGAATCAAAAGCATCCCGCAAATCGCCGACAAAATAATGCACCGGCGACGGCCCCATCGTTGCGAAAGAAAGCCGATGACGGTGCCGCCACAAATCATGCCGATGGCATAGACGATGGTGATCGTCGATGTCGCGCTGACCCCAAAGCCGCGCTGTTTTTCGAGAAAAGTCGGGTAGAGATCCTGAGTTCCGTGCGACATGTAGTTGAATGCGGTCATGAGCAGGGTCGCGTAGATTAGTAACGCCCCATGTTCTTTGGCGAAGCGCCTTAAATCGAATTTCATGCGTCTGCCACTAGCGCGATTCCGTTCCCAAACCGGTGACTCCGGCACATGCGCGCGAATATAAATAACGAGCAACGCCGGCAACGCGCCCGCGACGAACAAGCCGCGCCACCCGAAAATTGGGAAGACGCTCCAGTAAACCAGTGCGGCAAGGAGATAGCCGAAAGCGTAGCCTTGTTGCAAAATTCCGGAGAACAAACCGCGCGCTGGGGTTGGCAACGATTCCATGGCGAGCGACGCACCCAGGCCCCATTCCCCGCCCATCCCGATTCCGAACAAGGCCCGCAACAACAGAAACGTCGCAAAATTCGGCGCGAGCGCAGTCAGCAATTCGATGACCGAATAGAAAACGATGTCAATCATCAGAGGAAGGCGACGGCCAAATCGATCGCCCAGCCATCCAAAGATGAAGGCACCGAGCGGGCGCATCATCAGAGTGATGGTAATGGCGAAGGTGACCTGGGGGATAGTTCGCCCGAACTCATGTGCGACCGGGGCAAAGACAAAGGTCAGGAGAAAGAAATCGAGCGCGTCCAGGGTCCATCCGAGAAAGCAAGCGATGAAAGTGTTGCGTTGTGTGCGATTCAGCGACCTGAACAAACGCAACGCTTCCATGGTGATTTCAGCTAATTGTCATGTCGAGCGAAGTCGAGACATCTCTGAATAGTAAAGAATTCCTCGACCAGGTCCGAATACCAAAAGCCAGATTGCAGTTATGCTGCGGGAGTCATCTCGAGCGGAAATCGGGACATCTCTAAATCTAAAGCGCTAAAGATTCCTCGACTGCGCCCGGAATGACAGGAGGCCGCGCCACGTGTAAATTCTGCAATGCGTTATTTGGTGAAAGCCCGGGTGAAATCCGGATGTGCGGGCGAGTTGGCAAAGGCAATCGCGGATCGCAGCCTGGGTAGCGGGTCAATCGCGGGCGACGAGTACTTGTACGACATGCAGATGGCGCGCGTGGATGCCAAGGGCGAGGCCCATTGGGTAGAAACCTGCTTTTGTGATCCCCCGCTTGAGGAAGAGCGTCCCTATTGGGAAAAATATTTTGATCTCTTGTCGGTGAAAGACGCGCATTCGCGGCGCAATTGTCGTCACGAAAACGGGACCGCGCCCTGGGCGTGTTCCGATTGCGATTGTACGAAACGGCTCGAAGAAAGGCTGGCGTCGAGTGGCGAATCGTTTTTGCAGGAACTCCATTCGTTGGAGCCGCGGTCGTCAGCCGCGGCTTAGTGTCGTTCCGAGAAGATAGTGTTGCCGCGGTCGTCGGCGGCGGCTCCAAGGCTTCTGTTCCGGGCGTAAGAACAGCTAGGGAATAGGAGCACGATCACGACCAGGAGACGAACACATCTACGTATCATGATACGTCAATTTGTTCCTTGAAGAAGGCATGAAAGCTGGTTCCTTTCCTTTCATGCCAAACGCCTCCCATCCCTTTACCGCGCTGTTGCAGAAACGCGTCGTCGTGCTCGACGGTGCGATGGGCACAACTCTGCAACGCCTCGGCCTGAGCGAAGCGGATTATCGCGGCGAACGCTTTCGCAATTGGAAAGGCAAGGATCTCAAAGGTGCGATCGAGCTTTTGCTGCTGACGAAACCGGAGGCGGTCGAGCACGTCCACGAAGAATATCTCCGCGCCGGCGCCGATGTGATTGAGACCAATACTTTTAGCGCCACCACGATCGGCCTGCAGGAATTTCTTTTTGACGGCAAACCAAACAATGGGCGAAAAGATCCGGAATTTTTCGAGTGCGTTGTCAGTGACGTTGGTCTGCGCGAAACCGTCCGCGAAATAAACAATACTGCCGCGCGCATGGCGCGAGAAGCGGCCGATCGCGTCAGCAACGAAACCGGCGAACAACGTTTCGTGGCCGGTGCGCTAGGTCCCCTCCCCGTCACCGCATCGCTTTCTCCCGATGTCAACGATCCCGGATTTCGCGCCGTTACCTTCGATCAAATTAAACAGAGTTATCGGGATCAAATCGACGCCTTGCTGGCAGGCGGGGTGGACTTGTTACTCGTTGAAACGGTCTTCGACACCCTAAATGCCAAGGCGGCGTTATTCGCGATTGCGGAAGCATTCGAGAAAAACCCCATTCCACTGATCGTTTCTGGGACGATCACGGACCGTTCCGGTCGCACTCTGAGTGGCCAGACGCTGGAAGCATTTCTTACCTCCATCGCGCACGCGGACCCGCTGATGGTGGGATTGAATTGCGCGCTCGGTCCTGATGAAATGAATTCCTTCATCGAGGAGTTGGCACGGGTCGCACCAACATTCGTGAGCGCTTATCCAAATGCCGGACTTCCCGATCCCCTTTCCGAAACCGGATTTCCGGAAACACCGGAAACCTTTGCCCCGAAAGTTTTGCGGTGGGTGCGCAACGGCTGGTTAAACATGGTTGGCGGGTGTTGCGGAACAACGCCCACGCACATCGCGGCGTTTGCGAAGGAAGCGAAACAACTTCCTCCGCGGGAAATCCCGACATCGTTAGCTGATTCGTGGGCGAAGGAGAGGTCTTCGCCGGAGGCGGAAACATTCGAAGGTGCCGCTCGACCCAATGAAATTGACCAAATCCAACCCCTCCAGCTTTCCGGGCTGGAGCCACTCAACCTCACGCGCGACTTTGGATTCGCTGTCATCGGTGAGCGCACGAATATCACCGGTTCACCGAAGTTTTCGAAACTGATTCTGGCCGGCGATTCCGAGGGCGCAGTCGCAGTTGCACGGCAGCAGGTCGCGAACGGAGCAAACATTATCGACATCAATGTCGACGAAGGGATGCTCGATTCGGAGGCGACGATGACGCATTTCCTAAATCTCGTTAGCAGTGAACCGGAAATCGCGCGCGTTCCGGTTATGATCGACAGCTCGAAATGGAGCGTGATTGAAGCGGGATTGAAATGTGCCCAGGGGAAAAGCGTGGTCAATTCGATCTCGCTCAAGAACGGGGAGGAAGAATTCCTGCGCCAGGCCCGATCGGTTCGCCGCTATGGCGCAGCCGTAATCGTCATGGCTTTCGACGAGCGCGGGCAGGCTGATAATCTCGAGCGCAGAATCGAAATCTGCCGGCGGGCTTACGAGTTACTGAGGCAACGTCTCAATTTCCCGGCCAGTGACATCATTTTCGATCCCAACGTTCTTACGGTGGCGACCGGCCTGGAGGAGCACCGCAATTACGCCGTCGATTTCATCGAAGCGACGCGTTGGATTAAAGAGAATTTGCCCTGCACACGAGTGAGCGGCGGCATCAGTAACATTTCGTTTTCGTTTCGCGGAAACAACGCTGTGCGCGAAGCGATGCACGCAGCGTTTCTGTATCACGCGATTCGGGCCGGCTTGGACATGGGAATTGTGAATGCAGGTCAGCTTGCGGTTTACGAAGAGATCGAACCGGAACTGCGCGAGCGGGTGGAAGATGTGCTTCTGAACCGTCGCGATGATGCAACGGAGCGGCTGGTTGATTTCGCCGATCGCGTGAAAGTGAAGGTGAAAGGGCAAGTGCAGGAAAAGGCGTGGCGTTCCTCTCCGGTGGAGGAACGGCTCAAGCATGCACTAGTACAAGGCGTAGTCGATTTCATCGAAAGCGATACCGAGGAAGCGCGCCGCAAATTTCCCAAACCGCTCCAGGTAATCGAAGGGCCGCTTATGGCTGGAATGAGCGTGGTGGGCGATTTGTTTGGCGCCGGCAAAATGTTTTTGCCGCAGGTGGTGAAGTCGGCGCGAGTGATGAAAAAAGCGGTCGCTTATTTGATGCCATTCATGGAAGCGGAAAAAACCGCGGGCGCGAAACCGCAGGCGCGCATTGTTATGGCCACGGTCAAAGGCGACGTGCATGACATCGGCAAAAACATCGTTGGCGTCGTGCTGCAATGTAACAATTACGAGGTAATCGATCTCGGAGTGATGGTGCCGGCGGCTAAGATTTTGGAAACGGCGCGCGCGGTGAACGCAGACGTAGTTGGCTTGAGCGGTCTCATTACCCCTTCGCTCGATGAAATGGTGCACGTGGCGCAGGAGATGGAACGCGAGAATTTTCGCGTCCCGCTCTTAATCGGTGGAGCGACGACCAGCCGCGCCCATACCGCAGTAAAAATCGCGCCGCATTATCAATCCAGCACCGTGCATGTGCTCGATGCCTCGCGCGCCGTCGGCGTGGTGAACAAACTGAGCAATCCGGACTCGGCCAAATCTTTTGATCAAGAAACCCGAGCCGATTATGAACGATTACGGGTGGAACATTCGGCGAAGATTAGCCAGCGCGATCTGCTGAGCATTGCGGATGCGCGCCGGAATGCACTAGGTTTTGATTGGGAAAACTACACGCCGCCGAAGCCGGAGTTTTTAGGGGTGCGGGTGTTTTGCACTGATCCGGGGAGCGCAGGCCGCCAGCCTGCAGTTGCCGGCAGCTTGCCGGCAACATCGGCGTCTCGGCAAGCTGCCGAGACGGACAGGCTAGCAGCCTGTGCTCCCCAGCAGATCTCATTGGAGACGCTCATTCCCTACATCGATTGGTCCCCGTTTTTTCATACTTGGGAATTGCGTGGCCGTTACCCGGCAATTTTAGATGACGCGACCTTCGGCAAACAGGCGCGTGAGCTTTTTGATGATGCGCAAAGATTGCTGGCAGAAGTTGTGGCGGACAAACTAATCCAGGCCTGCGGCGTCATAGGATTCTGGCCGGCAAATGCGGTCGGCGACGACGTTGAGCTTTTTACCGATGACTCGCGCTCAACCCGGCGCGCGACTTTGCATTTCTTGCGACAACAAATGCGGAAACCGAGCGGACAATTCAATCATTGCCTGGCCGATTACGTTGCGCCCCAAACTCAACTGGACGGCCGTGATGGATCGCCACTACAGGATTATATCGGCGGCTTTGCCGTGACCGCCGGGATTGGCGCGGACGAAGTCGCGTCAAAATTTAAGGCTGACCACGATGATTACAACGCGATCATGTTGAAGGCGCTGGCAGATCGATTGGCGGAAGCGTTTGCAGAATATGCCCACAAACTTGCGCGCGAGACGTGGGGATTTGGGCGCAACGAAAACCTCGCGGCGGAGGATTTATTTCGCGAAAGATATCGCGGTATTCGGCCGGCAGCGGGCTATCCGGCCTGTCCTGATCATGCGGAGAAGCGCACTCTGTTTGATTTACTCGAGGCAGAAAAAACTTGTGACATCAAACTCACCGAATCGTTCGCGATGCATCCCGGTGCCAGTGTGAGCGGACTTTATTTCTCGCATCCGGAAGCGAAATATTTCGGGGTGGGAAAAATCGCACGCGACCAGGTGAAAGACTATGCCGCGCGCATCGGCCTATCGGTTACGGAAATAGAAAAACGCCTGGCGCCGAATCTGGGTTATGAGCCGGAAAAATGACGAAATCCGAATGACGAAGCTCGACGGAATGACGAATGAACGAAGAGTCAGCGGCGCTCGTTGATTCGATCATCTCCTGAAGCTCTGAACTATACCGGAACGCCGATTCTATTTTTCGTGCTTCGTCATCATAAAGTTCGTTTTCGCGAGACGCGCGCGCTACCCGAATCGTTGTAGCGGCGATCCGTGATGCGAGAAATCGGGGCGACAGGATTTGAACCTGCGACCTGTCGCCGCGGCGACCGCTCTACACGAATGTATTGAGATCGTCGCGACCGCGTCCGGTTTTGTAATAAAGCTCTCTTTGTACCGCTTTACGACGGGTTGGGAAACTTTCGCTGTGAATCAGGATCCAGGGAACGCCGTGCTTGGTTGCTTTCATCTGACCGGTATTGTGACGATGAAGACGGCGGGGAAGACTTTCGCACGAGCCAACATAGCGGCGTCCAGTTCTTTGACTTCGCAAAACATAACAGTGGAACACAGCGATAGAAACATTTCGGGGCGACAGGATTTGAACCTGCGACCTCGTGGTCCCAAACCACGCGCTCTACCAAGCTAAGCTACGCCCCGATGAATGGGTGATGGTTATCACGTACATCACCAGAACGCATCTGAAATCGATTAAGGCGACCTGTCGCCGCGGCGACCGCTCTACCAAGCTAAGCTACGCCCCGATGAATGGGTGATGGTTATCACGTACATCACCAGAACGCATCTGAAATCGATTAAGGCGACCTGTCGCCGCGGCGACCGCTCTACCAAGCTAAGCTGCGCCCCGAGATGAACGGAGCATGACATGCGGCCGAAGTGGCCGCATGCGGAAAAATGCGTAGCTTGAAAAAATCGCGCATCGCAATGACAGCTTAATTCGGCTCACCCGACTTCGAACATGATCGCGAAATTTTTCCTAGTCGCCGTCTCAATGCCAATGATGGCGGCATCTGTTTTCGCGCAGGCGGCGGTTTCCAGTTCAACCAATCCGCAAGAAACTGCGACGCCGCAGATTTCGCCGACGCCTCCGCCAACCGAAGGACCAGCCCCGCGCATCCCTTCCCTCGATGAGTTGGATCAAGCGTTCAAGCAAAGTTCACTTGGAAAAGCGGCGGACGAAGCGCGCCTGCATGCGCAATGGCGGGTGCTTTCCAATCGCTTTATTAACGATCCGGACTTGGTGGAGGCGCGGGCCCACGCAGTCCGGGCAAAGACGGACTTGGAAAAGCGCCACCGACTGCGTGCCTATTACACGATGTTTTACGATCGGATGCGCGCGCAAGCAGGTTCCCCGGAACTTAAGAACTACATCGACGCGCACAAAACGCAGTATTTGGCGTTGCTGGCACAAAACCGCGTTCGCCCGTCGCCTGCTCCTCCTGCTACCCCCGCGGCAGGAAAGAAAGAAGCGAACGAAATTGCTTCACCGAAACCGAAATTGCGAGCGCCAGAACCGCCTTTACCGCAATAACGCGGTTAACATTCGGGCGTCGCAGATGCAATACCTGAATGATAGGTCCGAATTTTCGATATTGTCCTTTGGCGCGTGACATTGACTAACGAGTGCTGGATGAAGAACGCGGGTCGATCCGCGAAGCTCAAACCTGTTAGCAATGATTTCGCCCGAGACCGTCGCCTGTCCCTTTAGTTCGATCGTGCGGTTAAGTGCCATCAACATACCGCCGAAGATGGAATTGCCGCCGCGCGAAACTTTGCCGCCAGCTCCGACAACATTGAGCAAAACCGGGCTATCCGCCAAGAAAGGCCAACGGCATTCCTTCGGACGCTACCGAAAAATCGGGCGCTTGCCGGCCGTGTGCACCCAGCTATTCTAAACGCTCTGACTCTGGCGCGTTCGTCTAGTGGTTAGGACACAGCCCTCTCAAGGCTGGTGCACGGGTTCGACTCCCGTACGCGCTGCGATGCTATTTTAGAAGGCTACGGTTCGCGGCGTAAGCCCCATTGGTTGTTCCAGCTTATCGCTAGACTGGGATTCATCTCCTCTTCCGCTGCCTGCGCGGCGTGCCGCTGCGTGCAGAGCTCCTGATAGCGGCGATGTTCCGGTTCTCCGCCGACGTAGGCCACACCGGCTTTCTCGTCTTTAAAGACGTAGAATACTTTACCCTTCACTATGGCGTGCTCGACTTTGTTGTTTGGAAGCGCGGCGTAGAGCTCCTGTTGCTTTGCAGTGTGCGGAGTGCGCTGACGGAAGCCGGCTACGGAGAGCAGCGATTTGGTGTTGTTGTCTGTTTCCATGCTGGCGCAGCCGGCAAAGAAGCGACGCCGCTGGCGGCCAAGATGAGAATCAGGCTCGAGGTGGTTATTTTCGTTTTCATGGTTTGTTGTCCATTGACCGCTTACGACTTGTAAGTAGAGGGCGCCTCAACCGCTGGAGTCAATGATCTGTTTCGTCGGTCACGAAAACGTAACACTCGCGCGCGGATTGCGTTAGGGATAAAGTTTCGTCACAACTATCGCCTGTCGCGGGCGCGTGTGCGAGCCGTCGGACAAATTCGGACACCGGAACTGCGCAATTCCGAAAGTGGATTCGACTCCCCTACGCGCTGCGCCTAATTTCGTAGGTAAATCGCGATGAAGATACGCTGCCGCTGCAAGCGGCGCCTCAACGCTAACCCGTTGTCATTATTCCCTTTCCTCCACCGCGTGAGGTAGCTCGATTTAGCAAAGCATTACGCGCGCACGCGCGCGATAGTTGTCGCAAAATGCGACCTTTTTACGACAACACTTCGCGCGCTGCCCCTGCTCGGAGGATGAGCCGCGAGTGGGCTCCCTAAGCCGATGCCCGCAGAAAATTCGGGGTGTTGGTGCCGATTGATTATAATTCTTTTACTGCCACGCGGCATCAACATTAGATACGAATCCACTATTTGTGAGGAGCAGGGCTGTCGTTTGGGAAGTGGTCTGTCCAGTACATGGCCCGCACCGTGTGCAGCAAAAAGCCGAACCGATAGTCTGCAAAATTAAGGTGCAGCTCTCGCCACGATACACCCGCCAATGTCGGAAGCGGCTCACGAGCGCAGTTGAGACTCGACAAGAAGAAACGACTCAGCGACCGCGACGAAAACGAGCGAGCAATCCAAGGCCACCAGCTAGGGATTCGCGCTGAGCGACGCGAGGCATTTCGGACAAATTCGGACACAAAAACTGCGTTGTTCTGCGCAATTACGCCAAAACATTCATCCGAGCAGTCCCCCTCCAGGACGCAGCATCGCACAGTTTTGTGCGTGAAACGCGCAAGAACGCGAAATGCTTTTTCGGCTTCGACTCCCGTAAGCGCTGCGCTACGTCGATCTATTTCGTGCTCGTCCGCGCAGGGAGCAGCGAATTACTGGCGACATCATCGTCGTCATCGTCCTTGTGCTTGCTCTTCTCTTTCGGCTTCTTTACATGCGCGCCGCTTGAGAGGTTAATTTTGTTAGCGAGCAACTCGCCATTTATTTGAGTGTTATGGCCTGAGATTTGCAAGGTACGCTGCGCACCGGAGGAATTGTAGGCCAGCAGCGTTCCATTGAACACTGAATCGCCGCCGATGGAGAACGTGGAATTGCTGCCTCTGACGTTGAACAAAACATCCGAAACGGTCAGGCCACCGGTCAGCAGAACTTTAGACCCACCGCCAATATCGAACTTGCCGGTAATGTTTAAAACAAAGGCCGACCCCGCAGCGCCATTAAGTGTAAGTGTCGAACCGCCACCGAGCACAAAGTCACCGAGGTTCATCACATATTTGCCGGCAAATGGGTTGTTACTAATTGTGAGATTCTGATGACCCCCCAGATTGATCGAGGTCGGTGACCCGGCAGTCTTCGTCAGCCCGGCAGCAGTGTTCGACACGTTCTTCAGCGAGGTGATCCCGCCGGCCAGCTGCGAATCGATTGCCGCGCTAAAGTGCTGGGGCGGGTTCGAAGCGTTGCCCGAACGCGAGAAGGTAGCGGTTGTTCTCCGATAAATGTCGCCGCTGATCGTGGTCTGACCAGAAATGGTCATGGTGCTGTATGCCCCCGCCACAGCGATATTTCCGTCCACGGTAAATGGTGTGGCCCCCGGTGGGGCAGAAATATCCAGCGCGTTAAAACGTGAGCCTGAAGTACCGGCGCCGTAAACATAAATTGCCCACTCCGGCGTAGTTCCGCCCATATAGCCAATGCGGCCAGCGTAGCCGAGGTCGAGACCGAACTTGGTGTAAATGCCGTCGGTGGCGAAGGCAGGCAACGCCCCAAATAGGCCGAGCAAGAGCGAAGCGAAAACGATTCGTATCGAATTCGCCAGGGAGGAGCGCGATTTCGTCATGTTCTCTAGGGTTGAGTTTGCCGCCTCTCGGCTTCGGGCATTTCGCGCGCAGTCCAAAGGCAGTTCACAATTAAAATCAGTTTTAACGATTTGGCCGGCAAAAGGCGAGAACTTTTTTTAGTAATTTTATGGCTGGGTCGAGACCGTCGGCTGGTCCTGTGGTGGCAGCCGCGTCGGCTGCAATGCATGCCCGGAACACAGGTCTGGAGACCTGTGTGGCACACAGGCTTTTAGGCCTGTGTTCCGTACTTCCGGCCGCAATGCGGCATAAAATCGATTCGCTGTCGGGGGCGTTTGTAATAACGTCATCGGCCAGATGTCGCCTTTCGACGAGCACGATCCGACAACGCGCTCACCATCTCGTATCAACCGCGCAGCCACGCCCGCTTTTTACGTTGTTCTCGCGTTAACCGCTCTCGCTCCGATTTTGGGCGGCTGCACCAAACTATGGGCCGCGGCATCGCTAGCCGCGGCTAGCGGCTTACTTTTTCTGATCGCACCGCCCAAGCGATCGCTGGGCAGGCTGCCAAACATCGCCTTCGCTGCTTTGATTGCGCTTTCGCTCGTTGCTTTCCTTCCCTCGCGATGGTTCCCGCTTTCAGATTGGCGAAGCGTGTTGGAAAAACTTGGAGCTCAATTGCCAGCTACCGTCAGTGCGCAACCATGGCTCACGTTTCAATCAACGCTTCAATTTCTACTCGGCTTGAGCTGGGGTTACTATCTGTTGGCAGCGGATTGGAGTTTGGCCGCGCGAAAGACAGCATGGACGTTCATCGCTTTACTGATTGTTGGTCTGGCCGCAGCTATCACCGTTGCCAATTTTTTACACGCACGAATTCCTTTTTGGCCGCACACGCCGGAGTTCGGATTTTTTGTTAACCGAAACCATACCAGTAACGTGTTGGGGATCGGTGGAATTCTGGTTTACGCTCTTGCTCTCCATGGATTCGCCAGACGACAACGTCATTGGTGGATTTGGATCGCGGCCCTGTCGCTAATTTGCTGGGCCCTGATCCTCGATTATTCGCGGGCAGGGATCATCCTTCTCGTCGCCGGCGTCGCGGCCTGGCATCTCTTCTGGTTAATCACCTCCAGTAACAAACGCCGTCCCTTAATTGCTTCCGCCGGCATCCTTCTGCTGCTCCTCCTCTTTGCTTGGAATGGCGGCAAAACCATCATGCGGTTTATCGACCAAGAATCCGATTTTCTATCTCCATCGAACATGCGCTTCGCCATTTATCGTGACGCGCTCGATCTCACCACCCAGGCCCCCCTCACCGGCATCGGTTTGCCGAACTTCAGTTACGTTTTCAGCACGGCGCAAATCCATTCCGTCGGTGAGGATGTGGCTGCGCATCCTGAGAGTGACTGGCTTTGGACTGCGGTAGAACTGGGATGGCTCGCCCCTTTGCTGATTGCGGCCCTTTTTATCTGGTGGCTCAGCCGCTGTTTCCCTTTCGAGTCCGGAACGTATCGACTATTGCGATTCGCAACGATGGTTTGCGGCTGCGGATTTGCCTTGCACGCTTTTTTCGATGTTCCCGGCCATCATATCGGCGCAATCCTTCCCACCTTGTTGCTCGCTGGAACGGCCCTCCGCCCAAATCAGCCGTTCAAGCTCTCGCGCGTCATTTCAATTCTATTTCGGCTAACGGGAATTGTGCTGCTGTTTGGCGCAGTTTTCTCCTTCCTCTCCATCGCCGGGTTTTCAAATTTTCCAACTGACGTGACCATTGACCGCTGGCAAAAGGAGATCGCGCGCGCCCTCGATGAGAATGAGTACGAAACCGCGAGCAAGATGGCGTCTCGGGCCCTGGGAATCGAGCCATTGGAATGGAACCTCTATTACCAGCGAGCCGTCGCTGAAGTCGGCTTGCATTCGCGGACGCCCGCGAAACGCGATTTCGCCATCGCGCGTTATCTTCTTCCCCAATGGCCTGATCTTTGGTGGAAGGAAGGACAGACCTGGGCACTTGCGGGCGAGATCGATGAAGCGTTCGCGAGCTGGGCCAGGATGTTGCGTCATTTTCCGCAGCAGGCGCCTAAGCTCTACGGAGACATTTATGGTTCAATCAAAGATGAACCAGAATTAGTTGATCGCTGGCGGGTGCTTGGTCGCGACAACCAAAAGTGTCTCCTCGTTTTTTTCCAGAACGCCAGTCCGGTCGAATTTCGGGTGGAACTAGATCGCCTCCTTGGCGGCGATCCCGAACTAAAAGCGTTCGATGCAGCAGAGAAGCTCACATTATTCGAAGCCTGGTTTCATAATGGCGACAAGTTGGAACTCGCCGAGACGCTGCGTGAGAGGGCCGATTGGCGCGCAATCGGGTGGAAACAGCTCGCCCGCGTGTATGCGGACTACGGTGACTATCAGAATGCATGCGCAACGGTCCGCGAATTCGCTTCGATACCGCCAGTGCCCGAGCCTCCGGCTCGCATTACCGTCGCCGATCTCGAATTACAGGCGCGGCTGAACCCTACCGACATTGACACCGCTGCCGCACTTTGTCTCGCGCTGGCGAAAGAAGACAGAGTCGAACAGGCCCTCGCGCGATTACAAGCTCTGCGCGAAGTAAAGGGCTACCCCGATTACCTTCGAAACCTCGAAGCGAAACTTTGGGAGGGCAAAGCTGAATGGGGCAAAGCTTGGAACGCGCTCCGCCCATTCGTCTCCGGCTGAGGCCTCGTACTCGTGCTCATTTTGTTTCAGGGGAGCGCAGGCTGCTAGCCTGCTGGCGCCGGCAGCTTGGCGGCGCATCTCTTCAATGTTTGCCGCAGGATGCAGCAAACTGCCCGCGAGACGCGGGCGCTACCCCATCACTCCATTTCTCCATGACTCCAGTGACTTAGTGGCCTGCTGGCAAGAACGCTGCTTCAAGGGGTTAAATGCCAGTCACCCTGTAGTCCTTGCGCTTCTCCTGCTTTCTCCTGCGATGCTGACCGTATTCCGGCCTCGTGTATTTAGGCATGGTTTGTTTTGCCCGTGCAGCGCAAATGCTCTACAGTCGCCACTTTTCGTCCCTTGAGAGCTGCCTCTAACCTTGCCCTTGCCACATCCCTTTTTCTGGGAATCCTGAATCTTCTGCCTTTGAACACCCGAGGACAGACCACCGAGCCTGACGCGACGGCAACATCTGGAACCGAGCCACCGCTGCCGGCCGGAGAGATCAGTCGCCCGTCGCGCGAGGTGCAGGTTGAGACCAATGGCAATCCGATAAACGAAAACTTCCGCCGCTTCCGCTACAACGTCGGCGTAACCGTGCGGGAAGTTTACGACGACAACATTAATATTAGCTCGATCAATCGGATATCAGATACCTTCACCGTAATCGAACCGGGAATCCATCTCGGCTTTGGCGACAGTGCCGGAGGATTCAACTATCTGACGTTCGATTACGTTGCCAGCGTCTATTTCTTTGCCGAGCAAACCGAGCGCGATGGGGTTGAGCACCTGATTCATTTGGCAGCGCAACATGATTTTGGCCGTCTCGTTCTCGGACTAAGTCAGGACGTTCAAATTCTCGATGGCACGAGTCTCAACTCCTTGTCGAATACCACCGGCGTACAGGCGAACACCGATGTGGGGGCTCGCCTCGCGTTCGAATACCTACACTACGACTCTCAACGGTACTTACGATCTAACGGGAAAACTATTCCTGAGCGGCCAGGTCGGCTTTACCATCTCCGATTATGAAACTCTGATTAGCTCGCAGGTGGCCAGCGCCAATCTCTTCATAAACTACGTTTACAGTCCCAAGCTGGTCATCGGTCTCGGCGCCACCGGTGGGGTGAATTCGAGTGATGGATCGACGTCCGACCAAACATTCGAACAGATGAATGTTCGCGCCAATTACATCGTCAGCGGAAAGATTTCATTGAGCATATCGGGCGGCCTTGAGTTTCGCCAGTTCGGCGGAGGCGGCGATTCCATCTCGCCGGTCTATGAAATTGCAGGGTCCTATCGACCCTTCGAGAACATGATCATTACCATCGCGGGTAGCCGGCGCACGGACAGCTCCGCCTCTCTCGCTGGTCAGGACTATTCGGACACAAATATCAGCCTGACGTTTAGTCAGCGTCTATTTAGTCGGGTTAACCTTGGCCTTGGCGTCGGTTACCAGAACTTCGGAATACCTCAGTGCAACCACCGGTGCATCCACTGCTCGCACCGACAACTACTTTTATGTCGAACCGTCGATCGACTCGACGTCACCCGCTACTGGAGCATCGGCATTTACTACTTCTACCGGCAGGATTCCAGCACACTTGCGTTATTCAGTTTTTACGATAATCAGTTCGGAGTTCGTACCTCCCTTACCTTCTAGTTCATGTTCCCCCGCTTGCTCCTTATTGTCGTTGCCGCAACAGCCGGTTCCCTTCTTGCCCAATCCCCGGCTCCAGTTGCATCAGCGGAACCTAGTATCCGTCCTTCATATCCAGTTCCTGGCACGGGCAGCAGCTCGTCCGGACCCGCGGCGTCAACGGTGCCACTTCCGCCGGGAGTGAGCGCCCCTAGCGGTTATGTCCTGAGTGCAAACGACACGGTCGCGGTCGAAGTTTTTGGCGAAGAAGATCTGCGCACCAACGGACGTTTGAATGGCGAAGGCAACTTGAGTGTTCCGCTACTTGGCTCGGTTCACCTCGCGGGACTCACTCTCACTCAGGCGGCCTCAAGGCTCACCGATCTCTACGCTCGCGATTACCTCGTTAATCCCAGGGTCAACGTCATGCTCGTCGGTTACGCCAAGCGCCGTTTTACCATGCTGGGCCAGATCAATCGTCCCGGCAGCTACGAAATGCCCGATGGCAGCCCCGAAGGAATCGACCTGTTGGAAGCGGTCGCCATGGCCGGCGGCTACACTCGCATCGCCGCCCCGGAGCGAATCAGCGTGCGCCGGCATTCCAGTTCCGGCAAAGACGAAATCATTCGGGTGGATGCGAAACGGCTGGCCCGCGGCGACCGTGGCAACTTCACGGTTCTTCCCGGCGATGCGATTACGGTTGGCGAAAGCATTTTCTAATTTTCCCGTTAAAAGTATCTGCGCTCGTGAGAATGAATTAAGCTACTGCCGTTTACAGATGAATTTTCCACTCCCAGCTCCGAGCATCATTTCAGCATTTCAGTTTTTCAGCGTTTCAGCATTTCGCGCTGGCTCCCCGCTCCCATGACCCCGGATTCTCCCGCTCCAGCACCGGCCCAGTCCGCCATTAATCCTGCAATCGATGTGATGATGGAGCCGCAGCGCGGATTCAACCTGCGCCAGTTTTGGCACGCCTTTCTGGAACGCATCTGGATCGTCGGCCTTTGCGTGCTGGCGGGATTATTTGTGGCGCTTGGCTATTTGGGCAGAACGCCGAAGACCTATCAGTCGCACGCGGTCCTGGAGGTCGATTTTCAAGAACCGACATTTGTCGCCGCAGATGACTCATCAATGCGTATGCGTTCGATGTTTCTGGCCAGTCAGGAAGCACTGCGGACGATTGAACAGAATCTGACGAATCGGCAGATGTTGGCCCGTGTGATCCGCGCGGAGGGTCTGGCGGATGATAATGGGACAGCGCTTCTCGGCACGGCCCGGGGCGAGGCTCCCAAGGAAAAAGTTACGCCCGTTCCCTCAAAAGGTGCCCGAGAGCAACCCAACGCGGTCGAGGGAATGACCTTTACTCCAATGGAAAATGCGCTCGCCGGTGCCCTTTCGGGAATGGTGAAGGCGACAATTCGCCGCGGCACACGTTTGATCGACCTTTTCGTGACAAACGGCGATCCCGTAATGGCGCAGCGCCTCGCTGAAGCGGTCGGCCGCGAATACATCCGCAATTCCATCGAGCGGCGCGCCAGTTTTAGTAACGACACTCTTCGCTATTTGGTCGAAGAGGAAGAGCGATTGAAGACAAATTTGCAAAAGAGCGAGGCTGCCATTGCGGAGTACAAAGAAAAAAATCCGGATGCGCTGCAGCTTGGTGGCGGGACCGTTGCAACAGGCAGCCAGACCGGCTCCGGCGCCGGCGCGGGTGGACCGCGCGGCGGTATTGTCGAAGACAGATTACAGGACCTAAGCAGCAAACTAACCGCCGCCAAGACCGACAGACTCCGTCTGGAAGGTGAACTTAAGCAGATCGAAGAAGCCGGCGATGACATCGATCTGCTGGTTGCAATCCCGAGTATTTCCGGGGCCGCGCTGGTAAACGAGGCGCGTCGCAATGTCACCCAAATCCAGGCGGACATCGCCACTCTCGCTCTTCGTTACAAAGACAAGCATCCGCGAATGCTGGCGGCGAAAGCGTCTTTGCGCGAAGCGAACGATGCCCTCCGGCGCGCTGCCAAGTCGCAACCGCCCATTCTTCGCAATGCCATCGCGCAAGCAAAAACCACCGAGACCAACTTCGAAAATGCGCTTCGCGACCAGCAAGGCACCGCCCTGGCCTTGAACCGCGCCGCCATCGGTTATCAGGAACTTGCCCGCCAGGCGGAAAGCGATCGCGCGCTTTACGAAAGCGTCTTGCGACAGATCAAATCCACCGATCTGACCAAAGACATTAAAACCAATGCGGTCAGCATCGCCGAGCACGCCGTCATCCCACGCCAGCCTGTCAGTCCGGTTCCTTCAAAAACAATCATGTTCGGGTTGCTTGGCGGCCTGATGGTTGGGCTAGCTTTTGTTTTTGGGGCCGACGCACTCGATCGCTCCATCAGAACCGTGGACCAGGCCGAAGCGGTAATTGGACTGCCGGTGCTGGCGGCGATCCCCGAAACAAAGGATAGGGAGTCAAAGAAGGCCAGTAATCGGAAAGGCGCGCCCCGGGAAGCTGCCAAGTATCGTTTGGTGGACGAAGCTCCGGGCGGAGTTATTGCCGAAAGCTTTCGTAACTTGCGCGCTGCCCTTTCGCTCCTCGGCCCCGAGGTAGATCGTCGCCTGTTTCTCTTTACCAGTGCGCTTCCCGATGAAGGCAAGAGTTTTACCAGCGTCAACTATGCGCTCGCGCTCGCGCAACAGGGCCACCGCGTTCTCTTAATTGATGGCGACTTACGCCGGCCAAGTATCCATAAGATATTTGCAAAGAAAGCTGACGGTGAAGGATCCGAGGTTGGCGTGGTTGATTACCTTGTTGGCAATGTAGAGTTGAAACAAGCCGCGCGCCTCGTCGCTACAGTCGAAAGTGAATCGCTTAACCTGGCGAAATCGCGCGATCCGAAGGCCACTACGGGCCAGTTGTTTATTCTGGCTGGCGGCCAAATGGCGCCGAACCCGGCCGAACTACTAAGCGGCGATTGCTTCAAGAAACTGGTTAGCGCCGCGGTAAGAGAGTTTGATCGCGTCGTCGTCGATAGTGCGCCGATCCTGGCGGTGAGCGATACTCTTCTCATGATACCGCATGTCCAAACTACCTGCATGGTAGTTCGGGCCGGAAAAAGTCCGCGAAATGCCATTACTCGCGCGCTCTCGCTTATGAGCGCCACTGGTGTTCGCCCCGCTGGCTTGGTCTTGAATCGGTTGCCGCGTCGTCGTGGCGCCGGCTACTATTATTACTACACGTCCGATGGCTACGGAACCGCCGGCGGCGCCTACGCCGGTCAATACGGGCGGCGCCATTCTGCTCCGGCTGCGGCCAGTTCAGTCTCAGGTAATGGGGCTGGCAGCGTGTAGCAGCGCCGCAGTTATCTGTTGTCCGTTAATTGTTATCTGCATTGTAGCCGCGTCTCGGAGCCTGCCCTGAGCTTGTCGAATGGGAGACGCGTGCGCACGGCTCGTTATTAATTGTAGCCGCGTCTCTATGAGACGCGTGCACACGGCTCGCAGAGCCGTGGCTACAGTTGCAATTCAATAACAGATAACTAATAACTGATAACCGATAACCGGGCCGCTTTTAGCGGCCCTTTCCCCGCAAACATCGTATAGATCGTTTTCAGAACAATCATGGCGTCGAGTTTCAGCGAATAATGCCGGATGTAATACAGATCGTAGGTTAGCTTCTGGATCGCATCTTCTTCGCTCTCGCCATAGGGATAATTTACCTGCGCCCATCCCGTGATCCCTGGTTTAACCAGATGCCGAAAATGATAGAACGGAATTTTGTCCCGGTAACGCACCGCACATTCCACCCATTCCGCCCGCGGCCCGATCAAGCTCAACTCGCCGTTAAATACGTTCCATAGCTGCGGCAATTCATCGAGCCGCAGCTTGCGCAGCCATCGCCCCACCGGCAATATCCGCGGATCGTTTTCCCTTGTATAAAGATCCGCTTCCCTGACTTCTGTTCTCTGTCCTCTGTCCTCTGTTCTCTGTCCTCTGTCCTCTGCTTCGTTAATGTCTTCTTCCCTGGCTTCCCGCCGGGGCGTAGGCCCCTCCGGGCCGGAGGCTGTCCTCTGTCCTCCGTCCTCTGTCCCCTGTCCTCCGACCTCTGACCTCTGACCTCTGACCTCCGCTCCTTGCTCCATGCCCCCTGCTCCTTGCTCCGTGCGCATCGTCCTGAATTTATAGGCCGTAAAAACTACTTCGTCTCGCCCCACCCGGTGCTGTTTGAAAATGATGGGCCGCCCACTGGTCAGCCAAATTAAAGCCGCGATCACCGCCATCAACGGAGCGCACAAAACCAACAACAATCCGGAAAGGATGATATCGCACATCCGTTTCACATAATGGTAGGGCGAAGCGCGCGATAATTGAAACCCGGCTTGCATCGGCCAAAACGGATCGATCGAATGTGCCGGGACCTGTCGCCAGTGCGCTTCGTAGAACGATTCCAATGTGTAAACACGAATGCGCTGAAATTGCGTGCGGATCAGCCGGTCGAGCAAATCGGGTCGTATCCGGTCAGCTCGGTCCGCGAGAATAATGCCGCTGTAGCGTCGCGACACGTCATCGAGTTTTGCGCTTAGATCGCCTTCAATTAGCGGTGACCCCGGGCCAGCGATGCGTTCGCCCACATGCTTTCCTTCCGGATCGATAAATTGGAGGCCCTGATGGTTTGGCGAGGCGCGATAGACGCGATAAAAATCGGCCGCCATTTGGCCGCAACCAAGAACGAGGAACGCGCGATTGGTCATCGCCGCCGTGACCTGTGTTCGCAGCGCCCGGCGATAAAAGAGCGACGCCGGGATAAAAACAAGAAAGCTACTTAAAATTGCGAAGCGGCTTGGCTTCATCGTGTGATCGTAGGTAGCCGCCGCGTAAATCGCCAAAGCGCTCACCCCAAGCGCACCAAGCAGGGCTAGGATATGCTCGGCGGTATAGGCCAGTCCACGCGTTTCTGTGCGAGGACTGTAACCGCCAATGATGAAGAGAGCCTGGACGATTACCGCAATCTGAATGATCTCAATGACCGCAAATTGAAATGACCCGGAAAAAGCAGTGTCATTCCGTAAATAACTGGCCATCCCGTAGATCGCCATCCAGGTAACGACATCGAGAAGAAAGATTAAAATTGAAGGCGCCCATTCCTGCCGCGTTACTCGCGACATTCTCGTAACGCGGCGCTCGCCGGCCTGACTGGGAGACGCGACTGAAACTTGTCCGCCGCGGCGGCGGCCGCCTTCGTCCGGATAGGCCCCGATCCTCGATCCTGGATCCTCGACGTTTGTTGTCTGATTGCTGACTGCTGATTTTAGCATTTCAGTGTTCAGGTCCTTCTACGGCGGGGGTTCATGGGACAAAAGCCTATGCTATCGCAAATCGCCGGGCCTGGTAAAAGGCTTTTTTCCGATATTCACAGTTAAACCCCCGAGACATCAGCAGATAGAAGGCCAGAGGTGATAATTGAATCAGCAATTCGCGATCGGTGAATAGTGAATGGTGGCGGAGCGCAGGGTGTCGGTCTTAACGGTATCAGTTAATTGTTATTAGTAATTGTAGCCGCGTCTCGGAGCCTGCCCTGAGCTAGTCGAATGGGAGACGCGTGCGCACGGCTCACAGAGCCGTGGCTACAGTCACGAAATAAGGGGTCCGGGGGAATTTTGTAGGGCAAGCGCTCTCGCTTGCCATTTCCTGGACCGGCAGGCGACGCGCCTGCCCTACAATTCAATAGCTGATAACGGATAACTGCGATGATTCCGTCAAAAGCCCGGCTGGGCGCCAAGGGCAAAGCAGCAGAGGGCCAAGGGCAGAGAGCAAAGAGCAAAGGGCAAAGTGTTACAAAGAACGTGAGAAATTCGTTATGCCCCGACTTAACGTATCACAATCCCACAACAACTGGTCGGTTTCTGCTTCCTTCAGCAGCTGAAGCCTTTCAAACACGAGCAGCATCGACGCGTCTTCAAACAAAGATCGACGCGCGATGTTAAGAAATTGAACAAATTCCTGTTTGTGCGTACTGCCGGAACCCTCAGCAATGTTGTTGGGCAGGGACAAACCTGCGGCGCGTAGTTGTTCCGCGTAGCGATAGAGTCTTCGCCTATCAAGCCCGTCCGCGATACGGTGAAAATCGGCCGCAAGGTCGCAGGCGTTGTTCCAGATTTGAAGGTCTTCAAACCGCCAGTGCGGTCGTTCCGGGGGAATTACTCCTTTGCTCTTCCCGCTTTGTTCTTTGCTCATAATCTTCAAAGTCTAGTTACCGGCTGCGCTATCGTCAGCTGTTCTTTCTGCCTTGCTCTTTGCCCTTGGCCCTCTGCTCTTTCCTCTCTGCTCTTTGCTCTCTGCCCTTTGCCCTTTGCTCTCTGCTCTTTGCTCTTTGCTGCTCTGCCCTTGCTCTCTGCCCTTCGCTCTTAGCTGCGCAACTTTTGCTCCAGCAAACGCAAAGAAAGCATCATCTCCGCGACCGTCCGCTGGAAGGCATAGTACCAGCCATTCCAGCCATCGAAGATCAGGCCACGCACTAACAACAAATAGATCGGCATCGCGAACGGCGCGATGATTACCCAATTTTTGCGTAATCTATCCAGCCGACTTAGCTCTTCGCTCTTTGCTCCGTGCAAATATTTCACTTCCAGCTCCGAATAACGCACCTGCGATTGAAACCAGCGACTTAACGGCTTGCGATCGTCATGCCAGATTTTGCCTTTGAATTTCGCCAGCTTCCCCTTTACCCGAAGTTGTTGGGTGTGGCCTTCGTCCACGTACCGCGCCCGTTTTGTGCGAAAGAGAACAACTCGCGGTGGATAAACCGACGCGCGCAAAGGCCGGCCAAAAATGCAGTAGTCGAACTCGCCCCAGTAAAGCGCGATGTCGGATGCCGGCTGCACCTTTTTGATCTCCTCCTGTAACTCCGCCGTCAGCACGTAGTCCGCGTCCAGCGTCAGTGCCCATTCTGTGTCGATCCGATCAAGTCCAGCGTTCCACTGATTGGCATGCGTATCGAAAACGCGCTGGACAATCTGAACATTCGGAAACGAGCGCGCGATTTCGAGTGTTCGATCGTTACTAAAACTATCGAGGACGATCACCTTCGGCACCCAAACCAACGCCTCAAGGTTCCGGCGAATATTTTCCTGCTCGTTATAAGTCAGTACCAATGCCGTTAGCGAAATCATCGCGCTGTCGCATGTTTGCGCGGAAACGACTTGTTAATCAAGCTCCTCGTCATTTTGCCCGGCCGACTCCGCTCTTCATCCCAGTCCGGTTGTCTGGGGCCCGTGCTCCTTGCTCCCTGCTCTTGGCTCCTTGGCTCTTGGCTCCCTGCTCTTGGCTCTTTGCTTCGATCTTACGTCCCTCCTCTCGTCTCGCTTGCGAATGATCTGCTCATAAAGCTCGTGCAACGCTCTCCCGACTGCCTTCGGCGAATACCGTTCTTCCACCAGGCGGTGTCCGTTTGCCGCCAGCGTTCTGGCTTTCTGTTTGTTTGAGAGCAGATCGCCAATCGCCCTAGCTAGTTGCTGGACATCACGCGTCACCACCACACCTGCATCGAAACGCCTGATATCGCCACTTAAAGCAACTTCTTCCGAAACAATCGTTGGCACGCCCGCCGCCAGGCTTTCCGCCGCGGCAATGCCAAAGTTCTCCGAAGCCGAGGGCAACACAAAAACATCCGCTGCTGCCAGCGCCGCCGCTTTCATTTCGCCGCTCAAATGCCCCGTCCAGATCACATCATCCTGCTCCTGTCCGCCAAAGGACGGACTCGCCGTGGCGAGCTCGGAGTCCCCTTCCCTTCCCCCTTCCTGTGTAGGGCAAGCGCTCCCGCTTGCCGAACCAGATTGCAAGACACTCTTCGCGCGCTCCCGCAGCTCCCTCACATAGGACTCCTCGCCATCCCCAGCGATAACAAGCGCAACGTCCCTGTCCTTCCCGCTCACTAAGGCGAATGCATCAAGTAGCAGTTCCAGTCCCTTCTTCCGGTCAATTCGCGAAAGAAAAAGAATGATTCTCCGACTATCGAGCCAGGGATAACGAGCGCGAAAAACTTTGGGGTCCCCCGCCCTCATCCGTCTGGCCTCTGACCTCTGACCTCTGACTTCTGACAAGTCGCCCAGCGCGACTGGAAGCGGAATAACCGCCGATTCATGTTTCGCCAGGCGTGCATCAAGCAAAACGCGCTTCTTCCCGCTCGGCTTCCGAGGTGAAATGGATCGCGGCAGAGTTGAGCAGAATCGGCAAGTTCCAAAAGCCGGAACGAAACACGCTTTGGCAATGCGGCGACGATTCCGGATTCCCCATTGATTCAAAACTCCGAGCGGCCGTACCACATAAGGCACATTATTCCTGCGCGCGATTCGCGCCGCCATCGTGCTGCTAAAGGAGAAAAGCGCATGAATGTGAACAAGATCGAACTGCGCGATGTTAGCGCGCAACCATCTCGTTAGTCCGAACGATACCTTGTAAGGCTCAAAATTCCGGCGAAAGGACACGATTTTGTAGCCGCGTCGCTCTGTCGGCGCGCTCTCCCGCCGTGGTTCTTCCCTGATAACCGATAACTGATCACCGATAACAGCCGCGCTTTGCGCGGCCGCCGTCGTCGCTACTCGTCACCTCCACACCTTGACCTGCCAGGGCCTCAGCCATCGCCTTGACGGCGAAGCTCGGTCCTCCGTCTTTCACCGACAACGACGGGATGACGTGGAGAACATTCATTGTCAGAGGTCAGAGATCGGAGATCAGAGTCGATGAGCGTCGAGTCTGACTCGTCAGCGCGTATTCTTCTTCCGGAGGAAATGTTTTGGAAATTTCGGAAATGTTCATCGCGAGCTCATACGCGAGTTGGTAAACGGTCAAGTCTTTCGCTGATTCAATTTGCATCGTTCTGACCTACTGACCACTGACCTCTGATCTCTGACCTCCGATCCTACGGTCTATTCTGTTTAACAATAAATCGAGGATCGCTCATGCGGGCAAGGCTTCGCGCCAAAATATGCCCAGGCTTTTCAAAGATCAGATAAAAAAGTAAGCGCAAACCAACATTGCCAGAGAACCTCGAGGCACCAGTTTATGCGCGGGCTCAACTGGTGCGATACAGGTAGAAATTGGTAACCTGCCAAGGTAATTTTGTGAGTTAGATACAATGAGTAGGTCCAAAGCCCTGCCCAGGCCAAAACACGTGAGGTGGAACGATTACGGTGAAAAGTGATTTCTTTTCCCAGCCACAAGTAAACTGCGAATGCGAAAAGATTCAGTGTCCACGGATAGACGAAGGGCGAATGGAAGTTCAGGATGCTGCAAAGAGTGCTTAGTGCCCAAATTCCGAGCCTCCAGCCCCAAATCTCAAGCAAACTGATCTCAGCGTGACTATCGGAAGGATGCGTTTCCGCCAGCCTGCAGCCCAGTAACCAGCACGGGAGCCCCACCAACCAGTTAAGATAGATGCCGTATCCAGCATAGTCAGGGCTGGAGGGCTTCGTTGAAACTACGATCAGCGCGATAACGTACGCGATAACGATTAAACCGCGCCAACCGATCCTCGTGGCGAGAGGACGTAGGATCGGGTAGATCGTGTAGTAGATTAGTTCGGCGACCAGGCTCCAGAGGATAGAATCGTGAAACAGCGGCAAGGGAAACCCGACCGGCTTTGCCAGCAGGATCGCGAACGTCATCGGGAAAAGAATCCGGACATAGCGGCGCGTGAAATAGGTAAGGAGCGGTAACCGCGCGATATCGCGAAACGGGCGGTGAATGCAGTAACCGGAGATAACAAAGAAAACGATAACCGCCGGCGGCCCGACGAAGAGGTTGTTATAAACGCCGCGAAAAACTAATCCGCTGAGATGGCTCTTCGTCACTCCCTCGAGGAGCGGAAAGGGCCCGGCGTGCCCAAGCATTACCCATAGCGCGGCAAAAAACCTAAAGACGTCGATGATCTCAACGCGCGGATTCCTGACAACAATGACCGGAGCAGCGCCACCCTGAGTCGTCTCGGCGACCGCAGACCTCTGACCTCTGACCTCTGATTGCGGCATTTCAGTATTGCCTTCTACCCTTTGCTCTTCGCTCTTGGCTTTTAGGCCACTGACTTCGTCGTCTCGTTGTCCTGTAGTCCCGTTGTCCTGCCGTCAGGCGTCACGCAAAGCGACGATAGTTGCGTTTAATGAGCTCAAATAATGGCACGGTTATAATCAACGAGGTTACTACCCCGCCAACGATCTTTGCGTTGGACGCGCCGAAATCCTGATGGACAAGAAGCAGCACCGCCGTTCCGATCGCGAAGCCGATAACACGAAAGTTTTTTCGCGCGATGAAATACCGGTAGATCAGACCATAAAAAACACCGAGCAGCAAAATAGGCACAAACATATAGATCGGGCCGAAATCGATATAACTCTCCGCCATGTATCCGATTCCAATCGAAGTCCCTTCGTCAGTTCCCGCTACACGTGAACCCGTGTACAAATTTGTTCTCTCGGAATCATCGATTCTTGCCTTATCCGGGAAAAACAGCCGCGGAGTAACCAGCCGTTTCAGTGTGTCACCCCAAAGAGCGCCGTTCTCGTAAGGAACTTCTTGCGGCACCGTCTGAATTGTCGCAACAAAGTAGTCGACATAGCTTATCCGACCGAGCATGTCTCGAAACCCTGCGTCGAATTGCTCCATGGAAAAATTCGTAGTCGAATCCCATAGCTTGTTCGCTCGATCTCCAAAGCTCAGTTCCGTTTGGTAGCTGCCGGATTCACCAGTAAGAAAATCGCGATAATCCTTTTTAATCGCGGTCCAAAAAATCCCGAGGGTCACCACTCCCATAACAGTAATTAGCGCAATCACGCCGCGTTTCCCCCTGAACGACCCAGAAGCGGTCAAGGCGGCGATAAGAAGCAGGAAGAAGACATATTTGAAATTGGCAAAATATCCGAGAAACCCAACAATCATCTCCAGCATGAAGGCTGCGACCAGCAGCGGATATCCCCTGCGCTGCTCCAGCACGCAGTAAAAAAGCAGGAAAATCAGTGCTAATTTAAGGTTGGCGACTGCCAGGATTAATTGGGTAACCCCAGGAATTGCGAAAGCGACTGCCTGCATTGCCGAAAAAGCGAAAAATCCGACGATATAGACGGAGAACAATGAGCCTACAGTAATGTTTGCAGTCAAAGAACTGCCGGCTGGCGATCTTCGCACTCCAATCAATGCGATCCGCATCCCAACGGCAAGCGCCAGCACCCCAAACAAACTTAGCCAGGTGGCTGTTTCTCCCTGAGGTACTCCAAACAACATTGCGACCGGTGCGCCATAATAGTTCGCGAAAAATATTGACAGCGCCGCTTGCAACCATTGGACCGCACAACCGAAAACGAGCACCGGGGGCTCCCCGGGACGCCACAGGAGTCCGACAATGACGGCCAAGATAAAGATCGCAACCGGCGTCAGCTCGGGATTGGCAGTCAATGTTCCCCACGCCGCAAAAGGCACCGCCAGCGCGATCAACCAAATCCAGAGACGTATTTCGGGCCTCCGGGCTGCGTGCGGGCGCTCACGGAACCTTTGCCCCGCGGTTCGCGGGCTTAAGGCATAACTGCTAACGGGACTGGGCAAGGATGCATTCAACGTCGTTATACTTGCATACTCAAGCGGCTTTGAGTAATTGGAAAAAATCGCCGATAAAACGGTCGCGGCCGAAATCTCTGCGCAACGTACCTGCGCGCCTCACTTCCCAGCTCTCGACGAAGCATCGAATCACTAAGCAGCCTCTTCAATGCAGCTGCCAGCTGTTGGACATCGCCGGAGCGGAAAATAGCAAGCCCGTTACCTGATCTTTCACAATCTCGTTCAGGCCACCCTTGTCAGAGGCTACGACCGGAAGACCAAAGAAACCGGCTTCAATTGCTACCGTCGGTAAAGTATCTTCCGAACGGCTTGGCACTGCCAGAATGCTCAAATCGCGGTAGATCTTTGAGCGATCTTCGACAAAACCGCGCCATATTACACTCTTTTCGAGGCCAAGTTCGCGCGCGCGACGTCGAAGAAAGCCTTCGTACGCCGAACCCGATCTGCCAAAGATGTGCAATTGTGCTGAGGGTTCTCTTCGAAGCACCACTTGGAATGCCTCGAGCAGGTCTTCGTGGCCTTTCCAGGAGCCGATTTGGCCGACTATGCCAACAGCACATGTTTTATTGTTGGAGTCGTTGTGGTGCCCCGCAGCTGGATCGCTGATCCCATTGTGAATCACAACAACCTTGTCCTTTGGAACTCCCAGCTCGAGCAACGACTGCGCCGCAATCTTTGAAACTGCAACGAGACAGCCGACCCGCTTGGCTAAAGCACGGAAGAGACGCCGATATTGCGGTTTGTTTGCAAAAACCTCGTGCGACCAATAAATATCACGTTCCGGCTTGAGAAAAGGCCACAAGACAAAGATGTGATGCCAATTGGTGTGGATTACTTTGTGCGGCTTTACGTTTGCTTAGGAAATGGCCGTAATCCATCAATAATTTCGGCCAGAAGAGCATTTGATGCGCCGTCATCCGCATGCTCTCACGATTCAAGGTCGCGGAAATGAATCCCAGTCGCATGATATGGGCGGGAAGTTTCTCATCCTCCAACCGGCGCCGAAATTCGCCATTGCCCCAGTAGCTGGTGATTATCTCGACGTCGCAACCGTTATCACGCAGCCCCTTGGCCAGTTCCAGGGCCATGATCTCCTTTCCGGAAACAATCCCTGCTCCGCAAACGATGCCGACCGTGTCCACGCTACTTGACGCCTTGATAAGTAAAATGCCGACCGAATGGACGGAATAAACGCTTCAGAAGAGGATTGTTGAAGTCTTCCGTAAAAAACACGTCAGGCGCGAAACGAGGCAATAGAAGCCAGATGAAGTGATTGCTTTCCATGTGCGTCACGGTAAGGCCCGCCTTTTCGATAATTTGACGCACTCGCCAGAAAAGAAAGAAGTTTTCACGCGGTTGTACACCAGAACCAGAATTAAAAGGCTGTCCCGACAACCACGACTTGATCCAGGCTAGAATCATCCCGTTAAAATAGTTTTCGGTTGTAATGATGAAGCTACCGCCGGGCTTAAGGCAGCGCGCAACACTCGACATCATACGCAGAGGGCTTTCCACGTGCTCTAGGCACTCACATGAGATCACAACATCAAAGCAGGCATCATCGAATGGCAAGTTCTGCGCATCTGCCACACAGAAACTAACGTTTAGGATCTCCGGCAACTTTGATTGCGCAGCTTCTATGGCGGAATGGGAAAAATCTGTCGCAACAATTTTAGTCGCAAGGTATTTTTGCCCAAGCAGTCTGGCGAAATCACCGCGCCCACATCCTACTTCGAGAACATTTCTGCCGTCCAAATTCGGAAGCAGCTTCAAGAGGGTTTGATGCCACGGATAGAGCGGCGTAACCTGATCCGCCTCCGTCAGGGCCATCGACTGATGCCAGTTATCGTAATCTGACTTTAACGGCATCGCTTCGTCGGTCTCGCTCTAAATTGTAGGGCAGGCGCGTCGCCTGCCGATATGACAGACGGCAAGCGGGAACGCTTGCCCTACAAAAAATTTGTCTCTACCCATACAAATCCGCTACTAGATCAACCGCGGTTGAGAAAGATGGCAGCTCGAATGGTTGCGATCGATTGCTCTGTCGATTGGATAACGCGACAATTTTCTCCGCCAGTTCATTGAATGTTTCCAAACGAAAACACTGCATTCCCACCAGCGTTACCAAGATCCGGCGCGCAACCGCAACGATCGCTGATGATGCATGGCAATCCGCTCGCCATCGCTTCGTTCACAACCAATCCCCAAGTCTCGTCATAGTCGCTCGGCAGAACCAGGCAATCCGCGGCCACGTAGGCGTTCGAAACCTGCGTCTGATTCAAAAACCCCGCGAACGAGGCGCGGGGTTTTTGGTTATCAGTTATCTGTTCTCGGTTATCAGGGGCTGACCTCTGGTCTGTTGTCCGTAGTCCGTGGTCGGTAGTCCGCGGTCCCTGATTAGCTGATCTCTGACCTCTGTCCTCTGATCCTCTGGGACGCATCCGCATCGAAGACATCACCCTGCATGCTGCGCGCAGTTCGGCCCCTAATTCCCCTGAGCCAGCGAATAAGCAAGTGCGTCTTCAATTCAGGATGCGCCTTCAGCAGCAATTGCGCCGCTTTGACCAAATCCATCGGATGCTTCTTTGGAATAAATTTTCCACAAAACAAAACGCAGAAGGATTCCTCCGGAATCCCCCACTGACCTCTTAGCTCCTTGCGCTTTGCTCTTAGCTCGCTCGCTTGCCTGGCAAATCTCTCGTTATCCACGGCGTACATCGCCATGTGCAGCTTCGATTCGGGCACACCATAGCTTCGGTACAACTCTCTGTTCGCCGTCCCGATGCAAAGAAACTGATCCACGCGCTTGAACAGCTGACCCAACAGAAGGCGTCTTCGCCGCTCTCCGTCGGCGAAGACCACTGACCACTGACCACTCGCTCAGAAAGCTTTCGGAGCTGACCACGGACTCGTCGTCTTGTTGTCCCGTGGGCCCTTTATCTCCTGTCCCAGTCTGTAGTCCCGTTGGCCTGTCGTCTCGTAGTCCGTAGTCGCACATTCTTTCGAATGTTGCTCTCCCCTCGCATCCAGACCCGCACCCCGGCCTTATGTGCCGCCCAAACCGCCTGCCAGTACGCAGCAACCTGCCAACCTTGGACCCAAAGCACTTTCGTATTCGTTTCTTGAAACAGTTTGGGTAACGATTCCGTAATCCGCGTTCGCCAGAAAGTATTTGGTGTAGCGCCTGCCGGTGTTTTCAGGATCCGGTAACGATACCCTTTTAGCATATCGATATCCCAGGCGAACTCTTTGCCGAACTCCAGATCACGACTCACCCGCGTCGCATGTTCACTTAAATACCAGACTTCAAACGGAACTCGCCCATCGCGCGCCAGCATCTGCCAGAGCGGAACCTGATACTGAATCGGATGAGTGGTTAGAATGGCGAGCATTCAGCCAGAGATCGGAGATCAGAGATCGGAGGTCAGAAAAGGTCCCGGGTTACCCATCATCTTTCCAAGCATTCTGCCGATCTCTCGACAGAGCGACGTAAGCTCGGCATGCTGCTGATCGGTGAGGTAACCACAATCTTTCGCGAAATCGATGGAAGATTCCGTTTCGGCGTTTTCGCCGTCACAATCCGTCAATTTGCTGACAAAATGAGCTTCGTATTTTCTCTTCGCCCACGCCTCGCGCAGATTCAAACAGGTTGAGCGAGACGATCGGCGAATTTGGCTGGTCAACGCAAATCTTTCGTCTGACGGAAACGTCTTGCTTAGTTCGAACACTTTCATCGCAAGAAAGTACCCTTTCTTGTAAACGTCCAGATCTTTCGCGGAGTTAATTTGCATTGCATTCTTTACTGATCTCTGACCTCTGACCTCCGACCTCTGTTAGAATGCGCCCCCACCGCTCACCATACTTATCCCACGACCAGGCCTTACGTTCCTGAATCAAGCGTTCTCGCATAGTTACAATGATCTCCGGATTAGCGATTACTTCACTCAGGGTCTCGCTTAGACGTCGCAAATCGCCCGCCGGAAGCACGTAACCTGTTTCGTCGATGCCTAACGATCTCAGAACAACCAGAGTTTTCCGTTCCAATCACCGGTAAGTCCGCATGCGGCCGCTTCAATCTGCACCTGGGCAAGTCCCTCGAAGTAACTGGGAAAAACCAGGACATGACAGGATCGAAGAATGCGCGGTAACTCGCCGGTGCGACACGCGACCGCGCAGATCGAACATTGCTCGGAAGCCCGCGCTCGAACCGATTTCGGGGATTCGACCGTCACCGACAATCCATAGTTCTCTCCGAGCCGTCGGCTTTACGGAGCCAGAGGCCGCGCTTCCTGCTCCAAGCTTTTTCCAGGCTTCCAGTAGAAGCGGTAATCCCTTTGCGTGATTGCAATGCCCCGACAAAGACAAAGCGCAACGGTTTAAGCTCAGGCATTTTTGGCGCTGGCATAAAACGACGCAGATCGACCCCAAATGGATTCACTCGAATCTTGACTCGGGAAACACCGTTCTGTTCCAGGGTCCTGACCACGAATCGACTCGGCGCGACAATCAGGTCCGCCTCGGCTTGCTCTTGCGTTTCCAAGGCGAGGTCAGCCTCCGATTTTTCGGGGAGTCTGATCGATCCAGTCAGGAAATTCCTCCGCCAATTGTTGGCGGACGCGCTGGAAAAAGCGCGAGTGCCCAATGCTTTGATCTAGAATAAACGGCCGTCCTTTTTCGTGCGCACGTCGCGCCAGAATCCACGAAGAAGTATCAAACCCAATTACTGCTTCTGCATGCTGAATGGCACTGGCGGGAATCGCCATGCTGAAAAGCCGCATTTCTTCGCTGGAATACTTTTTGTTCATCGGCGCCGAAACGAATTCTCGTTAGGGCAACGAGCTCCTGCAACGGCCGGGTCCGCAACTTCTCGGCCGGGACTGCGGCGATTCTTCGGTTTTCGACTCGTTGTTGCCAGCGATCTGGCATTCTCTCGGCCACTCGCGCGAAACCGCTTTCACTGTGAAAAGCAAAACAACTCCAGAACGTATCGAGCAATCCACGCCTTTGCAGTTGAATCGCCAGATGCCTCGAGTATTGCGTGCCCGGATGTGCCAGAAGGACACGCGTTGCGTGTGACCACTGACCACTGACCTCTGACCTCTGACCTCCCTCCCTCGCCTCATCCAGAACCGACAGCACGTTTTTGCCGTATGATTGCCAGGTAAATTGCTCGGCAATCCGCCGCGCGCACAGCCCCTTGCGCGCACATCTCACTTGCATGCTCCAGACAGGATTGCATCGATGCAGCAAGAGCTTTTGCATCTCCCGTCGGAATGATCCAGCCGCCGTTCCCATTCTTGAAAAGGTCCGGGCCAGCCGTTGCGGTCGTGGTAATTACCGGCAGCCCCGATGCCATTGCTTCAAGAATGACCAGACCAAAACCTTCAAAGTAGCTCGGGAAAACAAGGACATCGCACTGTTGTAGAATGGCAGGTAGTTCGACGTGCGGGACTGGACCGAGGTGACGCAGACCGCGTAGTTTCGGCAGGAGCGACTTGATCTTTCTTGATGCCGATCCAACCAGCCACAGCTCGGCGTTATCAGGACGCAACTGTTTCCAGGCTTCGAGGAGCAACGGTACGCCTTTGCGAGCACTGATCGCGCCCACAAAAACGAATCGAAACGGTTTGTCAGGAACACGGGCCTCTGGCCTGTGCGCCCAGCGGACATTCTGTCCGCTGTTAATTCTTAATTCCGCGGGCGCCGAAAACTGTCGGCTATCGACTCCGTGCGGGACTACTCGAATCTTGTCCGGTGAAACACCGTTCTCGACCAAAGTTTGGCGGGTGAACGAGCTGGAAGCGATGATCAGGTCGGCGTTCTCGTGTTCTTCCTGTTCTGCTTCACGCACAGCGGTAGCCCGACTTTCTCCGGTCTCCGACCATTCCGGAAAGTGCGTGGCGATTTCATCGCGCATCGCCGCATTGCTATCTGGATGACCGATGGTTTGCACGAGCACGAAAGGCGTTCCAACTTCGCGACAACGTCTCGTTAGAATCCAGCTCGAAGTATCAAAACCGATAACGACGTCTGCATTCTTGAGGTCGGCAATAGGAATGCCGCGTTGGAAGTGCTCGTTTCGCCAATGCAGAAGCCATTGCTCATCGCTAACGTGCCCAGTCAGGTTTACAATGGCTAATTCGCGAAATGGTTGTAGCCGGACCAATTCATGGGGAAGGTCCGGAATGCGGCGATTGGCAATTCGCCGCTGCCATTCTGGCGGAAGACAGTTGACGGCGCGATCGAGAAAACCTCCTGATGGAAAAGCAATTCCAGTGTGCAACCCGATTAGTGCATTCTGTCGGTGCAACTCCGTCGCCAGCCGGAAGGCATGCTGCGTGCCTGGATGAATCACTAACGCCTTCATCACAGAATGCTAACGATGAGCAGTTCCCACCCCCCTAAGTCACACTGGAGAAGGTCTGCCCGATTCCATTCCGCAATTCTGTCGAGCGGATAAGGCGCACTCGCCAGCAACAGCGGCTGACCTGCAAATGCTTTGCGTGCGAAATCAGCCTGCAGAAGCTGCGGATGAGAAAGCCCCCAAAGACGGTGAAAACTATTCCAATTGTCTTGTCTAAATTCGGGCGAACCATTCGGCGTAACGGCTAGAAAAATCCCACCGGTCTTGGTTAGTCGGCGCGCGAGGTGGAACGTTTCCTGAAGACTTGCGACGTGCTCCAGCACGTGAGAAGAAAAGAAAACCTCAAACTCTGGGCATAATTCAGCCTCATCGGACGTGACCGATAGATGGAGTTTTTCCCGGGCGTAGCGGGCCCGAATTGTGGAAGGCTCGTAACCTTCGATGCGCATTCCCGCTTTTTGCATTTGATAAGTCCCGTAGCCCCACGAACAACCAAAGTCGAGAATGCGAGATTTCGATGGTACGTTCAAACTATCGAATAACTTCAAGTACCGAGTATGATCAACGGGGACTTGGACGGCGTCACCTTTCAGAAGGCACTCTAACGCTTCTTCCGTCGGCAATGTCGTCGTCCCGCCCTCGTCATATTCGGATTGGTAAAAGCGTGCGTTTTCCTGCGCGGAATCTGTTGGCGTTCTATAAAGCAAGGAACACTGAGCACATTCAACTAACTTGGTGACGCCAAATTTAGAATCGACAATGAGCCCACCGGTTGATCCGCAGTTTGGGCACTTGGAGACAAAGCCCAACGCGCGCTTTGTCGCTGACCGGAGGAGATATCTGAGTTTCGACCTGCGCGTGCTCACCCAGCTCGTTTAGATTTAGCAAGCGCCAATCTCGGAAAACCGCTGATCTGACCAAACTTCGACGCCATGGATTATTTTCGAAATGTAGCCATATCTTTCCAGGTAGCTGCCGATATCATCTTTGTTTTGTCCCAGTCGTCTCAAGTGATCAGGATGATATTCAACGAGCAGGTTCTGTATCAAGCGACTGTCGAAGAGTTGGGATGCCCCTTTTAGCACTTCGAGTTCATACCCCTCGCAATCGATTTTGACCAGCTTGATTCGTCGTCCATCAGCGTAGATCCGGGCGATCGTGTCCAAGCGCAGCATTCGTGCCCTTTGACGACGAAAGCGTCGCCGCCTCTTACTCGCCACCAGCGTGGTCGCACCATTGTTAATCCAAGGATGTAAAATAAGATCAACTACGGACTCCGTGCTGCCGGAAGCATACGGAACCAGGCGATAGTTGTGACAGTCATTTAGGGCAAGATTACGAATCAGGATCTCCCATAAACGCGCTTGTGGCTCGATGGCCAAAACCATTCCGCTTTCACCGACGGCTTTGGATGCCAGGAGAGAGAACCAGCCTTCGTTTGCTCCGACATCAACGAATGTATCGCCTTCGGAAAGGATGTCCCGTAGGACCTGTGTCATGCCAGGCTCGTAAGAATCGTTTAGCAGACCGATGCCAAGGTTACTCGCCGGATCGAGCCACAATTTTATTCCGTTTACGGCGTGTTCGCTATATGTGACGCCGGTCAGAGCCTTCAATGTTTGGCCTAACTCGATAGGCCGTACCTTCCTTAATGCCAACGCCAACCGCACTCTGAATGGTAGGAGTTTTGTCGAGCGTGGCTTCACTCTTAGCCCTTAACCGCCTGGCTAGTTGAGTGCCCCGGCACTCCTGTTATCCTACTATTAGCTGGAAAGCTTTTTGTCACCACTGCTCCGGCGCCGACTACGCAGCCGTCTCCTAACTCGACGTCTTTCAAAATAACAGCCTTGGCTCCAATCCAGCAATGGTTGCCAATCTTTACCTGGCCGCGCTTCATCGGCAGCTCCTTCGGCGAAACTCCCTGCCCCATGAGCTATGATTACTATCGGCGATGTAAACGTCTGGGCCAAACATGTTGTCATTGCCGATCTCGACGTAGCCGCAGGCATCGATCATCAGGTTTCGATTGAAATAGTTCCCGTTGCCAATCCGTATTCGGATCCCGTCGAAAGGTCTCGTCCACCGGCCAAAGCCAGCAGCCTTGCGTGAAGGCATTATAATTGCCAATTTCAATCTGCGATAGTCTGCGACACCGGCCTCCGCCCTCCATCCGGTTGTGACGACCCTGTTTCATCCCGAGCAACCGATAGATGGCAAGGCGAACACGGCTCATTAGACCGCGTGGAATTCGGGTAAACAGAGCCTCCATCATTGAGCGCGTAATTTCATGAATGTTCTCAATGTTGATGCCTTCACCGGTTTGCGCGATCGCCATGCCTCGGGCAACGATCGAAAAAAAAGTGCGAACCCAGCCAGAGCAGGCTTGGTCAGACCCTTTCGAGCGGCGAAGACTAGATGCCGATAGAACTTTGCCATCATTGCCGCGGGCAACAGATAACTCGGTGTTCGTCGTATGGTCATGACCAGATCGTTGCAAACGCCTGACCGATGCTGTGCCAGCAACTCTCGCGCAACTTCTGTCTTGTCATGCCAGACATGAACTCCATTGAGGCGGACAATCTCATAACCTGCATCCATTAGCCGGAGACAAAGGTCCTTCTCTTCAACGCCGTAGCTACCCGGAGCTACCTCGTAGCCGCCTACTTCTCTCACGGCTGACAATCGTAGCATATGGCCGCATCCGATGAAGGAGGAAACGCGCTCCATCCCGGAACGCGGCTGTTGCGTCGGCCGATCCGGTGACAGGATGTCAAAAGCGATTGCCCCTATTCGTGGATTCTTTTCCATCGCAGAGACCGCTTCGCCAATCTCGTCGCCCTGCAAGAACCAGGCGTCATCATCGAGGCCGACAAAATACGCAGCCCTGGCATTGGCTATCCAATAGTTCCGCGCGGCAACATAACCTCGCGACTTCGGCCAGGTAATCCACTCGACCGACGGAAAGCGTTTCACTAACTCGCGCGTCGCGTCCGTGGAACCATCATCAATAACTGAGACGGTTGCCGCTGCTTGTGATAGAGCCGATTCGATCGATCGCGGTAGGATGCCCGCGCGATTCTTTGTAACAATCCCCACCCGTGCCTTCTCGTATTTCACTTGGTGCACTCGATTGCCAACGCCCATTCGAAGCGCCCCTGATGTTCGACTGACAGGAATGCTGGGTCGCGCGAGTCACCAAAGTAGCATCTCCTTATCTCCCGAAATCCGATTTCCGATAGCTGATGTGATAAGGCTTTATAATCCCACATCCAAAGATGATATGAATTTCCAAAAAGCTCGCGAATTAGCGCAAGAGGTCGCTTCGCCCGTGTCGTTCGGCCAAGGTGCGTGTAGGTCAAAAAATTGGGTAAAGCATTTGGATTTTTGTTCGCGATATAACCTGCCACTTGTTGCTCGAAGTCTGGAACTACCAGGCGAAAAAGCCCACCGGACCGTAGGTATCTGATAGGTATTCTGCAGAGCGGATCGGCGTCTTCCAACGACAGGTGTTCTAAAACATGGGCGCAGTAAATTGCATCGCAGGAGTTTTCTTCAATATCGAGACCGACCGCAATATCGCCGTAATTCCACTTCATTGGGAAAAACAGGCTTCAGAACATCGGCGAAACACCATGCCCTGCGAGCGGCAGACGCTGTAACCTCAGTGTCGGGCTGGCATCGCAATTGTACCAGCCATCTCCTACCGCGAGCCCGCAGCCGTAATGCAAGTTCACGCTTTAGCGCGATCAAATTCTCGACCGCGGAGGAGATTGAATGCTGCGCTCAACTTTCCGGCCAACACTTCCAACACGGCACGAACGGACTTTTCGGATCGGAACGAGCTGACAATTCCGAACACTTCAAATAGGATCAACTTCAAGACAACTGCTTAGCCTAGGCCGTCGCAAAGCTTTTGTCGTCACGTAATATCGATTGGTTAATTCCATCGCGGCAATCCGTAGCCATGTCTGTCTTTGTGCTCGCCCGTTTGGCTATCGTGGAAGATGCGCGCAGTCCGTGCATTCGCTAAATTCCACCCGGCTTGGGCAACGCACGCCGATAAAGTCGACGTCTTCCATAAGCGAATAGCCGGTGAAAAACGACTCGAAGGGTGGTGAGGGCAATGCTTCACGTCGATAGATCGTGCACGTGGTATTGAGCCATTCTACCGGCACAACTTCCGGCAGATCGTCGCGATCTTCCGGTAGCAAGTTTATCGCCGGGCCAATTAATTTTCCAGCAAAGCTCTTCTCAGGGCCGCCGTTCATCAACGTGAACATTAAGCGGCTAATCATTCCGGGGGACTGGTAGCGTTGGTTAGTGATCATCGCATTTACGCCGCCCAGTTGTCGATCCGACTCAATCGCGCTCCAAAGACGCTGCACGCAATCCGGTTCGAAAAGAATGTCGTCGTCGAAAAACCAAACGAACGGCTGCGTGGCACCGTGCGAACGCCCTGCATTCCGTTGCGCCGCAGCCCCGGTTACGTTCGCCCTTTGCCAAATGATTTTGGAATTCAAATCGTCGAATTTGGCCTGCGCAAATTTCGCGAGTCGTTGAATCATCAGACGCATCGACTACTATGATTTCGCACGGTTGGGCTGATTGCTGCGCCAGGCTTTCGAACGTTCGAAGTAGGCTGGCGGATCGATTCCTGGTGGGCACAATAGCCGAGGCGGGAATCTGTTCAGGCGACATAGACGGAACAATATCCAACGACAGATTATGCTTGAGTCTCCTGCGTAAATTGAGCGATGGTGCGCTCTTTTCGACAGCCCCGCTGATACTTGATCGCGGCAGACCACTCCTGCGCCGGCTTTTCGACCCAGACGCAAAGCAGATATGCTGCCGTTAGCGTGAAGGCAAGTGCAACTAAAAGCATCATTATCGTGCCCAAGGTCCCAGAAACATACCGGGCCCCAAAATTCACCACCTTCATTCCCAGCGGGACGTGAATTAGTACAATGAGTACGAAATGGTTCCCAAGAACAGAAGAATCCGGTTATTGAGCCTCGCAAAAGCAACAATACTCGCAGTGATTACTCCTACCCCGGCAATCACAGGATCCAACATGTAAACGGCCCACCCCGCCAACAGCCCCAAGCCAAAGAGAAACGTCCACCTACCGATCAAGTTTGCGTGCAGTTGGAATGCAAGCATTCCCATCATGAACAGCGGCAACCAATGAAACAAAAAGCGTTTCTCTGGCGAGAGAAATGTGAATACCCCCAACACTACAAACAAGCCGCATCGCACCGAAAGGCGCTTGTGTGCGATCATTGGGAATAGCAACCCGACTGCGAGGTAGTATTGAAATTCGATGGCCAAAGTCCAGAAAATTGGATTTAACCATTCATAGCCAAAAAACGCATTGAGATACGCTATGTGTAATAACAGCTGCGGCGCGGACACGTGGAAAGGCGGCCCATGGAACGCAGGAACTTGAGCAGCTATGTATCCTAGCGGAATTATTACGAGAATCGTGACCACGTAAGGTGGATCTAATCTGATTACCCGTTTCAAGAGAAATCGTCCGTATTGCTTAATAGCATATCCCGCACGGTGAAGAGCGTAGGGAATAATGAATCCAGATATCACGAAAAACACTTGCACTCCCAACCAGCCGTAAGCACCTACAGTTCTAAGCACACTGTCGCCCGGGATTTGGATGTTCGCATTAGTGAAATGACCAAGGCAAACCGAAAGGGCCGCGATGCCACGTAAACAATCTACGGAATGGATTCTATTTGGCGCGAGAGGCTCCATTCAACGAGTGGTAGGGTAATTATGCTCGAATCTCTTGTCGTGTGAACCGAGCGAGATTCTCGGCTATGTCGAATCCGAGAAGGCTATAGGTCACTTTGTAAGCCCAGCTATAACGCATGCGCGATCCGGCCGACCCTGGCCGAAACTTTGCCTCATTACGATGGATTTCTTCAATGATATCACGCGCAAACTGTCGATCGTGTTTCCAGGCGCCGCGCGCGACCTCAAGTTTGGCTTGATTGATTGTGCTGGACCGTTCCGCACTCATTTCGGAATGGTCGAATAGGAATTGCTCCGCCCGCCGAATAATTTCCAAGCCGTTGTCTTAGAACCTCTGGAACATTTCTGCGGCTCACAGATCCTTTCGGCCATTGTCGATAGACCGCGCCGTAGGCTGAACTGTAGCGAAAGGTCTTACCGGCGCACAACAGTCTTAAGTAAAGCTCGTGTTCCTGACAGCATGGTTGATCAATTTTCCATCCGCCAACGTCCTCGAGAGCCCGCTTTCGCATAAGGACCGCGCCGGTTTGCGGCAATTCCCATTGCACAAGAAGACACCACGGATCATCGCTTGGAGGCACCCAAGCCAACATCGTGCGAAATTTGACCATTGATCAGGCTCTCCTGAATTACTCGGCTGTAAATCACATCGGTCATCTTTGCCTTCGATGCTCCCTAACTGATCGGCAATCTTTTCGGGACGTAGATAATCATCAGCGTCGAGGTATTGAATCCATTCGCCATCGCGATAGTTCGAGAAGACGATTGCGGGCGACGTTGCCACCGCGATTTGGGCCGGTCTCCCATTTGATTCGGTCGCCGAAGCTTTTGATCACTTCCAAGCTGCCATCGGTTGAGCCGTCATCGACGACGATCACTTCTTTATTCGGCCAGGTCTGGCCGAGCGCGCTCTCAATCGCCTGGCCGATCCACCGCTCGGCGTTGTAACACGGGATTAGGATGGAAACTAGCGACTGCATCTAATTAATGGGCTCAATTGGCTCAAACCGCGACTTAATCGAGCCATTGTCGGTGAATCGTTCCGGAAATTGAAGATGTTCAATTAGCTCGACGATGTGCGCCCCCAACTCGGCAGACAACCGGCACGGTCGTTTTTCCCGAATCGCCGAGGCGAGCTCAGCCACGCCCCGGCAGAAATCGACCCGCTTGGTTGAGCTCGCGAAGTGGTGCTTCGGTTTCGCCTTCACCCGCAGCGTTTCCATCGATTGCCATTCGTCCCCCCGATTCGGATTCACCAATTTCCCAAGCTTGTTGACCCGGCGTTCGAGCGCGGCGCGCAGATCGCGGTGGCTTTGCTCGACGCAGACGAATCAGCAGAAACATCATTGCGCACGTTCGGCACAGACAAGACACCACCATCGCCAATAATCGTTAACGATTTGTCTTTTGGCGCGACCAGGCTGCAAGTCAGTCGAGCAACGATACCATCGCCATATTCGATGCAGCCCACCGTGAAGTCCGGTGCCATTTTGTCCACCGCAATTCCTTTGTCGGGGATCAGACACGAAGCAAACGAAGTAACCCTGAGTGCAGGACCAAAGAAAGCGGCGAGCCAGGTGAGGATGTAACCGGCATGCTCATAGGTACAGCCGACTTCGAATTCATCTTTGGCCGGCCACGCCACCCCACTTTCGTTGCGCCAGTTCCAAGGCGAAAGATTGGGCGCGATCATACCGTCATCGAAGTTAGCGTAGATGAGGCGGACTTTGCCGATGATGTTTTCGCGGAGTGCCTTCCCCAGAGTCTGCGCCGTTTCGCTCAAGACGCTGCAAGGCGCGCTCGACAGATAAAGACCTTTGCTCTTCGCAAGCTCCAGTAACTCCCGCGCGTGCTGCGTAATCCATGGCCAGTGGCTTCTCGGAATACACATGTTTGCCTGCTTCAAGACACTTCTTCGTGACCTCGTAATGGCTGCGCGGGTTTGTGAGATTGAGCACGATGGAGACATCGCTGTTGTTCAACAGTTGATCCAAACTTTCAAAGGCCGGTACTTTCCAACGCCGACAAAAGGCATCGAGATTGGATCGATCGCGGTCGAACGCACCAACCAGTTTGAGGTCCGGATAATTCGCCAGCGTTTTGGCATAGGACTCCGAGACGTAACCGCAACCAACGACGGCAATATTCATTTACTTCGCGCAATGCGCGTCAATCTTGCGCAAGGCGCCCGCTATGTCGTCCATGTCCGATTCCGAACCAAGAAAGATTTCCTGTTGGATATAGATCAGTTCCTTTGTTGCCGCATCAGCCACTGGCGTGTCCTGAACACGAATATATTCGGGCCGCTTGGCAATCAGCTTCGCCAGCGCCGGTTGTTGAGACAAAGTTAATTCATAACCGCGGTAGATCGGCAGGCCTTCGGCGCTTGCTATGCGGAGAAAATCTTCCAGCGACCGGTTCCCACAGTGTTCTTTTTTGTAGCGCATGACAAACATATGCACGCCATGACGTCTGACACTGGAATCAAGCTGCGAGCGGCTCAACGCATCTAATTCCCGTTAGCAACTCACGCAATCGTTGAAAATTCCTCCAGCGCCGCGATTGCTGATTTTCGAAAACTTTCAGGCGATCGAGTAACAAAGCGGCCTGGTATTCCGTCGGCCGGCAATTCCACCCGAGCGTGTGATGCCCCCATCTTTCCGGATCGATGCGAGCGCGTCCGACGTTATGCATGGAGTAGGCCCGCTCGAATAATTGCTCATCATTGGTAGTCAAAGCGCCACCTTCGCCGCAAGTCAGGTTCTTATGTGATTGAAAGCTGAAGCCCGCAGCATCGCCCAGCGAACCGGCTGGGCCGCTTTCCCAAATCGCGCCGTGTGCTTGCGCCGCGTCTTCGATAATTTTCAAATCATGCCGTTTGGCAATGTCGCGCAGCGCAGTCATGTTAGCCGGTTGTCCGAAGAGGTGGACCGGCATAATCGCGCGTGTTTTGCCAGGAACGATTGCATCTTCAGCTCGCTTCGGATCGATCAGCAATGTCCCCGGTTCCACATCAACAAGAACGACGCCAAAGCGGCGATCCAGCGCGGCGTTCGCGCTCGCGATGAATGACAAGGTTCGGCATGATGACTTCGCCGCCGTATTCGAGGCCATCGTGATCGAGCGCAGCGGCCAGGGCGATACGCAAGCGCATCGGTCCCGTGTGGTAATAAGAGGCCATACTTGCAGCCACACGCTTTCGCCCATTTCTCAGCAAATTCTTTCGCCAATGGCTGAGGTATACCTTCCACCCCGCGCCGAAAAATATCGCGGAAGATCCGGCGCACTCCCGACCATCCGGCCAAAGTATTGTTGTATTGCTTTTTCCAGGGACGCAGACGCTGGTTGCGGACCGGCGTTCCGCCATCAATTGCGAGCGCTCCGTCAAATCGAGAAGACGAAGGCGGCAAGCGTCCCAGCGTGTTCCGCAGAACGAATTTCGCTGTTTCCTTGGCGGTCGTGTTCATTGCTCTTTGCGCTTCATGGTAACGAAGAAGTCGTACTCGGAGGGCTGTCTCGGGACGAAATCAAGTAGTCGCGTCGCGCGGGCGACTTTGCGCGCGCCGCGCTCAAAAACATTCCAGATCTTCTCCGAAGTGCGCTTCGGCGGAGCGGAAGACTGCGCGCTCCTGTTAAGCTGGATTGGCTCGGGATGTCGCCAGCGAATCCGGAATAGATTACGCAACCCGACCGTGAATGATTGTTCCGGATCGGACGCTTCTACTTCTTCGTCTACTTCCGCGATCCTGCTGAAGCGTTTCCTCCAAAAACCCGGCTGAAATAAAGTGACGAGATCAGGGGGCGGCGCCGAATCAAACCAAAGCTGGCCTCGCTGATTACAGGCATCCCGGTTCGGGGCATTGAAGAGAAGCAGTCCGCCCGGTTTAAGAAGGCCAAGTAGTTGTTCGGTCATTCCAACCGGATCGGCGACGCAGCCGATTGTGCCGACGTGGTAAATGGCATCATAGGGTGCTGGCGTTTCTATCGCGGCCGCGCCACTCAGCGCAAAATGCTTTCCGAACATCTCGACTGCGGAATCAATCGCGTCTTCTGAGACATCGACGCCAAGAATATCATATCCGCTGAGAATGAAATACGAAGTAAGAAATCCACGCGCGCATCCGACTTCGAGAAGGCGGGCGGGCTGGTCCAGCTCAGACAGCTTATCGATGATAAACCTGTACTTAGCGGTCCGCGATAACTCAGCCCGGAGCGCTTTAATGTCGCCCCGGTCGAAAATTGGCTTGATAGCCGCGGCAATTTCACGGTAACGCGAGTAACAGGATCCCGCCTGTAAATGCAGGGTGTCATAGACGTTGCCCTCGTGGCGAGTAAATCGGCAGCCACACGCGGGACAGTCCCACACCGGCCAGGCAAAGCCGGTTACAAACTCCACTTCGCCAATTCGATTGACCTGGCTCGATTGGCAAAGCCGGCATCGGGTTTTGTTCGTCTCCGCTACAGTTGCGGCGGATTGTTCAGTGATCACGAGCGTCTCTCGAAGAGATGGTTTGCCGCTTTTGCTGAGGCTGTTCCTTGAATCTCGCCAGTCGACGTTAAGTGCAATCCTCGCTCTTTCAAAAAAGAAAGAGCCTCGCTGGTCTCCTCCTTGTTAGACACGCTAAGCTCAATCATCGCCGAGCGAAGGCGAGAATCACCCAGGGTTTGTTTCGCACCACGTAGAATCGACCATTCCAGCCCGTCGACATCGATTTTCAAGTAGTTGGGAAACGGCGGCTGGAAATGCGTCTATGAACTCGTCGATGGTGAATCCAACCATACCTTGCGTGAAAGCGGTGGTCGCGTCATCCCAATAGGGCGAGGCGGCGCCTGGTTGTCCAAATTGACTTAGTGATGCGCCCATCTCGGGCGAAGCGAGATTTAGCACTCCAAGCCTTGAAGCATCGCTGAACGCCACGCAGATAGGCGGTAACACGACCTTTCGAGGCCGTTGATTTGAATGTTACGCGATAAAACGTGGAAGTTTGCAGCCAGAGGTTCGAAGGCCATGACAGAAGCTCTGCGCATACGTGCCGCGTACAGACTGAAGACGCCGACATTCGCTCCGACATCCCACAGGATTGCAGCCCGCGAAATGGTATTTAACCAGCGAATCATGTCAGGCTCTTTGGCCAGAAGATCCTCAGCGCGTTTGATCAGACCCGGTGTAGGCGTATAGAACTTTATCAGCTGTCCGTTACTGCGACATCTCGTGGACATTTTTTCGGAAAATCCTGCAATTAGTTCCGCGCGGGTTCGTTTGCTTGCGATGCGGACAGGTGCAGCAATCAAGGCCTCGAACTACCCGTGAAACAAGACCTTTCAACCGTTGCATCAAACCAGGAAACTACAGAGTTGCGTCCGACATGGTTTCTAGTTGGAAGTCGTGATCGATCAGAAGTTCGCCCTGGCCATGAGGCGGAAGCCGGCCGCTGCCAAAAAAGTCACCCGGCTCGACATCAAAAGTTCCGGCGTTTTTGATCCAATCAGCTGATCTCTCCGTTTACGCTGGCGTACAAGGTGTAACGATAACGGCCCGCCGCGAGAGGAACACGCGGAACATCAATCTTAATTGAACGCGTCTCCCGCGGAACAACGGCGAAATCCTCCTTCGCCAGATAAGTGGCGAGCACTGCAATGCGATCACCAACATCGGTATCGATGCCAAAGCCGATTCGCAGGTTCTTCAGTTCTTTGCTCGCGTTGTTGTTCACTAACAAAACAAAGCTCGCCGGCCGCGCCGCAGGTCAGCGAGTTAATGCGATGGCCTCTTCCATCCGTCAATACCACGCGATCAAACTGCAAAAGCCCATTTCCTTGCTCGGTCCTTGCGCGCGGACAAACTACCAGACGGTTGGTTCGCTGGCATCAGCGAGGTAGGCAGCTAATTACTTCAGCAATTGGCCCGGACTTTGACGATCTCTCCATCCTTTCAGCAGGATTCCACTCTGACAAAGGTTTTGAACCGCAGCCATCTGATGACTGACAAACAGAATTGTGCGACCGCCGCGACTGACTTCTTCCATTTTGCCGAGGCATTTCTTTTGAAAGGCGGCGTCGCCGACCGCGAGAACTTCGTCCACTAAAAGGATTTCCGGTTCCAGGTGGGCGGCGACAGCGAAAGCCAACCGAACATACATACCGCTCGAGTAGCGTTTCACCGGCGTATCAAGAAACTTCTCGACCTCCGCGAAGCTGACTATTTCGTCGAACTTCGCGCGAATCTCGGCGCGGCTCATGCCGAGAATGGCGCCATTCAGGTAAATATTCTCACGTCCCGTTAGCTCGGGATGAAATCCGGTGCCCACTTCTAACAAACTTGCAACGCGTCCTCTTAGTTTTACGCGTCCTTCGGTCGGATCAGTGATTCGCGAAAGAATCTTTAGCAGCGTCGATTTGCCCGCGCCGTTCCGGCCAATGATGCCAACGACTTCCCCGCGTCGGACTTCGAAAGAAACATTTCTGAGAGCCCAGAAATCTTCTTTCGAAGCAGGATCACGGACGAAGATCAGAAGTCGAGACGGTCTGATGTCTGATGTCACGATTTTCCCGTCGTCTTGGCCTTGCGACCGTTGCGCCGGAAGAGGCTGGCTGCCTTGTTCGCAATGACGTCGCGCAAGGCGGTGTAACGCTCGCCAGTCTCGTGACGCAGCGAATATTTCTTGCCCAGATTCTCAACTGTGATTATCGCTTCGCTCATTAAGAAAGCGGGGCAGCTAGAAGCTGGAAGATGGGAGCTAGGATGGTAAGAAACAAGGTCCTGATTTTCCCTTTTCGAGCCTCAGTTGATTGCAGCAGACCGCTGATCAGCTTTCCAACAACATTCGTAACCGCGCGAAGCGCGTCAGCTTCCTTCGTCGACTGTGGAAAATTGTCCGAAATGACGTAGAGCAATGAACGGACTTCGCCCGTCGAGCCGCGCGCGACATTGTAAAACTGCAGTTTTTCCTGAAGATGGTTGCGCTCAAACCCCTCGGCGACGTTAGACATGATTGAAACCCCCGCTGCCTGAATTTGGCTACAAAGGCGGAAGTCGTTTACAACACTGCCTGCACGAGTCAGGGCATAGATGGCGTTCACCAGCCGGCGCGTCTGCTGCCATGCCTCCAAATCTTCAAATGTCATGGGGTTAGCGGGATTTTTCATCGATCAACTTCTAGCTCCAAGCTTCGAACTTCAAGTGGCTGTGGGCGCGGACATCGCATTTTAATGTTTCAGCTTTTCAGTGTGTCCCGTTGTCTCGTCGTCTTGTTGTCAGTGGTCCTGTGGTCGGTTAGATCACGTCCGCAAACGTACGCTCCATTTTTCGAAAATACCAGATGCCGCTGGCCAGAAGCAGCAGCGGAACAGCGCAACTCAAGAGCAATCCGGGCAGATAAATCTGCGCGCGTCCATTCGAAATCGCCCAGCGAAAGCCGTCGATCACGCCTACCATCGGATTCAGCGAGTAGAGCAACCGCCATTTCTCCGGTACGATCGACGAACTGAAGCCAACCGGCGAAACATAAAGGCCGAATTGCACGATAAAGGGGACTACGTAACGAAAGTCGCGGTATTCGACGTTAAGCGCAGCCAGCCAGAGTCCCGCACCGGCCGACGCGAGCAAGGCTATAATCGTAAAGAGCGGAAGGGCCGCCAGGCTAAGTCCCGGCCAAACTTGATACCAGATCATAAGAAGAGCGAGCAGACCTAACGAGATAACAAAATCGACAAATGACACGATGACCGCACTGGCCGGCACGATCATTCTCGGGAAATAGACTTTCGAAATCAGGTTGGCGTTTGTAATCAGCGAGTTGCTGCCTTCGGAAAGCGAGGTGGCAAAGAGTTGCCAGGGTAACATAGCGGCAAAGACCATCACCGGATATGGCACACCATCGCTTGGTAGCTTGGCGATTCGCCCGAAGACAAAGACAAATACGACCATGGTTAGAAACGGCCGGATGACCGCCCACAAAACGCCGATCACCGTCTGCTTGTAACGCACCAACACATCGCGCCAGGCAAGAAAATAGAAAAGCTCCCGGTATCGAAAAAGATCGCGCCAGTAATTCCGCTCGATGCGGCCGGGCTCGATGATTAATTCGTGTTCCACGGCGGAAGATAAACCCTTCAAAGGGTCGCGCTACTCTCTTGCTTTCCGATAACAATGACGGCTTCGTCAGTCATAGAAATGGAACGCGAGCTAGACTAGTACCGTCAAACATTGAAATTTGAACTTCACGTAAGTCGAAGATCGCGCTGCAAGCGATCGCATTTGGAGCTGCAGTATCTCCTTGACGTTCAGTATTGCGGGATTCAGTTCAGTTTCAGCTCTCATATCTCGCACTTTCAGTACTTTCAGCATTTCAGTTCTCAGCTTTTCAGCGTTTCGATCAGAACTTTGTCCCTGAGCAGTTCCCGACAAGCGGAGAGAACTTGCTCGACCGAAATCCGCTTCAGGCATTCGTTCTGACGCTCGATGCACTCCACCAGGTAACAGCCTTCGCATTCGATGTCGGAGCGGAAAATTCGCGACTCAACATTGTAGGGATACCACGCTCCCGGCCAATCGCGGGAAGAGAAAACCGCTACACAAGGCGTGCGTGCACAAGCCGCAAGGTGCATCGCGCCGCTGTCGTTGCCGACAAATAGATCGCACCGTTGCAAGGCCGATGCCGCGGCTCGCACCCCGAGGGCTCCGGCGGCGTTGTAACCGCGTCCCCACTTTTCCAATAACTGATCACCGATCATTTTTTCTTCCGCTGCGCCAAACACGACCGGCCAGATGTCGAATTGCTCAACTAAGCGACGGACAACTTCCTCAAATCTCTCCAGCGGCCAGCGTTTCGCCGGCATCTTTGAAGTTGGTCCCACTCCGATCCATCGGCGTCCTCCATCTTCAGGCAACGGATCCAGCCAGCGATTTACCGCCAACTGATCTTCCTCGCCCAACCCCAAATCCAGCGAGCCCTTATTACTTGGAGGGATGGTGATCCCGCTATCCTTAAGACGAGCAAGCAATAAGTCCGCTTCATGGCCGAGACCTTGCAGGGGAACGTTGGGATGTTTTCCCGGGACTTCAGGAAAGTCGTTCATTCCATGAAATGTTCTGACTCCCGTCGTCTTGAAGAAGCGCCGGTCGCGTTCGATCTGTTGCGGCGATCGCAACGTCGGCGCTAGATAAAAAAGCGTACGAAAATGTCTGCGGCGCAGGCGAAGAAGAAGCCGTAATCTAATTAGAAAGCGTGCGAAGGGGCCAGTTCCGACCGGCGGAACTTCGTAAAGTTCGAAGGAATCGAACAAGCCGGCGTTGCGAAAAATATCGCTCCCCAGCACGTACTTTTGACCGGGATGAACATCGCACAACAGAGTCAGGTGCGCGTGCGGCCACTTTTCCCGGATGGCGCGCATCGACGGCAAAGCTGCGATCATATCGCCTAACTGACCGGTGCGGAAGATCAAAATCCGTTCCTGCACGGGACCGTCCCTCTCCGCGTGCTGCTCAGGCATTTTTTCGAACTGCTTGAGCGACAATCATCGAACCCCACCGGTCGAGAATTAATCTGGCGAACCAATCCGGCGTCGCATTTTCCAAAGCTTCCTTGAACTTCGTTCGTGGGATTGGATATAGCTCAGCTTTTAGTCCAACTACATCGAGCATGATGTTGGAGAAGTAATTACCTAACAAGTGCCTTAGCTCAGCCCGATTAAAGACTCGGGCGTAGAAACCGTCGGATGATTGTTCGTAAATTTGTTGCAACGATTTGCGCTTTAGTTGTCCAAGTAGTAAGCCGCGGATCAAGCCACAATTAACATAGTAAACGATGCTCGGCCGGTAATAAACCATCAGCATCAAGCGACCGTTGGGCCGGAGGACGCGCGCAATCTCGGCCAGGCAGGCCTCGAATCGGCTGCTGTGATGAATTACTCCCCAGCTCCAGACGAAATCAAAACGGGCATCGGCAAATGGGAGATTCTCCGCGTCCGCACGCTCGATTCTCCCGTTCAGGCCGAAGAGTTCAAAGCGGTGCTGGGTGGCTTCAACGGCACGTTCGGTTAAATCCACTGCCGTCAAACGCGCTCCCGCCCTTACCAACATCGAGGCATGGGTTCCCATCCCACATCCGATCTCCAACACATCTTTGTCCGCCACGAATTCAGGTTTCAAAAATCTACCGAAAGGCTCGCCCTCCTTGTTTTTGGCGAAATAAGAACAATTGAGAAACCGGCGATCAATTTCCTCGAACCATTCGCGGCTTCCGGGAGAGAGCCGGAGCGTTTCCTCCCAGTCGTAGGTCATTGGGTTGTCTTCCCACCACGACCAGTTCTTCGTTTGTGCTTCCGAAAGTTTCACACCAGCTACCAGCGCTTCTCGTGCCTTTTACGATAGCGAGTTTGCCGTGGCCGCGGTATTGAAATGTTCTGGCGCGGTTTTGCTCAATGGGACGCTGTTTTGATTAAGATGATTCTGGTAGACCAGGCGCGCCCACCCACGGAGCCCGCGATCCGAGCCGGACAGGCGACTATTTTCTGACCTCTGTCCTCTGATCTCTGGTCTCTGATCTCCGGGCCTAGGCTGACCTCTGGTGTCCCGCAACGAGCCAGTCTCGCACCGGAACTTGAAAGCCGGTCTTTCGGCGGTCAAGGATGGAAGATGGGAATTGCGAGACGGCAGACTGGGCCATGTCGCGCTTAGTCGGTGGATGCTTACTGGCAAGCAAAGGGGCGATGGTGCGAAGAAGATCGACGTCCACAAACGGGACGCGGATCTCGACGGAGTGGGCCATGCCGGCCCAATCCGAATCGCGCAGGAGCTGATTGCGCATGTACCAACTCATTTCCAGAGCAGAAACCTTCAGGCGCGGGTTTTTGATTCCATCCAGCGTCTCATCGAGACGAAGCAAGGTTTGCAGTTCGGCCCAACCAGCCCGCACTATTTCCGGGTCGAGTAATTCAGGCAACTCCCAGGGCATGAACATGCCGCGCCGAAGAAGGTAGGCGCCGCCATAGGTGCCGCCGTACTCGAGCATGCTGGCATACTTTGGAGAGGTAAAATGTTTAACAATCGGGGCGCTAACGATCCGTAGCTCGCGCCCGATAGCACGCCACCGGGAAAAATTCTTCAGGAATCGAACGCTTCGCGGGATTTCTGTGAAACTCGGGTAGCTGGCGAATAGTTCGTCGCCGCCCAAACCAGATAACGCAACTTTTAAGTTTGCTCGTTTGGCCGCCAGGCTAACGAAAAATGTATTCGTTCCGTCAATCGAGGGAGAGTCCATCGATTCGAAAAGATGGTCGCGTTCTGCTTCAAAGGCCGCACGCGATACCCAGATGGTTTGATGTTTCGCCCCGCAGCACCGCGCGAATTGTTCTGCCAGGGGAACCTCATCCTCGACCGTGCCCTTATATTCTTCGAACCCAAGCGTAACTGTTCGCAGATCGCCCCCCTGCTCTGCCGCCAGCGCCGCGATGGTGGTGGAATCCAAACCCGAAGAAAGGAAAACGCCCACCGGGACATCGCCGACAAGGTGGTAGCGCACCGTCTCGGCTAAAGCCGAACGGAGCTGGGAGCTGTAGGGCAAGCGCTCCCGCTTGCCAGAATTAATTGCTTCGGCAGGCAGGAATGCCTGCCCTACAAGCTCTGATTTCTGATCTCCGGCCTCTGACCTCTCCGCATCCGCCAGGATGCGGCTGATATTGCAAAAGACGCGCGGCGAACGCGGGCCGCTCCGATCCACCCACATGCTACTGCCGGCGGGTAGACTGTGAATGTTGCGGAACAGAGTATAAGGGTCGGGCACGTGTCCCCACAGAAAATAGCCGACGTGTCCGGCGGGATCGGCCGCAAGGTCGATCTTCCCGCAATCGCGCAATGGTTTTACCTGCGAAGCTACCCGAAAAGTATGGCCGTTATCCGAGTAGTAGAGTGGTTTGATCCCGAACGGATCGCGCGCCAGAAAAAGACCTTCCTTGTTACGGTCCCAAATCGCAAACGCGTACATGCCGCGCAGCTGGTTCAACATCGCTTCTCCACGAGTCTGATAAAGAGCTAACAAAACTTCGGTATCGCAGTGCGATCTGAATTGATAACCATTAGCTGACAACTGCGAGCGCAGTTCGCGATAGTTATAAATTTCGCCATTGAAGATGATGGCCAGAGAACGATCGGCGTTCCACATCGGTTGTGCTCCCGCCGGCGATAAATCGATAATAGTAAGGCGGCGATGACCTAAACCGATGCGGCCGTCCTCCGAAAACCATTCCCCTTCCCCATCCGGGCCGCGTGCGAACATCTGCTCGCGCATGCGAATGACTTCCACGCGATCGACCGGTGGAGCCGATTCACCGTAGGCAAAGATCGCTGCTATGCCGCACATTTCAGCAGGGAGCAGGGAGCTGGGAGCATGGCGTTAAAAAGTGCAAGAGAGGAGAAACGCTTCGAAATCTAATCGGCGGGTGCTGATTTCAACGTTCGGATAAAGGCGAGGATCATTTTGCTTTCTTCCTCCAGTTCCGGAATAGCAAGTTCCAGGCATTGTTTGTCGATGTAGTCATCTTTACTCAGGAGAAAAAGAATATTCGCGACCTCGAACGTTGACCGACGGGCGATGTTCAGAAAATTCGCGAAATCGTTAGTGGAAAGACTGCCAGAGCCTTCTGCAATATTATTGGTAATACTTAAGACAGCGCCACGGAGTTGCTCAGCAAATCGGTATAAACGTCGGTGATCGAGCTTATCCGCTAGTCGGAAGAACTTCGGACTAAAGCCGGCCGCGCGCTGCCAAATCTCTAGATCTTGAAAACGGAAATACTTTTCGTTCATCCTGGTATTTTAGGCGGTATTCGCCTTGTTCGATATTTCTTTCTCCGGGCTCTCAATTCAACATTCAAACCTCCCCTCCTTCTCGCTTGCAACCGGCTCCATGCTCCCTGCTCCGTGCTGCTCGGTTTGGGCTAGCTTTTCCGCTCCACGAAAAAGCTACCGAGGACGAGGATATCCATCCGAGTCCGGAGAAAACAATCCAGCGCCTCTTCAGGCCGACAAACTACTGGTTCGTTCTCATTGAAAGAAGTGTTGAGGACGAGCGGAACAGAGGTCAGAGAACAGAAGTCAGAAATCAGTTGATGGTAGAGAGGGTTGGTTTCGCGATGGACGGTTTGTAAGCGACCTGATCCATCTACGTGAGTAACGGCGGGAATGAGAGCGCGTTTTTCTTCGCGCACCTGGAAGACCTGCATCATGAAGGGAACGTCATCATCCTGTTCGAACCATTCTCCGACTGCTTCGCGCAGAATCGACGGCGCGAAGGGGCGAAACGATTCGCGGCGTTTAATCTTGGCGTTCAAAATGTCTTTCATGTCCGCGCGCCGCGGGTCGCCTAGAATGGAACGATTCCCCAGTGCGCGCGGGCCCCATTCCATTCGCCCCTGGAACCAGCCCACGACGAGACCTTCTGCGATCGCACGCGCGGTGCGTTGGCAGAGTTCGGCGTCGTCGTCGATGCGCGCGACGCGAAGCTCGGAATTGTAGGGCAAGCGCTCTCTCCGAGGCGTAGGCGCCTCCGAGCCGGAAGCCCGCTTGCCGACATTCGTTGGTTCGGTAGGCAGGCCTACAAGAGGCGAGATACCGAGCGGCGACGCGGGGAGCTCGGAGATGTAGCCGCGTCTCGGAGCCTGCCCTGAGCTTGTCGAATGGGAGACGCGTTCTTCTTCTTCTTGTGCACGGCTCATAGAGCCGTGGCTACAGTCAGCAGGCGGAAGCAAGCCGCGAGAGCGAAGTAGATGCTCTATTTCGTCATTAGAAAAATGCGGGCCGATGTACGCAGAGAACAGAGGTCGGAGGTCAGAGGTCAGGACTCTGATTTCTGATTTCTGACTTCTGGCCTCTGCTCTCTGACCTCCGACCTCTGTTCTCTGACCTCTTGTCTTGTCCAATTGCGATTGGACAACGCAGGCCGCCCCGATCGCGCCGCCGGCGTCACCGGCCGCGGCGGGCAAATACATTTTTCGAAACGGCGTGCGCAAATAAACTTTGCCGTTGGCCACTGAATTCATGGCGCAACCACCGGAGAGCGCAAGGTTCGGCACGGGATAGCGTCGGTGTAAGGCCAGCAGGAGCGCGAAGAAGGCTTCTTCATAAACAATCTGAGCGGAACGCGCCAGGTCCTTATGGCGTTGCTCGAGCGGTGCATCAGGATCGCGCGGCGGTCCGAGTAGGTCGCTAATTTCATCGCGATAAAGCTTGCCAACCTCAGGAGCGCAGTTGTTCCAACTATAAGAAACGTTAGCGGTGTGATGGCGGAAGTAACGCAGGTCCAACTTGAACTTTCCATTGTTCGCAATCTCGACCAGCCCGCTCATCTGCCGGACGAACTTCGGCTCGCCATAAGGCGCCAGTCCCATCACCTTGTATTCGTCACCGTAATGGGGAAAGCCAATGAACTGCGTAACTGCCGAATAAAAGATTCCGAGCGAGTGCGGGAAGTAAACACGGTCCTGTATTTCTATCCCGTCAGCTCGGCCGAGCCCGAACGCAGTGCTGGCAAAATCACCAAAGCCGTCGACGGACAGACAGGCTGCCTCCTCAAAACCGGAAACGAGAAAGGCTGAAGCCAAATGCGCGTGATGATGCTCGATGTGATGTGATTCTGCGCGCAAGCTTGTGCCGTAATGCGCTTCGAGCGCCTCTTTGACGGTCGCTGCTTTGCGAATGTTGCGCACCTTTTGCCACATCAGGCGCGGATCGGGTCGATGCCGCAATACAAACAAGAAGCGGCGGAGATTATTTACGCCGGGTTTACGATTGACCGCGATATGATCGATCTCGTTTATCGTTAGCCCACCTTCGCGCAGACAGTAATCGATCGCCTGCGTTGGTAATCCCGCCCAGTGTTTGATTCGACGGAACCGCTCTTCTTCCGCTGCGGCAATTAGCTTGCCATCGACGAACAGACACGCCGCGGAATCGCCGTGATAAGCGTTAAGGCCGAGGATGGAAGACATGAGCCAGAGATCAGAAGTCAGAGATCGGAGATCAGAAAAGACCGCGGATTATTAATCATGCTTCCAAGCATTTTCCCGACCTCGCGGCAAGGGAGTATAAGTTGGGCGTGCTGCTCTTGTGTGATATATTGACAGTCCCGAGCAAAATCGAGCGAGGAATCCGTTTCACTGTTCTCTCCATCGCAATCAGTCAACTTGCTGACAAAATGGGCCTCGTAGCTTCGTTTGGCCCATGCTTCGCGTAAGTTCAGGCAAGTGGAACGAGATGACCTTCGAATCTGCGTCGTGAGCGCGTAACGCTCGTCGGGTGGAAAGTGTTTGCTCACCTCGAATATCTTCATGGCAAGATCGTGCGCCGCTTCATACACTTTTAGTTCTTTTGCCGAGTTGATTTGCATTGTTCTTCTTTTGACTGACCTCCGACCTCCGATTTCTGACCTCTGGTAGCTGCCGTCCAGTGGTCTCGTAGTCACCTTTTAGTGTTCAGGAATCAGCAGTTGGCTTTATCTGATTACGATTCACGTTTCTCGACTCACGATTCTCGATTGTCGGCCAGGTCTCACATCTCACTCTCTCCTCTGACTTCTGACCTCTGTCCTCTGACTTCTGATCTCTGGTAGCTCTCTTCCATATCGCAAAATCATTCCCGGCAATCGCCGCGCGCTCCAGAATCGTGGCAGCAAGGTCCGCGGTTGCGACAGGAGGCGGAATACCCAACCGACAAAAAATCGATCGGCCCACATCGGAATGACGATTTGGTCGCCGGTGACGAAGCCGGGCGCAGCTCCGATGCAGTAAATTCCAGGGCGATAGGTCAGTTGATGTTTTAAGTAGCTGCCGAGCTTGTCCTGCATGCCCCCGCCAATGCCAATGATGATGTGCTTCGGTTTGCGTTGCTCGATAATGCTAACGAGTTTTTGATCTTCGATGCCCGTGCTCGCGGTTGATGCAAGATGGGAAATGGAAGAATGAAGCTGGGAACTGTAGGGCAAGCGCTCCCGCTTGCCGGGATCGGTTTGTTTGGCAGGCAGGAATGCCTGCCCTACAAGATCTGACCTCTGATCTCTGACCTCGCTCCGCGGCGTAGGCTCCGCGCCGGAGGCTGATCTCTGATATTTCGGCGCGACATAACAATCGTCGGCTGTGGTCGGGTAGCCGGAATTGCGTCCGAACTCGAGTGTTTTGGTTTTCGCCTTTTCGCTCGGCAAAATGAAAAAAAGATTTCCTGGGATGCGCGCATCCGCGGTTTCGAGCAAGGCTTTGAAAAGCGCGAGGCCAGATATGCGAGTGAGTTCTTCGCGCCGAAGTAATCGCCAAAAAAGAACGCCCCAGCCGCTGTCGGCAATTGCGAGATCGGCATCGGCGATAGCGCGGCGATAATCGGGATCATCCTGCAAGGCGATGAATGAGGGGGCAGCCGGCGCGACAATCAGCCCGCCATATTTCGAAATGTGCGCGATCGCTTCGGCCGCGGTGCCAACAAAAAAATCGATGCCGAGCATGCGTTTGGTTAGGAATGGCGGCATGGTAGCTCCGAAGGAGTTTACCTTACATCGTTGAATCGTTACACGATTCATTACATCGCCCCGATTCAGACCATTATTTGTAGGGCAAGCATTCCTGCTTGCCATCGATATTCCGGCAAGCGGGAGCGCTTGCCCTACAAGCTCCGTTCCCGTTAGCATCACGTCGATGGGGCACCCGCCGCGCATTCCCGTTTTGCTAGGGTTCGATCAGAGCGTCATTTATTTTGTCACATTCTGCGTCGAAGGACGCAGACACGTGCTGGACAACGACGACGCGTTTGCCGCGTTTTGCCAGGCGATAGCCCGACTTGACTGGCATATCATAGCGGCGGTGGTAATGCCCGATCATGTCCATCTATTGGCGGGACCGCGTGACCGGGATGCTGCGGTAGGAGCGCTGTCTGCTGCGATAAAACGAGCAATCCGAAAACAGGTCAACGCAGGTTGGAGATGGCAACCCGGATGTTTCGATCGCTTACTACGGCGAGAAGAATCGGCCGAGAAGAAATGGGAATATATACGGGAAAATCCGGTCCGCGCCGGCTTAGTTTCGCACTGGTCCGATTGGCCCTACCGAATCGGATTCGAATTGTAGGGCAAGCATTCCTGCTTGCCGCAGGTATCCAAATTCGGCAAGCGGGAGCGCTTGCCCTACAAAGGCCCGTTGGCCCGTTCCCGACCGGCAAGCGACGCGCTTGCCCTACAGGTGAAAGAATGGGCGGCCGCAAACGTATGGTTCCCTGCGCGGCCAATTCGCGATATTATCCTCCGATTGCACCCGCCACCTGCTGAGGAATCCGTCGCGATTGAAAGGACTGCCGCGTCTCGCCAAGACGCGTCTCATAGAGACGCGGCTACAACCGTTTTATTCCTCGCCCTCGCTCTCGGCGCGCTCTGGTTTGTTTGTTGCCGTCATCTCAGCGAAGAATGGCGCTTCAACGAACAATACAGCTACGGCTGGTTCGTTCCGTTTTTCGTTGCCTATCTTTTTTGGCTGCGCTGGGAGGACCGGCCGCAACCGGAAGTTCGAAGTTCGAAGTTGGAAGTTGGAAGTTGGATCGCGGTGCTGCTCATGGTCGGTGCGGCGGTAATCCTGTTGCCGCTGCGCGTGTTCGAAGTTGCCAGTTCGGATTATCGGCCGCTCAGCTGGCTGCACGCGTTTGCCGTCGTGACCATTACCTTATCAATCATTTATCTGATCGGCGGCGGTTCCTGGCTCCGGCATTTTGCCTTTCCCGTTTTGTTTTTTTTAACCGCGGTGCCGTGGGTCACGGCGATCGAAGCGCCCATCATTGAAGGATTGATGCGTGGCGTCGCCGCGATCGCTGCGGAAACGCTCGCGCTCTTCGGCATTCCAGCGGAAGCGGAAGGAAATTTGCTGCGCTTACCCTTCGGTCTTGTGGGCGTGAACGAAGCCTGCAGTGGCGTCCGCTCATTGCAAACTTCGATCATGATCGGGTTGCTTTTTGGCGAATTGAAGCGGCTCAGCCTCGGGCAAAGAATTTTTCTTGTCGTCGCCGGCGTTGGCATCGCGCTTTTCGCTAATTTTCTGCGTGTGCTTTTTCTCGTCTCGATGGCATCACGCGCACACGATGTCTCGGTCGTTAACAAGTGGCACGATCTCGCCGGTTACGGAATTTTGCTGCTCGTCTTTATCGGAACGATGTGGCTGGCATCGAAAATTGGAGGCAAGAAAATAATTGGAGGGACGGGCTCTGTCCCGTCCAGCAACCAAAGGGACGACACGGAGGTCGTCCCTCCACCGATCATTGTTCACCTCTTCCCCGCCCTTTTCCTCTTCATCTGGTTAGTTGCGGTCGAAGTCGGGGTTGAAGGTTGGTATCGGTTTCACGAGCGCAACGCAGCTGCCAGCCCGGCGTGGTCGGTGCGCTGGCCGACGGCCGCGCCCGCCTATCGTGAGCTTAAGACCGACGAACGTGTGCGCGAGCTGCTGCGCTACAATTCTGCCCGCGAAGCGGTATGGCGCACCACGGATGCCGGGGAGATAAATTACATGTTCTTCTTTCGCTGGAATCCCGGCGCCGCAACCATCCTGCGGGCGCGCGCTCATCGGCCAGATGTTTGCCTGCCTAGCGCGGGCTGGACACAGATTGGTCGTGATCGGGTGCAATCGTTCCCTATTAGCGGCGAACGGTCGCTTCCGTTTCGCTGTTTCACTTTCGCCAAGGCCGAGCCAAAGGGGGGCGCAGTGCGCGCTCACGCCTATTATTGTTTGCATGAGGATCGGGTGCATGCGGAAGAGAAGAACGCCTCCGATCTTATTTCTAATTGGGACCTGGCCGATCGCTGGCGCGTAGTGAAGTACGGAATCCGTAATCTGGGACAACAGGTTCTCGAGGTAATTATTCTCGCCCCGGCGGGTGTGGACGAAAAAGTGATCGATCAGAGATTCGGGGAGATGTTGCCGGCGCTCGTTGCGCCGGAGTTATGAGTTATCTGTTATCAGTTAATGGTGAAAGGAAGACTACAACACCACGAGACAACGCATGGATTGCCGAGTGCTGATTGTCGACTTGTGATGCTGATTTCTGACCCCAGATAACTGATAACAAATAACAGATAACTAACACCCCATGCCCGACGAAGATTTCATGCTGACAGAAGCGGAGCGCGAAAGAAGGCGACGCAGGCGGCGGCGTATCCAAATCTCGTTAGTCGCGCTCCTAATTCTCAGCGTCGTCGGTTTCTTCGTGGCCCGGCCGATTCGGAACACCATTCGGGGCTGGCAGGCGCGCCGCCATGCGGATCATGCTTTCGCCCTTATCGAGCAACAAAAATGGAGCGAGGCGCGCGATGAAGCGACTGCCGCCTATCGCTTGCAGGCAAGCGAGCCAGAGGCGATCCGCGCCGTCGGCCGCCTTCTCTCCCGCGCCGGGCAAGGCGAAGCGCTCGAGTTTTGGAAAAACCTGCGCGAGATCGCTCCCCTCACTCGGGAAGATCTGCGCGATGAAGCGCGCGTGGCCTTGCGCGTAAACGATGCTCCGCATGCCGAGGAAGCAGCCCGTGAACTATTGACGGCGAAAGAAGGCGGGCCCAGCCCGACCGATTGGCTGATCGCGGCCGATGTCCAGCTGCGAAAGCATTCTTTCGATCAGGCCCAAGGGCTCGCTGAGAAAGTCCTCGCTTCTCCGAAAGCAAATCGGCGGGAACAATTACAGGCGAACATCGCACTCGACAATATCGCTCGCAATGCCGGTCCCACCTCGAACATCGACATCGCGAAAGTCAACGAGCGCATCGTTGCCCTGGCGAAAGGCGACGATGATGTCTCCCTCGACGCGCTGACCTTCCTCGCCGCGCATGCAACCGTCGCGCTAACGGAATCGCGACCGCCGGTGCCGATCGACCAGCTGATCGAATCAATCAATCACCATCCCCTGGCAAAAGCGCCGCACCAATTACTAGCGGCGGATTTGGAGATCGCGCAACATCCTGACCAGCGCGACGAAATCGTGCGGCGAATGGTCGAGCATTGGAAAGGAGGAAGTAACGAGAGCCTGACCGCGCTGGCGGCTTGGCTTTACCGGAATGGCGAGCAGCAACGATTGGTGGAAGCCATTTCACTGGACCGCGCATTGCAGACGCGGGAATTATTTTTACAATACGTCGACGCCCTGGCCGCGCTCTCCCGCTGGGATGAAATCCGCCGGATCATTGAAGCGGAACGTTTCCCACTCGATCCGGTGATCGAGCATATGTACCTGGCCCGCTGTTTCGCTCAGCAAGGCCAGGAAAATGGCGCGGAAAATAACTGGCAACGCGCCTTGGAAGATGCGGCCGGCGACCTGAACAAACTGCTGACGCTGGGCGAATATGCGGAAAAGAATGGCGCGGAACGCGTCGCGACCACTGCGTTCGAAGCGGCGGCGGTAGCAAATCCGAAATCGCGTCAGGCCCAGCAAGGGCGGTTGCGCATCGCGTATTCGGCAAGGGACACCAAACGGGTACACACGCTTTTGCAGGAGATGTTAGAAATCTGGCCGAACGATACCGCGATTCAGAACGACGAAGCCTACATCCGTTTGCTCCTAATAATTGGAGGGACGACCTCTCTCCGAGCCGTAGGCTCTACGCAGCCGGAGGCCGTGTCGTCCCAAACTCCTGCCTCCAATCCCCCTTTCTCCGCCTCGCCGTCTCCTCTCCGAGCTGTCGGCTCATCCGAGCCAGAGGCCATTTCCAATCTTGAATCTTCCAGCGCAATTGGAGGGACGACTTCCACGTCGTCCAATTCTTCGCCTTCCGCAGTGCCATCTCCCATCTCCGATCTTCCATCTTCCAGCGAAGCTGAGGCAGTCGATGCCATTGTAAAACTGGCAGAAAAGATGGTGCGCGATGAGCCCGCGAGTTTGCCACACCGGACCCTGCTTGCGCTGGCGCTTTTGAAACAGAATCGCGCCCAGGATGCCCTCGCTGTTTACGCTAATTTGAAAGTGCCAAGTAACGCAGTTTCCGCCTCGGCCGTGGCGGTGCACGCCTCGGTTCTGGCAGCCACGGGACGCAAGGACGAAGCGCGCACCGAAATCGCCAAAGTCCCGTCCAACCGTCTCCTGCCCGAGGAAGCGATGATGGTGCTGCCGTTGCGCGGCTAGAAATCAGAGGACAGAGATCAGAAGTCAGAGGTCAGAGGCCGGCGATCGGAGGTCAGAGAGTTGTAGGGCGGGCGCGTCGCCTGCGGAACATAGGCTTTCAGCCTGTGCGCCCAGCGGGCTTTTAGCCTGCTGCGCGTTTCGTTATCAGTTCTCGGTTGTCTGTTATCGGCGTTGTAGGGCGGGCGCGTCGCCTGCCGCAAATTGAAGTTGACGCCCATAGGCTTTTTTTTGCCCCTGCCAAAAAAATTCTTGTCAGAAATCGAAAAAAAACTTGTCGCGTTTTTTGCGCATTTCATTCTCGGCGCAACCGCGCGCCCAACCCTCCTATGAATTTCTCTTTTCCAGGCTGCAGTCGACAATATTTTTTCCTAGTTGTTCTCCTCGCCTCAAGCCTTGTGCTCTCCTTGTCGAGTTCTGCTAAAGCGCAGATTTCGCTAAGCAGCACAACCTATACGCAGAATTTTGATTCCATGGGATCGACTGGTACAGACGACTCCAGCCGGTTGGACGGTGGATTCGACCCCGAACACTGGAGCAAGTGGAACCTCGACGGACGCCCCGGTGAACACCGGCACGGTGATTGCCTCGGGCGCGACAGTGGTTGCCAGCACCGGCAGCTCAACGGCTGGCGGCAATTACAATTTTGGGGTCGCGGGTACGAATCGCGGTTACAGATCGCGCCCTCGGTTCGCTTGCGGGGTCGAGATCTACAGCGCGATACCTACGTCTCTTTCACTAATGCTACCGGTCTTAGTATTGCGCAGTTACAATTACGTATGATGGCGAGCAGTGGCGAATCGGGCAGGCCTCCAGTGCCGTGAACGTACTTACGCTTCAATACAGTTCGACCGGCCTTAGTGGTTCCTGGGTTGCTCTTGGCAGCGGCTTCAATTTTAACTCGCCGATAACTTCGGACCGCTGCAGGTATGGCGCTCGACGGCAATGCCGCGGTCAATCGCATTTCCGGTATCGGCGGCACCTACACCCCCACCTCGCAGATCGCAAATGGCGCATCGTTCTACTTACGTTGGGCGGATCCGGATGACGGTGGCAGCGACAACGCAGTCGCCATCGACAATCTCAGCATTTCGTTCAGTCTTGTTCCCGAGCCCGGCACATGGCTGGCCGGAACACTAGCTTTGGGCGCCCTTGGATTCACGCAGAGACGGCGCGTGAGGGCGCTGCTGCGTCGCGCAGCGTAGTTATCAGTTAACGGCGCGGACCACCGCTGGGGCTATCGGTTTACTGTTATCTGTTAGCTCGGACAAGCCAGAAAAGCCCGTCTGTAGCCCGCAGTCTGTAGTCGGTGGCCCGTAGGCTGCGGTCATATTTCAGCGTTTCAGTATTGCAGCGTCTCAGCTTTTTTCCTGGCGCTCCGCCTGCGGCGCGGAGCCTGCTCCAATCTCCCCACAAGGAAGGGAATTCAGCATGCTTTCGATTTCTCCAAAGTCGTTTTTGCCAATCGCGGCGAGCTTGATCTTGCTCGGCGGCGTCCAGGCTAAAGCCGATGTCTCGGGGGTTATTCCCGAAATAGGCGACCTCGAGCGCTGGACCGTGTTTTCCCTGGGCGACAGCAATAACTTCAGCCGCGCTTTTGGTCACTCTCTTATCGACGGCGATCTTGGCCTGGCTGGGAACGGAAATTTTCTGATGGACGGACACGCCAGCGTCAATGGTGATGTTTACGACCGAAGCAACGGCACAGTCCTGACGTTCCAAAACGCCTTCATTACCGGATCGATTTTTCATGATCAGGACGCACTCCTTGACAATGGCGTCAACGAAGCTATCGCCGCTTCTGCTCACGCCTTCAGTCTGACACCGAACCGTCCGAATACGACGGTAAAGTTGCTGGGAAATCACGCTCTAACGATCACGGGCGCGCCGGGTGAGACGGTCGTCCTAAGTCTGAAAAATTTTATTCTTCGGGACAACAGCTCCTTTACTCTTCAAGGCACCGCAACCACCACGTTTGTCATCAACGTGAACAAAAAATTCTCGTTAAGCGGCAATTCGCACATCGACCTGGTCGGAGTGCAATGGGATCAGGTTTTGTTCAATGTTGTCGGAACCGGCCAGAGAGTTTCGCTCGGCGGTAGTTCCGTCTTCAACGGTATTCTGATGGCAAACGACCGTACAGTCAGGCTAAGGAAAGACGCCACAGTTTCCGGCGAAATCATTGCTAATAGGTTCAACATTCGCGGATCGAGTCGCGTCCTTCATCCGCCAGTTATCAGTCCATTGGTCGACACGGTGTCGGAAGCGGATTTTGACGGCGGGTCACGGGATCACGAAACGGCGGAGAGCATGGGGCGAGGAGTAATGGGCCTGAAGGTGCAGTGAGTGATCGGCGAGTCGTAAGGCGTGAACTGAGGAAGGAAGACTACAAGCGCCACGGATTACCGGGACTACGGAAAGTCTGACATCCCGATAACTGATAACCCGCGCGCTTGCCGCGCGTCCGATAACTCGCGCGTAAGCGCGTCCTTAGCCCACAAACTGCTATAGAAGCGCCGTCCCGTCTCCTGACGCGCCACATAGCATCGCAGAATCATATTAGCCTTAAAACGGACAGTTTGAATAATATACTGATGATAAGTAACTTACAATCCAAACGCGCACTGTCATCTGACTGTCCCGCCGCATTTTTTCCGCGCCGCAAATGATCCCTGCTGTTCCCAGTCAGGTGCGTCGAAACGCGAGCTGTCTCGCAGCCGCGCTCGTGCTGGCTTTTAGCGCGAGTGCAGCATTAGCGGCCACATCGACATGGACAGGTGGCGGTGCACCTAGCGTCAATTGGAGTTTAGCTGCTAACTGGACCCCTGGCGCGCCGACAAGCAGTCAGACGACCGATTTGATTTTTGCGGGCACAACAAATACCGGCACCTCCGGTACTCCGTTGAACAACGACCTCACCGGCAGCGTGGGAACTGGCTCTGTCGTCGCAGTGAACCTCAACAGTATCGCATTTAGCTCTGGCGGCGGCGCATTCTTTTTGGGTGGTAATAACCTGCGGTTCGACGGCACCGGTACTAACCCGAACTCGATTACACAGAATTCATCCAGCGCCGAAAGCATCGCAAACACCATAACGTCCAATGGTATTGTCAATAATACCACCCTTACTCTTAGCCTGACTGGCAATGGAACTGGAGCGGTTACCCTTGCGGCGCGATCCAATCGGGCAATGGACAACGCGATTACGCTATCTTAAAGACTGGTACAAGCACCTTTATTCTTTCCGGGAATAATACGTATGGCGCTTCCGGTAACGCAGGAACAACTACAACCACGATTAATGGCGGGACTCTGACTTTAGATTACAGCACCAATAATACGTCGAAGCTTCCTGATGCTAACGGAGCCTTGAATTCTTGGCGGCGGCACATTGAATCTTTCCGGCGGGATCGCACACGGAAGTGGTCGGCTTCAACGACTCTTAACGCCGGCGCTTCTTCCGTTACAAGGAGTTCTGGCACGTCTGTTCTTCGAATGAACGCGATAACCCGTAATGCCGGTTCAACGGTCAACTTCGGCGCGGCAAGCATTGCCGATACCGATACAAGCAATGTCAACGGCATACTCGGCGGTTACGCGACGGTTGGGGGGGCGAACTGGGCGATGAGTGCGACGGCCGCCAATAATACAGCGATTACCGCATTCACGACTTACACGACGTTTGTCGCCACCGGGGGAGTCTCCACCACTAACTATCTTCAGACCGATTCCATTTCGCTGACTGCAAGCGAGAGCGCGAACTCACTCAAAATCAACACGACAACTACCGGTCAATCATTGGACATCGGCGCCACCCGCACATTGACTCTTACCAGCGGCGGCTTGTTGTTTGTCGGCGCAAACGATTATCAGATCAACAACGGCACTCTGAAAAGTAACACTGCGACAAACTCCGATTTGATCGTGCAACAATGGGGCACGGGCACGCTGACAATTAATTCAGTGATCGCTAACGGCAACGGGAATTCTACCCTAACGAAGGCCGGCACCGGCACACTAATCTTGGGCGGAAATAATACCTACTCCGGCACTACATTTGTAAACGCCGGAACCTTGCTGGCCAACAACGCCACAGCATCCACTGGTAGTGGTGCAGTCCAGGTTAATAACAGTGGCACGTTGGGCGGTACCGGAAAAATCACGGGCGCCGTTACGTTAAACAATAGCGCGACAATTGATGGCGGCGACGGTCGGGACCGTTGGGACACTAAGCACTGGCGCACTGACTTTAAATAACACGAGTATTCTGCGAGTAGATATGACGGGCAATCCAACGCCTACGGCGGACCAGATCAGCGTTACCGGTGCTGTAACTCTAGCGTCGACTGCCCTACTTAAGCTGGACATCCCGACCAATACCGAGTTTGCTGCTGGCACGTCGTTCACGCTGATCAACAACGATCTCGCCGACGCGATCTCCGGAACGTTCTCAAATGCTCCAGCTGGCAGCAACGATATCATCGACGGTTACGCCTGGATAGTTACCTACACTGGCGGCACCGGCAATGATTTCGTGATTACAGCCGTCCCCGAGCCGAGCACATGGCTGGCGGCGGCGCTCGCGCTCGGCGCGATCGCTTTTTCGCAGCGAAAACGCGTTCGCGACAGTTATCGCTTTCTAGCCTCTCACCGAGTCGTAGACCCCTACCTCGGACCTCTGACCTCCGACCTCTGACCTCTGACCTCTGACCTCTGACCTCTGACCCTCCCCCATGCCACCGAAACCCGATCCATACGCCGCTCCCCTGCACCGCCGCATCGATGCTTACCTTTGCATCTTTAGTCTGATCCTCGCGGCAGTTGTTTTCTTCGTCGCTGCGCACTAGCGCCTCGGCGCGCCGAGGCGTTATCAGTTAACGGTTATATGTTATCAGTTATTCGCCACGGCGAATCCACATCCTTCGAGCGGATCGGTTATCTGGTATCGGAGATTGTGGGGCAAACATTTTCTCCGGGCGGAGGGACGACTTCCACGTCGTCCCAATCACTGTAGGGCAAGCGCTCCCGCTTGCCGTCCCTCAAATCTGAATTGGCAAGCAGGCCTCCGGCTCGCAGCCTACTGCTCGGAGAGAATGCTTGCCCTACAATTCGTCTTCGACCTCTGATCGCATTCGCACGATCCGCGGTCTTTCGCCCTCCTGTCGTCTGCCGATCTCGGACACATGGCCTCTGATCTCTGACATCGATTCTCACATCTGACATCTGATCTCTGACTTCTGACCTTTGAACCCTAATATCTTGATGATTGGTGACTTATAATTTCCTCAAAAATCATAGAAATTCTATTGACACTTTCTCGTTAAATTGGTCTCATAGGCGGCTCAACCCCAAGCCCAAAGTCCCCAACCCCACAAGTGTCCCGTCTTCGTCACCGACAGGTGCGTCGCAGCGCGAGCTGTCTCGCAGCCGCGCTCGCACTGGCGCTTTTCGCGTTGACTTTCAGGCGAATGCTGCGGCATCGATACATGGAAGAGCGCTGCGGTCGACAACAGTTTTGGAGCAATACGAGCAACTGGACGGGCAGCGTCCGCCGGAGCGGCATGCCACAGCTGCTTTTCAACAGCACAAGCAACTTAACCACTGGACACTGGCGGCACTCACGCTGAAGCTTTAAGATAGCCATCCCGTTTGACTTTGAACCGCGCCTGCGTTACACGATCGGTACGACAGGTGGCAATGACATTGCTCTCAGTAACGGTGGCACGATTCAAATCGCCAGCACGTTTTCTGGTAGCAATATAACCGAGACAATCAACGCGCCGTTGACTGGTTTCGAACGCTCAATACCATCGCACTTATACTTTCGCGAATAATTCTGCTGCCGCCAATAACAAGACCTGGTCACTGAGCAGGATCTATTACTTCGAGCAACAACGGCGTGCCACGCTTTCCGCGAGTCACGTTTACCGGCGTGGGCAACGGATCAGCCAATGCAGCAATCAGTGGTCAAGAGCGGTCCCAGTACTTTAGTCAGGATCTGGCGCATGGACATTCACCGGCAATAACACCTACACCCAGGGCACGACCGTCAGCGCCGGAACATTATTCGCAAACAACGCAACCTCTTCGACCGGTACCGGTATTGTTACAGTGAATGGGACCGGCACTCTCGGTGGCTCCGGAAAAATTACGGGCGCAGTCAACGTGAGCGCGAGCGGCGCGACAATTAATCGCCGGCGCTACAGCGGGCGCTATCGGCACGCTTAGTACCGGTGCGTTAACTTTAAGTAATAGCAGCACGTTCAGCGTGGATATGACGTCTCTTAGCGGAAACGCCGATCAAATCAATGTAACTGGCGCTGTGAATATTACTGCTGCATCACTGCAGCTTAATATTCCCACGAACACCATGTTTGCTGCCGGCGCAACCGTACACCCTTGATCAACAACGATCTTGCCGACGCGATTTCAGGAACGTTCTCCAACGCTCCAGCCGGCAGCACGATATAATCGACGGTTACCTTTGGATCGTTACTTACACTGGTGGGACTGGCAATGATTTCGTAATTACAGCCGTTCCCGAGCCGAGCACATGGCTGGCGGCGGCGCTGGCGCTGGGCGCCATCGGATTCTCCCAGCGGAAACGTCTCCGCGACAGTTATCGTTTTCTGACCTCTGACCTGTGACCTCTGATCCCTGACCCCCACTCCCATGCCTCCCAAAGCCGATCCCTACGCCACTCCCCTCCATCGCCGCATCGACACCTTCCTCTGGATTTTTAGCCTAGTCGTTGCTGCTATTGTCTTCTTCCTCGCCGCGCACTAACCCGCTCACATGCCCTGTCCCAACCCCACAATGTTTCGTCTTCGTCACCGACAGGTGCGGCGCAGCGCGAGCTGTCTTGCAGGCGCGCTGGCACTTCTTGCCTTCAGCTTCAGCAGCGCCAACGCTACGTCTCTGTTTTGGGACGCCGACGGCACCACTACTGCTGCCACGGGTGGAACGGGCATTTGGAGCCTGACTACTCCGGCGTTGTGGCGCAGCGGTTCGGCCACAGGTACTCTCCAAACCTGGACAAACGGCGGTGGCGATGAAGCCGTTTTTCAAGGAACAGCCGGGACGGTCACCCTCTACAAGGGCACTGGAGGCTCGCCGCCGAACATAATGGTCAATAAAATAACTTTTTCCATCGCCGGTTACACGGTTCGAGCCGATCCGACAGGGAATGGTGCTGATGTCCTCCAACTAACCGGTAGCTCGCCCACAATCGAAGCCGATGGCAATGCAACCATCGCCGTTCAAATCGCAGGCACGGCTGGTCTTATCAAGACCGGTGCCGGCACACTTACTTTGGCTCTGACCACTAACACGACAAATACGAGTCTGAGTAATTATACCGGGGCTACTGTAATTGAGGCTGGTGCTATTAACGTCGCCGCATTAGCTAATGGCGGAAGTAATAGTTCAATCGGGGCTGCGGCAGCCACGGCCTCAAACTTAGTTTTCGGAGGCGGTACGCTGCAATACACCGGCTCGACTGCCACAAGCACCAACCGACTCTTCACGATTGGTGACGCAAACGGCAACTCTGCAACATTAGATGCGTCGGGAAGTGTTGCGGCGGGGACCATGAGCTTTACCGGTGCAGGTTCTATAGCCTTCGGCAACACCAATGCACACACGCTTAACCTTACCGGCACGAACACCGGAGCAAATACATTGGCTTCCGTTATTGGAGACAACACAGGTGCAACCAGTCTGAATAAATCAGGCGCTGGCACGTGGGTGCTTGGTGGGGCAAACACCTACAGCGGCGATACGACCATTGCGGCCGGCATACTCAGACTGGGTGCGGCGAATAGAATTCCTGATGGGTCGGGTAAAGGCAACGTGAGTGTAACGGGCACACTCGATTTGAATACATTCAGCGAAACAATAAACGGCCTGAGCGGTGCTGGAACTGTAGACACGGTTGCTGGCGGCACTCCGATATTTACCGTAGGTAATAACGACGCAACGAGCTCATTCAGCGGTGTAATCAAGAATACAGCCGGCACTTTGGCTTTAACCAAGACAGGCTCTGGCACGCTGACTCTTTCCGGCACCACCGCCAACACCTACAGTGGCCTAACGACAGTTAGCTCCGGCGAATTGGATCTGGGCAAGACTGCTAACGTCAATGCCATTGGCTCCGGCGGCCTTACGATTAGCGCTGGGACGGTGAAGTATACCGGCACCAGCACCGATGAGATCGCCGATACTGCGGCCATAAATGTTTCCGGCGGCACCCTGGATCTTGTTGGCAACAGCGATACTGTCGGCGCTGTCACATTGACTAGCGGCAATATCAATGGCACGACCGGGACGCTTACCGGTTCTTCCTACGGAGTTCAGTCTGGTTCGATCAGCGCGAAATTGGGCGGCACTGGCGTTAGTCTGACCAAATCAACTGCCGGAACTGTCATTCTCACCGGCGCGAATAGTTATACGGGCGGGACAAATATAAACGCCGGCACACTGGCGTTGAACGCGAACAACGTCCTACCCGATACGGGAACAGTTACGCTTGGCGGCGGCAAACTGCAGCTGAATGGAACGCAGGAAGGGACCACTGCATCAGCCGGAGCCGGGGCACTTGCCTTGACGTCCAATTCGATAATCGATCTCGCAAGCACCGACCTCATCCACTTCCTCGCTAGTAACGGGCAAAACTGGGGCGGCAATACTCTCTCGATCTATAACTGGAACGGCACACCCATCACCGGCGGCGGCGCCGAGCAAATTCTTTTCGGTTCCGATACGACGTCTCTAACCCAGGGGCAATTAGATCTGATCACCTTCTACAGCGACGCGGGCACGACATCTCTTGGTTCTGCGGCTTTCGCGACATCCCACGACGGCGAAATCGTGCCACAGGCCGTTCCAGAGCCCAGCACCTGGTTTGCCGGCGGTTTAATGCTCGTCACCCTGCTTTTCACACAACGCCGGCGGCTGTTCTCGCTAAAGCTTTCGGAGTTGACGCGCCTGGTCAAAAGCGCCTAGACGCGAAGCAGGGAGCACGGGGCAGGGTCGCGGGGCACTGAGCAAGGAACAGCGAGCGCGTTCGTTTTCCGCAATTCGAAATCCGCAATTCGAAATTCGAGATTGCTGATGAAATCAGGCCCATTTTTGCATTAACATTAAGAAAGGTCGTGCCCAAATCACGGTATACCCGGCGGATAGTTAGGCGGATACGGCGCATCCGGAACTACCTGCCTGCCTTTCCGCGGCTGCCTTCACGCCGCCGAATCGCAACCTGGTTGCGCCGTTATCGTCGCGATCCTTATCTGCCCGCGTTTCCACAGCTTCCTTCACGAAAACAGTTCGCAAGCTGGTGGCGCCGCCGGCGGCGGGAGGGGTTGTTTTCCGCGCTTCCGCGATTGCCTTCGCCAAAGCAAATGCGTCTGCCCAAAGCCCACGCTCCTTCATTGCCGCGGGTGCCCTCGCCGAAGCGCATCGTTGCCTGGTTTCGCGCGCGCCGACGCCGACGAAAGACTCTAGTACGCTTGACGCTCCTTATTATTACGGCAGCGCTGCTTTCCATTGTGGCGCGTCCAGCTTCACATCGAATCAAGGAATGGCAGAGCAGACGATTGGCCGCTCAAGCGTTAGTCTTGATCGAACAGGAAGACTGGACTGAAGCCGTTGAGAAAGTGCAGACTTCTTTTTGGCTCAGCCAGACTCAACCGGAAACCTGGCGAGCCTACGCGCTCCTTCTTACCCGTACCGGGCAAAGTGCGCTCGCGGTGGAATGGTGGCAGAAGATTGCGCAATCGCGGCCGCTTTCCATAGAAGACCATCGTAATTACGCAGCCGCGGCGCTTTCGGCCAGAGAACTGATAATCGCCTCCGCTCAAATCGATCTGCTTTTGACACAACAAGCCGGTCCCACCCCGCGAGATCTTGTGCTCGCTGGGCAACTGGCAACGCTTCGCGGCTACAGTAGTTACGCTGTCGGTTATGCTGAGCGCATCCTCGGGGATGTAAGCTCTGACTCTCGTGAACGCCTGGGCGCCAATTTGTTAATCCTGGCAAATAGACCTTTTGATTCGCCGATGTACCACGAAAGCTTCTGGAAACCTGCTCAACATTGCACGTGATGAAACAAATCGAGCGTCCACTCAAGCGCTCGCCGTTATGGCACAGCAGCGCCTACCTGGCCTAACGAATCCCGTGGCGGAGTCGCTATCCATCTCGTTACCAGATATCTCGAACAAGGCGATATCGCTTAATGGAATTAGCCGACCGCCTCGCTCGTAACCCGAACTCGCGTCCGTTCCATCAAATGCTCGCGTTAGAACTGCGCGCCCGCGCCGAACCCGCGCGCACGGACGAATTGATCGCAAGAGCAATACAATCTTATGGCGACGAAGACGATGAAACTCTTGTCGCGTTGGGCTCGTGGCTTTACTCGCACAGCCGCTTCGAATCGATGCTAGGCGTTCTCCCGCTGGAACTGGCAGCCCGGCGACGGGAGTTGTTGATGGAACGGATCGACGCGATGGCAGCCCTTGGCCGGCTCGCCGAAGTCAAGGAACTGCTTCTGAGGGAGTATCCGGTGCTCGCTCAAGCCTTCCAGCACATGTATTTGGCCGTGGTCAGCGCGAGACTCGGCGAGACAACAGCCGCGGCGAACGAGTGGTATCGAGCACTCGACGCGGCCACATCACCCCGAACCTTGATAGGACTTGCAGACTACGCTGAAAAGAATGGCGTTCTAGGGATTGCCGATGCGGCCTATGCACGTTTGATCACGATACAACCGGCGCTCAAGGAAGCTTATATTTTGCGTTTGCAGCTGACCGAAGCGAGGGGACGAACAGCCAAAGCTCGCATCATCGCGACCGAAATTATCAAGATTTGGCCAGAGGACATCGACACGCGCATTCACGAAATCTATCTGCGACTGCTCCTCGCCGGGTCTGGATTGGAGTCCGAAACAGCCGAAACGCAGGCCGAAGCTTTCGTTTCGCAAAATCCGTGGGACGGCAGTGCGCGAACGACGTTAGCGCTAGCCCGGTTAAGACAAGGCAAAGCGGCCGCTGCGCTAAACGCGCTGACCGAATTTACACCGGAGGTCCCCTCCTCAGCCGTTTCCCAGGCTGTTTATGCAGCCGCATTGGCGGCAAACGGCTGGCAAGACAAGGCCCGCGCGGAAGCGGAGAAACTCGCCACCATCAGATTGTTGCCCGAAGAACGAGCGTTGATCGCACCGCTGCTCAGCGAGAAGCCATAGAATAATCAGCGGTCAGAGGAATCAGGACTGACGTCAGATCCGCCAACTCGTCGCGTCGTAGCCCCGGCAGATGGAAGGACAGATTGCCGTAGCGAAGGTCAGACGCCCGCATTCGATGTTCGATTTTGGATGTTCGGTGTTGGTGGGCGTTGAGTGTTCCGCGTTGCCTTCTCTGTTCTCAGATCGAAGACGACTCACTGCTGAGTTCGCCAGTGCGCGACCTGACCGACAATCGATCAAATATCGCGATAGATCTCTCGACGGTGACCGATGGCCAACAGATGAATTGTGTTCCGCTCCAAATCGAAAGTGTAAATGATTCGGTAGTTGCCAACTCGCAATCGATACTTTCCTCTGGATCT